>NZ_AUFQ01000004.1 GCF_000426585.1 Segatella baroniae DSM 16972 = JCM 13447
TGTTTTGTAAGTTATTGATTCTCAATTATAAAATTACAAAAAACAGCGAGATTACCAACTTTTTAGGGTACTTTCTTATCCCGAACTGGCGTAGAATATGTCTTTTCCGAGACGTTCAAAAGCCTGAAAAAACATTTTCCCATCCAGCTGGAGAAGTATGCCAAGGCAGAGGTAGCAAGCTACTGGTTCACAGGTGAACCCAATCTTCTCGATGGAATGAATGGTGCGGAAGCCGCCGCAAAACTACAGGAAATAGAGCCGCTTATCACAAAATGGCTGAACGACAACCTTGCTTCCTGCGTTTTCGACTTCATCGCGCGGAACTATGACGCCATCCCCAACCCTCCCCTGCCCAGAGAAGAGTTCATCGCGCAGAAGGATTCGCTCATCAAATTCTGCATCGGCAAAGGCGAAGACGCGCTCTTGGGCACGGACAAACTCTTTGCGTCGTTCTTCCATTCCGAGGCATACGCCCCTTTCTTTGACGAAGACACTCCGCTCGGCGCGGCTTTGAGCAAGCTCGTCATGAAGCAAATAGAGCCTTTCACCCTCAAAATCCCTTACACCCTCAAAATGCCCGGAACCATTTATGGCGCCACCGGCGGTGCATACATCACCGACAACGTCATCACTTTCCATCTTACGGGTGAGCGACTCATCCCACAAGACTACACGCTTACGGCCACCTCACGTGTCACGAACGTCTGGGCCTACGTCATCACAGGGGTCATCGTGCTTCTGGCCGCCGGCAGTTATTGGTGGAAACGGAAACGTTCTTGACCCCGCATGGCTGCCATCGGCCTCTTTCGACGAACCGCGAGAGCCGCGACAACCTGATTCCCAGTCGGGAACGGCACGAAAAAAGCGGAGCAAACGCCCCGCTTGTTCTGTTGTCTGCAACTCAATCCTTAAGGAAGAGAAATTGCTTCGTTAGGACAAACATCCGCACATGTGCCACATTCCGTACACATGTCGGGGTTGATTGAATAGATGTCGCCTTCTGAAATAGCGCCGGCGGGGCACTCGTCAATACATGTACCGCAAGCAATGCAGTCTTCACCAATAACGTAAGCCATAATATAAAAGTTAAATTAATTAGTTTATAGAACAAGAACAGAGGGTGAAATACCCATTAATTATGAGCACAAAGATACACAAATAAATCAGAATACCTACTAATGGGTATTAATTTTATACATTTTTTATATAAAAACGTTGCCCCAACTGCCCGCAAGACGCCTTCGGCTACATAATAAAAGGGCCAAGCGCACGTTAGATAAGTATGAAAAGAATCATTTGCGTCATCGCCTGTTCGCTGCTCTTGGCGGGCAGAATGGCCGGACAAAGACAGACCGTACAGAATCGTCCATACGCCGACTTGCGCCAGTTCCACTTCGGAATCCAGCTGGGAACGCACGTCCAAGACCTTGAACTCACCAACGTGGGGATGCAGACAATCGTCTCCGACGACGGAGAACAGGCGCAAAGACTGATCACCACCGACCAAAACCGATGGGACCCGGGCTTCCACGTGGGGGTGTTGGGCGAATACCGGCTGACCGAGAACCTACAGTTCAGGATTGCGCCGACGCTCTTTTTCGGCAGCAGGCACATCAGGTTTCAAGACATCGGCACAGCGGAAAAGGTCGTGGAGGAGCACCGGCAAAACCTGAAAACGGTCTATATCGCGACGGCGGCAGAGCTGATCTTCGCCGGTCCGCGGTTCAACAACACGCGACCATACGTCGTCGGCGGAGTCAGTCCCATGCTGAATCTGAACGGCAAGAGCCACGACTACATCAAACTGAAACCCTACGACATCTTCGCCGAACTGGGACTTGGCGTCGACCTATATCTCCCCTATTTCAAGCTGCGGCCCGAACTCAAGTTCATGTTCGGCCTACTGGACTGCTTGGACAAAGGACACGCAGGCAAACTGAAAGACAAGAGCATGCTTCCATACGCCAACAGCATGAAGGAAGCACGCTCCCGCATCGTCGCCCTCTGCTTCTACTTCGAGTAGACAGGCGCGGACGAATCACAATTGGGCCATCAACGTTTCTCCATGTCGAGCACCATCTTGCCGACAAAGATGGCATGCTTGCCGTTCTGGTCCACCGGCACCTCCTTGCCCGACAGGTCTTTCTCGTATTCCAACTTGGTGAAAAAGGTGTGCGAGTGGCCGCCGAGCACCAAATCGATGCCCCGCGTGCCGCGAATCACTTCGTTGTCGCCGACACCCCTCACCTTCCAGCCCAGGTGGGACAGGCAGATGACGAGGTCGCAGTTCTGCTTTCTGAGCAAGTCCACCATCTTCTGCCCCACCTCGACGGGGTCCATGAACTTCACGCCATGGCACTTCGCGGTGTCCACCAGCCCTTCCATCTTTGGCGAAAGGCCGAAAACGCCGATCTTCAACCCATTGCGACGCAAGACCACATAGGGCTTCACCAGTCCTTCGACGGGCGTTCCCGTGAAGTCATAGTTGGCACACAGGATGGGAAACTTGGCCATCCGGAAGATTCGGGCCATGTTGTCGAGCCCGAAATCAAACTCGTGGTTGCCGATGACCGCCGCGTCGTAGCGCATCATGTTCATCAAACCAATCTCCACTTCGCCCTTGAACATTGTGTAATAAGGCGACCCCTGCGAGAAGTCGCCGCTATCGAAGAGCAGCAGGTCGGGCTCGGCCTTGCGCTCCCGTTCGAGCAATGCGACCCTGCGCATGTAGCCGCCGCGCCCCGCTTTCATCGTGTCGGCGAGGTTGGCATGGAGCGGGAAGATGGTACTGTGCGTGTCGTTGGTGTGCAATATCACCAGCCGTTTCTGTGCGAAGGCGTTCGCCATGAATGCGAACAGCACGAGAATAAAGAGATATTTCGCTTTCATCATCTTGATATTTGTCTGTTAGCGTTTACGGATAATCCTTCCTTCCACCTTCGCGTCGACCTGTCGGCCGGCCTTCATCTGCTCACGGAAGTAGTCCATGATGAGAAAGCGGACGTTGTTCTTGTCTTCCTTGGGCGAAACCAAGTCGGTTCCGGCCTTGAATGCGGTCATTCCGTCGTTGCCCTGGGCCAGGTAGTCCAGCGTCGCCAGCCGATAGGATGCGGCCGGGTCGACAGGTTTGCCATGCAGCTTGAGGCTCTCCAACTTCCCGTCCGGGCCGATGACCATCTCCACCCCGTGGCTGACTCCCTCACCGCCAAGGGCCGCCACCTGCCTGAACAGCTCCAGCACCTTCTCTCCGGAGAGCGTCATGAAGCATATCTTGTTTTCAAACGGCGCCACCTCAAGCACGTCGCCATAAGTCACTTTGCCCTTCGACAGCGCGGCCCTGATACCTCCCATGTTGTAGACGGAGAAGTCGGGAGTCTCATGAAAGGGGCGTCCGGCCCACACCAGGATGTCCGCCAGCAGGTTCGACAGGTTGCTTTCGGGCTGCCGCACGGCCATGTCCGTCGCGGCATAGCCCACCACCGGGCTCATCAGCGAGTCGACTTGGGGCTGATACTTCGCAATGAACTGCATGGCATCACGGTCGGGATGCGCATCATAACGGCTGTCCACGAGCAGTCGGGTGCGCTCGATGGACGACAACCTGTAATGCGATTTACAAGAACTGAATAGCGCGAGCGACAGGCTCGCACACAAAACAACGTGTTTGAAGTTCAACATGAAATCTATATTATTTACAATTAATGTTACATTCGCTCCATCATGCCGGTCAATGACTGTTTCATACGACAATAAAAAGAAACGTTCCGGCCGCGGAACCTTTCCCAATGATGCAAAATTATATAAAAATCACGACATAAGGAGTAGATGGCCGGATTTTTTTGCAGCCCGACCACTTTGCAAAAGCCCTGATTTTTGGAATGGGAAGTGAGGAATGGGAAGTGGGAAATGGGCAGTGTGGGGAATGAGTTCGGCCAGTTTATAGGAGCATAGCCATGGTGCACTGCGCACTACCGCCTTGGCGGTTGATCCTTTTAGAGGGCATGGTTGCGAGCGAAGCGAGCTACCCTGCCTGGCCAGTGACAGAGAAAGCTAGGCCGAAGGTCTTGGCCTTTTTATGTTTATGGTGGATATTGCTGGGTATAAAGGATGAGCCGTCGGAATTGTCAATTGATTTTGAAGCATGCGGAGGCACGAGCTGCAAGGGTGATAGGATGGTCATGGGAGCGGGCGGCTGCCCCTTGATGGCGGGAGCGCAGGCTCGCATGCCGGCCCCCGAGGCTTTCATGCGGGTGTTGAAGCCAGAGGCTTCACCTCTCCGTAACCCCCGGTCATGCCGCAGGATGACCGGGGGTGGTGTGCCCGCCACCCATCCGTCGACCCTGGAGGGGTCGCCCACCATCATCACGGCTGTCTTTGGGCGACCCTTACAGGGTCGATTTCCGTTTGGTCTTCTATCCCCTGGTCACTCCGCTTCGCAGAGCTGACCAGGGGTTATCGAGCGATGAAGCCGCTGGCTTCACCTCCTGCGCGGGCTGTGACAGGCATTTCTTGATATCCAATGGCTCATGGGGACATAATCATGGTGTACTGCGCACCACCGCCTTAGCGGTTGCATGCACAATGCACCATGATTATGTTACAATAAACCAAACGGGACTTATCAAACGGCCTGCTTTTGCGACGTGAAAGCTGCCCTTTGGCGTTGTAAACGGGCTGCTTTTGCAACGTAAAAGGACTGCTTTTGCGACGTGGAAAGGCTGCTGCTACAATATGGACAGGCAGCTCCTGCTTTTCTTCCACCAGCCTTTCCGCTTTCCACGTTGCACATTTCAAACTTCACACTTCACATTTCACACTTCTCACTTCACATTCCCCACTTCACATTTCACACTTCACATTCCCCATTTCTCATTCCCTTCAGTCCTTCTCGTAATCCTCCGGGAGGACTCTCATTTCCCGATACGACTGTCGGATGTCGCTTTCGTCAATGGTAAAGCTGCGGTCGGCGTCGCGCGGGTTGTCTTTTGTGGAGTGTCCCACGAGCCAGTCGTAGGTCTTCTGCATGTAGAAGAGGCGGGCCAAGGTGCCGTGCGAGGCGCCTTTCACCCAGAAATAGCGCAACAGTTTGTCGTTGCCACTCTGCTCCAGCTGGCTCACCACACGCTTCGACTGCTGTACCGAGACCGCACGATCGGCCGTTCCGTGCATGATCCACAGCGGCACCTGGCCCAAACCGCTCACGTCCTTGAGCGAGCAACCGCCGCAGAGCGCCATGGCCGCGGCCACTTTCTCGGGATAGGTACCGACAAAATCCATCGTGCCATAGCCGCCGAGACTCATCCCGAGCACGTAGACACGCGTCGTATCGACCCTGTAGTTGGCCTCAACCCACTGCAACATGTCGTTGAGTTTGGCAGGGTTCCACGCGCCGCCGGGGTTCTGTGGCGCCACCACCAGCATGGGAATGCGCTTGCCCCGCTCGATGGCGTCGAGCACGCCGTAACGCCGCACGCGGTCGAGATTGTTGCCGCAGAGGCTGGCGCCGTGCAGGAATATCATCAAGGGCAGCGGATGCGTGTCGCTCTCGTAGTCCGATGGCGTGTAGATCCAGAAGTTGTAGCCCCCATCCAGCACGTTGCGCTTCGCCTCAAAGTTGCCTTCGAAAGCGCCCACGGTCAATGCGCCGCAACACAACAGCAGCAGTATCAGCAGTTTTTTCATTGTTCAATAGATTTATACTTGCTGCAAACTTACGGAAAATAAGATGAAGATGCAACCCGGCTTTCCGCCTACTAACATCATTTAAAATAAATTGTGGGAATCCATTTTGCGGTTCATGGCTTTTAACCTATCTTTGCCCGCATGCAAGAAACCATCCGCCTTGAGCGTTTGTCCATAGGTTATGCGCACGGAAAGACACGCCATGTCGTGGCCACCGGCCTCGACGCGTCGATTCACAGCGGCCGACTCACCTGTCTCTTGGGGCGCAACGGCGTGGGCAAGTCAACCCTGCTGCGCACCTTGGCTGGCTTTCTGACGCCGCTTGACGGCCGCATCTTGCTGCTGGGGCACTCCCTTTCTTCCTACACCAGGACTGATTTCGCACGCCTGGTCAGCGTCGTTCTCACGGGCAAACCGCAGGTACAGAACATGCGGGTGGACGAACTCATCGCGCTGGGACGCTCTCCTTACACCGACTTCTGGGGGCGGTTGCGTGCCGAAGACCGACAGGCCGTGGACGAAGCGATGCGCTTGGTGGGCCTTGAAGCCTTCGCCCACCGCATGACAAGCACGCTGAGCGACGGCGAACGACAAAAGGTGATGATTGCCAAGGCCCTGGCCCAGCAGACGCCAATCATCATCCTGGACGAACCCACGGCCTTTCTCGACTTCCCGAGCAAAGTGGAGACGATGCAATTGCTTCGTCGTCTGGCTCATGAAAACGAGAAGACCATCTTCCTTTCGTCGCACGACCTGGAGCTTTCGATGCAGCTGTCCGACGAGCTTTGGCTGATGTCCGACCGCCAACTCGTCATGGGCACGCCCCGCCAACTGGCCTCCGACGGCACCCTCGCCCGCTACGTGGCCCGCCATGACGTGAGATTCAATGCCGAAGAAATGACGCTGGTGATAAAAGAATAAGGCCTTGCCCTCCTTCTACCCCTCAAGCACTTCACGGAGAGGCACCATCACGAAGTCGCGCTCGTGCATTTGGGGGTGTGGAATGGTCAAATTGGGAGCATCGACATGGACATCGTCGAAAAGGAGGATGTCTATGTCGATGATT
This sequence comes from Segatella baroniae DSM 16972 = JCM 13447, assembly GCF_000426585.1. Lineage (GTDB taxonomy): Bacteria > Bacteroidota > Bacteroidia > Bacteroidales > Bacteroidaceae > Prevotella > Prevotella baroniae. The sequence continues at coordinate 6,749 of NZ_AUFQ01000004.1, forward strand.
CGGTCTTCATAAATGCCGTGCCGGCTCTTCTCCGTCCTGCCCAACAAACGCTCCACACGCTGCGTGGCCGCCAAGAGTTGGTCGGGTGACAGGGGCGTACTCACCCGCACACACATGTTGATGAACTTGTTCGGGGAATCAAAGCCCCAGGGTTCCGACTCGTAATAAGACGACGACGACACGACTTCGCCCACGTATTCATTGAGCAATGTCACGGCGTCCAGCATGTTGCGCTTCCGGTTTCCCAGGTTGGAGCCTAAGCCCAAATAAGCCGTATGCACAGTTTCAATCGTCTAAAATCAACAAAGCGTCGCCGAAACATCCGAACATGTAGCCATGTTCCACGGCCAGATGATAGGCTTCCATCACGATGTCATATCCACCGAAAGCGGCAGTTTCCATGACCAATGTCGACAAAGGATGATAGAAATTGGCGACCATATTGTTGGCCAATCCGAAGTCGTAAGGCGGAAAAATGAACTTGTTCGTCCAGCCATCATACTCCTTCAGCAGGCCGTCCGTGCCCACGGCCGTCTCCGTCGCCTTCACAACGCTCGTTCCGATGGCGCACACACGGCGTCCGGCGGCCTTGGCGGCATTGACCACGTCGCACGCTTCCTTGTCGATGACCATCTGTTCCGAGTCCATCTTGTGCTTGGTCAAGTCTTCCACCTCTATCGCGTTGAAGTTTCCCAGGCCGCAATGCAAGGTGATGTAGGCCTCGTTGATACCCAAGATCTCCATGCGCTTCATCAGTTCACGCGTGAAGTGCAGCCCCGTGGCTGGAGCGGTGACCGCTCCTTCGGTCTTGGCGTATATCGTCTGGAAGTCTGCCATGTCCTCCGCGTCGGCATGAACGGTCTCCTCCGTGTCGCGCATCGGCCTGCTGTCCAATATATAACGTGGCAGCGGCGACTCGCCCAAACTGAACAGTTCGCGCTTGAACTCATCGTGCGGGCAGTCATACAGGAAGCGAAGGGTGCGTCCACGGCTGGTCGTATTGTCGATGACTTCGGCCACCATCGTGCCCGACTCGTCGAAGAACAGCTTGTTGCCAATGCGGATTTTGCGGGCAGGCTCCACGAGAACGTCCCACAACCGCATCTCCTCGTTCAGCTCACGCAGCAGGAAGACTTCAATCTTGGCGTCCGTCTTCTCCTTCGTTCCGTACAGACGGGCCGGGAAAACCTTGGTGTCGTTGAAGATGAAGGTGTCGCCCTCTTCAAAATAATTGAGGATATCACGGAATTCGATATACTGTCCTTCCATCGGATTGCCCTTTTCGTCCTTCCGATACATGTCGATCGTCTGCGACTTGCGGTGCAGCACCATCATGCGTGCTTCGTCTCGGCGACTGATGCGGAACGTTTCCTTCTGGCCGTTCTCGTTTTCAAATTCGCGATAAATGCTATGAGGATACAGCGCAACCTGTTCTTTCGGCAGCTTAAAGTCAAATTGTGATAGCTTCATATTATATTGTTTTCTCCTTTGTTAATTGTTGTTCGTCCATCCACTGTTCGAAGTTGTCGAACGGGACGCACGTGTCTAATCCGTAATCGCCCACCCGTGTCCTGCAAAGTTCGGTCAGGTAGGCCCCGCTCCGCAAGGCTCTCCCCAGGTCTCTGGCCAACGCCCGGATATAAGTTCCTTTGCCACAGACCACCCGCAGGCGCAATCTCATCTGCCGGGCGTCGAAGTCCAACAGTTCAATTTCGTCGACATGGACCAGTTTCGGCTTCAGCTTCACCTCCTGGCCGTCACGCCGCAGCTGATAGGCACGGTCGCCCTTCACCTTCACGGCACTGTAGGTGGGCGGCACCTGTTCGATGTCGCCGATGAACCGGGGCAACGTTTCCATGACCACCTCTCGCTTAATCCCTTCCGTGGGATAAGTTTCGTTGACGGGATGCTCCATGTCGTAGCTTGGCGTTGTGGCCCCGAGCTGCATCACGGCTATATATTCCTTGGTGTGGGCCTGCAGCTTCTCAATCTGCTTGGTGGCCTTCCCGGTACACAATATCAGCACGCCGGTTGCCAAAGGGTCGAGTGTTCCGGCATGCCCTATCTTGATTTTATAGCCCAAACGATGCGAAAGAAGATAGCGCACATGGGCCAAGGCACCGAAGCTCGACATGCGGTAAGGCTTGTCGATGGCAAAGATTTCACCTGTCCTGAAGTCCATTTAGTCGACCATTACAAGTGAGTGGCCCGTGGCCAGCATGATGAGGATGACGAGTCCCACGACGATGCGGTACCAACCGAAAGCCTTGAACCCGTATTTCGTAAGGAAACCGACAAACCATTTCATGGCAAACAGGGCCACAATGAAAGCGATGAGGCAGCCCAAGAGCAGAAGTTCGATGTTCTCCGTGGTCGCCCAAGTCGCTTCTTCGCCGAACATCTCAAGCAAATCCAGCAGCGTCGCGCCGGCCATCGTGGGCACGGCCAGGAAGAACGAAAACTCCGCCGCCCGTTTGCGGGTGAGCTTTTGCTGCATACCGCCCACGATAGTGGCCATACTTCGGCTCATTCCGGGGATGACCGACAGGCATTGGAAGCAGCCAATCTTGAACGCACGCTTCCAATCCACCGTGTTCTCGTCCACGCCTTTGTTGAAGATGCGGTCGCAAAAGAGCATGAACACGCCACCCAACACCAATGTCACGGCCACCACTTCCACGCTGTCGAGCAGCCAGTCGAGCAGTCCGCTCTTCTTGGCGACCAGCCCCACGATGACGGCGGGCAGCACTCCCACCAGCAGCAGCCAATAGAACGACAGGCGGTGGCGCAGCCAATAAAAGCATTTCTTCAGTCTGTGCCACGCGTTTGCGGCAAGAGAATGCTCTGCCCGCTGCCAAAGTGCCATCTCGGCAAACTCCGGCACCGGCGTATGGTCTATGCTGAAGAAGCGTTTCCAGTAGAGACACACCACCGAAAGGATGGCGCCAAACTGGATGATGAACGTGAACGCGTGTACGAAAGGGTCACTCTGCGGCACTCCCAACAGGTTTTGGGTGATGATCATGTGGCCCGTCGAAGAAACAGGAAGAAACTCGGTCAGCCCTTCTATGATTGCGATGACGATCGTCTGTATGATGTCCATTATTCTGCTTTCGTGTCTTTGGGTTTGCGGATGACGGCATAAATCATGGAGACGAAGCCCAAGAACGTGACGACGGGCGCCACTTTGATCCGCATGGCGCTGAATATCGACGGGTCGTAAGCCTGGTCGGTCGATTCACCGCCACTCATCAATATAAAGCCGATGATGACTACGGCCATCCCGACAGCCAACAAAATGAAGTTGGTCTTGTCGAAAGCGAAGTTTCTCTTATCCATTGTTTTCTGTTTCTTTGATTTCTATGAAAGGGGCACCGAGCGTTTGCAGGCTGGAGTCATATTTTATAAAGCTCTCCGGCCTTCATTCTCAAGAACTTGTTGACCGAAATGCTGGAGCAGACGGCCGTAATGACAATTCCCGAGAGGAACACCGAGGCCGCCGTCACCGCCATCACCTCCCACGTGATGACCGTCATGGCGTCGGGTTCGTACTGCACCAGCGCGTAGACGCAGCCTGCCAAGACCACCACTGCTATCAGGGCGGCCACCAATCCCACGACGACCGCACGGCAGACGAAGGGCCGTCGTATGAACCTCCACGACGCGCCGACCAACTTCATCGTATGGATGGAGAAGCGGCGGGCGTAGATTCCAAGTCTGACGGTGTTGTTGATTAATGAGAATGACACGAAGGTGAGCAGTCCGGCGAGTATCAACAATACGATACTTATCTTCCGGAGGTTGTCATTCACGCTGTCCATCAAGTCCTGCTGATAGGTGATGTCGCCCACTTTCGGGTATTTCTTCAGTTCCTTTTCTATCCAACGTAGCGAGTCGCTGTTGGCATAATCGGCTTTTAGATTCACCTCAATGGAACCCAGAAAAGGGTTGGTGCCGATGAATTCCGTCGGGTCTGTCCCCATGGCGGCGGTCTGTTCCTTCAGTGCCTGCTGCTTGCTGACGTAATGGAGACTGCTGATGTAACGGCGCGCACGCAGGTTTCGGCACAGCTGAAGGGCTTCCGGATTGGTCATGTCGTCTTCCAACATCATGGTGACGGTCAGGTTTTCCTTCACGTAATCGGAGAGATTGCGGGCTGTCAGCACCGAGAACACGACCAATCCCAACAAAATCAGCACCATGGCGGTACTGATACAAAGAGTAACGACCTGCAATCCCTGACGGTTGCCGGTGTTCTTGCGCTTATTTCCCATTTTGCAAAAAGGCTATAATCATCCGAATCAAGTGCAAAAGTAAGCAAATTAGGCGGCATCAACAACTTGTTTAACGCATATTAACCAATTATCAAACAGCAAGTTCCATGCCCCCGAAAAAATTGATTACCTTTGCACAACACCATTCCTCACCCCGCATTGCACATTCCTCACTTCACATTTCACATTCCTCACTCCACATGAGCACCATCCTCTATCCCTCTCCCATCTTCGGCCCCGTCCACAGCCGTCGATTGGGCATTTCTCTGGGCATCAACCTCATGCCTGCCGACGGCAAGGTGTGCACGTTCGACTGCATATACTGCGAATGCGGTTTCAACAAAGACCATGTCCCCCACCTGAAGCGGCCCACCCGCGAGGCGGTGAAGCAGGCACTGGAAGCCACCCTGCTGCAGATGCGGCAGGACGGCCAACGCCCCGACGTGCTGACGTTCGCGGGCAACGGCGAGCCCACGGGCCATCCCGATTTCGACCATATCATCGCCGACACCATCGCGCTGCGCGACCGTCACTGTCCCGACGCCAAGGTCAGCGTGCTCAGCAACGCCACGTTCATCTTCAACGAGCGGGTTCGTGACGCGCTCATGAAGGTGGACAACAACATTCAGAAGCTTGATACGGTGGATATGGAGTATATCCGTAGGGTCGACCGCCCCGTGCAATCATCCTTTCAGGTGGAGCGGATCGTTGAAGGACTGAAGGCTTTCAACGGGCATGTCATCATTCAGTCGATGTTCATGAAGGGCACGACGGAAATAGACGGCAGCCCCGTCAGTGTCGACAACACCGGCGAAAGCCATGTGGCGCCGTGGCTTGAGGCCGTGAAAGCCATCCGGCCGGCTGAAGTCATGGTCTACACCATCGACCGGGAGACGCCCGACCGACTGCTGCAAAAGGCTTCGCGCGAAGAACTCGACGCCATCCGCGACCGCGTAAGGGCCGCGGGCATACGCTGCACGGCGTCCTATTGAAGTTGAGGGGTGGCGCGCTGACGGGTCGCCCGTCTTCCTAACGCCCGACTATATGCCTGCAACGGCGGATGCAGGGCCGTCATCATTTTCTTGTAAGCCATATCTTGTCACCCGTTTTGTGGTAACGGAACGGGATGGAATACATCAATGCGTTCAACACCGATTCGATGGAATCCGTCCGGCGGATGTATCCCGAGTAGGTCTGGCGGCGGTCCATGTTGCCTGCCAGGCTGATTTCCACCTGATAGAACCGCCCCAGCACATGGGCGATGTCGGCTATCGACATGTTGGCGAATGGAATCATGCCATCGTGCCACACGGCTTCCAGCGGGGCATAGACGTTTTTCACTTCCATGGTGTGGCTGCGCTTGTCGACCACGGCTTTCTGATTGGGCTGTATGATGACCTTCCCCTCGCCGTGACTGCCGGTTATTTCGAGCTTTCCTTCCAACAGACTCACTTCTTCCTGATGGTTTCCGACATTCGTCTTGAAGTCGAAAACGGTGCCCAACACCTTGGTCTGAACCCCGTCGCTGCTGACGACGAACGGCTTCTGCGGGTCTTTCGTCACGCTGAACAGGGCCTCACCATCGAGTTCCACATGGCGTTTGTCGTCGCCGAACTCCTCCGGATAGCGGAGCGTCGCCCCGCGGTTGAGCCACACCTTCGTGCTGTCGGGCAGCGTCAGGGCCAACACGCCGTGCGAAGCGGTCACGTCGACCATGCGCGGACTGCCGTAACGCAACCACAAAGCCGCCGCGCCACCCACCAACACGATGAGGGCCACAGCGGCATAGCGCATGAATTTCAAACGGCGCACCTTCCCACGGCGTTCTTCCAACCTATTGATTTCGGCGAAGAGCGAGGCCTCGACCTTGGCCGCATCGGCCATTCCGCGGTCGTAATCGCCACGCCCCTCATGATAGAGCAGCTCGGCACCGAAGAGCAAACGTTCGTTTTCCTTCGATCGGCCAAGCCAGTCGTCAAGCCGTCGCTCGTCTTCAGGCGCGCCTTTCCCTAAAACATAATCCTTTATAACCTTGAAATTCATGACTTCTTTCTTCTTTTCGTCTCCTGTCGTCAATCTTATACCTTTTTATATATATAACAACCGGAGTGATAAAACAACTTACTCGAAAACTAAAAAAAATGTTATTCGCGTTTCAAGAACGCCAACCTGTCGCGCAAATAGAGCAGCGCCTTGTAGATGTGGACGTCGACCGTGCGGACTGAAACATCCATGACTTCGGATATTTCCTTGTTTTTCATGCCGTGCAGGTAGCTCATCACAAAGGCCTGGCGCCGCTTGTCGGGCAGTTCGGAGATGGCGGCTTCGATTTGTCCGCGCAGTTCCTTGCTTTCAACATGGCGCATCACGTCGTTGAGTTCTGGCCTGTAGAAGTCCATCCTGCGGGCTTCCAAGTCCTTATGCGCCTCGCTGTACCCCTTCACGACAGCCCTGTGCTTCATCAGGTTGAGTGCTCTTGTATAGACGGTCTTGTAGAGAAACGCCTTCATGTGGTCGGTGTCGGACATGCTTTCGCGCCGCTTCCACAGTTCGACAAAGGCCTCCTGCACAATGTCTTTCACGTCGTCATCGTCTACCAAATGTGCTGCATAATAAGCCATGCCGGGATAAAACTCCCTGAAGACCAGCCTAAATTCATCTTCTGTCATTTCCATTGATCATGCACACGATTAGAGATTTTGATGAGTAAAGTTACTCATTTCGGACGAAAACGCCATCCAAGTCCTTCTAATTTAGTATTTTTAACGATAAAACAAATGGGGAATGTGGAATGAGGAATGTGAAATGTGAAGTTTGAAATGTGCAATGGGGAAAGTGTAAAGGCAGGTGGAAAGAAAAGCAGGAGCTGCCTGTCCATATTGTAGCAGCAGCCTTTCCACGTCGCAGAAGCAGGCCTTTTACGTCGCAAAAGCAGGCCGGTTACAAGCTAAAAGCAGCCCTTTTAGCTTGCAAAAGGACTGCTTTCAGAAAACGTGGGGCGTGCCCCTGTCAATCATTCCTCGAAAACGAGGTTTCAACTTACTTGTAAAGCTTCATCTCAGAGACGAAGACCGGATTGTTTTCCTGGGTAGACGAGAATGTAGAAATTGTACGAATGCCCAGAAACTTGACCGTTTGCGCGGAATAGAACACGATGTTCCACGGCTCCTGAGCTGCCGTCGGACGGAAAGGACAGGTGGCGAAACCCAGACGGAAATAGTTTTCTCCATCATTGGAACCAAGAATTTCCACTTCTTTCATGAAGAAATTGAAAAGGCGTTCGCCCCAAACCATTCCGGCAGGTGTAAGCTGAATGGCTGCGATAGGTGCCTCCGCATGCAGGTTGACACGCAACCAGTCTTGCTTGTCTGTACCAATGAGAGACCTTCCAAATGTTATCTTGTCATTATCACTCAAATCGTTGGATGGTCCGTACGGTGTCTGTACGTCATAGTCCTTGACATCGATCTGCTTCAGGTCGTCAACCTTGCCGCTCGGGTTCACCCAACGCACTTCTTTGTTCAATTCCCATTTGAAGGTATTGTATTTCTCGCTGGTCTTGACACCATCGGCACTGTCGAAAGAGAAGGCTGTCAGGCCGTGCGTGCCCTCTTTCAAGTTAAGCAACGCCTTCGACTTGTCGTTCAAAACCACCACGAAAGGCTCGTCAGACTGCAACTTTCCTTGCTTCACTGTCACCGTCGTGCACTCCAACTTGTAGGCCTCATCGCCCACCACCTGGGCATTTTCAGTCTCAGACTGGGTAAGCCTGGCGTTGTCCACCTTGAGATTGAAGGTCAAGTCCTTGTCAGCAACCGCCGTCAAACGCACATGTACCCGCATTGTATCGCCCGGAATCTCAAGGTTTGTCGAAGTTCCGGCCTGGGCATAGAGGGTCTTCATCGCATTCTTCGGATTGTAAAGATTGTTGTCGATATAAGCCACCGTCTTGTTGTCGTTGTCCTCCGAAGGATAGAGCGTCGAACCGACTTCCGGCTCACTCTGGCAGGCGGTCAGGGCCAAGGGCAGCAATAGTGCTGCCGACAAGGCCTTGAGTGTATTCTGTATGTTGTTTGTTTTCATTTTGATTATTGCTTACAAGATTTTATTTACCATCGATTCTCACGTTTTGTTCCCATTGAATACCACCATTGCCGTCAGCTTTGGCCGTGTTACCGTTCTTTGTCGCGTCTTTGAAAGTATCGCCGCTGCCCTCATTGAACTTGAAATAAGCAAAGAGACCGGGGGAAGCCGGGTCGACTGCATACATGTTGTTGACAATCTGCGACACGGGAAGCGCACGCTTCCAGAGGCGGCATTCGCTTACTTTCACGTTGGCTTTGAGCCATTGCGGACGTTCGTTGCTGTTGCCGAACCACACGTTGTTCTTTCTGATCTTGGTCACCTTGCCCGGCAGAGGCACGCTGTTGTCAAGTACGCCGTTGACATAGAGCTTCAACGAAGAGCCTGAACAAACGATGGCGATGTGGTACCAGGTATTCGTAGAGAACTTCATGTTGCTGTTGAGCTGCTGTCCCTGGGTCTTGATATTCATGCGGTTGCCCTCGATAGGGGCGTCGCCGAAGCGCGAGAAGATTTCTCCGTCGTCCGCGCCCCAGCCGCAGAAGAGCTGCTGGTTGTTCTTTTCACCAAGATGGGTGCCCAGATCACTGATGTTGACGCAGTACTCCACGCTCCACTCGGTGAGCTCCAAGTCTTCTTTCAGTTCAAATTTAATCACGTTGTCCTTGTTGTATGTCGGCACAGGCTGGCGCACAACATTGTCAAAAAGATAGACGATGGAGCCGCCCGAAGCCAACACTTCCTTCTTTCCGTCTTTGCTGACGAGCTTCAACGGCAGAGCCAGCTTGACCGCGGCTTTCTTCTGTTCTTCCGTGAAAGGCTTCACCTTGATGTCTACCAAGGCCGACTGGCTCTCGCCTTTAGCTATCTTGATGTCCTTTGCAGACAAGGTATAACCGGTCTGGTCCATCACTTTGTAACTGGTGAAATTGTCCTTGTTGTAACGGTCGAGGGCCTCCTGGTCGATGACCAGACCGAAAGAGCAGTCCTCACCGGTGGGTGCCGAGAGCTGCACCTTGAAGCTGGCGGTCGTCTCTCCCTTGTCTTCCACCACCACCTTGCGGCTGGTATTGCCGTTGGTCTTGGTCTGGTCGATGAACGCCTGGTCTTCGAGTGCGGTGTATTTGGCGTCCTCACACGATGTGGCTGTCATGATTCCCAATGCGCAAAGGGCCAGAATTGTCTTATGATAGAAAAATTGACGCATGTTTCTTTCTTGTTAATCGATTATTTATTGTTAGGATTTTGCAGTTGGATGGCTGCGCGCAGACAGGGATAGGTATTGATAGTTCCCTCCTTGTCGTATTCATATTCCATGTGGAAAGTGCCGAGACCGCCCTTCCGATAGGTCACGCCGTTGATGGTGGGATTCCACAAAGCGTAGGCTATCACGCTGCGGGCGCCCCAGTATTGCTCGTTTTCGGGCAGTTGATAAACCTGTCCGGTGTTGATGTTCGTGCTGGTTGTCACCCACCGCAACATGTTGGCGGCAGCCAGTCCGTCATAGTCGTGCCGGTGTTGCTGTCCTACGGCCAACTTGATGCGCAGGCTTTCGATGTTAGCACCGTCCTCGAAGTTCTCAGTCATAATAATCTTCTTGCAGAGCTGCTCGGGTGTCATGACATTCTTGTAGTGCTGATACTGCGTATCAAAACGTCCTTGGAAAGACGACGCGTCCTTATAGCCAGAGTTGCTGTTGTGGTAAACCTGTAGGATAAAGTAGTCGAAACAGTCGTGCATCTTGGCCTCGATAGCCTCCGGCATACCGTCGACAACGAGCAGCTTGCCTGTGCCCGAGCGCGGCCCCAGTTCCTTGGAGAGCAATTCGATGAAGTAACTCATCATGCCTTGTGCTTTCCACAGTTCTTCCTGGGGCTGGAATCCAATCTGAGGAATATACGGTTCAGCGTCGAAATCAAAGCCGTCGTAGTTGTACTTGGCAATAGTATCAAGGATGGCGCGGGCATATTTCTCCACAGCTTTCTTCTGTTGCTCGGGTTCATAGCCCCATCCCCAGAACTCGTGGCGGAAGTTTTTGCCGGGATTCTTTTCTTTCCAACCGGCCGGCTCCTCGGGTGTGAGCTGGTCGCCAATGTCATGTATCTGCCAGCAGATGAGCACTTTGGTGCCTTTTTTCTCCTGAACGAACTTCAAATCTTCCTTCTGCGACTCGGTGGGATTCTTCCAGTTGCCCCACAGCGACACGAAGTCGACGCTGTCGGGGAGACCCGCGAGCGAACTTTTCAACGACGCGCTGCGCCCCGTCCAGCCACCAAACCAGCCCATCGCTACGGGATGGTCGCTCTTCTTGTAGTCGCGGAGCCGCGCATAGTAGGCTTCGCTGCGGTTGGTCACGGTCAGATTGGCCGGATCCTTGATTTCCGTGTCGAGGGCGTCGCTACACGCGGTCATGCTCAGAATGACGCCGGCGGTCAACAGAACTTTCTTATATAGCTTCTTCATTTCTATTTTCGTTATGATATAAGTTACTTGGAATGTTTCGCTCTCTGCCACCACATCATGGTAGCGTAGTCGTCTTTGCCGCCCAAAAGCAGCTTGGCCTTCTCCAGATTCTCGGGATTCTCCGTAATTTCGGTACTGGAGAACGGAATGCGATTGGGCACATTCATGTTGTAGGAGCCTGTTCCCTGCTCCACGGGGAACACCTTCGGATAGCCCGTTCGGCGTATTTCGTTCCATGCCTCCTGCCCGTCGGGGAAGAGCGCAATCCACTTCTGCACAATCAGACGCTCCAGTTTCCGTTCTTCCGAGTCGTTGTCCTGCCACATGACGGTGATGTTGCTCACCGCAGGGGCATTGCTTCCGAAGCCACCTTCGGCGTCGTTGTAGGAACCAGGTTGGCGCCAACCGTTCCAGATATACTCACTGGCGTCACCGGCTCCCCACTGCTTGAACGAAAGGCGTATGCCTTCTTCGTACCATTCACGTGCGGAACGGCCCATGTTGGCCCAGCCCGCCATGGCCCCTTCGGCCCGACAGAAAGCCATTTCAGCGGCGGTGAGCCAGACACCGCGGGTGTTGGTCTCCACATTGGCGGCCGAATAGATGGGCGTAGCCACCGACTTGTTGCCAATCTTAGCACCGGCCCGACAGCCGACGATGGCTCTTCCACCTGCCGGACGCTTCTCCACGTCCTTGAAATACTTCGTCAAGCGCGGGTCATTATAGCCGTTCATATAGCTCTCGATGTCGGCGCAGGCACGGCTGTCGCCCCACTCCACGGAAGTCTTGTGCAGTCCCAGCGGTACGTAAGCGATGGTACAGTTCTGGTCGTTCTGCTCAATGACACCCGCGGCAACGGCTTCCTCGCCATACTTCTCGGCCTTCTCGGGGTCGGCGAAGCGCATGCGGATGGCCATACGGAGCTTCAGCGAATGGGCAAAGCGGCGCCAGTTGGCCATCTTTCCGCCATAAACCTTGTCATACATGGCGCTAACAACCAGGCCTTCGTTGCCTGCCATCGCCGTCTTCAGTATCTCCGAAGCCTCGTCGAGGTCGGCAATCAGCTTGTTGTAGATGGCTTCCTGCGACGAATAGGCATTGGCGTCCTTCTCCAAACCGATGGGGAACGGGCCGTACTTGTCGGTCAGCCGCAGATAGCCCTGTGCCCTGAGGATGAGCGCCCACGCATAGTTGATGTCCTTGCGGCCCTCGCCGAGACGCTCAATCTCCTTGAACGCCGACACGAACTTGGGCGTGATGTTCTTGAAAGGCCAGTTCACCCAGCCCGCCGGAGCGTTCATGGTGGCGAAGTTGGCGCTGTTGAACCCGTGGTTCACATAGGTGAAATAGCGTCCGAGATAGTTTCCGATGAGGTCTTCGTCCATCTGATAGGCGTTCTCCTGCTCCGGGAACACGGCATTCTGCATCTGTACAAGGAAAGAACCTACGGTATAGTTGTCCCGTCCCAGCTCTTCAGCCGAGGTGGCGTTGCCCGGACGGTTGGCTTCTTCAAAGCCAGCCGTGCACGACGAGAGGCTTCCCAGGCCCATCAAGGCAATCAAACTGATGGCGGCTGCGCCACGAATATGTTTTTTCATCATTGTCATGATTTCTAAATTACTGTTTTACATGTTAGAATTTCACGTTCACGTTGAAGCCCAAGGAGCGGAGACTGGGCTGCATGAAGTAGTCGAATCCCTGGTAATAGGTGCCTGTGGAGGCTGTCGACTCTGGGTCGAACGGCGCCTTCTTGTAGAGCATGAAGAGGTTGTGGGCCGTCAGTCCGAGGGTCACGCGCACGGTCTTGAGCAGGCTCTTGGGCAGCGTGTAGCTGAGATGGGCCTCTTGCAAGCGGGCGTTGGTGGCGCTGTAGATGTATTCCGACCATATCGGATTGCCGCCACCGACCACGGCGTAATAGCCTTCGGCGTCGACCTTGCCGCTGTTCACGGCGATACCGCCGTTGTCGCGGGCCTTGGCGGAAGCCTTCGACACGCCAAACTGGTCGAGATAGGCCTGCGTCTGGCTCATCACAATGCCGCCCAGACGGGCCGTGAGGAGGAAGCCGAGGGTCACACCCTTGTAGGAGAACTCGTTGGAGAAACCGAGATTGCCCTTCGGAAGCACCGAACCGCGGTAGACGGGGTTGGTCAGTGTGCGCTGCATCACGTTGCCGGTCTTGTCGAGCGCGATGTTGCCGTCGGCGTCATACTTGAAGTCTGTCGTGGTATAGACGTCTCCCATCGTCCCTCCCTTTCGCAGAATGAGGTCGATTCCGTTGAGTCCGCCCATGTTGAGAGTCTCCTTCGGGTCGTCCAAAAGCTGGATGATCTTGTTCTGGTTGGCGCTGTAGGTGAACGTGGTGTTCCACTCGAACGCGCCCCAGGCCTTGTTGTAGCCGAGCGAAAGTTCGATACCACGGTTGCGCACGTTACCCGTCTGGATGTATTCGTGGTCATATCCCTGCGCCGTAGGGATGGAACGGAGGAACGTCTGCTTGCGGGTGTTGGAGTGATAGAGGGTTACGTCGAGCGTCAGCGCGTTGTCGAAGAAGCGTGCGGTCAGTCCGGCTTCCCAGGAATCGGTGCGCTCGGGATAGAACGTGTCGGGGAACTTGTAGGTCACGGTGCCGTAGGTGCCCGACGAGGGGTTGTACTTGTAACGCCACATGGAGGAGATGTTGGGCTTGATGGCCGAACCTACGGAGGCCCAGGAGCCGCGAACCTTCATGTAGTTGATGAACTTCGGCAGTTTGACCATCTGCGAAATGACGGCCGACATGCCCACCGATGGGTAGAAGAACGAGCTGTGGGCGGTGCCATGGAGGGCCGAATCCCAGTCGTTGCGGCCGGTGAGGGTCATGTAGAGCATGCTGCGCCAACCGAGTTCGACGTTGGCGAACAAGGAATTGATGTAGTGCTTGTTCAGGTCGAAGATAGGTCTGTTGTCGTTGGTGACCTGACTGTAGTCGATGGCGTTGGGCGAGAAGACGTTGGACGGAGCCTTCAAACCGCCCTGAAAACCAGTCACGTCATACTTGGTGCGTGAGAAAGAACCGCCGATGTTGGCCCCGATACTGAACGTTTCCCAGGTCTTGTTCACGTTCGCCATCAAGTCGCCGTAGAGGTTTTGGTCGTTGATCTTGTCGTAACCGTAGTACCCGTAGTCGGAATGGGCGAAGAGATTGATGGTCGAGGCGTAGCGTTTGTCCTCCTGCTTGGTGGCCGCATCGTCCCAGCGCAGACGGCCGGTGAGGTCGATCCAGTCGGCAAGCTGATACTTCAAGCTGCCGTTCACCATGTAGCGGCCTTTCTTGTTGGTGCGAACCATGCGCTTGGCCACCCAGTAAGGGTTCTGCATGCTGAGCGCGTCGCCGAAGTTCCAGTTCTGCTTGTAGAGCTTTCTGTTGGGGTCCCAAAGCTCGAACGTGCGCACCGCGTCGAAGCTTTCGCCCCGCGGGAAGAGGTAGACGGCCGTGAGCGGGTTGAAATATTCACCCTGCGCGGTCATGTTGCGGTCGTTCTCCAGAATGTAGTTGAAACCGAAATCGAGCGTCATCTTGTCGTTCAGGAAGCTCGTCGTGTTGCGGAAAGTGAAGTTGTAACGGTTGTAGGCGTTGTTGGGTATGAGCCCCTTGGCATTCGTTGTGCCCAACGAAATGTAGGTTTGGTTCTTGTCAGTGCCCGTCGTCAGCGACACATTGTTCTGTATATTGGTTCCCGTATTGAAGAAATCCTTGGGATTGTAGGTGCCGAACTGCGACGTCTTCTTGTCTCCCCATGACATCACTTCATTGGATCTGTTGACGTAAGAGGTCTGGAACTCGGGCATGATGAACGGCCGGGAGAACTGCGTGCTGTTGGAGATGGTCACGCTGACCTTGCCCTCCTTGCCCTTCTTCGTGGTGATCATGATGACACCCTGTGCGGCGGCGGAACCGTAGAGCGCGGCGGCGGCAGGACCACTGAGCACCGAAATACTCTCGATGTCCTCGGGGTTGACGTCGGCAATGCCCTCGGAGCCCGGCTGGGAGGAGTATCTTCCGCCCGTAATCTCGCCCTGGCTGCGGTCGGTCACGGGGATACCGTCGATGACAAACAGCGCCTGGTTGCTCTGGGTGATGGACTTTGGGCCACGCATCACGACGCGCGTGGCGCCACCCATGCCCGCCGACGAAGCGTTGATGTTGACACCGGCCACCTTGCCGCTGAGCGAGTTCATGAAGTTGGCGTTCTTCACGGTGTTCACGTTGTCGCCGCCGAGCTTCTGCACGTTGTAGCTCAAGGCCTTCTCCGAACGCTTGATACCCAGTGCCGTCACAACGACATCGTTGAGGGTGTGGCTCTCCTCCTTCATCATTACGTCGATCTTGCCGCGCTGTTTCTGCTCCACCTGCTGCGTGCTGTAGCCGATGTAGGAGAAGACGAGCGTGGGATTGGCCTCTTCGGTGGTGAAGGAATAGCGGCCGTCGAGGTCGGTCACCGTACCCTGCGAGGTGCCTTTCACCTGGACGCTCACGCCGATGAGCGGCTCGCCGCTGGCGTCTGTCACCGTGCCTTCCACCACATGCGGGGCCACGGTCTTCTTTTGCTGCGGCTTCTGTACGGCGTTCTTCCCGTCTTTAGACAGATAGACCACGTTGTCGACAATGCGATAGCTGATACCGGTGCCCGCGAAGAGCTTGTCGAGAATGCTCTTGAGCGATTCGTTCTTGGCCTGAACCGCGTTCACTTCGACCTTCGCCAAGGCGTCGTTGTAGAAGAAACGATACTTGGACTTGTCTTTCAATTGTTTAATCACTGTTTCGAGCTTGGCGCGTTGCGTGGAAAAGCTGACCTGGGCCCAGCTCCGCTGCATCGGAACGCAGAGGAGGAAGAGTACCAGAATAGCCTTGCACAACGTCAAGCCATGTTCATAGTGCTTCTTGTCCATGGTTGGATACGAAATTAAAATGTTTAAGTTATTAATGTGTAATTTGAATCTCACTACTATAACTCATAACAACACACCATCGAAAATTACGTATTCGATTGTAATAATAATTTAATTTTATTGCAAAAAAACATCTTGACCGCCTTCAATCCCCCGTTTTCCCCCACCGCTGCGCCGCTTCGACCACCCCGTTGCTGCAAGACCGTTTTGCAAAAGCAGCCCTTTCACGACCTCAAAGCTGCCCTTTCAGCGGCTGAAAGGGCAGCTTTGAGCTTGTAACCGGCCTGCTTTTACAGGCTGAAAGTGGCCTTTTGGCGTTTCGTGGCGGCGCGGCGTGTAGGCCGTCGTTGGGCGGCGAGCGATCACGGATGGCGGACGACGCGCTTGTCGAGGGCGAATAAGCGGCATGTTTGCATTGTTTTGGCTCAAATATTTTGTCTTTCGGCAAGTTGTTCGTATATTTATGCCCGAAATCTAAACCGCTAAAGTTTTATATCCACAATAAGTATGGTCCAGGAAAAACAAATCATTGAGTGCGTTCCCAACTTCAGTGAAGGACGCAACAAAGAAGTAATCAAGCAAATTACCGACGAAGTAGAGCGTGTAAAGGGTGTCAAGCTGCTCGACGTAGACCCGGGAGAGGCCACAAACCGCACCGTCGTGACCTTTGTCGGCGAGCCGCAGGTGGTTGTCGAGGCCGCTTTCCGCTGTGTGAAGAAGGCGGCGCAGCTCATCGACATGCGCCAGCACCACGGCGCGCATCCCCGCATGGGCGCAACGGACGTATGCCCGCTCATCCCAGTGGCCGGAATCACGCTGGAGGAGTGTGCGCGGCTGGCCCGTCAGCTGGCGGAGCGCATTGCCGCCGAACTGAAAGTGCCTTGCTATTGCTATGAGGCTGCCGCCGCAACGCCCGAGCGCAAGAACCTTGCCGTCTGTCGGAAAGGCGAATACGAGGGGCTTCCCGAGCGGATGACAAGCCCCGCCGACGCACCCGACTATGGTGCCCGTGCGTGGGACGAGCAGCTGGCCCGCACGGGTTGCACCGCCGTGGGCGCGCGTGACTTCCTCATCGCCACTAACTTCAACCTCAACACCACCTCCACGCGCCGTGCCAACGCCATCGCCTTCGACGTGCGCGAGAAAGGACGCCCGCAGCGGGAGGGCGGTTCGCCCGTGGGCAAGCCGATGAAGGATGCCGCCGGCAAGACCATCATGATACCGGGCACGCTGAAAAGCACCAAGGCCATCGGATGGTTCATCGACGAGTATGGCATTGCGCAGGTGTCGATGAACATCACCGACATCAATGTCACGCCGCTCCACGTGGCCTTCGACGAGGTATGCCGTTGCGCGCAGAATCGTGGAATCCGTGTGACGGGCACCGAAATCGTAGGGCTCATACCGAAGCGGACGCTCATCGAGGCGGGCAGATATTTCCTGAAGAAGCAGAACCGTTCGACGGGTATTCCGGAAGAAGACATCTTGAAGATTGCCATCAAGTCGATGGGACTCGACGACCTGAAGCCTTTCAACCCGCGCGAGAAGGTCATCGAGTATCTGTTGGAGGACGCCCACAAGAGCAAGAAGCTCATCGACCTCACCGTGAAGGGCTTTGCCGACGAGACGTCACGCGAGTCTCCGGCCCCCGGCGGCGGCACCATATCGGCCTATATGGGTGCGCTCGGCGCCGCGCTAGGCACGATGGTGGCCAATCTCTCCAGCCACAAGGCCGGATGGGACGACCGATGGGAGGAGTTCAGTACTTGGGCAGAGCGTGGCCAGGCCATCCAGGCCGAGCTGATGACGCTCGTCGACGAAGACACCGAGGCCTTCAACCGCATCATGGCGGCCTTCGGATTGCCCAAGGGCACGGACGAAGAGAAGGCGGCGCGCACGGTGGCCATCCAGGAAGCCACCCTCTTTGCCACGGAAGTGCCGCTCCATACGATGCAGGCGTCGATCAAGGTCTTTGAACTGTGCCGTGCCATGGCCGAAGAAGGCAACCCGAACAGCGTTTCCGACGCCGGTGTGGGTGTCTTGGCGGCCCGTGCGGCCGTGCTGGGAGCCGGACTGAACGTGAAAATCAACGCGGGTGGACTGAAGGATAGGGCCGCGGCTGACCGGCTGGTGGGCCAGGCGAACGCGTTGATAGCCCAAGCCAACACGGCGGAAGCCGAGATCATGAAGATTGTCGAGGCCAAGTTATAATATAGGTACATGACCATTTTCCACCTTCAACGAACGATAACCTAAACAAAGATGAACAAAGAAGCCTTTATAGCCGACATCCGTGCCGGCATTCCCGACACGTTGCCTGAACCGCAGGCCTACGACGTCACCATCAACCATGCGCCCAAGCGCAAGGATATACTCAAGCCCGAGGAAAAGAAGCTGGCCCTTCGCAACGCGTTGCGCTATTTTCCCAAGAAGTTTCACGCCACGCTGGCACCCGAGTTTGCCGAAGAACTGCGTCAATACGGCCGTATCTATATGTACCGTTTCCGTCCCACCTACGAGATGTATGCCCGTCCGATCGACGAATATCCGCACAAGTCGCGGCAGGCGGCGGCCATCATGATGATGATTCAGAACAATCTTGACAAGGCTGTGGCGCAACATCCGCACGAACTGATTACCTATGGCGGCAACGGCGCGGTGTTCCAAAACTGGGCACAATACCGTCTGACGATGAAATACCTCAGCGAGATGACCGACGAGCAGACTCTCGTCATGTATTCGGGCCATCCGCTCGGCCTGTTTCCCTCGCACAAGAATGCGCCGCGCGTGGTGGTGACCAACGGAATGGTCATTCCGAACTACTCGAAGCCCGACGATTGGGAGCGTGACAACGCCCTCGGGGTCAGCCAGTACGGCCAGATGACGGCCGGTTCCTACATGTATATCGGCCCGCAAGGTATCGTCCACGGAACGACCATCACCGTCCTGAACGCCGCCCGCAAGCGGTTGAAGGCCGGTGAGACCAGTATCAAGGGCATGCTGTTCGTCACTTCCGGACTGGGGGGCATGTCCGGCGCGCAACCCAAGGCCGGAAACATCGCCGGCGTGGTCAGCATTACGGCCGAAATCAATCCGCTGGCGGCGCAGAAACGCTACGACCAAGGATGGGTGGACGAACTCCACACCTCGCTCGACGAGCTTGTTCCCGCCGCGTTGAAGGCTGTCGAGGAGAAGCGCACGGTGTCCATGGCCTACGTGGGCAACGTGGTGGACCTCTGGGAACGGCTCGCGGAGGAGGACATGCACGTGGATTTGGGCAGCGACCAGACCTCTTTGCACAACCCGTGGGCCGGCGGTTATTATCCCGTAGGCCTGACGTTGGAAGAGTCAAAGCGCATGATGGCGGAGGAACCGACGCTGTTCAAGGAAAAGGTTCAGGCGTCGTTGCGTCGCCAGGTGGCCGCCATCAACCGGCTGACAGCCCGCGGCATGTACTTCTTCGACTATGGAAACGCCTTCCTCTTGGAGTCGAGTCGCGCGGGAGCGGCCATCGTCAACGACGACGGAACTTTTCGTTATCCTTCTTATGTGCAGGATATCATGGGCCCGATGTTCTTCGATTACGGCTTCGGACCGTTCCGTTGGGTTTGCTCTTCGGGCGACCCGAAGGACCTGGAGACCACCGACCGCCTCGCCACCGAAGTGCTGGAGGAGATTCGCAAGACGGCCACGCCCGACATCATCGGCCAGCTCGACGACAACATCCTTTGGATAAAGGAGGCCGGCAGGAACCATCTGGTGGTGGGCTCGCAGGCCCGCATTCTCTATGCCGACGCGGAAGGACGCACGAAGATAGCCCTGGCGTTCAACGAAGCGATACGCAAGGGAGAGATTTCGCGCCCCGTCGTGCTCGGTAGAGACCATCACGACGTGTCGGGAACGGACTCTCCGTTCCGTGAAACGTCCAACATCTACGACGGATCGCAGTTCTGTGCCGACATGGCCATCCAAAACGTAATCGGCGATTCGTTCCGTGGCGCGACGTGGGTGTCCATCCACAACGGCGGCGGCGTAGGCTGGGGAGAGGTCGTCAATGGCGGTTTTGGCATGGTCGTGGACGGCACTGACGAGGCCGAACGCCACATTCGGGAAATGCTTTTCTGGGATGTGAACAACGGAATAGCCCGTCGCAGCTGGGCCCGCAACGCGGGATCGATGGACGCCATCAGGCGGGAGATGGAGCGCACGCCCAGCCTTCGCGTCACGCTTCCCAATCTCGTGGACGACGAAATCATCAATACGACATTCCAATAACCTTGATTCGTTTTCCTAAAACATTGCTTACAAGACTATGAAAGAGATTCATCAAATCAGTGCCGGGCACCTGTCGATAGAGCAGATAGGTGAAATCATCGAGAAAGGCACCAAGCTCGAACTGTCGGAAGACGCACGACATCGCATCGTTCGGTGCAGGGAATATCTCGACAACAAGATAAAAGAGTCCGACAAACCCATCTATGGCGTGACGACCGGCTTCGGTTCGCTCTGCAAGATATCCATCGGCAAGGACAGTCTGTCCCAGTTGCAGAAAAACCTGATGATGTCCCATGCCTGTGGCGTGGGCGAACGAGTGCCCAACGAGATAGTGAAAATCATGCTGCTGCTGAAGATTCAGTCGCTCAGCTATGGCTATTCGGGTTGCCAATTGCAGACCGTGGAGCGGCTGATAGACTTCTTCAACAACGACATCTATCCCATCGTATATATGCAAGGGTCGTTGGGCGCATCGGGAGACCTTGTTCCTTTGGCACACTTGACCCTGCCCTTGATTGGCATGGGTGAGGTGGAATACGAGGGAGAAGTCGTCTCCGGCGCGGAGATGTTGGAGAGAATGGGCTGGCAGCCCATCCAACTCGTCTCAAAAGAGGGACTTGCCCTGCTCAACGGAACGCAGAACATGAATGCCTTTGCCGTGTGGGCGCTCCTGCAAAGTGAGCGTCTGAGCGATTGGGCGGACAAGATCGGCACCATGTCGCTGGAGGCCTACGACGGCAGAATCGAGCCGTTCACGCACGCCGTACACGCGGTTCGGCCGCACCAGGGGCAGATTAGGACGGCCGCGCGGATTACCGAACTGCTGGAAGGCAGCGAACTGATCAGGCAACCCAAGGTGAATGTGCAGGATCCTTACTCTTTCCGTTGCATGCCGCAGGTGCATGGCGCCTCGAAAGACACCATCGCCTACGTGAAATCAGTGATAGACATCGAGGTCAACGCCGCCACGGACAACCCGACGGTATGCCCCGACGAGGATCTCGTCATCTCGGCGGGCAACTTCCATGGCGAACCTATCGCGCAACCGATGGACTTTCTCGCCATCGCCCTGTGCGAACTCAGCAACATTTCCGAGCGACGCATCTACAAACTCGTGTCCGGTACGCGCGACCTCCCCAGCTTCCTGGTGGCCAAACCGGGGCTGAACAGCGGGTTCATGATACCGCAATACACGGCCGCCTCCATCGTCAGCCAGAGCAAAACCTTGTGTACGCCGTCGTCGGTGGACAGCATTCCGTCGTCGCAAGGCCAGGAAGACCACGTCAGTATGGGTGCCAACGCGGCCACAAAGCTCTACCAGGTGGTGCTGAACACGGAGCGGGTGCTGGCCATCGAACTGTTCAATGCCGCTCAGGCCTTGGAGTTCCGCCGCCCGTTGAAGTCGTCTCCGGCCATCGAGGCCATCCATGGGGCTTACCGAAAGGTGGTGCCGTTCATCGACGACGATGAGTTCATGGCGCCGCACATCGCCAAATCGGTGGAATTTTTAAGAAAATGAGTTTCTCATCCTGCTTCCCCTTTCCTAACGGAGAGGGGAAGCGTTGAAAAAGAAGCAATGCTATCATGAAACAAATCGTAACAAACATAGGACTCCTTGCCGGTGTCGGACACGAAGGGAAACGATGTCTGAAGGGCAAGGAGATTGCGCAGTTGAACACCATCGCCAACGCTTATCTGGCGATGGAGGGCGGCCGGATTGCAGATTACGGAGCCATGGCGGCTTGTCCAGGCCTCGCCGGCGTGGAAGTCTTCGACGCCAAGGGCGGTGCCGTGCTTCCGTCGTGGTGCGATTCCCACACGCACATTGTATATGCCGGCAGTCGTGAGCAGGAATTTGTCGACAAGATTCGCGGTCTCAGCTATGCCGAGATAGCACAGCGGGGCGGCGGCATTCTCAACTCTGCCGACCGGTTGCATGAAATGAGTGAAGAAGAACTCTATCGACAGGCCATGAGGCGCGTGGATGAGGTGATTCGGAAGGGTACGGGATGCGTGGAAATCAAGAGCGGTTACGGGCTCAACACCGAGGACGAGCTGAAAATGCTGCGCGTCATCCGGCGTATCAAGGAGACGACGCGCCTGAAAGTGGTTTCAACTTTCCTCGGCGCGCACGCCGTTTCGCGGGCTTATAAGGGCAGACAAGGCGACTATGTGGACTTGGTTGTCAACGAAATGATACCTGCCGTAGGCGCGGAGAAGTTGGCAGACTTCATCGACGTGTTCTGCGACACGGGCTTCTTCACCCCCGAGGAGACCGCCCGCATCCTCGAAGCGGGGGCCGCCTATGGCATGCGGCCCAAGATTCATGCCGACGAACTGGCTTCGTCGGGCGGCGTGGAGGTAGGCGTGCGACACGACGCATTGTCGGTAGACCATCTGGAGAGCATGACCGAAGAGGAGATTGAACTGTTGCTGGACAGCCAGACCATCCCGACAGCATTGCCGGGAACGTCTTTTTTCCTGAACATGCCTTTCGCCTTGGGGCGCAAAATGATAGACCGTGGACTGCCGCTCGCCCTTGCCAGCGACTACAATCCCGGCTCCACACCCTCCGGTGACATGAAGTTCATCGTGTCGCTTGCCTGCATCAAGATGCGGCTGTTGCCCGCCGAGGCCATCAATGCGGCCACCTTCAACGGTGCTTGCGCCATGGGCGTGAGCGACGACTACGGTTCCATCACGCGGGGAAAGGTGGCCAACTTCTTCATCACCGACCCACTTCCTTCCATTGAATTCATCCCCTATGCCTATACGACGCCCCTTGTGCGGCGCGTATTCCTGCAAGGGGTGGAATATAAGTGAGCATTCATCCTTACATCCCCCCCACAAACCCACAACTACTACTTGTCGAGCGGTTCCGTATCAAGCCGGTCCACGTTTCCCGTGACGGGATTGAGCAACAGATGGGTGGTGAATTTCTTGCCGAAGAGTTCACCGCTCAGAGGTTCTACACGGCCAAACTGGGCGGCATAAAGCTCGAATGAGGCGTATGGTTCCGTAAAATTGAGAAGCGTTATCTTGATTTTACCGGGCAGGTTGACGGCAATGCCGCAGTCGTCCTTCGACTTCTTGCCGTCGTTCTCTACCATCGGCTTGATGGTCTGCACGGTGTGGAGGTCTTCTACCTGTGCGTAGTAGGGCGTGCCGCTGAGGTCGTCGGCGTCGACAAGGCCGTCGTGTTGCGAAAAACGGAACACAAGCGTGCGCTCGCCGTCCTTCTCGGGTGTGAAAGTCACTTCCCGTTCAAGCGTGTCGAGCACCGTCGTTCCCAGGAAAACCTGCATGAGCGCCTTCTCCTGGCGGGCCAGCTGGGCCAGCATGAGCCTGAGCTGTTCGCCGTCTTTCGGCATGAAGTCGGCTTCGCCACGCGACAGTTGGTTGCGGCTGTCGCGTATGTCCGTAATCTCTTGGGCGATGAGTTCGGCCATGCGCGGCTTGTTGGCCGCTGCCAGAATGTCTTCAGTGAAGTAGTCGTGCGGATTGTCGGCCTTCGCCTTGGGCCCGGGACGGAAAGGGAGGGCTGCCGTCGGCTTCACTGACTTGGCGTTGACAGCCATGAGCACGCCGTTTTCGTCGCGGTCGAGACTGATGATGCTGTGCTTCTTGTCAATCAGGGCCGTGAACTGCTTCGTCGAGTCGGGCAGTCCCACAGGCCGCATCGTCACACCGACAATGCGGTAGCGTGTTTCGGGTTGCGTTCCCACGTTGTCAAGCTTCATGTATCGGCCGGCGTAGTTGGCTATTTCGCCGGGCGTGTATTGGCTTTTTTCAATCAAAATATTGAACTTCACGGCAGTCTTGGGCAGGAAATAAGTGGCACCGTTGACGGGAAGTTGTGCCTTCGTGGCCGTGCTCCAGGTGGCAAGAGCGAGAAGGGCGAGGAGGTATTTCTTCATAATCGAGGTTGTAATGCGGTTTTGTGAATATGTATGGATGAGAGAAATGAGGGGACGGCCGACATCAGTCGTTGATGCGAAGGAACGCCTTGGGCAGATATTGTACAAGGTCGCCTGCGACAAGACTCTCCTTTCCCAAGTCCTTGGCAGCCATGTCGCCGGCCAATCCATGCAGATACATGCCCAGGAGGCAGGCTTCGCGCTGGTGATAGCCCCGTGCCAGCAAACCGGTGATAATGCCGGTGAGCACGTCACCCGAG
This sequence comes from Segatella baroniae DSM 16972 = JCM 13447, assembly GCF_000426585.1. Classification (GTDB taxonomy): domain Bacteria; phylum Bacteroidota; class Bacteroidia; order Bacteroidales; family Bacteroidaceae; genus Prevotella; species Prevotella baroniae. The sequence goes on from NZ_AUFQ01000004.1 coordinate 30,953, forward strand.
CCGGCCGTGGCCATACCGCTGTTTCCTGTGGGGTTGAAAGATATATGTCCGTCGGGCTGACAGAGGGCCGAGTAATGTCCTTTCAGCAGGATGTAGACGCCATAATGCTGCGCCATGTCGCTGGCTTTCATCAGCCGGTCGTAGCAACCGTTGCAGCCTGTGCCCGTCAGTCGGTCGAATTCGGCGGGATGGGGGGTGAGAACCACACCTTGCGGCAGCTGTTGCATCCAGGCACGGTGGTTCGCCAGAATGTTGATGGCGTCGGCGTCGAGCACCACCGGGCATTGGCAGCCGCGCACCTGGGCGATCATCGCTATGGCGGTATTCTCGTTCTTGCCCAGTCCCGGGCCTATTCCGAGCGCGTCGATGTCGTCCGTATTGACGGGTTGGGAGAAGTAAGTGTCCTCCTTGTCGATACTCATGACGGCCTCGGGAACGCTCATCTGCATGATGGCATGGTTGCATTTGGGTGTATGGATGTACACCTTGCCCGCCCCGGAGCGCAGGCAGGCCCGGGTGGAAAGGGTGGCGGCGCCGCTCATGCCGTAGTTTCCAGCGATGAGCATGGCTGTCCCCATGTCGCCTTTGTGGGCGAAGTCGGGGCGTGGCAGCAGCAACGAGCGGACTTCATTCTCCTCCACAATAGTGTAATGGGCCTTTACCCGGTTGATGTATTCGGGCGAGAGGCGGATGTCGAGCACCTTCAGCCGCCCGATATACTGCTGGTTGTCGGCCATGAGCATGGACAATTTCTTCTGTTGCAGCGTCAGCGTCAGGTCGGCTTGTATGATATTGGCGTGGATGTTGTAGGTGTTGTCCTCGGTCATGAGGCCCGAAGGGATGTCGATACTCACGACCTTGCAAGGCGAGGAGTTGATGTATTTGACGAGCGAAGCAAAGCCGCCGGCCAGCGGTTTGTTGAGTCCGGAGCCGAAAAGACCGTCGACGACAAGCGTGTCTTTGTCGAGTTGGGGAGGATCGAAGTTGAGGGTGATTTCGTTGAAGGCGTGCAGCTGGTGGCAGTCGATGGCCCGTTGGCGATTGGCCGCGCAGTCAGGAGACAGATGGTTGTGTATATTAAAGAGGTAGACGCTGACCTCATAGCCTTTGACAGCCAGCATTCTGGCAACGGCCAGGGCGTCGCCGCCATTGTTGCCGGGGCCGGCGAAGACCACTACAGGTACCATTGCAGGCCATTGTTCGCAAATGGTGAAGGTGAGAGCCTTGGCCGCACGTTCCATCAAGTCAATCGAAGTGATTGGCTCATGCTCTATCGTGTAGTTGTCAAGCTCGCGAATCTGAGCACTGTTAAGTATCTTCATACTTGCAAATTTACAAAAATAATGCAAAACGCTACGGCTGTTACATGCTTTTTTCGTATTTTTGCACCAAATTATATAATCCCCCGCAATGAGTAAAATCAAAATTTTGGATAAGACGTTCAGGACGTTTATCCCCAAGGAAGAAATCCAACAGCGTGTGAAAGCCGTAGCCGAAAAGCTGAACAAGGACATGGATGGTAAGAATCCCTTGCTGCTTGCCGTGCTCAACGGCTCTTTTATTTTCGCGGCAGACCTCATGCGCAACATCACGATACCTTGTGAAATATCCTTTGTCAAACTCGCTTCATATCAGGGAACGACGTCTACCGGGAAGATTAAGGAGGTGATAGGATTGAACGAAGACTTGACCGACAGAACGGTGGTCATCGTTGAGGATATCATCGATACGGGTTCCACGATGAAGCAGATGATAGAGTCGCTGGGCACAAGGAATCCTAAGTCGGTCCACATCTGCTCGTTGCTCGTGAAGCCTGGCAAGCTGCAAGTGCCTTTGAACATTGAATATGCCGCCATGGAAATCCCCAACGACTTCATCGTAGGCTATGGGTTGGACTATGACCAGCAAGGTCGGCAGCTGGAAGACATCTACGTTCTCGACGAATAAGATTTAAATATAAAACATACAATGAAGAATATTGTGATTTTCGGAGCTCCGGGTGCCGGCAAAGGCACGCAGAGTGACAAGATGATAGAGAAGTATGGCCTGGGCCATATCTCTACAGGTGACGTGTTGCGAAGCGAAATCAAGAATGGAACGGAACTGGGCAAGACCGCCAAAGGATATATCGACAATGGTCAGTTGATACCCGACGAGTTGATGGTGAGCATTCTGGCCAATGTCTATGACGGCTTCGGGGCAGACCACAAAGGCGTCATCTTCGATGGATTTCCACGCACGACGCCACAGGCCGAAGCCCTGAAGGAGATGTTGGCAGGGCGCGGTCACAAGATTGCCGCCATGATAGAGCTGTCCGTTCCCGAAGCGGAACTGATGGCCCGGCTGATCAACCGCGGCAAGGAAAGTGGCCGAAGCGACGACAATGAAGCGACGATTAAGAAACGCCTGAACGTATATCACACGCAGACAGCCCCACTGATCGACTGGTATGAGAACGAAGGCGTGCACCACCATGTGGAGGGTTTGGGCACTGTGGATGAGATTTTCGCTCGCATCTGCAATGTGATTGACAGCCTCTAAACCCAAACGGAAGAGCTGGGCTATGGACTTTCACCATAGCCCGGCTCTTGTTTGTCTTTTGTTTTTCTCCTTATATAACCTTCCTCCCACATCGTTTATCCTCATATATGGAAAGTAATTTCGTCGACTACGTTAAGATTTATTGCCGCTCGGGCAAGGGTGGCAGAGGCTCCATGCACCTGCGCCACGTGAAATATCAGCCCCACGGCGGTCCGGATGGCGGCGACGGCGGGCATGGAGGTAACATCATCCTTCGTGGCAACCATAATTTCTGGACGCTGTTGCACCTGAAATACCAGCGACACGTGTTTGCCGAGCATGGCGGAAACGGCGGACGCGACAAGTGTCACGGCACGGATGGCAAGAACCAATATATAGATGTGCCGTGCGGCACCGTGGTCTATGACGCAGAAACGGGCAAGTTCGTGTGTGACGTGACGCATGACGGGCAGGAGGTCGTACTGCTGAAGGGAGGACGTGGCGGCCTGGGCAATTTCCAGTTCCGCACCTCCACCAATCAAGCCCCACGCTATGCGCAGCCCGGCGAGCCGATGCAGGAGATGACCGTCATCATGGAATTGAAGCTGCTGGCCGACGTCGGACTGGTCGGTTTCCCCAATGCGGGCAAGTCGACGCTGCTGTCCGCGCTCTCAAGCGCACGGCCCCGCATCGCCAATTATCCGTTTACGACGCTGGAACCGTCGCTCGGCATCGTGGGCTATCACGACCGGCAGAGTTTCGTGATGGCCGACATTCCGGGCATTATCGAAGGGGCCAGCGAAGGAAAAGGGCTCGGACTGCGGTTTCTGCGGCACATCGAGCGCAACTCCCTCTTACTGTTCATGGTGCCGGGGGACACGGACGACATCAAGAAAGAATATGAAATACTTCTCAACGAGTTGAAGCGGTTCAACCCGGAAATGCTCGACAAGCATCGTGTCTTGGCCATTACCAAGTGCGACCTGCTGGATGAAGAGCTGATAGAGATGTTGAAAGACACCTTGCCCAATGACCTTCCGACCGTATTCATCTCGGCGGTGACGGGCCAAGGACTGCCCGAGCTGAAGGATTTGCTGTGGAAGGAATTGAACAGCGAGAGCAACAAATTGCAGGAAATCACGGCGGAAGACACCTTGGTGCACCGCGACAAGAATCTGTCGCAGTTCGCCGACGAGCTGCGCGACGAGGGAGCCGACGACGGCATCGAATATTTGGACGACGCGGAAGTGGAAGATGTAGAGGAACTGGATGATTTCGCGTATGAATAAGCCGGTCCTTCATTCCTATTCCATAGGAGAGAATGTCGTCGCGTTCTCGACAACGCGCAAGGGAGGCGTGAGCGACGGCAATCACGGAGAGCTGAACCTGAACGGTTTTTGTGGCGACGATGCACGGAAAGTCCTCATCAACAGACAGATGGTGGCGGCGGAACTGGGCATAGCCGCCGCACGCGTTTTGATACCACACCAAGTCCATGGAACCGATATCAGGCAGATAGACGAAGCATTCCTCGGGCTTTCGGAAGAAGCACAGAGGAGCTGTCTGGACGGAATCGACGGCATGATGACCAACCTGCGGAATGTCTGCATCGGCATATCGACGGCCGACTGCATTCCCGTTTTGCTGTATGACCCCGTCCATCATGCGTCGACAGCCGTCCATGCGGGCTGGCGTGGTACCGTGGCACGCATCGTCGAGCATGCGGTGGCTGAAATGCGGCGTGCTTTCCATACGTCTCCCGCCGACTTGAAGGCCGTTGTCGGCCCCGGTATCAGCCTGAAGAACTTCGAGGTCGGTCAAGAAGTCTACGACCGATTTAGCCAAGCCGGCTTCGACATGGGGCGGATAGCGGTGAAGAACCGCAAGTGGCACATCGACCTGCCGCAGTGCAATCGCCTGCAATTGATGCGATGTGGCGTCGGCGAAAGCAACATCCGTATGTCCCCGGTCTGCACCTACGACCATGTGGACGAATACTTCTCGGCCCGCAGGCTCGGCATTGATTCCGGGCGGATCTACACCGCCATCTTGTTGAAATAGCATTCATCCCATCACCTTAAACGCAACAACATGTTCCATTATCTAAGATATGCTCTGTCGACGCTGTCCTTCGTCGTGGCGATGTCCGCCTTTGCGCCGGCGAACAACCCCTTTACGGCGGCCGAGCAACAGCAGATCAGCATTGAGACCCCCGGCCTGTTTGCTCATTCCAATGCTTTTTCCATCGATTTCAGCATTCTCAACGACAAGGAATTTTCATTCCCCTTGCCCGTCGGCAAGGCCAAACTGGTGAACAACGCGCAGCTGGACATCACGACGAATCAAGGCGACGTGGTGAAGGCGATGTTCAGCGGCACGGTCAGACTGTCGCGCAAGCTGGACGGCTACGGCAATGTCGTCGTCGTCAGGCACGGCAATGGGTTGGAAACCGTTTATGGCAACAACGCGCAGAACCTTGTGAAGGTGGGGCAGTCGGTGAAGGCCGGGCAGACCATCGCCATCGTTGGTGCAGACGGGAAGCTGACTTTTGCCATCATGGTGAATGGCGGCAGAATCAATCCCGAAACCATTTTGGGAGTCAAAAGCCACAAGCTGAGACGGCAGACGCTGCTTTGCAAGAAAGGCAAGGGACGGTATGTGGACGTGTCGGTGGTGGACGGACAGGCCGAAGAGCCCGACATCGCGGATGACGCGTTTGCGGACAAGGCGCAGCTGAAGCTCGACCTGGCCGGTATCGACAAGGAGCGTTGGGCCTATCCGCTTCCGGGCAGCCACGTCATCAGCCCATATGGAGGCCGCCGTCGCCATTCGGGCGTGGACATCAAGACAAAGGCCAACGACGAAATCCTGGCCGCCTTCGACGGTATCGTCACGCTTTCGGGGCGGCATTTCGGCTATGGCAACTGCATCAGAATCAAGCATCGCTACGGCTTCGAGACCCTGTACAGCCATCAGTCGAAGAACTTCGTCAAGGTGGGACAGCGGGTGAAGGCGGGCGAAGTCATCGGACTGACGGGGCGAACGGGCAGGGCGACGACGGAACATCTCCACTTCGAGATCTCATTCAAGGGCCGACGCCTGAATCCGGCCGTCATCTTCGACCACGTGAACAAGAAACTGCAGCAGGCGACGCTGACCCTCGGCAAGAACGGAAGCCTGTCCTCAAAGAAGAATTAATATTTATTCAGACAGATATATTTATGAAAGAACTGGCATTAAAGTATGGATGTAATCCCAATCAGAAACCTTCGAGGATATTCATGGAGGAGGGCGAGCTGCCGATTGAAATCGTTTGTGGCCGTCCCGGATACATCAATTTCCTGGATGCGCTGAACGCTTGGCAGCTTGTCAGCGAGCTAAAGGAGGCCACCGGGCTTCCCGCAGCCGCGAGCTTCAAGCACGTAAGCCCGGCCGGCGCAGCCGTCGGACTGCCCTTGAGCGACACGTTGAAGAAGATATACTTCGTCGACGACGTTCCGTTCGAGCTGTCGCCGCTGGCTTGTGCATACGCCCGTGCCCGCGGCGCCGACCGCATGTGCTCTTATGGCGACTTCGTGGCGTTGAGCGACGTATGCGACGAGGCCACGGCACGGCTGATCAAGCGCGAAGTCAGTGATGGCGTCATCGCTCCGGGCTACACGCCCGAAGCCGTCGAAGTGCTGAAAGCCAAGCGCAAGGGCACGTACAATGTCATCAAGATAGACCCCGCCTACAGGCCGGCGCCCATCGAGCGCAAGCAGGTCTTCGGCATAACGTTCGAGCAGGGACGCAACGAAGTGAAGCTCGACGACCCTGCCTTGTTCGATGACATTCCCACGAAGAACAAGACTTTCACGGCCGAAGCGCGGCGCGACCTGGTGATTTCGCTCATCACCTTGAAGTACACGCAGAGCAATTCCGTATGTTACGTGAAGGACGGGCAGGCCATCGGCATCGGCGCAGGCCAGCAGAGCCGCATCCACTGCACGCGCCTGGCCGGCAACAAGGCCGACGAATGGTGGCTGCGCCAGTGTCCGAAGGTGATGAACCTGCCCTTCAGGGAAGACATCCGCCGGGCCGACCGCGACAACACCATCAACATCTATATCGGCGACGAATACGAAGACGTGCTGCAAGACGGGGTCTGGCAGCTCTTCTTCACGGAGAAACCGGAGCTGCTGACACCCGCGGAGCGGAAGGCGTGGATAGCTCGGAACACCGGGGTGGCACTGGGTTCGGACGCGTTCTTCCCCTTCGGCGACAACATCGAGCGTGCGCACAAGAGCGGAGTGGAGTACATTGCCCAGGCTGGAGGAAGCATTCGCGACGACCATGTCATAGCGACTTGCGACAAATATGGCATTGCCATGGCGTTCACCCATGTGCGCCTGTTCCATCATTGATTCGCAGAACAACGTCAAACACATCTGAAACAACAACGATATGTCCGATAATTTCGATGAAATCTTGGAAGGTGGCATTGTCTTCAGGGGCGCTCCGAAAGGCGGAGCGAAGACCGACAAAGTGAAGACCAAGGCCAAGAAGAAGAAGTATGTGACCGGGGCGCACGGCAGCGGCTCGGCCAGGCAGAAGGCGAAATACCGCGAGCAGCGGGCCAACCGTCACAAGTGAACGGCCTCCCGCGGGCTTGTGGGAAACAAAAAGAGAGACATCACCGATGCGATGTCTCTCTTTTTATGTCTTGGTCTGAAGGCAAACGCGTCATGCGTTTGGCGTTGCGGTACGCTTCTCCTTGATGCGGGCAGCCTTACCGGTGAGCTTGCGCAGGTAGTAGAGCTTGGCACGGCGCACCTTGCCACGCTTGTTGACCTCGATGGAGTCGATGTTGGGCGATTCCAGCGGGAAGATACGCTCGACACCTATCGTACCGGACATCTTGCGAACGGTGAAGCGCTTCTTGTCACCGTGGCCTGAAATCTTGATGACTACGCCACGATAGAGCTGGATGCGCTCCTTGGCACCCTCGACGATTTTGTAAGCGACAGTGATGGTGTCGCCGAATCTGAACTCCGGGAACTGCTTGCCGGTGGCAAATGCTTCTTCAGCAACTTTAATTAAATCCATTTTTTGATGATTAAATGTTGTTTGTCGTCCAACGCAACATGCCTTGCAACTCTTCTGCATGGCAGCGGTTACGCCGAAAAGCGGTGCAAAGGTACTGACTTTTCCGTCTTCTTCCAAATTTTCAGCGTGTTACTTGTCGCATTGCCCCTTATTTTTGTCGTTTTGGGGAATGTGAAGTGGGGAATGAGGAATGTGAAATTTGAAGTGTGAAATGTGTAATGTGAAGTTTGAAATGCGCAGTGTGGAATGAGGAATGTGAAGTGTGAAGTGTGGAATGAGGAATGTGAAGTGTGAAGTTTGAAATGTGCAGTGTGGAATGAGGAATGTGAAGTGTGAAGTTTAAAATGTGCAATGGGGAATGTGAAATGTGCGGTGTGAAGTTTGAAATGTGCAGTGTATGGAATGAGGATTGTGAAGTGTGAAGTTTAAAATGTGTAATGGGGAAAGTGTAAAGACAGGTGGAAAGAAAATCAGAAGCAGCCTTTCCATATTGCAGAAGCTGCCTTTCCACGTCGCAAAAGCAGTCCTTTTACAATGCAAGAGCGGCCCGTTTACAACGCCAAAGGGCAGCTTTCACGTTGCAAGAGCGACTTGTTGTAGTTGACATTAAAACGGACGCCGGTCTCAGAGCAGCGCGTTTACGTTGCAAGAGCGACCCGTTGACGTTGCAAGAGCAGCCTGTTTACAAGTTAAAAGCACCCCATTTGACAAACAAAAGTAGCCCGTTCACGCGCCCAAAGCTGCCTGTTTAATAAGCCCAAATTGGTTCATTGCAACATAACCACGGTGCATTGTGCATGCAACCGCTTAGCGGTTGGTCTGTTTGTAGGGAAGGGTTGCGAGCGCAGCGAGCTACCCTGCCTGGCCAGTGACAAAGAAAGCTAGGCCGAAGGCCTTGGTCTTTTTACGTTTGTAGTGGATGTTGCCGGGTATAAAGGGTGAGCCGTCGGAATAGCCAATTGATTTTTGAAGCATGTGGAGGCACGAGCTGCAAGGGCGATATGCTGGTCATGGTCGCCGCCGACAGCCTCTTGATGGCGGGAGCACAGGCTTGCGTGCCGGCACCCGAGGCTTTCCTGCGGGTGTTGAAGCCGCCGGCTTCACCTCTCCGTACCCCCCCGGTCATGCCGCAGGATGACCGGGGGAGGTGTGACCGCCATCCATCCGTCGACCCTGGAGGGGTCGCCCACGGTCATCACGGCTGTCTTTGGGCGACCCTTCCAGGGTCGATTTCCGCCTGGTCTTTTATCCCCTGGTCACTCCGCTTCGCAGAGATGACCAGGGGTTATCGAGCGATGAAGCCTCCGGCTTCAACTCCTGCGCAGCCTGCGACTGGCATTTACTTATATCCAATGAACCGATTTGGGGTAAAAAAAGATCAAGGCCTTCGGCCTACACATCCCGTCACAGACCCATCTTGAACACAGAAGGGTCGACCTCACGGCCAACCCTTCCTCATATAACGTAAAATGCAGAGGTATGAACTACATTTTACTGATGATTCCCAGTTTCGTAGAATTGATGAAATCCACGATCTTTCGTATCTCCGGACTGTCCGGCACCTGCTCGTTGATCTGCAACACGGCGTCGAACACGCTGTTCTGGCCGTGGAACACCAAGCGATAGGCGTTGGCCACATGCTTCTGAACCTTGTCTTCCACCCCGTTGGCGGTCATCATCGTGGTGTTGGGACCATTGTAACCGACGGGCTTCCCGCCGGCGATGATATAAGGCGGAACATCTTTTGAGAAAGTGGTGCCGGCCTGCACCATCGCGCAGTCGCCCACGCGTGTCTTGGCATTCTCGATGACCGACGACGAGAAGATGACGCCGTTGCCAATCAGGCAGTCGCCGGCAATCTTCGTGCCGTAGCCGAACACGCAATGGTCACCTATCTTGGTGTCGTGCGAGATATGGGCGCCCTCCATCAGGAAGTTGTGGTTGCCGATGACCGTCCGACCGCCACAATGGGTCGCCCGATTGATTACCACATTCTCGCGGATGATGTTGCCATCGCCTATCACCAGCTCCGTCTTGTCGCCACAGAAGTTGAAATCCTGGGGCAGCGCGCCCACGACGGCACCCTGATGCACCTTGTTGCCACGGCCCATGCGGGTTCCGTTGAGAATGCTTACAAAGGGGAAGATGACACAATCGTCACCTATCACGACGTCGTCTTCGATGTAGACGAAGGGGAATATCTTGCAGTTGTCTCCTATTTTCGCCTTGGGAGACACCTCGGCTTTCGCACTTATTTCACTTGCCATAATACTAATGTTAAATGTTGAATGTTGAATGTGGAACGAATCCCTTGGTGATGTGCACTACCTGGCGCCTCCACCCAAAGCGGAGTATAGGTTGACGATGGCCTGCATGCGGCTGAAATCGTCGGCAACCTTGGAGAGTTCGGTGTTGAGGAGGCTGCTTTGCGCCGTAATCACTTCGAGATAAGTGGTGCGGGAACTTGCCATGAGGTCCTTGGTGTCCTCCACATTCTTCTTCAAGACTTGGATTTGCTTCTCTTCTATCTTTGACTTCTCCAAGGCGGAGTTGTACTTCACGAGCGCGTTGCTCACCTCGCTGCCGGCCGTCAGTATGGTGTTCTGCCAAGTGTTGTAGGCTTGTTCATACTGCGCCTTGGCCACCTTCAGGCCTGCGATGAGCCGTCCGTTCTGGAAGATGGGCTGCGTGAGCGAACCCACGGCCCGCCACAACAGCTTGCCGGGATTGACAATGCCCATGCCTCCGCTGTTGGTGTAGGCTCCGCTGCCGCTGATGTTCAGGCTGGGATAGAAGCGACTGCGGGCGGTCTGCACGTTATAGAAGCACTGCGCCAGCTTCATTTCGGCCGCGTGGACGTCCGCACGGTTGTTGAGCAGCTGCAAGCCCACGCCCGTAGAGAAGCTGGTGGGCAGCAGCTGGTCGTCCATCTTGCCGCGGGCGATGGTCTGTGCCTGCTGGCCGATGAGCAACGAGAGCGAGTTCTCCGTCTCGCGAATCTGCCGACGAAGGTCGGTCTTCCGCGTCAGCACGGAATAGTAGTTGGCCTCCGCACTCTGGACGGCAACCGAACGAATGCCCACGACGGCGTCCTTGCGGATTTTCATGATGTCCCAAGTGTCCTTCGTCAGCTGTTCCATGTCGCCCACGAGCTGCATCTGCTTGTCGAGCATCAGCAAGCTGTAGTACATGTTGGCCACACCGGCAATGACTTTCGTCTTGACAGCCACCTGATAGTCTTTCGTCTGCAGCAGGGCGACCTGGGCGGCACGCTTCGATGACAGCAGTGTTCCAAAGAGGTCGACGTTCCAACTGGCATTGAGCGGGAGGCTGTAGGTCTGGCTTGCCTTGGCACCGTCCCATGAAGAGATGACTCCCTGCGGGCTGAAGTTGAACGAGGGGAGGAACGAGAGCTTGGCTGCCTTGAGCTGCACTTCGGCCATTTCCACGTTGAGCGCGGCATTCAAGAGGTCTGTATTATGGTCTAAAGCCTGATGGATAAGCCCTTGCAGGATAGGATCGGTAAAGACGCTGCGCCATGGAATATTGCCGAAACCGGCCGTATCGTTTACGACCAGCGTATCTTTGTCCGACATGACGTCGCGCACCAGTCCTGTCGTTTTTACGTCGGGGCGCTCGTATCGGCCGTACAGGCTCTTGCAACCGCTCAACATGAGCGTTGCAAGTGTTAGCACGAGTATTGTATTAATCTTATTTTTCATCATATTGGTTCTTATAGTTTTGGGGTGTGATGGAGCCATTTGCATGGGCATACTGTTCGAGTTCGGCCGCGGCCTCATGATTCTCCTCATCCTCGAAAATGATGGGGGTAAAGCGTTCCTGCAACCACTGGAAGACCGCAAAGAGCGCCGGCACGACGAAGATCTGGCAGAATGTACCGATCAACATACCACCGACGGCGGCGGCACCCAGTGTCTGGTTGCCGTTCTTACCTACGCCCGAAGCGAACATCAGCGGCAACAGACCAATAACCATTGCCAACGAAGTCATCAAGATAGGACGCAGACGGGCGCCCGCACCTAAGATGGCGGAATAGCGAATGGCCATACCGGTCTTGCGACGGTCGAGCGCGAACTGTACGATAAGGATGGCATTCTTCGCCAAAAGACCAATCAGCATAATCAATGAGATTTGCATATAAATGTCATTAGAGTGACCGAAGATCTGCGTAAAGATGAAAGCGCCGGCCAATCCGAACGGAATGGAGAGGATAACGGCCAACGGAAGGAGATAGCTCTCATACTGCGCGCTCAGAATCAGATAGACGAACACCAGACACAATACGAATACCAGCGCGGTAGTGTTGCTGCTTTCCGCCTCAGAACGAGTCAGACCGGAGTATTCATAGCCATAACCGGTCGGCAATGTGTTCTTCGCTACTTCGGCAATGGCCTGCATCGCCTGACCGGTAGAATAGCCGGTAGCCGGTGTTACGCTGACATTGATAGAGGTAAAGAGGTTGAAGCGGGCAATATTGGATGGGCCGTAGACACGCTTCAAGGTGCAAAATTCAGAAACAGGAGCCATCTGTCCATTGGCTGTACGTACATAAATATTGCTCAATTGGTCGGGACGGAGGCGATCATTGGGGCTTGCCTGAATCATAACACGGAACAACTTGCCGTAAGCGTTGAAGTTTGACGCGTAAAGACCACCCAGATAGCCTTGCAGTGTGGACATAACCGTGCTGGGCGAAATACCCGCCTGCTTGGCCTTGGCAACGTCAACGTCTACCATGTATTGCGGATAATTAGGGTTATACGTGGTCATGGCCTTCTGAATCTCTTCACGCGTGTTTAGTTCTTTCAAGAAACTCTGCGTCAAGTTGTAGAATTTATTCAGGTCACCGCCACTCTTATCCTGCATCGTCATGGTGATACCGCTTTGCACGGAGAAGCCCGGAACCATCGGCGGTCCGAAAGCGATAATCTGAGCGTCCTTAATAGACGCCGTCTGCTTGTAGATCATACCCAGCACGGAGTTAGCTTCGAGCGGGTTGACAAACAGCGCCATCGGGTCGGCGTTGGTTATCGCGTTCTTGATACGGGTGAAAATACCGGCCGAACGCTCTTCAAACGGTTTCAACTTGATGATGAACGTAGCCTGATCAGAACCCTGACCGGCGATGAAGTTGTAACCGATGACGGCTTCTCGACGCTGAATGGCAGGGTTGCCGGCCAACATTCCGTCCACCTGGTTTACGATTTGCTTCGTGCGTTCCTGACTGGTACCGGGCGCAGCCGATATCATGACAAACAGCGTACCCGTATCTTCATTGGGCACAAGGCCGGTCTTGGTGGTCGACATCAGTGCGACAAGAGCCACGATGCCCACTGCGATGGAGCCGCCTGCTACCAGTTTGTGATTGATAAAGAACGTAACACCTTTCTTATATTTCTCTGTCGTGCGGTCAAACACGCGATTAAAGTTACTATGGAAGCGGCTGACAAAGGTCGCGTTACTATGATCTTTCTCCTTGTCGTGGGGCTTCAAGAAAATAGCGCACAAGGCCGGAGATAGCGTCAGCGCGTTGACGGCTGAGATGATGATGGACACGGCCATTGTCACACCGAACTCACGATAGAACGTACCCGACGTTCCGCCGAGGAATGACACAGGAACGAACACGGCAGACATTACCAACGTGATAGAGATAATGGCACCTGAAATTTCGTTCATGGCGTCGATGGAAGCTGCGAGGGCACTCTTGTAGCCTTGATCGAGCTTCGCGTGTACGGCTTCAACCACCACAATAGCGTCGTCCACCACAATGGCGATGGCCAACAACAGGGCAGAAAGCACGAGCAAGTTGATAGAGAAGCCGAATACCCACAGGAAGAAGAACGTACCGATGAGGGCCACCGGAACGGCAATCATTGGAATCAGTGTCGAGCGCAAGTCTTGTAAGAAAATGTAAACCACGAGGAAAACGAGCGCCAACGTGATAAACAGCGTCATGATAACCTCTTCGACCGAGGCGAAAAGAAACTCGGTGATATCCTGTTCGATGGTATATTTCAGTCCGGGCGGGAAGGTCTTGCTGGCTTCTTCCAACGCTTTCTTCACGTCGGTAGCAATCTCTGTGGCGTTAGACCCCGCAATCTGATTGACCATACCCATCACGGCGGGGTGCCCATTGTTAATCAAACTCACATTATATTGTAGCGATCCCAGCTCAATATCAGCCACATCTTTCAACCGAAGAGTCTGTCCGGTGGTAGAACTTTTGATTAAAATATTCTCAAATTCATTGGCTTTCTTCAGGCGTCCCTTGTATCGCAGCGCGTACTCGAAGGCTACCGAACCATTCTCGCCCAGTGAACCCGGCGCGGCCTCGATGTTTTGTTCGGCCAAAATGCCCGAGATATCTGTGGGCACAAGTCCGTAAATCTTCATCTTTTCGGGCTTCAGCCAGATGCGCATGGAATAGCTGGCCATGGAAGGACTTTGTACGTCGCCCACGCCATTGATACGCTTCAAGAGCGGAATGATGTTGATGTTGTTATAATTGGTCAGGAATTGGCCGTCGTAACGGGAGTCATCGGTGGTCAACGAATACATGATAACGTTCGAGGGCTGGCGCTTGCTCACCGTCACACCCACGCGGGTAACCTCAGCCGGCAGCAAAGCCTGTGCCTGCTGCACGCGGTTTTGCACGTTGACGGCACACATGTTGGGGTCGACTCCTTGCTTGAAATATACCGTTATCATCGCCATACCGGAATTGGTTGCGGTCGATGACATATAAGTCATGTTCTCTACACCATTGATACTCTCCTCAAGCGGAGTTACAACGGAGTTCAGTACGGTCTGCGCATCGGCTCCCTGATAGGTCGTCACCACCATAATAGTCGGTGGAGCGATGTCAGGATACTGCTCAATAGGCAGCGAAGCTAGACCGATGATGCCCAGCAAGACGAAGAAGATGGAGACCACCGTCGACAGTACCGGGCGTTTTATGAAGTTTGTAAATGTCATATCGTTTGTTTATTTAGATTTCATTGCGTCGATAAAGCCCTTTGCTGTACTCTGTCCTTCGGCGAGTTTGGCTGCTTTTTCCAACTTCTTCTGATATGCTTCGATTGTAATGGGCTTGATATCCATGCCATCTGTCAGCTTCGTAATGCCTTTCACGACAATGCGGTCGCCTACGTTCAGGCCCGAAGTCACAATGTAGTTGTTGCCGTCGTTCTGCGGATCCACCTTGATTTCGCTATAAACAACCTTGTTGTCTTTACCGACTTTGTAAACGAAAATCTTATCCTGCACCTCGGAGCATGCCTCCTGTGGCACCTGAATGACGGCATTGTTATCATTGGGAATGATAATCTGACCGGCACCGCCGCTCTTCAATAGTCTCTCGGGATTGGCAAAATGGGCAATCAACGAAAGCGAACCTGTAGAGGGGTCGATGACACCACTGGCCTTGACAATCTTGCCCGGATGGTTGTAAAGCGTTCCGTCAGCCAGCTGTAACTTCACGGCCGGCAAGGCTTTGATAGCCGCGTTCACGTTGCCGGCGGTCTTAGTAAGACTGAGCATCTGACTTTCAGACATGGAGAAGAATACTTCTACGGTTCCGATTTCCGATACGGTGGTCAGCGCACTGGACGCGCTTACCAACGCGCCTACCTTGAATGGCAGACTGCCGATGACACCTGCCGACGGACTTTTCACCTGACACCAACTCAACTGCTCCTTGGCCGAAGCCAAAGCGGCCTGCGCCTGTGATACGGAAGCTTGTGCCGTGGCGAATGTATTCTGTGCTGTGGACAGTTCATACTGGCCGATGACATTCTTCTCAAACAACTTTTTATTGTTCTCGTAAGTCAGACGGGCTGTATTTAGCTGCGCGTTGGCTGTGTTCAATCCGGCCTGTGCCTGCTGAACGACAGCACGATAGGTCTCGCTGTCAATGCTGAAAAGCACTTGGCCGGCCGAAACTGCCTGCCCCTCGTGCACATACACTTTCGTGATAAATCCGGAAACCTTCGGCCGAACCTCCACATCCTGAATACCTTTTATCGTGGCCGGATAGGTGGTTTGCATGGAAGCACTGCTCGAACCGATAGTCTGAACAGGGTATTCATCATCACCAAACTTGGGCATTCCACCGCCACCGCCGCAAGAAACGAGCGCAACGGCAACAGCCACAACAAATAAAAGACTTTTAATTTTCATACCTTATTATATTATATATTATTCTATCAAACTTCAAAGGAGTCATAATCTCTACAGAGGAAGAACGCGCTCTCCGGATTGAACGGTGGAGAAAACTCCGCAAAACAGCTTAGTTTTGATTGCAAATGTACGAATAATATCCTTATAGCAACAAGCCACGATACTTTCTTTTAACTCTTTTTATAAAGAATACCTACTTGTTAGTAAGCCTTCATGGCCTATGCCACCCCCTGCACTTCATGCTCGCATATCGAAGAAACGTATCGCAGAAAAACAGAAGCACGACAAGATGGCCGAAAAAACATGACAACCATTTTACGAAAGCATAGAAAAAGGGCTTAAATCCATCGGATTTAAGCCCTCACTTGTGTTTTTTGTCGGGATGACCAGACTCGAACTGGCGACCTCGCGCCCCCCAGACGTGTGCGCTACCAACTGCGCTACATCCCGAACAAAGCTCTTTTTGTAAGCGGTTGCAAAGGTAACGATAAATCATAGACGAAACGAAGAAAATCAATTAAAATATTTTAAAAACATGCTCAATGGGCTATATTCATCCCTTTTTACGTAACTTTGTCGAAAAGAAAAGTATTACAATCGACCATGGGAGCGGTCGTCATGCTCCATTCCCGTGGCACTTTTCGGTTATACGTCATGTTTCTTGAAATGAAAAAAACGTTTTTACCCCTCATCGCCTTGCTGATTTTGTGCTTATCGCAAAGTTGTAAGAGCAACGACGACCTCACGCCAACAGACACCGTCGACCTGGATGACGACAAAACGACAGCAGTCATCAACGACACGTACACCTATCAGCTGCCCGTCATCTTCCACGTATTTTATAAGAACGCGCGCGATACCGCCCAATACATCCGCGATGGCCGCCTGCGCATGCTGCTCAACCGGGTCAACGAAATCTATCAAGGCGGCATTTACGGCGAAAGCGAGAACCTCAACGTCCGCTTTCTGCCGGCCACACACGACGAACACGGCCGCAAACTGAGCACGCCGGGCGTGGAATACATCCTCTACGACGGTACATTCCCCGTAGACCAAGAGAAGTTCATCTCCTCGTCCGACAACAGAAAATACCTTTGGGACCTCAACGAGTACATCAATGTCATGGTGTTTCCCTTTACGGGCAGTTCCAACAGCGAGCTAAGCAACGTGTTGGGGATTACCAGTCTGCCGATCATGAAGGATGACGAGCACGCTCAGGAAGGCCTTCAGAAGGTGGACACCAAGGGCTACTCCCTCACGAAAGCCAATCTGAAGTACACCCATTGCACCTGTCTGAACAGCAGTTATGTCTATCAGGAATCCACCCGTTATGGTACCGACAAAGGCCGATACGGCTATACCTACAGGACGACGGACGCCAATGTGACGCTCGCCCACGAGCTGGGACACTATCTGGGACTGACCCACGTGTTCGCGGAAGACAAGAACGGCTACTCCGACAATTGCATGGACACGGACCATTGCGAAGACACGCCCAGCTACAACCGCATAGAATACGAGAACAACCTGCAACAAATACTCAACACCGCCACCGGAACGCTGAGCGTGGAAGACCTGGCCCGCCGCTCGCCATGCAGCGGCGAGCCGTATATCTCGGCCAACATCATGGACTATGCCGTCACGTTGGCCTACAAGATTTCAAGAAATCAGAAGGAACGCATGCGCCAAGTGCTCTACTACGGTCTGCTCATGCCCGGCCCGAGAAAGGACAAGACGACACGGGCGGCCCGCACGGCAAGCGACATCGTTGTGGAACACGGCACTTTCGCCTACTAAAACAACTTCTTTTCAGCCACGGTTTCATCATGACCACTTACACCATAACACCGCCCAGCAGCCTTCGGGCCAACATCCAGCTGCCCGCTTCCAAGAGTATCAGCAACCGCGCCCTGATCATCCACGCGCTTTCGGGGGGCGGCATACTGCCCAGGAATCTTTCGGATTGCGACGACACCGAAGTGATGATACGCGCCTTGCACGACATGCCGGCCGAAATCGACATCAAGGCGGCCGGCACGGCCATGCGTTTCATGGCCGCCTACCTCTCCTGCACACCCGGAACGCACGTCCTTACGGGAACGAATCGGATGAAACAGCGGCCCATCCGCACACTCGTCAATGCGTTGCGCTATCTCGGGGCAGACATCCGATACTTGGAAGAAGAGGGCTTTCCACCGCTGCAAATCAATGGGAAGACGCTCGAAGGGGGCCGATTGGAGATTCCTGGCAATGTCAGTTCACAATACATCTCGGCCTTGCTGATGATCGGCCCGACCCTGCAAAAGGGATTGGAACTGCGCATGACGGGTGAAATCGTGTCGCGACCATACATCGACCTGACGCTCTGCACCATGCGGGACTTCGGCGCCGTGGCCGACTGGAGCGACATCGACACCATCACCGTGAAGCCTTCGGCCTACAAGAGCCGCCCCTATCTGATTGAAAACGACTGGAGCGCGTCGAGCTATTGGTACGAAATGATGGCGCTCACGCCCGACAACAATGCCGAAATAGCCCTGGAGGGGCTCATGGACGGCTCACGGCAAGGCGACTCCGTGGTGAAATACATCTTCTCCCTGCTGGGCGTGAAGACGCAGTTTGCCAGCACCGACTGCTGCAAGCCCACCACCGTCAGGCTCAAACGTCATCGGTGCATGCTGCCGAAGCTCGAATACGACTTCGTCAACTCGCCCGACTTGGCCCAGACATTGGTCACGACCTGCTGCGGAATGGGCATTCCGTTCCACTTCACGGGGCTTGCGAGTCTCAAGATCAAGGAGACCGACCGCATCGTGGCACTGAAAACGGAGTTGCGGAAATTAGGTTTCGTGCTGACGGACGTGAACGGCGACACACTCACTTGGGACGGACGACGCTGCGAACCCACGGGCGAAGCCGTCGAAACCTACGAAGACCACCGCATGGCCATGGCCCTGGCGCCGATGGCCATGAAGCTGGGAAGCATTCGCATCAACCATCCCGAGGTGGTCAGCAAGTCCTATCCACGCTTCTGGGACGACCTGAAGCGGGCAGGTTTCGGCATAACCGATTAACGACAGAACAGGAACCACATGCTATATTTGGTCATTTCATTGGTAGTTCTGGGGCTTGCGATGGCATTGCTCACACGCTTCGACCGTCATGCCGACGACCCGGAGCCCCCCATCCGGGTGCAGGACTCGTGCAACACGTGCAACGGCGAGAACGACAAATGCGAACAGGAGTGCATGATGGAGGCTGCCGTCAAGGAGATAGAATACTACGACGACGAGGAACTCGATGCGTTCCGGGGACGCGACTCCGACGCCTACACGGAGCAAGAGATAGAACAATTCTCGGAAGTGCTCTACACCATGCGCCCCGAAGAGGTGAAGGGATGGACCCGAAGCCTCACGTTGCGGGGCGTGAACCTGCCCAATCCACTCAAGGACGAAGTGTTCGCGCTGAGCGACAACCTGTAGTTCGCCCTCCCTTTTCATTTTTTTTCAATATCGCAACAGTGGAGATACTTCAATACACCTTCTTTCAGAACGCCCTGTTAGGCTCCCTTCTGGCCAGCATTGTGTGCGGATTCATCGGCACCTACATCGTCACGCGGCGGCTGGTGTTCATCAGCGGCGGCATCACCCACGCCTCTTTCGGCGGCATAGGGCTGGGCGTGTATCTCGGAATCAACCCCATCCTCTCAGCCATGGCCTTTGCCATGCTCTGCGGCTTCGGCGTACAGTGGATGTCTCGCAGGACGGATGTGCGCGAAGACTCCGCCATCGCGCTCTTCTGGACGCTCGGCATGAGCGTCGGAATCATCTTCAGCTTTCTCACGCCGGGCTTCATGACCGACCTGCCGTCGTTCCTTTTCGGCAACATCCTGACCATCGGAACGGCCGACTTGTGGCTGCTGGGCCTGCTGGCGGTGGTCGTCGTGGCCGTATTCGCCTTGTTCTTCCGTCTCATCATCAGCGTGGCCTTCGACCGCACCTTCGCCCTGTCGCAGCAGTTGCCCGTCAAGACGACCGAATACGTCATGATGGCGCTCATCGCCATCACTATCGTCTCCACCCTGCGGATGGTCGGTATCGTGCTCGCCATCAGCCTGCTGACGATTCCCCAGATGACGGCCAACCAACTGACGTTCAACTACAAGAGGATGATAGCCTACAGCATTGTCATCGGTTGGGCCGACTGCCTGCTCGGACTGGCCATCAGCTACAGCCTCAACGTACCCTCCGGCGCGTCCATCATCTTCATCAGCAT
The DNA here is from genome assembly GCF_000426585.1 of Segatella baroniae DSM 16972 = JCM 13447. Lineage (GTDB taxonomy): Bacteria > Bacteroidota > Bacteroidia > Bacteroidales > Bacteroidaceae > Prevotella > Prevotella baroniae. The sequence continues at coordinate 51,035 of NZ_AUFQ01000004.1, forward strand.
TCTCGTCTACGCACTGACCAGATTGGCGAAACGCCTCTTCCACCACCACACAACCCATGTATAAGCGCTTCAAGAACATGCTTCCGCCGGTCGTCTCGGGACTCCTTGTCCTGCTGACAGCCTGCTCGACTCAGCACAACACGGCCCAGTCGCGCTGGTGGCATGCCTTCAACACACGCTACAACGTCTACTACAACGCCTCACAGGCCTACATCGACGGCTGCCTGGAGAAGGAAAACGGCAACCAGGACAACTACACCGACCTGCTGCCGTTGTACTATATCGGCAACAAAGGCAGCCTTCAGCTCGGCAGCGGCCAGTTCGACAAGGCCATCGAGAAGTGCCGCAAGGCCATCCAACTGCACAGTATCAAGCGTCACCCCGTGTGGAACAAGCAGCGACGCAAGACCGCCCGCGACACGGAATGGCTCAACCGCAGGGAATACAACCCATTCTTGTGGAAAGCCTGGCTGCTGATGGGCCGCTCGCAGTTCCAGAAGGGCGACCTCGAAGAAGCCGTTTCGACGTTCAGCCACATGAGCCGGCTCTACGCCACGCAGCCCGCCATCCATCAAAAGGCCCAGGCCTGGCTGGCCAAGTGCCATGTCGAGCTGGGCGAACGCTACGACGCGGAGGACGTCATCCGCAACATGCAGCGCGATTCCATCCTTTGGCAGGCGCAAAAGGAATGGGACTACACCCTCACCGACTACTATCTCCACATCGAAGACTATGCCCGGGCCGCGGCCCATCTGCGCCGCGTCAGCGCCAGAGAGCAGCGCCACCGCCAGAAAGCGCGCGAATGGTTTCTCATGGGACAGCTCCAAAGCAGGTTGAACCGGCCGCAAGAGGCCTACAAGGCCTACGCAAAGGTCATCGCCCTCAACCCTCCCTACGAACTGGAGTTCAACGCCCGCATCGCCATGACCGAGGTGATGGCCGACGGACAGCAACGCCAGACCATCGCCAAGCTCCACCGCATGGCCGCGTCGGACAAGAACCGGGACTATCTCGAACAGGTTTTCTATGCGATAGGCAACATCCACCTGGGCCAAAAAGATACGCTCCGGGCCATCCAGGCATACGAAGAAGGAGGACGCAAGGCCCAGAAGAACAGCTGGAGCAAGGGCGTCTTGCTGCAAAGGCTGGGCGACCTCTACTGGTCGAGGCAGCGTTTCGGCGACGCCCGACGGTGCTACACGGAGGCCATCGGCATGCTCGACAAGTCCCGACAGGGCTACCAGCAGATGACGGAAAGGTCTGTCATCCTGGACGAACTCGTTCCTTTCACCGACCAGATAGCCCTGCAAGACTCGCTCCTGCTGCTGGCCACGCTGCCCGAAGACCAGCGCAACGAGGCCATCGACCGTACCATCGCGGCATTGAAGCGCAAGGAGAAGGCCGAAAGGGCGGCTGCCGAGGGGACTGAAACCGTATCGGCGGCAGGCGGCAATGCCGCCGCCAACCGGCGCACGGGCGACCGGCGCACGAGCCAGCCGGCCTTCCCGCAAGCGCAGGACAAGCAGAACACCTGGTATTTCTACAACCCCATGGCCGTGAACGCGGGCAAGGAGACTTTCAGAAGGATATGGGGCAACCGGCAGAACACGGACGACTGGCAGCGCAAGAACAAGACGGTGGTCGGTTCCACCGACCTGACCGACGCCTCGACGCCCGCCGCCAACGACACGCTGGCCGCGCCGACGGCCCCCGAAAAGCCGAAAGCGGAGGACACAAGAGCCGAAAGCGACCCGCACAAGCGCGAATATTACCTGGCTCAAATTCCGCTGACGGAGGCGCAACAAGCCGAAAGCCACAGACTGCTGGCCGATGCGCTGTTCCACTCGGGCGTCATCTTCAAGGACAAACTCGACGAGTTCACGCTCAGCCGACAGGCTCTGGAACGCCTCGAACGGGAGTTCCCGCAGTTCGAACAGATGGACGAAGCCTGCTATCACCTGTACTTGCTCCACGCCCGCATGGGCCAAATGGCCCTGGCCGACAGCTATATCGAACGGCTGAAGCAGCACTTCAAGGACAGCAAATGGACCGCCGTGCTGACCGACCCCTACTTCAAGGAGAACGCGGTGATGGGCCAACAGCTGGAAGACTCGCTCTACGGCGCGACCTACGACGCCTTCAAGGCGGGGCAATACGCCACGGTCAACGCCAACCGGGCCGTTTCCGACAAGCGGTTCCCCATGGGGGCCAACCGCGACAAGTTCCTTTTCATCGGCGGACTGAGCCGCTTGAACGACGGCGACACCCACGCCTGCCTCGCCGACATGCAGCAATTGGTGGCCGACTATCCCACGAGCAGGCTCAGCGAACTGGCGGGCATGATCGTCAATGGCGTCAAGGCCGGGCGGACACCCCACGGCGGACCGCTCCACATGGACCAGCTGTGGCAGCGGCGCGCGGCCGTCATGAGCGACAGCGACAGCATTGCCTCCGTACAGCTCAGCGCCGACACGCAAGGAGAGTATCTGTACATCCTGGTCTACAGCCCTGACTCCCTGAACGAGAACCAGCTGCTCTTCGAGATGGCCCGCTACAACTTCACCAACTACCTGGTTCGCAACTTTGAGTTGGGCATTGTTCCGCTCGAAGGCGGCCACCGCATGGAGGTCGGCGGCTTCCTGAACTATGAGGAGGCGTTGCTCTACGCCCGCCAGCTGGCACAACAGCAGCCGCTCAAGGGGCTTGTCGCCAAGGCGCACAGCCTCATCATCAGCCGCGCGAACCTGGAACTGATAGGCCGACAGTTCAGCTATGCCGACTATCAAGCATTCTACGACGAGCACTTCGCGCCCATCAAACTGACGCGGAACGACCTACTCAACCAGCCCGCGGAGCTGATTTACAAGGACGGGAAGCCCCTGCCAGAGGCGCCCCAGACGGACACCAAGGCGGTGAAAGCCAAGTCCAAGCAGAAGACGGTGGACTTGAATGACGAATATTACGACCTGGAAGGTTTCTAAAAAACGCATAAGATGAGCAACGGACGACTACTTTGGGCCGACGACGAGATAGAACTCTTGAAAGGCCACACCCTTTTTCTGAAGATGAAAGGCTACGAAGTCATGACGGTCAGCAATGGTGTCGACGCCATCGAGGCCTGCCGCCGCCAAACATTCGACCTGGTTTTGCTCGACGAGATGATGCCCGGACTGACAGGACTACAGACCCTTCGGCAGATCAAAGACATACAGCCCGCCACGCCCGTCGTCATGGTGACGAAGAGCGAGGAAGAGAACATCATGGACGAGGCCATCGGCTCGCAGATAGCCGACTACCTCATCAAGCCTGTCAACCCCAACCAGATACTGCTTTCGCTCAAGAAGTGCATCCACAAACAGGACCTCGTGTCGAGCGTCGTGCAGAGTGGCTACCGCCAAAGCTTCATCGACATCGCCGCCCAGATCGACAACTGCCGCACGACGGATGACTGGATGGATCTGTACAAGCGGCTGACCAAATGGGAACTGGAGCTGAGTGCGGGCGAAAACAGCATGGCCGACATGCTGGCCACGCAGCGGATGGAGGCCGACAACGCCTTCGGCAAGTTCGTAAAGAAGCACTATCTCGACTGGATGGGCAACCTGGAACAGGGTCGGAAGTCCGACCGTCCGCTCATGAGCCATGAGGTTTTCAAGAGCCGCGTCTTCCCTCTGCTCGACCAAAAGCGGAAGGTGTTCCTCATCGTCATCGACAACTTCCGTTACGACCAATGGCGCATGCTGGCACAGGAAATCGGCAACCTGTTCGACATCGACGACAATCTCTACATGAGCATGCTGCCCACCACCACGCAATATGCCCGCAACGCCATCTTCAGCGGCCTCATGCCCACGCAAATCAAGCAGATGTTTCCGGAGTTGTGGGTGGACGAAGGCGAGGAAGAAGGCAAGAACCTGAACGAGGCCGCCCTCATCCGCACGCAGATGGAACGCTACCGCCGCCGGTTCACGTTCGACTATCATAAAATCAACGATTCGCAGGCGGCCGACAAGATGATGGAGCGGCGCGGCGAATGGGCCAACTACGACCTGAATGTGGTGGTCGTCAACTTCATCGACATGCTGTCGCACGCACGCACCGAATCGAAGATGGTGCGCGAACTGGCCGCCAACGAGCGGGCTTACCGCGACCTCACGCTCAGCTGGTTCCGCCATTCCGGCATCTACGAAATGTTCCGCGAGCTGGCGGCGGCCGACTTCCACGTGGTGCTGACGACCGACCACGGCAGCATTCGCGTGGGCAAGCCCGTCAAAATCATCGGCGACCGCAACACAAACACCAACCTGCGCTACAAGCTGGGCCGAAACCTGAACTACGACGCCAGGCAGGTGTTCGAACTGAAAGAGCCCAAACGGGCCTTCCTGCCGGCTCCCAACCTCAGCACGACATACGTGTTTGCGCTGGGCGACAGCTTTTTCGCCTACCCAAACAACTACAACTACTACGTGTCCTACTACAAAGACACGTTCCAACACGGCGGTATCTCGATGGAGGAAATGCTCATTCCGCTCATCGACCTCACGCCCCGCCGACACTGAAGGCCCGAAACGACAAGACGAAACATCAAGCACCAAGACTATATGGAAATCAAAATCACATCACTCGACAGCATTCAAGACGCCGCCCGCACGTTTATCAGCCAGATGGGCGACCGCAAGGTCTTCGCGTTCTACGGCCACATGGGGGCCGGCAAGACCACTTTCATCAAGGCCCTATGCGTGGCCATGGGCGTGGAAGACGTCATCACGTCGCCCACTTTCTCGCTCGTCAACGACTATACCGACCGCAACGGCAACTCCATCTACCACTTCGACTTCTACCGCATCAAGAAGTTGGAGGAGGTCTACGACATGGGCTACGAGGATTACTTCTACAGTGGCAGCCTATGCCTCATGGAATGGCCCGAACTCATCGAGGAGTTGCTGCCCGAAGACGCCGTGAAAGTGACCATCACAGAGCAGGCCGACGGGTCACGACAGGTCGCTTTTTAGGTGAAAGGCGAAGAACGAAGGACAAAGCGCGCATGAAGTGAAGGGTCGGCGACGAAGCGTGGAGAATGGGAGGGCAATGCCAAGCATTCTCCACGCTTTCTCTTGCCGCCCGACGAGGCCGTGCCGGCGGCCACCGATAGCTTGCCTGGCCGACAGCCAAGTTGCCAAGTTGGCCGGCCGACACGCGCCTGCTCAAAACTCGCCTATTCGCCAGCTCAAGATTTGTCAATTTTTGCTCATAAAAAACGGGCTTGTCGCTTTCTTCAATCAGCACCGCAACAGGCCCCCCTTTTGCCCGTTGTGCCGCCCGCCGGCCGTCTTCAAGCCGCCCATCCCCGCACTTCTCGGCCCCGAAAGCAGCCTTTCCAGCCGCTGGAAGCAGAACTTTCACCTCGCCAAAAGGCCATGACGGTCTTGCGAAAGCCATCCTTTCGGCGCGTAAAAGTACAGCGATGGCAAACAGTACAAGCCGCTTTAGAACACTAAAAGCCATCAACTTCCTGACAATCAACGAACTACACAAAACCAGAAATCCTGCCGTTTCCCATTGAAACTCCTTTCCCCTTCTGAAAAACCTCACTTTTCAGGTCTCATTTGTCAAGAAAATTCATTATTTTCAGTCCAAATCAATCATCAAAAAAAACGGTCAGCACGCTACCCACGACAATTGATTTGAGAGCTAAAAGCCACGATGAGTCGAAAAAAGACCAAGACCTTCGGCCTAGCTTTCTTTGTCACTGGCCAGACAGGGTAGCTCGCTGCGCTCGCAAGCCTACCCTCTAAAAGGATCAACCGCCAAGGCGGTAGTGCGCACTGCACCATGACTATGTCCCCATGAGCCATTGGGTACCAAGAAATGCCTGTCGCAGGCGGCGCAGGAAGTGAAGCCGGAGGCTTCATCGCTTGATAACCCCTGGTTATCTCTGCGAAGCGGAGTGACCAGGGGATAGAAGACCAAGAGGAAATCGACCCTGGAAGGGTCGCCCAAAGACAGCCGTGATGACTCTGGACGACCCCTCCTGGGTCGACGGATGGATGGTGGGCACCCCTCCCCCGGTCATCCTGCGGCATGACCGGGGGTTACGGAGAGGTGAAGCCGCCGGCTTCAACACCCGCAAGAAAGCCTCGGATTCCGTCATGCGAGCCTGCCCGCCCGCCATCAAGGGGCAGCCGGCGGCAGCCATGACCATCCTATTGCCCTTGTAGCCCATACCTCCGCATGCTTCAAAAACCAATTGGCAATTCCTACAACCACCCTTCAAGCCCGACAACATCCACCACAAATACAAAAAGGACCAAGACCTTCGGCCTAGATGTCTCCGTCACAGGCCAGGCAGGGTAGCTCGCTTCGCTCGCAACCCCGCCCTCTAAAAGGACCAACCGCCAAGGCGGTAGTGCGCAATGCACCATGACTATGTGCCAATGAACCGGTTTAGGCTTATCAAACAGGCAGCTTTGGGCGCGTGAACGGGCTGCTTTTGTTTATCAAGTGGCTTACTTTTGCGATGTGAACACGCTGCTCTTGGCGTGTGAACGGCCTGCTTTTGTTTGTCAAAGAGGTATTTTACTCCAAATCGGTCGGTTCATAGCAGCATGGTCATGGTACACTGCGCACTACCGCCTTGGCGGTTGGTCCTTTTAGAGGGCGGGGTTGCGAGCGCAGCGAGCTACCCTATCTAACCTGTGACAGAGGAAGCTAGGCCGAAGATCTTGGTCTTTTTTACGCCTGTGGTGATTATGTGCGGACCCGATAGGTGAAGTTGGCCAAACGACCCCAAATGGTATGCCCACACCAAAGCCATATAAAAGAAAAGGAGGCTAAATATGACATTGAAAGGGATATAGACACATTGTCGGCAGCCCCCCCGCACCAAAGAAATCACGCAGGAAAACCTATAGACCGGGAAGGCGAATCGATAAAAAAGGGCGACGATGACTCTTTTTTATCGTCTCCTTTGAAAAAAATCCTGCATCAATTCGCGACACTCGGCTTCAAGCACGCCGCCCGTTACTTCCGTCTTGGGATGAAAGGCCTGGGGAGCAAAGCGGGAGAAGCCCCGCTTCTCGTCTGTCGCGCCATAGACCACACGACTGATTTGCGACCATCCCAAGGCTCCGGCACACATCACGCACGGCTCCACCGTCACATAGAGCGTGCAGTCCTTGAGGTATTTGCCGCCCAACATGTCGGCCGCCGAGGTGATGGCTTGCATCTCGGCATGCGCCGTCACGTCGCGGAGCGTCTCCGTCAGATTGTGCGTCCGGCTGATGACGCGGTCGCGACACACGACAACGGCGCCCACGGGAATCTCGCCTTTGTCGAAAGCCCGTTGCGCCTCGTCGAGCGCACGGCGCATATAAAGTTCGTCTTTGTTTTCCGTTTCCATCGTTTTACTTCAAGATTACTTTCTTTTTGATATTGTAAAGTTCGACATCCAATCCATAGCCCTTTGTCGGTTCGACCGTGATATGGCCGAAACACTCGTAGTCGATGCCAAAAGTATAGTCCATTCGTCCCTTCAGGAGCAGGTCATCCACCCACGCGCTGTCTGTCTCAAGGCGTGAAGAATATCCTCCATCGCCGCTCGGAACAGTATGAAACGTAAGTTTGCCTATTTTTGTGCGCGACAACCGCAACATCTTGCCCGGCACTGTGACCTCAGCCACATCGAACGCGCAATCGGCCAAAGCCAGATTCAGGTCGCGCCGAAAGGAGAGCGAGTCGCCCCGAACGCCATTCACAAGCAGCGAAACGCAGCGCAAGGAAGCATGATTGACCCTGGACAGGAAGTCGCGAAGCATGGCCGAAGGCATTTGAATGCGCACGACAGCCTCCAACCGCTCGCCGGCAACAACGCTGTCCGACGCCTGTTCGTTCGGCATGAGTTCCATGCTTAGCGGCGTCATGTCCTCGCCCCGCAGCGTCGGAAGGAGTGCCAAATGCAGCGTCCGGCCCTGCATGCGGACCTCGACAAACTGATACGGATAGCTGACGACGACGTCTTTCAAGCTGTCATTGGCTTCCAAGCTGACGATGTAGTTATCCTCCGAGACCAGATTTTCCAAGGCGGAATCAACCGAAACGATGTCCGCTATCTCCCGGACATGGATGGTTTTCATTTTGTCAAGATAGACAACGGGCTTGTCAGGCACCACGTCAAAGACGGGAGAAACAAGTGTCAGCACGACCGTGGCGGCCAAAAGGCTTATGATGATATGAGTGGTGGTTTTCATTGCAATAGCCTCCTTTCTTACATTCGGTCGATTATTTCCAATTCACAAAGCCGCTTATAGGACAGCCAGAAATTACAGACAGCCAGGATGGCACCCCAAACAGCAATCATGTCGAAGAAGAAGGGCGCCCTGGCGGCAAAGAAAATGACGAGAAAAAGCCACACCAGGCCGATGCAAAACAGGCTGACGGTGGTGCTCAGAAACGGTCGACGGGGGAAGACAAAACACCCCAGCACATAGCAGGAGACGCAGAAAGCATAAGCGATTACAGGATAGGCGCTTGCGGGAAGCAACACTTCAGAACTATCCTCCCAGTCAAACCACCATTGCATCGCAATGCTAGCTTTTGGCAAAGCGGATGAGAAAACAACCACGCGCAGACCGTCGAACACGAAGAAAACGACATGGAACACGAGCAGATAGCCCACAACGAAGATGAGCACACGGGCCAGCCAACTCTCCAACATGGTCACGGGTGTGGTGAGTACATGGATGCGCCCTGCCTTTTGCTGGCCGTCGATGAACATGCGGCTGGCCGCCACGCAGCCTCCACCATACAACAAGAGGGAACCGATGGCCAAGATTCCCAGCTTGGCAGGGTCATGGGACATCATGCCATCAGACGGATAGTGGACAGACCGATAGGACATGAGTGAGACAAAGACCTCGGCGGCCGCAACAAGTCCTGCCAGAATGGGCGTGAATGTCATGGCAAACGATTTCTGTTCGGCCCACAACTTGCGCAGACAAGCCGCAAAACGATGGTTGTCAAACAGCTGATCAGTCATGATGCACCTCCCTTCCTTGCATGGCTTGTTCGAAAAATTCTTCCAGATTTGCAGCGCAATCCAACGGCTCGTTACGGATGATTTCGCTGCGGTCGATGAGCAACACGTGGTTGATGACGGCCTCGATGTCCTTCACCTGGTGCGTAGAGACGACGAAGATGCGGTCATCGGACAGGCCCTGCGTGATGAACTCACGAAACTGCCGCTTGCCCGGGATGTCGAGTCCGTTAGTGGGTTCGTCCATCAGCAGCACCCGGGTGTGGGTCGCCATGGCGAAACTCATGAAGATTTTCTTGCGCTGTCCGAGCGAGAGAGCGTCGAGCCGCACGTCAGCTGTCATGCCGAAGGTGCTGAGATAGGCCTGCATGTCGACCATCGAAAAGCGGGGATAGAACACGCTGTTGGTAGCGATGTAGGCTTCAAGCGTGACGTGAGGCAGTTCGAACTCATCGGGAACGAGAAAGATTTCACGCATGGTGGCGGGTCGGCGCAGGCGAACGTTGGTAGTGTCGAACTCCACCCTGCCTGTATCGGGTGTCAACAGACCTGTCATCAAGTACAAGAGCGTGGATTTGCCGGCGCCATTGGGCCCCAAAAGCCCATAGACACGGCCCGGATGGAGCGACAGGGAGAAATCGCGAAACACGAAATCGCTGTGGCCGGGATAGCGAAACGAAAGTTGCCGAATGTCCATACGATTGATCATAAACCATAAACGCGGCCTATGAAACACGATCGCGGTTCCATAAGCCCGGTATATATCGGCAAAAATAGGTGATTTTTTGAATAATATAAAATAATAATCGTATTTTTGTAAAAGAATAACAATACGGATAGCCTGATGGCTTCACACAACGACCTTGGCAAGTGGGGCGAGGAATTGGCCGCCCAACATCTGCGGGAACAGGGCTACACCATTCTCGACCGCGACTGGCGACTGGGCCATCGCGACCTCGACATCGTGGCCCGCACGCCCGACGGCACCACCGTGGTGTTTGTCGAGGTGAAGACGCGCACGTCTGACGTGGTCAGCAGACCGCAGGACGCCGTCGACGCACGCAAGGTCAGAAGTCTGGGAGCGGCTGCCAATGCCTACGTCAAGGAGTTTCAGCTATGGGACGAACTGCGTTTCGACCTCATCTCCATCATTGGCGACCGTGCCGAAACGGCGTTGCTGGAACATGTGGAGGACGCTTTCAACCCCCTCCTTATATAATAAGGTGGAGAAAGCGGAAAGCCTTCGGCTTGCGACAGCCGCCAAAATAGGAAGGGAAAAATAATGATCAAATGGCCTTTTAGGAAGAAGACGACCGTGGAAACGCCGTCGGCAACCATCATCAGGTTGGACGAAATCGACTCCACCAACAACTATCTGCGCCTGCACGCGCCACAGACGGAAGCGTGGATGACGGTGGTGACGGCCGAATTTCAGACTGCCGGACGCGGGCAAGGCACCCACACATGGGAGAGCAAGCCCGCAGAGAACCTGCTGTTCAGCGTGCTGACACATCCCGTGATGGTGCCCGTGCGCAGCCAATTCCTGCTGTCAGAGGCGGGCGCGCTGGCCCTGAAGGAAGTGTTGGACGGCTACACGGACGGTATCACGCTGAAATGGCCCAACGATGTCTACTGGAACGACCGCAAACTGAGCGGCACGCTCATCGAAACGTCCATCGGCGGCGGGCACATCAAGAACTGCATATTCGGCATTGGACTGAACGTGAACCAACGGACGTTTGAGAGCGACGCGCCCAATCCGGTGTCGCTGGCACAGATTCTGGGGCACGACGTCGACCGGGAGCTGCTGCTCAAACAGATTGTCGCAGCCTTTGAAAAGTATTACCGCATGCTGGAGAACGGGCAATACAATGCCATTTCGGCCCTCTACCACGAGGCCTTGTATCGCCGAAAAGGTGCTTACACGTATGAAGACGGCGACGGCAGGTTCGAAGCCACGATCGTGGAGGTGGGCGACGATGGGCTGCTGGTGCTGCGAGATGGCGACGGCAGGTTCCGGGAATATGAGTTCAGGGAAGTGAAATTTGTATTATAAATCAATTATCAATACCTCATGGCAAGATTTAAAAGAATATTATTGAAGCTCAGTGGTGAGAGTCTGATGGGGCAACAGCATTTCGGTATCGACCCGGAACGCCTTGCCGACTACGCCAGACAGATTAAGGAAGTGCACGAAATGGGCGTGCAGATTGGTATCGTGATAGGCGGTGGCAACATCTTCCGTGGCCTGAGTGGCAGCCAGAAAGGCTTCGACCGCGTGAAAGGCGACCAGATGGGCATGTGCGCGACGGTCATCAACTCGCTGGCGTTGAGCAGTGCACTGGGCGCCATCGGCGTGAAGACAAAAGTGTTGACGGCCATCCGCATGGAACCTATCGGCGAATTTTACAACAAATGGAAAGCCATCGAAGCGATGGAAGCCGGCTATGTGTGCATCTTCTCGGCTGGAACGGGCAGCCCCTACTTCACCACCGACACCGGAAGTTCGCTCCGAGGCATTGAAATCGAGGCCGACGTCATGCTGAAAGGCACGCGCGTGGACGGTGTCTACACGGCCGACCCGGAGAAGGATCCGACCGCCACGAAGTTCAAGGACATCGCCTACGACGAAATCTACACCCGTGGATTGAAGGTGATGGACCTCACGGCCACCACCATGTGCAAAGAGAACGACCTGCCCATCTACGTTTTCAACATGGACATCGCAGGAAATCTGAAGAAAGTGATGGACGGCGAGGACATCGGAACGCTGGTACACAACTGAGCGAAGCCCCTTGTGACGCACCCTTTCACAACCGACGCACCTTGGCGAGCCTGCGACAGAGGCGCCCAAGGTGCGTTCATGTTTGGCAACGCTGTATTAAAAAGCGTTAAACACATAAGAATTGTATAAACTTTCATCTGCTTTTTCCTATCTTTGTGTCATCTCTTGGCGTAGAGCTTACGTTGACCGAAACCTAAGTAATCGATTCTATACCTTCGTTCTTTTTTTAAATACACTAACCATTTTAACCTTATTAATTATGATTCTGTGTTGTAAGAAAAAATGGCTGTTGGCTTTATGCCTGGCATTGGGAATGCCTCTGACAGCCGTATCCATGCAAGCCCAGACTGTGACACAGGCTGAGCAGGTTGTCAACGGCGTCGTGACAGACAGCAACGGGGAGCCGATTATCGGCGCGAGTGTCCGCGTAGGCAAATCCGACAATGGTGCCGTGACCGACTTGAGCGGCAAGTTCAGGATTGCCAACGTACCGCCTTCGGCCACTTTGACGATCTCGTACATCGGATACGTCACACAGAGCGTTGCCGTCACCGGCAAACAGCCCTTGCGGATTGTGCTTTTGGAAGACCAGCGCAGCCTGAATGAAGTTGTCGTCGTAGGCTATGGAACCATGAAGAAAAGCGACATCACCGGTGCCATCGCGTCCGTCGGTCAGGGACAGCTGAACAAACAGCCCGTAGCCAACGTGGCTTCGGCCCTGCAAGGCTTGGCTTCGGGCGTATCCGTCACGTCAAACTCCGGTTCTCCCGGCTCTTCCTCCACCATCCGCATTCGTGGTGTAGGCACCGTGAACGACGCCGAACCGCTGTACGTGGTCGATGGAATGCCCGTGACCGACATCAGCTATCTGAGTACATCGGACATCCAGTCGATGGAAATACTGAAAGACGCTTCGGCTTCGGCCATCTACGGGTCCAGAGGAGCCAACGGCGTCATCCTCATTACGACGCAAAAGGGAGCCGTTGGCAAACCGACCGTCACCTTCAACGCCTATTGGGGCACGAGCAAACTCCTGAACAACCTCGATTTGCTGACCGGTCCCGAATGGTATGACCTACAGTCGGCCATCAACAAGGTGAGAGCTGCCGAAGGTGTAAACGAGCTGAATCTCAAGTTGGTGGACAGAAACACGTCGACCGACTGGATGAAGGCCATCTCGCGAAGTGCGTTCATGCAGGACTACAGCATAGGCATCAGCGCCGGCAAAGCGGATGACTACAAATACAACCTCGGCGCGAACTACCTGAAACAGGAAGGAACCATCAAGAAGACCAACTACGAACGCATCAACCTGCGCCTCAACTCGGAAAAGACGGTCATCAAGAACCACTTTGTGGTTGGAACAAACCTGTCCATAGCCAAATCGAATTCGGCAGGTATCAATGAGTACAACAATTCCGGACTGTATGACGCCGACTACGGCGTGATAAGCAACGCCATCCGCGTAGAACCCGTCGTTCCCGCCCAAAAAGCAGACGGCACTTACGGCTCCTCGCCCTACATCGACTATTACAATCCGCTGGCAGACATCGTTTATAATGACCAACACGCCAAAGACCTGGCCGTCATTGGCAACATCTATGGCGAAATCGAGTTTTGGAAAGGCTTGAAGTTCAAGAGTAGTTTCGGCGCGGAAATCAGACGAAACGAAGCTTCCAGCTTCACCCCAGTCTATTACGTATCGAACAGTCAGAAGAATACGGAGAACAGTCTGTACAAAGGACAGGTGAACGGCAATTACTACACGTTCGAGAATACGCTGACCTTCATCAGGACATTTGCCCAAAAACACCATCTGAACCTGATGGCCGGCTACACCAACGAGTGGGGAAAGCGCGAGAGCTTTGGCCTGACCGGCCTGCATCTCATCGGTGAGGCACCCAATCTGCGCTATATCGACGCCACCCTAGAACGAAACAAGACCACAGGCACGAACAACGGTTCGGAGTATGCCATGATTTCGTATCTGGGTCGCATGCACTACGACTTCGACAACCGCTATCTGCTGACCGTTTCCTTCCGACGGGACGGCTCGTCGAAGTTCGCCAAGAAGAACCGCTGGGGCAACTTCCCCTCATTTGCCTTGGGATGGAGAATCGACAATGAGAACTTCTTCAAGAAACTGAACGCCAACTGGATATCGTCATTGAAGCTGAGACTCGGCTGGGGGCAGATCGGCAACCAGAACATCGACAGCTACCTGGACCGCAGTCTGCTGTCGTTGTGGGCACAATACGGAGCACTCTTCGGCACCAAGGAGACGCTCTACCAGGGAATAGCCGTAACAAGACTGGGGAATCCCAACATCAAGTGGGAAACCACGGAGTCAACGAACGTGGGACTCGACGCGACATTCTTCAACAACCGGCTCATGCTCAGCTTCGAGTATTACTACAAGACCACCAAAGACATGCTCCTGGCAGCTCCCATGCCGAAATACATGGGCTACAACTACAACACCTACACCAACATCGGCGCGGCCAACAACCGGGGTATCGAGATGAACATGGAATGGCGCGACAAGGTGAAAGACTTTGAATACAACATAGGCCTCAACCTTTCTACCATCCGCAACAGAATGACCAAGCTCAACGGCGGCACACCCATCGCGTCGGGCGTTCTCCGGCAGCAATATGCCACCTACACCAACGAGGGCATGCCCATCGGAGCCTTCTGGGGATATGTCACCGACGGACTGATTCAAACGGAAGAACAGTTGAAGAAAGTCAAGAAGGCCGGCTTCCAGCCCAATGCGCAGTTAGGCGACGTGCTGTTTGTCGACACCAACAATGACGGCATGCTGAATGAAAAGGACAAACGCATGATCGGCAATCCGATTCCTGCCGTCATCTATGGCTTCAATGTCGGCATGAGTTGGAAGAACTTCGACCTGAGTCTCCAGTTCGGAGGAACAATCGGCAACAAGATTTTCAATGCCTTGCGGCTTTATACCTACAGCCTGACGGACATCACCAACAAGGACAAGGCCTTGCTGAACTATTGGACACCGACCAACAAAAACACGAACATACCCCGTCTGGCCGCTGCCGACTACAATAACAACAACAGACTCTCCGACCGCTACATTGAAAACGGTACCTATCTGCGCCTGCGCAACGTACAACTGGGCTACAAACTGCCTGCGACGCTGACAAGAAAGCTCATGCTTCAAAGTGCCCGAATCTATGTCAGTGGACAGAATCTGCTCACTTTCACCAGCTACAGTGGCCTGGATCCGGAAGTTGGACAGTCCACTTCATTGACAAGGGGCATTGACTATGGTATCTATCCGCAGTCGAGAGTGATAACCGGAGGTGTAAACATTACTTTTTAACTGAAATTATTATGAAAACAAATAAACTCATTGCCGGGATTGCGCTTGCAGTCTTGACATCATTCAGCAGTTGTGTCGACTTGGACTTGGAGCCTTTGGGAAGGGCTACAGCCGGCAAAATGGAAAACGAGGAACAGGCTTTCCTGCGTCTGGCAGCCGTATATTCCGACATGAAGGACTTCCGATATACGTGGTCTACCATCGCGTTTGGCGACGTTCTGTCCGACGACGCGACATACAGCGGCTCCGACAACGACGCCGCCACGTTCACCTTGATGGAGAACTATCAGTATCCGGCTGACCATAACGAAATCTTGAACAAATATTCGCAGACCTATCAGTGCATCAACAAGGCCAACCTCGTGATACGCGACTTTGGAGCGGCGGACAAATCCTTGTTCAAGACCTACAACAGAGACCAAATGATAGGTGAGGCGAAGTTCATTCGCGCCTACTCTTACTTTGAACTGGTGAAGACTTTCGGTGCCGTACCGCTCTATACGGACGTTCTGGAGCTTGACCACAAGCGGCTCGGACGGTCCAAGGTCGAAGACGTGTATGCCGCCATCGAGAAAGACCTGAATGAAGCGGCAGCCATACTGCCCTCAAAGAAGGATATAGACATGGCAACCTATGCCGGAAGAATCACCAAGGGAGCCGCTTATGCCATGCTGACACGCGTGTGTCTGTATGAAAAGAAATACGACCAGGTGAAAGATGCGGCCAAGAAACTGTTTGCCCTCAACGAATATTCACTGGTGGACGACTACAAGTTCCAGTTCCTGCTTGCCGGCGAACACTGTTCCGAGTCGATTCTGGAGGTGAACATGTACGACTCTCGTACTTTAGGAGCATGGAACGTGAACAACGGAAACCGCCATGTACTGATGTCCATGCCCAGGAATCTGACCATCGGATTTGGTGTGGCACAGCCAACGAAGTCGCTCGCCGAAGCCTATGACAAGGCCGGAGATAAGATTCGCAAGCAAGCTACGCTGCTGTCGAGCCAAGAAGCTGTCGAGATAGAGAAGGCCGCGTATGGAGAAGTGGACCCGTTAACCGGCGACCGAACCGGATTCTACAACCGCAAACTCTACCTGAAGCCGGGAGAAAGGGAAGAGAACCGTGGCAACAACCAGCCTTTGAACCATAAACTGATTCGTCTGGCCGAAGTCTATCTCAACTATGCAGAGGCATGTGCCTTGACTGGCGACGAGAAAGAAGCCAGGACATACATCAACAAGGTGCGAAACCGTGCGAAACTGGCGGACATCGCGTCGACGGGCGAACAGCTTTTTGAAGACTTGATGAACGAGCGCCACCTGGAATTTGGCATGGAAGGATTCCGCTTTTTCGATGTGGTGAGAGTCGGCTGGGGCCCCAAGGTCTTCAAGAACTTCAAGCAAGGGGCGGAAGTATTGCCCATCCCGCAAATCGAAATCGACATCAGCAAAGGGGAAATCGTCCAAAACCCTGCTCCCAAATCATAACGGAACAAGTGCCCATGGCCGGGCGCAATTGACGCCCGGCCTACCATCAAGAAAGCAGACCCACCAACAACCTGAACGAAACACATTGCAAACAGGTGGGAATGCGTGCCACCTCAAGATAAACGCACCATGTCAACACCCTGTCAAAATAAAGACAGAGGATGGACATGGTGCGTTTTTCGTTTGCAAGAAAGGATTCAGCGAAAGCCTCACCCAATAATCCACTTGCTTCCCGGCAGATATGAAACGAGCTTTGTCGTGAGATAGCAGCAGACAAAGGTGCTGACGGCCATGCAGGGAATGGCGGCTACGGTGGGAAGCGAGAGCGTTTCCTTGTAAATCATAACCCAGAAACCAAGCCAGAAGATGTGCATGAGATACATGCCGAAGCTGAGTTTCGACAAATCGAGGATGAAACGAGGAGCCGATCGCCCTTGGATGCAAGTAAAGAGCAGGAACGCTCCCGCAGTAAGCATCACGCAATTGATGGTGCAGAATGACCAACCTATCTCCAATTCGGGCGTAACCAACAACACGCCCGGTACAGCCTGCACGTAGAACGACAGAATGGTGAGCACCGCTCCGACCAGGGTCAACGCCGTTCCAACGAACAAACGACGGGTTACCGTCCAATCAAGATGTACCCGAATGTAATGGGCCAGCACCAAATAGCCCAGATAACCGGAGAAATACCACAACATGTGATACTTATTCCAGAAGCATTGCCCCCACACTTCACCAAACCAACGGTTCAGATAAGGCATGCACGATGACGCCAAAAACAGCAAGATGAAGAACCGCTCCTCCTTGGCTGTGGCATTGCGAAGCCAAGGCGACACGATTGGGATGAAGAGATAAAGGCTGATGAGTGGATAGAGGAACCACAAATGGCCTGCCAACGTCGGGAAATTGAGCGGAATACGGGCAAGATCGGTCAATGAGGTAGACAGGTCTATCTGTCCCCACAACAGGGGCAACGTACTGTAAAGGACCATGAAAACAAGAAACGGCGGCAACACCCTTGTGAAACGACGGCGATAAAATGCCTTCATGGTCTGTCCATCCTTCATCGGCGCAAGCAAGAATGCCGATACAATCATGAACAAAGGCACCGACATGCGCGAAAAACCGTCATAGACCGACACCCACAGACGGTCGGCCTCATTGGCAAGCATAGCCTGTGGCCCGGCCATATCCGTGGAACCGGGGCCTGGATAGTAATTCTCGCTGGCATGTACCAGCATAACCAGAAAGCACGCAAACACACGCACATAATCCAAAAAGACAATTCGGTTGGAAGTTTTTTCTTTCATAGGTAATTGATTCTTGCCCGGTGAGAACTCGGGACTTCATTGACAATATCTAATGGTTGGGCCACTTCTGCCTAAAAACAGAGAATGGGTCCGTCGCCAGAGCCATATATACAAGGAAAAGGCTACTCTTCTGTATAATCTACATACTCCCCTTCGTCTTTGGAAAATATCTTTTGGTTGGCTTCTTCGGGACTGCGCCGGTCGATGACCGACTCGTGGTCGGACTGACGCCTGCGGTTTTGCCCGCGATAGGTGTTCCGCGCAGCCTCTTCACCGCCCAAGCCACGCTTCACCTGCCTGAAGAGGTGGAAGAAAGTCTTGATGATGTTCCAGAAAAACACCACCGCCATGAGCAACATGACAAGGAGAACCAGAGCGAAGAACTTGAGTAATATCATGATTCAATTGTTTTCTTGACATTCAGGGAACGCGAATCACACTCACCAAACTACAGAGAAGCAACTATGCCTTGCACACCTTGTTGGCAAATACCGACACGACGACATAGCAGGCGATGACAATCCACCAGGCTTCCAACAGACCGAAAATCGCCAAAAGGACCACGGAGAGGCCGACGAAACCGTATTTCAGTTCATTGCCTTTCCATCCCCAATGCTTGAACTTCAAGGCAAACATGGGAATTTCGGCCACCAGCAGATAGCAGCTCAGCACAATCAGCAACAACAATATGATGACGCCGCCATGCTGATTTTCGAACCAACCATGGCCATAGACCAGCAACGACCCCCAGAAAAGGGCGTTCGCCGGTGTCGGAAGACCGATGAACCCGGTTGATTGACGCTCGTCAAGATTGAACTTGGCCAGCCGTAAGGCCGAGAAGGCAGCCATCACGAAAGCGAAGAAAGGCAGGATGTCGCGCAAAGGCTCCAGAAACGAAGGATAATCCAGCGAATACAACTCGAAGAAAACCATCGTAGACGGTGCCAAACCAAATGTAATGTCGTCTGCCAGGGAGT
The DNA here is from genome assembly GCF_000426585.1 of Segatella baroniae DSM 16972 = JCM 13447. GTDB lineage: Bacteria > Bacteroidota > Bacteroidia > Bacteroidales > Bacteroidaceae > Prevotella > Prevotella baroniae. The sequence continues at coordinate 69,986 of NZ_AUFQ01000004.1, forward strand.
CCAACTCCTTGCCAATGGGCGATGAAACATGGAGCAGACGGGCCACCATGCCGTCGAAAAAGTCGAAGACGGCGCCCAGGATGACAAAAGCCAAAGCCAGCGTAGTGTCGCCGGTAAAAGCAAAGGACGTGGCGATGCAACCCGAAATCAGGTTGCAGCACGTTATACTGTTAGGAATATGTTTTTTGAAGTTCATCGTCATCCTTTCAACTTGGCGATGACGGTCTGGTCACCGGTCGTAGCCTGCCCCATCTTGACACAGACTTCCGTCCCAATCGGCAGATAGACATCGACGCGACTTCCCAACTTGATGAAGCCCAAGTGCTCGTCGATATAGCAATCCTCGCCCTCTTTGGCATAGGTGACGATACGCCGTGCCATGGCACCGGCTATCTGTCGGCAAAGCACGTCCACTCCGTCCGGCGTCGTTATCATGATGTCGGCATGCTCGTTCTCCTCGCTGGCCTTCGGAAGCCATGCCTTATGGTAGTTGCCGTCCTTGTGCACCACCGACTTCACCTTGCCATCCACGGGAAACCAGTTGGCATGCACGTTGAAAAGACTCATGAATATGCTGATCATCAGGCGACGGTCGTGAAAATATTCGTTCTCCTCCACTTCTTCTATCACGACGATGCGTCCGTCGGCAGGGGCTACGACGAGATGGTCAGTATCATCCGTTTCAGAGAAACAGCGAATGGGACAACGATAGAAGTTGACGACAACGCCGTAGAGCGCCGTACATAAAACGAGAAAGGACCAGAAGGGAATCTTATTGTCAAGGCGGTATAATAATAGAGCTATCGCTGCGATAGCAATAAAGCTATAGACGAGCTGATCAGTACCTTCACGATGGATACGTATCTTCTTGAGCTTCTTCTTAATCTTAATCATAAATGAGGCTTTCGATTCGAATCAGTTGCAAAGGTAGTGGTTTTTTGTTGCTTCCACAAATTTTTACAATTATTCTTTTGTCAGGTCGGAATTTCGGCGTAACTTAGTGCGCTCAATAGCTTTTTCACATGATGGAAGATTTTGTTCACCTCCACGTTCACACCCAATACTCTATTCTCGACGGGCAGTCCAAGATACCTTATCTCGTAGACAAAGCCATCAACGACGGCATGAAAGGCATGGCCATCACCGACCATGGTGCCATGTTCGGTATCAAGGAGTTCGTCGATTACTGCGGCAGTGTCAACAAGCAGCGCAAGAAAGACGGGCTCGAACCTTTCAAACCCATCATCGGTTGCGAGATGTATGTGGCCCGCCACCGCAAGGAAGACATGGTGAAGGAGAATGGAGACAACAGCGGCTACCACCTCATCGTGCTGGCCAAGAACTACAACGGCTACAAGAATCTGATCAAACTGGTCAGCCGCTCGTGGCTGGACGGCTACTACTATCGCCCCCGAACCGACCGGGCCGACTTGGAGAAATACCACGAAGACCTCATCATCTGCACGGCATGTCTGGCCGGCGAGGTGCCCAGAAAGATATTGAAAGAAGACATTGCCGGCGCGCGCGAGGCCTGCGAATGGTACAAACGCGTGTTCGGCGACGACTATTACCTTGAGCTGCAACGCCACGAGGTGAAGGATCCATCCATCTTGGCCAACCGCGAGGCCTATCCGCTGCAGCAGAAGGTGAACAAAGTGCTCATGGAGTTTTCCAAGGAGTACGGAATCAAGCTGGTCTGCACCAACGACTGCCACTTCGAGGACAAGGAAACGGCCGAGGCCCACGACCATCTGCTCTGCCTGGCCACGGGAAAAGACCTGGACGACCCCAACCGCATGCGCTACAGCAAGCAGGAATGGTTCAAGACGCGCGAAGAGATGAACGAGGTGTTTGCCGACATTCCCGAAGCATTGTCCAACACTTTGGAGATATTGGACAAGGTGGAGACCTACAGCATAGACCACGGTCCCATCATGCCCTTCTTCCCCATACCCGAAGATTTCGGCACCGAAGCCCAGTGGGAGGCGAAGTTCTCAGAGCAAGACCTGTACAACGAGTTCACAACCGACGAAAACGGAGAAAACCAAATGTCACCGGAAGATGGACAGAAGGTCATTGAACGTCTCGGCGGTTATGAGAAAATATATCGCATCAAGTTCGAGGCCGACTACCTGGCCAAGCTCGCTTACGATGGCGCCAAGGAGCTGTATGGCGACCCGCTGCCCGAGAATGTGAAGGAACACATCAACTTCGAGCTGCACGTGATGAAGACGATGGGCTTCCCGGGCTACTTCCTCATCGTGTCGGACTTCATCAAAGCGGCACGGGAAGAGCTTGGCGTGATGGTCGGACCGGGCCGCGGCTCGGCAGCCGGCTCTGTGGTGGCCTACTGTCTGGGCATTACGAAGATCGATCCGCTGAAATACGACCTGCTGTTCGAGCGTTTCCTCAACCCCGACCGCGTGAATCTGCCCGATATAGACACCGACTTCGACGACGACGGACGTGGCAAAGTGCTGCGCTGGGTCATGGACAAGTACGGCCATGAGAACTGCGCGCACATCATCACCTATGGCAGCATGGCCACCAAGAACTCCATCAAGGACGTCGCCCGCGTGGAGAAGCTGCCGCTGGACAAGTCGAACGCGCTGTGCAAAGCCATTCCCGACCGCCTGCCCGACGGCCTGAAGATGAATCTGAAGAATGCCATCAAGTGCACGCCGGAGCTTCGCGAGGCGGAAGCGTCGGTCGACCTGCGCGAAAGAAACACCATCAAGTATGCCAAAATGCTGGAAGGCACCGTCAGGGGGACGGGCATTCACGCCTGCGGCTTCATCATCTGCCGCAACCCCATCGACGACTGGGTGCCCGTTTCGACCGCGGCCGACCCCGACTATCCGGGATTGAAGACGGCGGTGACGCAATATGACGGCCATGTCATCGAGTCGACAGGACTCATCAAGATGGACTTCCTCGGCTTGAAGACCTTGTCGGAGCTGAAGGAGGCCTGCAAGAACGTCAGGCAGACGACCGGCGACATCGTCGACCTGGAGAAAATACCCATTGACGACGAGCTTACCTATCAGCTGTACCAGCAAGGTCGCACCATCGGAACATTCCAGTTCGAATCTCCCGGCATGCAAAAGTATCTGCGGGAGCTTCACCCCACCGTCTTTGAAGACCTCATCGCCATGAACGCCCTCTATCGCCCGGGGCCCATGGACTACATCCCCGACTTCATCAAGCGCAAGAACGACCCGTCATTGGTGAAATATGACATCCCTTGCATGGAGAAATACCTGAAAGACACGTATGGCATTACGGTCTATCAGGAGCAGGTGATGTTGCTCTCGCGCCAGTTGGCCAACTTCACCCGTGGCGAAAGCGACGCATTGCGCAAGGCGATGGGCAAGAAGAAGAAGGCCATCGTCGACGCCATGAAACCGAAATTCATCGCGCAGGGCAAGGCGAACGGCCACAACCCGGCCGTCCTGGAGAAGATATGGGGCGACTGGGAGAAGTTCGCTTCCTACGCTTTCAACAAGTCACACGCCACCTGCTACTCGTGGGTGGCCTATCAGACGGCCTACCTGAAGGCCCACTATCCCGCCGAATACATGGCCGCCCTCCTGACAAGACGCAAGAGCGACATCAAGGAAATCACCAAGTTGATGGACGAATGCAAGGCTTTGGGCATTCCAACGCTCGGCCCGGACGTGAACGAAAGCTTCAGCAATTTCGGCGTAAACAAGAACGGTGAGATTCGATTCGGCATGGCAGCCATCAAAGGAATGGGCGAAGCGGCGGCCCTGTCGATTATCAAGGAGCGCGACGAAAACGGCCCGTTCAAGGACATTTTCAATTTTGCGGAACGCGTAGACTTCACCAATGTCAACCGGAAAGCATTCGAGTCGCTGGCATTGAGCGGAGGTTTCGACTGCTTCGGGCTTCGCCGCGAGCAATATCTCGGCGTCAACAGCAAGGGCGAAGTGTTCCTCGACACGCTCGTCCACTATGGCCAGCTCTTCCAACAGGAGCAGAACGAAGCCCGAACTTCCTTGTTCGGAGGCGTGGAGGAGGTGGCCATCGCCCATCCCCCCGTCCCACAGGCAGAGGAATGGAGCACGATAGAACGGCTGAACAAGGAGCGCGAACTCGTCGGTATCTACCTCTCGGCCCACCCACTCGACGACTATTCCATCATCGTCAAGCACATGAGCAACACGCATTGCGCGGAGCTTGGGGACAAGCCGGCCTTGGCTTTGAAGAATGAAATAACGGTCAGCGGCATTATCACCGGCGTGAAATCGAAGTTCACCAAGACGGGAAAACCGTTCGGAATCGTCACCATCGAGGACTACGAAAGCGCGGGAGAGCTGGCGCTTTTCGGCGAAGACTGGGGACGATGGAGCGGCATGCTGACGATAGGGTGCTCGGTCTACATCACCGCCAAGTGCATGCAACCCTACCAGAACGGCAACTACTACGACTTCAAAGTGCAGAACATACAGTTCCTTCAGGACGTGAAGGAAAACCGATTGGAGAAGATTACCATCACCATCAACCGCAACGCCATCGACGACACGCTGGTAAACGACCTGAACACCATCATCAGCGAGAACCCGGGCAAGACCCAACTATACGTCCAAATCATCGATGACGAACACAAATCGCGGCTCGTCCTCCGATCGAAGAGCAAGGAGGTTGACATCAAAAACAACCTCATCGCCTACATCGAGGCCAATCCCGCCATGGAATACTGCATCAATTGAAGATTTTGGCATGGTCTTTACCCAATCCTCTCCATCGGTTCCGCACTTCGGAATACGGCTTTTGCAATGACATATAGATTCAACTATATCAATTCAAACATCATTTCATCATAAAAAAAACAAACAAAATGGAAGTAAAAATCACAACAGAGAACTTCGAGAGTTACAAGAATGGCGAATTGCCATTGGTCGTTGACTTGTGGGCTACATGGTGCGGACCCTGCCGTATGCTCGCCCCCATCATTTCCGAACTTGCGAACGACTACGACGGCAAGATTGTCGTGGGCAAATGCGACGTCGAGGAGAACGACGACATCGCCATGGAGTTCGGTGTTCGCAACATTCCCACCATCCTGTTCTTCAAGGGTGGCCAGCTCGTCGACAAGTTCGTAGGCGCTGCCAGCAGAGACAAGATTGAAGAGAAGTTCAAGGCTTTGCTCGGCTAAGCCGCCCTCTCGACAAGTCACGGCATATCGATGGATTTCCAACAGGCCCGCTTTCACGGCCTGACCGCTGTGCTTTCAGCAGCCAACCGCTGTGCTTTCAGCTTCTGAAAGCTGTGCTTTGGGAAGCCCGTCGCCATGCTTTTGGAAAGCCATATCAGCCCTTTCACAGGCATGATATGGCTTCTTTGTTTTCCAACGTCAGAGAATGCCGGTCTGCCTGTCCTTGTTTTGCAGCCTCCGCTCTATGTCGCGATACCGCCTTCCCTTGCCGAATTTCCACGTAAAGCCCAGATGCAGCATGTTGCCCAGGTCGTGGCTGCGCGTCGTCATCCGCTTGTGAATGAGCGAATTGACCAACTCCGCGTGGCTCTCCTTCGGATTCTTCTCGAACGGGTGCTGCCAATAGAGCGACACGCGGCAGTTGCCCACACGCCAACTGCACGTCAGATAGACGGCATGTCCTTGTCGGTTCCACGTCTCCCCCTCCATGAACTTCCAGCCGTTGTCGGCATTGGCCGTCAATGTCCAGCGTCCCAGATAGGCTTGAAGACTGCCGCCGTAGTTGCAGGCGGTCAGGTAATGCCGGTAGTTGTCGCCACGATTGATGAAACGATACACACCTCCGTTGACGCTCAACGACAGCCGTTCGGGAATCAAATCCACCATTGTATAATTGGATACATAGAACATCGCAATGCCGGGCTGCATCTTCTGCGTGTAATAGAACTGATTGTCAGCGCCCCGTTCATAGCTGGCCATGTTGCAAGAAGAATGGCGCCAGTACTCCATGTCCACGCTTGAATGGAACCGTGGTGTGTTGTAGGCCAGCCGAATGGCATGCGTCTGCACGGCATTGGGCTTGATACGCGGGTTGCCCACCGTCCATTCCATCGAATTGGTGCGTATCCGTGTGTCGCTAACCATGGCTATTTGGGAAGTGTGTTGACTGATTTCAAACGTGTAGCCGGCCGTCAGTCCGTCGGTCAAAGCATAGCTCAGAGAGGCTTTCGGACGAAACAGCCAGAAGGAATAGTGGGTGTCGTCCTGCCGATAGCGCACGTTGCTCACGCCCAGACCGGCCACGTAGCTCCACTTCCGCCACCTTCCTTTCAGTTCGCCGAAGCCATACAGCAGGCTGCGGTGCATGCCGTTGGCCGACGCCACGGAGCCAGAATAGACGTTGCGGGTGTATTTCAACTGGTGGTTCACGCCGAATGACAGTTTGGCAGCTGTCAACTGACGCTCGTAGATGGCCTCCGACGTGAGCGACCACGTATTGCCGTCGACATCGTAGGCATACGCCCCACCCTCATTGTGGGCACGAGCGGCGTCCGTGGAGATGGCCGTTGCCACCACATTGGCCGTGACCGACCGCTTGGAACCAAGCCGACGAAAGAGATAAAGGTCGAGAACGGGCGTAAAGCTCCTGTCCTTATTCATCATTCGCACCATCTTGTCAGCCTGTCCACTCTCCGCAAACAGCCGGTCGACAGTATTGCGCGGCGCATACGAAAAGGCACCGGAGAGCTTGGCTTGCAACACGTAGGTGGCCGAATCGGCCAGATTGTAGACCAAATCCAGGCTGTTGTCGAAGTTTCGGGTTCGACTGCCGACGTCCTTGCGCGCAATGAGATGGTGGGTGCCGTCGGCCAACAGATAGTCGGCTGCCTCACGATAACGGCCTCCACGCAGGTCGACATAGCTGGAACTATAGGCCAATCCCAACTCCGAATGGCCTTTGTTCCACTTGAAATATAGGCTATTATCACCATGCGGGGCCGTAACGCAGTTGTTCAAGTCGGCCCCCAAGAGCACGCCCTCGCCGCCGCGCTGGGTCCGAATGTCGATGACACAGGCGATGTCAGCCCCATAGCGCACGCCCGGATTGTCCACAAAATGAACCGACTTCACCTCTTTGGGGTTGAGGGCGAGCAGGTCTGACTTGTCGGCAACCACGCCGTTGATTCTCACTTGCACGGCTCCACGATTGTCAAGTGCCACAATCGTGTGCATCACTTCGTCGATTCGGACGACAGGCAACGCCACTTTGGCAAGCAGACTGTAGCCATTCGTCGAGGCTTCCTTCTGCCTGGCGGAAGGCAAATAGAGCCGCCCGTCGGCGCGTTCCACCACCCGGGCCGCCTCGACCTTCACTTCCTTCAACTCCACGGTGCGCTCTTGCTGCGCCCACAGCGGCGCGGCCGGCATGCTCATCAGTAATAATAAAACAGCGTTTCTCATTCTTTGCGTCCTTGTTTTGGGGCAAAGGTAGAGACGACAGTGTGTTTTTCACGAAAAAAGAGACTGACATTTGCCTGACATTTCATTGCCGACAAATGTCAGACAGCTATATAGAGGTCGGCTCAAAGCGCTTTGTCCGTCGGCAGCAAGCGGTAGTTTCCTCCTCGCCCCGACACGATTTTCAGTCCGCCTTGCCTCTCGATGACAGGCTTCAGCCGCCTGACGAGCGTGTAGAGCGTGTCGCTGGCGTCGGGCTTTTTGGGCCACAGGGCGTCGCAGATTTCCTGTTTTCCGAGTTGATGACGGGCCTTTTCAAAGAACAGCCGCATGAGTTGGTGCTGCATCGGCGTCAGTCCTACAGGCTCATCGTTGAGATTGTAGAAACTGTTTTCATCCTGCCGAAACGCCAACCGCCCCAAAACTATCAGGTTGCGGCCCCGCCGACGGAAATAGGCCAGCGAGAACACGGCCCACAAAAGAGCCGTCACCGACAGCGAGAAAGGCAGCCGCTGGTCGGACAAGGCCAGCACCGAGGCCATCGAACAGTTGGCATAACTCTGAAAAACCACCTTTCCGTCCTGCCCCTTCCATCCCATCCGCCGGCTGCAAAGGCCGCCGGGCTGCTCCATGGCGTAATACACGATGGAATGGCGGCGCAAGACTTCGGTCTTCAGATGGCTGCGATAGTCGGCTATCGTGTCGGGGGTCAGCCAGCGGTCCTGCTTCGTGGCCAGTGTCCGGGCCAAGGCCTGGTCCATGTCGGCCACCATCAGTCGTTGCGTCTGCCGATAACTGCGCATGCCCGCCCAGGCCGCGCCGCCCAGAAGCAGCACGAACAGCAGTATGGCGTGGTAAGGTTTCATGTTCATGACGTCTTCTTTCAATTCAAGTCGGTATCGTTTTCGCACATCACAGCAGTTTGATTCACGTTTGAAATCAGTCCTTTCACAAAGTTAGAGAATAAAACACAAGATTGACTTGACGTACAATCGACTCTAACTTTTCTTATTCGTCATTTCGATTCGTTAACGCTGGAACAGCAGAAAGAATGTTGAAATGCTGACAAGGCAGGCTGTTGAAGAATCATCCGGCAAACAAAAAAACAATAAAAAGCCTCATTTTCCACCTCTTTTTATATTATTTAATATCAACAAGCAGCAACCTGTCTGATAATTCCATACCTTTGCGACATCGAACTATCCACATTTTAATATATAAAAGATATGAAAACGAGACTTCTATTCCTTTTCGGAGCACTCATGAGCTTGATGTTTAGCCTCTCGGCCTGCTCTTCCGACAACGACGGTGATGAACGGAATCAGGACAATCTCTACCATCGGATGCAGTTGGCAGGCTACTGGACGGCGCAGGAATTTACCAATGCGCCGGGTAACATCGTGCAAATTCATTTCACGTCGTCGTTGCACGCTTATCTATACTACGTAACACCCGACGACAGTATAAAGCCTTCGTTCGCTTCATTCAAGGAAGACGGTCCTGACAAAATGCGCATTTCACCCTACAAAAACCAAGAGATAGAACTTCAATGCGACACGATCAACAAAGAAATTCATTTCACCTGCAATAATAAAAGATACACACTGACCAAGCAGACGCACGCCCCACTGGGCATAATTTGTGGCAAATGGGTGTCGGCCTATTATCAGTCGCACGGCTTGAAGGCCGATGACAAAGATTTCAACACCGTAGAGTTTGGGGTAGAGAAAAAGTACACGCCGCAAGAGCACCTCACGATGAAATTCGAAGGACGCAGCCATGTCGGCGATCCGTCGGCAACAACCGCGGAATATAAAGCGGAAACGATGACTTGGAGCTATGGTGACAAGCACGCTATTCTACTTTATACAGAGCAAGGGGAAAAGAGAATTGCCTATCAATTCACCTACCGCCCCGATTTGAAGACAATCGTTCTGAAACTGAACTGGGTCCCTCGCATTCCTGACAATTATATCACATATACTAAAAATGGTAGATAAAACGATTGATTCCACGGCCGCCTTCGTCCTGAATCTTGTCGACAAGAGCCGGAATCTTGGCCACTGCGCTTTGTCGTGCTGTGCCCAGAAGGCGTAGGTCTTGACCATATAGCCCAATGCGGCGTCTTTCGTGGCACGTCCATAGTTGTCCGTGGAATAATCCTTGAACCAATCGAGGTTGTCGGCAGCCTTCTGCAAGTCTTCAACAATCAGTTTGTAGTTGTCCATGACGGTGGCTTGCTGGGTCGGAATGCCGTTGATTTGCTTGGCATAGTCGGTGAAATCCTCATATTTGACAAAGGGAACGCCGTTGTCGGGGCGACCGTAGCGATAGGCGATCATGTAGTGGGTGAACGCCCGCATGAAGTAGGCTTCGCCCAAGGAACGCTTCTGCACTGCGGAACGTTCCGTCTCTGGAATCCGAAGCGCGTGATAAATGATGTTGTTGGCGGCCGACATGGTTTCATACATCTGGTTGTAGACCCACTTGATGGGGCCTTGGGTTGCAGGCGTTCGCCCTTGTCATTGACGTAGGCGGCAGCCTCGGCGTCGGTTTGGAAGACCCCGTCGGTGCGGATGAGATAGTAGGAGTAGGATGGCATAGCCGTGCATTGTTGGCATCGGATTGTCATCATCCGCCATTTTATGCCTTCGAATCGTGTGTATTTTGCCAAAGTCAAAGACAATTACAAATATATTGCTTATTTTTGCAGCCACATACATGCGCAAAGAGCTTTTGAATTTTAGAGTTGCAATATGGAGAACAAGCTGCCACAGGAGTTCAACAAATTTTATTTGAAAGACGTCACGTTTGTCAATTTGATGATGCGACGTATATATAATGTACTGATTGTAGCCAATCCCTACGACGCCTTCATGTTGGAGGACGACGGCCGCGTGGAGGAGAAGATTTACAATGAGTACATGGAGCTGGGATTGCGTTATCCCCCCACGTTCACACAGGTCAGCACCATCGAGGAAGCGTCGGTCATTCTCAACACGACGCAGGTCGACCTGGTCATCTGCATGCCGGGGAACGCCGACAACGACGCCTTCGACGTGGCCCGCGCCATCAAGGAGAAGTTCCCCAAGATCCACTGTGTGGTGCTGACGCCCTTCTCACATGGTATCACCCGTCGCATGCAAGATGAGGATTTGAGCATTTTCGACTACGTGTTCTGCTGGTTGGGCAATACCAATCTTATTCTATCCATCATCAAGTTGATTGAGGACAAGATGAATATCGAGCACGACATACTGAAAGGTGGCGTGCAAATGATACTGCTGGTGGAAGACAGCATTCGCTTCTACAGTTCCATCCTCCCCAATCTCTACAATTACATATTGCTCCAGAGCAAGCGGTTTGCCACGGAAGCACTCAACCGTCATCAGGCCACCTTGCGCATGCGGGGGCGGCCCAAGGTGGTGTTGGCCCGCAACTACCAGGAAGCGATGAGGCTGTTCAATCGTTTCAAGGACAACTGTCTCGGCGTCATCTCCGACGCCCGCTTCCCCATGGACGACCGACTGTCGCAACTGCCCACCGCCAATGGACGCGGCGAGGCCGTGAAAGACCCGGAAGCCGGACTGAAACTGCTGCGCGCCATTCGACAGCTGGACGAATACGTGCCGTTGATCATGGAGAGTTCGGAGTCCGACAACCGGCAGCGGGCCGAGGCCGAGGGCTTCCGTTTTGTAGACAAGAACTCCAAGAAGATGAGCGTCGACCTGCGCAACATGCTCGAAGAGCACATGGGCTTCGGCGATTTCATCTTCCGCGACCCCGCGACGCACGCCGAAATCCTGCGCGTCCACAACCTCAAAGAGTTGCAGGACAACATCTTCAAGGTTCCCGACGACTCCATGCTCTATCACATCAGCCGCAACCACATGAGCCGCTGGCTGAGCGCACGGGCCATTTTCCCGGTGTCGGCCTTCCTGCGCACCGTCACCTGGCACAAGTTGCAGGACGTCGGCGCCCACCGACAGATCATCTTCGACGCCATCGTACAGTATCGGCGCATGAAGAATATCGGCGTCGTGGCCATCTTCGACCGCACGAAGTTCGACCGCTACGCCCACTTCGCCCGCATCGGCGAGGGGTCGCTGGGCGGCAAGGGGCGTGGCCTGGCCTTTCTGGACAACATCGTCAAGGTGCATCCCGAGTTCAACAAGTTCGAGGGTGTCTCGGTGCGCATCCCCAAGACGCTGGTGCTCTGCACCGACCTCTTCGACCAGTTCATGGAACAGAACAACCTTTACCAGATTGCGCTCAGCGACGCCGACAATGACGAGATTCTCAAGCACTTCCTGCGGGCGCAGTTGCCCGATTCACTCATCGAAGACTTCTTCACTTTCTTCGAAGCCGTGAAGTGTCCAATCGCCGTCCGCTCCAGTTCGCTGCTCGAAGACAGCCACTATCAGCCCTTCGCCGGTATCTACAGCACCTACATGATACCCTATCTTGCCGACCGATATGCCATGCTCCGCATGCTGGCCAGTGCCATCAAGGGGGTCTATGCCTCAGTGTATTACAAGGATTCGAAGGCCTATATGGCCGCCACCCGCAACGTCATAGACCAAGAGAAGATGGCCGTCATCCTTCAGGAGGTGGTGGGGCGGCAGTATGGCGACCGCTTCTATCCCAACATCAGTGGCGTCTTGCGGTCGCTCAACTACTATCCCATCGGCGACGAGACGGCCGAAGAGGGTATCGCCTCACTGGCATTGGGCCTGGGCAAGTACATCGTAGACGGCGGACAGACGTTGCGCGTCAGCCCCTATCACCCCGACCAGGTGTTGCAGACCAGCGAGATGGAGACGGCCCTGCGCGAAACGCAGACGCAGTTCTACGCGCTTGACATGGGAAACAGCGACAACGAGTTCAAGGTGGACGACGGTTTCAATATCCGGACGCTCAAGGTGAAGGAAGCGGTGGACGACCAGTCGCTCAATTACATCGCCTCCACCTACGACCCCTACGACCAAATCATCCGCGACGGAATCTACGACGGCGGCCGAAAGGTCATCTCCTTCTGCGGGGTCTTGCAGCAGGGCGTCTTCCCTTTGCCCGAACTCATGCGTATGGCGATGACTTTCGGCTCGGCCGCCATGCGCCGTCCCGTCGAGATAGAGTTCGCCTGCAACGTCAACGCCGACCGCACAGGCGACTTCAACCTGCTGCAAATCCGGCCCATCGTCGACTCCAAGCAGATGATAGAAGAAGACGTGAGGGCCATCCCCGACGAGAAATGCCTGCTCCGCAGCCATAACTCGCTGGGCCACGGCGTGATGGAAGACGTGCAGGACGTGGTCTATGTCAAGTTCGACGACCAGTATTCGGCCATGCACAACTATGACGTGGCGGGCGACATCGAGCGTCTGAACAAGAAGTTCCTGGCCCAAGGCGGCAACTACGTGCTGGTCGGGCCGGGCCGCTGGGGCTCCAGCGACCACTATCTGGGCATTCCCGTGAAGTGGCCGCACATCAGTGCGGCACGCGTCATCGTGGAAGTGGCGTTGAAAAACTATCGGGTCGACCCCAGCCAGGGCACGCATTTCTTCCAGAACCTGACGAGTTTCGGCGTCGGCTACTTCACCATCGACATGAATGCGTCGGACAACGGAGGCATGCTCCGCAAGGATCTGCTCGACGCCATGCCCGCCATAGAAGAGACGACCTACGTCCGACACGTCCGTTTCGACAAGCCGTTGCGCATTCTGATGGACGGAAAGAAACAAGAAGGGGTCGCCTGCTTGACATAAATCAATAATTCACAACTTGATGAGAATATAATGGAATAATATTTGCAAACAGGCGAAATACATCCTATCTTTGCATCGTGTTTTTCATGGTATTAGATTTAAGGTTAACAAGATTGGGACTCAGCGGAGCCCCTTTTTTTATGTCTGTACGTTTCCCGACGGCCTTGCATGCAGGCAAGGGCCAATCGTTGCGCCGCGGTTTTAACTTTAATTACAGCTTGATGTGCGTGCAGTGTCAAACAGTTTGCCTATTTTTGCCACGAAATACAAAATTCATACGAGAAATTATGGTAAAGATTAAAAACGCAATTCTGCTTTTTGCCGCCGGCACCGTGCTGATGGCATGTCATCAAGGCACCAAGACCGCAGCCAACACCGAGGGTGTCGATTCCTTGGCGGCCGACTCCGTACAGGCCGACTCGCTCCGTTTCGCAGGCGAAATCCCAGGCGCCGACCACACGGCGCTGTACGACTTGGCTCTCGCCAACGACTCCACCAACGGCTACCGCCTCACCGTCACCTACGAAGGTAAGGAAACCAAGACCGAAACCTACGCCGGAACGAAGGAAGTGGTGAAGAAAGACGTAAATGGACAGCCCGAAACATTCTACAAGATAGCCTACGGCAAGGGTGAAGACGCTGTCCTTTTCAAGGTGCTCAACGACTCCGTCCTCCGCATGGTGAACGACAAGTTCGAGGAAGCCGATTCCCAATTGAACTACGATTTGAAGCTGAAGAAGTAATTCGACAACGTCGATCAAGACAATGGATGGTCGCTGACAGACAGCCGCACGGCGGTGTTTGTCGGCGACTTTGCTTTTATTTCCTCCCGACCGCTCGTCTCATTCACGGTTTTTAGTACAACAGTCCGAACATCCACAAAGGAATCCTGTTGCCAACACCCGTTTCCATGTTGTCCAAAGCAAGAAAACCATTGGGCGCATCTTTGATTTAATCAAAGGATTTACCCAATCCGCCGACCTCAAAAAGGTATTCCCCATTGACAAGAAAATCACCTTTTTGCGGCATAAATCACTTTTAGAAAAACGAATTTTGCAAGATAAATAGCTTTTAGAGAAGTGATTTTCCCGGATATTTTCATTGAAAATGAAAGACGAAAAGGCAGGCAAGGTTCTGCCAAAATGGATTATATCCTCCCGACTGCTCGTTGCATTCACGGTTTTTTACTACTTTTGCAGTCGTCAACGTCGATTGGTCGCGTCGACCTGTCACCCCGACACCCCGGCAATCTCTCAACGACCTTCGACGGTCAAATAGGTTTTGATGATGAATTTCGTGAAGTTTCTCAAGACTTGGTCGCTGCTCGTGGGCCTTGCGGTAGGCTCCATCGTCTACCTGCTGTTCACCGAAATTGCGCCATTGGCACCCATCGGCGAGTTCGTCGGCCCACTTTTGGTGACCGTCCTGCCCGTCAATGTCTTCCTCATGCTCTACATCACGTTCTGCAAGATGCGGATGGACGACATGCGCCCGCGCCGCTGGCACTTCATCCTCCAGGGCATTCGCGTGCTGCTCTCCTTGACGGCCGTGCTGCTCGTCAACCTCACTTCCGACCCCACCATGAAGCTGTTGCTCGAAGGTGTCTTCATCTGCGTCATCTGCCCGACGGCCGCCGCGGCCCCCGTCATCGTCGAAAAGCTGGGCGGAAGCATATCTTCGCTGACGGTCTACCTGTTTCTTGCCAACGCCGTCACGTCCGTCATCATCCCCCTTTTCTTCCCCATGGTGGAGAAAGACGCCGACATCTCCTTCCTCATGGCCTTCCTGATGGTGCTCAGAAAGGTGCTCATGGTGCTCGTCATTCCGCTCTGCTGCGCCCTGCTCACCCGCCGGTTCTGGCCCGCCATGGTGCGTCTGCTCAAGACGAAGCCCAACCTCAGCATTTATATATGGAGTATCAACCTCTCCATCATCATGGGCATAACGATGAAGAGCCTGCTCCACGCGCCCGTTTCGGGCTGGGTGCTGACCATGCTGTGCGTCATTCCGCTGGTGCTTTCCGTCTTCCAGTTCTCCCTGGGCAAAGCCGTAGGCCGCCACTACGGCGACAGCATTGGCGCAGGACAGGCCCTGGGACAGAAGAACACCGTCGTTGGAATATGGCTCACCATCTCTTTTCTCAACCCATACGCCGCCATCGCGCCCTGCGTCTACGTCATCTGGCAGAACATCATCAACGCTCTGCAGCTGTGGTACAAGCAGAAATACGGCTATCTGAAATGGTAACGGAAACTCGAACCTATCCTGTGAAACTCATGGAACTTCAAGAATGCGAGCAACTGCTCATCCGTCACGGCGTGAAGCCCACCGCCAACCGCGTCGTCATCCTGCGGACGCTGGCCGCCGGCAGCCGCCCCATGTCGATGCGGGAGCTGGAAATGGAGATATTCTCCATCGACAAGTCGAACATTTTTCGTGCGCTGGCCCTGTTCCGGGCCCGCCATCTGGTGCACGTCATCGAAGACGGCGACGGCGGAACACGCTACGAACTGTGCTACAGCCATGACGAGGACAACGACGAGGACGAGCACATGCACTTCTTCTGCGAGCGTTGCCACCGCACCTACTGCCTTCCCGACCTGCACGCGCCCGAGGTCTCGCTGCCCGAAGGCTACCGGCTGCACAGCGTCAACTGTCTGGTCAAAGGCGTTTGCCCCACCTGTGGCCGAAAAGGGAGGTAGATTCAGCGCAAATGGCGGGGCCGACGGCTTGCCTCCTGTGGCTGGAGACTGCCGAAGGCGCAGCCCCGGTCGGCCGTGGAGCGTGCGGCAGGCCGGTCGAAAAAGCCCGCTGACCGCCTTGCCGTCGTGCGTCGTTTGCGGCTCGCTGCCCGACGGCGTTTCAAAAGGCCCGCTCCGAGCTTGCCAAAGCACAGCGTCTGCCTTGTAAAAAGCCCGCTTTCGCGACGCGAAAGCACTGCTTTGGGCTTGCAAAAGCACAGCGTTTGGAGCGCAGGAAGACAGCTCCCCATTTCCCATCCCACATTTCCCATCCCCCCATTTCATACTTCCTCATTTCACATTTAACATTTAATATATGTTTTTTCTCGAAATAGTTGCAAGCCAACAATAATTGCGGTAAATTTGCCGTCGCTTAGACAGCGCGCCAAAGCATGGAAAGCGGCGGCGCACGAACCACCGCAACCGGGCGGGGCGACACGTCTTTCACGACCATCCCCCATCCCCCGCGGCGCCATCATCAGAACAATACATGACCATACAACCCTTCTCCCCCACTCGTCTTCGCCCCCAGACAACACCCTTCTCGGACGGCGGTGTCGACGGCGGGCGTTGGCCATCGACGAAAACTCACTGAAATGAAAAAACAACAGCCTCAATCCCCCCGCAAGACGGCACTGACCACCAAGGAATATCTGGTGCCCTTCATCCTCATCACGAGCCTCTTCTTCCTGTGGGGCTTTGCCAGGGCCATCCTGGACGTGCTGAACAAGCATTTCCAGAACGAGCTGGACATCACGATCACGCAGTCGTCGCTCATCCAGGTGACCACCTATCTGGGCTATTTCCTGATGGCCATCCCCGCGGGGTGGTTCATCAACCGCGCCGGCTATCGGCGGGGCGTGGTGATGGGGCTCATGCTGTTCGGCATCGGCGCCCTGCTGTTCATCCCTTGTTCGGCCATGGGCACGTTCTACGCCTTTCTGGGCGCGCTGTTCGTCATCGGTTGCGGACTGGTTTTCCTGGAGACGTCGGCCAACCCCTACGTGACGGAACTCGGAAACAAAGCCACGGCCACCAGCCGGCTGAACTTCTCGCAGTCGTTCAACGGCCTGGGCAGCCTCTTCGCCACCTTCGTGGTGGGACAGTTCTTCTTCAGCGGCACCCGCAGTTCGTGCGACGTGGTGATTCCATATACCATCTTGGGCGTGCTGGTGCTGTCGATTGCGATGGTTTTCTCACGGGTGAACCTGCCCGAAATCAAGCACGAGGAGACCGCCGAAGACCAAGTGGCCGACACCCGCATCATGAAGCTGTTCAAAAACCACCCCATGTTCGTCTTCGGACTGTTCGCGTTGCTGGCCTACGAGGTGGCCGAAATCTCCATCAACAGCTACTTCATCAACTTCGTGACAGGCCAGGGATGGATGGACGACAACAGCGCGAGCATCGTACTGACCGTGGCGCTGGCCTTCTTCATGGTCGGCCGCTTCGTCGGAAGCTGGATCATGCGGCGCGTTCCGGCCGAAGTCATGCTGCTCTTCTGCGCGGCCGGCAGCGTGCTCTGCATGATTGTCGTGCTGTTCGACCTAGGACGGCTGTCGATGGTGGCCATCATCTGCAACTATCTGTTCGAGGCCATCATGTTTCCGACCATCTTCTCGCTGGCCCTCCAGGGCCTTGGCAGCCTGACGAAGAGTGCTTCTTCGCTGCTGATGATGACGCCGATAGGCGGCTGCGGCTTCCTGCTGATGGGCCTCATCGCCGACAACACCGACCTCACGATTCCCTTCCTGATTCCTTTCTTCGGCTATTTCGTCGTGCTGCTCTTCGCTTCCGAGTTGACACGAAAGAACAACTTGTTCCGCAGGTAGCCCCCTCGGCCCCACGTTTGCCACATCCGTGTGGCAAATGGGGCAAGCCATGGCTCGTCATGCCGCCATCTTAACGTTTTTAACTTGCGCGTGCTGCTAAATCACGTGCAATTTCTTTGCATTGCAAAAAGAAAACACTAATTTTGCAATTGTTACAAGATAACAAGGTATTCATTTTTTAATAAACATCATATTATTATGGCAGTTAGTTTCAAAGAATTAGGTCTCGTGAACACACGCGAGATGTTCAAGAGAGCCGTAGACGGTGGTTATGCCATCCCAGCATTCAACTTCAACAACCTGGAGCAGCTTCAGGCCATCATCAAGGCTTCTTCTGAATTGAAGTCGCCGGTTATCCTGCAGGTTTCGAAAGGCGCCCGCAAATATGCCAACCAGACATTGCTCCGCTACATGGCCGAAGGTGCCGTGGAGTATGCAAAGGAATTGGGATGCAACCATCCTGAAATCGCATTGCACCTGGACCATGGCGACAGCTTCGAGCTGTGCAAGAACTGTGTGGACATGGGCTTCTCTTCCGTAATGATCGATGGTTCCGCACTCCCTTACGAGGAGAACATCGCGCTGACCAAGAAGGTTGTGGAATACGCCCATCAGTTCGACGTGACCGTCGAGGCAGAGCTTGGCGTTCTCGCAGGTGTCGAGGATGAAGTCGTTGCCGAGGTTTCACACTACACGAAGCCCGAGGAAGTTGTAGACTTCGCCACGCGCACTGGCTGCGACTCGCTGGCCATCTCCATCGGAACCTCTCACGGTGCTTACAAGTTCACCCCGGAGCAGTGCACACGCGACCCGAAGACCGGCCGCCTGGTTCCTCCTCCATTGGCATTCGACGTTCTCGCAGCCATCGAGAAGCAGCTCCCCGGCTTCCCCATCGTTCTCCACGGCTCTTCTTCCGTACCGCAGGAGTACGTTGACATCATCAACAAGTACGGCGGCAAAATGCCAAACGCCGTAGGTATTCCCGAAGAACAGCTTCGCAAGGCCTCCAAGAGCGCCGTTTGCAAGATCAACATCGACTCCGACTCTCGTCTGGCCTTCACCGCCGGCGTGCGCGAGACCTTCGCACTGCACCCGGATTACTTCGATCCCCGCCAGTACTGTGGCAAGGCTCGCGAGTACATGGAGCAGCTCTACGCCCACAAGATCAAGGAAGTTCTCGGCTCTGACAACAAGTTGGCACAACTTGATTAGTCCATTCTTCGAGCTGATGCAACCTTGTTTGCAGCAAGAGCTTGAAAATATAGAATCCGGTCTCACGCGAGATCGGATTCTTTTTCACCCCGGGCGAAAGCCGGTGAAACGGCCGGAGGGCTTCCGATGAAAGCGTTCCGACAGGCATTTGCTTTGAAACTATCATGAGATATTTTTTATGACTCTCTATTTTTGAGGGGTGCTTGCAGTCCGTGAGGATGGTGCAAGCACCCATTTTCGTTTCATGTCCTTGGACAAACAGGCGCGCCCGACACGCCCTGCCCCGCTGTCGGACAGGCAAAGGAAAACCCTCGCTTTGCCGGATGAGCCGGACAAGGCGAGGGTTGTCTGCAAGAAAGCGGGATGAATCCTACTTGACGACCACGACAAGATACTTGCTGGTGCTCCAGAAAAGCTCGGGATTGGTGATTCGAAGCGTGTATTGCTTGTTGGCGTCGCGCGTCAGCGTGTAGCTGCTCGACGGATGGGTGGTCAGGATCTTGGCCGACTTGGAATAGAGGTTGACTACTTTGTCCACGCGGATGTCGATCTTGGTGAAGTAGCTCTTGTTGAAGTTGGCCTGCAGAACCTTTCCGCCTTCAACGATGCGCTGGTCTTTCAACTCTTTCTTCGTGCCGAATACGTACCATGCCGTGTTCAACTGCTTGTCCTGCGAGCTGATGGTCTGGCTCTTGGCGTTGCTTTCGGCCGAAAGCGCCGACACGTTCGTGTTCAGGTTGTTGATGGTTTCATCCAGTTCGGAGATGTGGATGTCCTTGGCGTCGAGCTCGGCGTGCAACTGTTTCAGCTGCGTGTCTTTGTCGTTGAGTTGCTTCACCAGATTGTCGATGGTGGTCTTGAACTGCTCTCCGTGCACACTGCTCTCACGGAGCTGGCTCTGCAATCGGGCGATCAGCTCGCGGTTGCGCTTCATGGCGTTGGAGATGAACTTGATGTTCTCCCGAATTTGCTGCGACTTGTTGCTGCCTTCGCCATCCTTCACGATACTGACACGGTGCTCGGCCTCGTTGATTTCACGAAATCCTTCCTGGATTTCATTCAATGTACCCATCATGTCGTTTATCTCGTTGTCCTTTTGGTCGATGATCTTCTGCAATGAATCCGACTGCGCGAGATTGTCAACGGCAGATGCTGTCTTCTCTTGCTTGCAACTAT
The DNA here is from genome assembly GCF_000426585.1 of Segatella baroniae DSM 16972 = JCM 13447. GTDB lineage: Bacteria > Bacteroidota > Bacteroidia > Bacteroidales > Bacteroidaceae > Prevotella > Prevotella baroniae. Next base: position 90,129 of record NZ_AUFQ01000004.1, read on the forward strand.
TCAATGAGAGCAGTGCTGCACCGCCCATCATCACGTAAACCAATAATTTCTTCATCATGATTCGATTTGTTGTTCTTACTCTTCTTGTTATCTTTTCCGGCTACAACGATGACGATTTCGCCCCGCGGCTCGGTTTCTGTAAAATGACCAATCACCTCTTCCAGGCTGCCCCGCACGTGCTCTTCGTGTATTTTCGATATTTCCCGAGCCACGCTCACCTGCCTGTCAGGGCCGAAATGCTCCGCAAATTGCTGCAAGGTCTTGAGCAGCCGGTAGGGCGATTCGTAGAATATCATGGTGCGTTGCTCTTCCGCCAACTGCAGAAGAAGGGTCTGGCGGCCTTTCTTTTGGGGAAGAAAACCCTCGAAACAGAAGCGGTCGCAGGGCAGTCCGGAAGAGACGACGGCAGGAATGCAGGCGGTGGCGCCGGGCAAAGTGACGACAGGAATGCCTGCTCTCGAAGCCTCCCGGCTCAGATAGAAGCCGGGATCGCTGATACCTGGGGTTCCCGCATCGCTGATGAGTGCCACCGTCTGGCCGCCTTTCAGACGCTCGATGACGCCCGCCGCTGTACCATGTTCATTGAACTTGTGATGCGACATGAGACGGTTCTTGATGTCGAAATGCTTCAGCAGAATGCCCGAAGTGCGTGTGTCTTCTGCCAATACCAAGTCCGCTTCCCTAAGAATGCGGATGGCGCGCATCGTCATATCTTCCATATTTCCGACCGGAGTCGGTATAATATATAAGGTACCCATATGCGAACAAAGATAGCTAAATAAAAACCATCTCCAAAAAAAGCAGTGCTTTCTTTGCAATTTTTAAAACCTATTCGTAATTTTGTAAACGTATTGCTTGATACTTACCCATCTTTTGTTACGTTATGAATAAGAATATAGTGGGCGAAGCGCACCGCCCCGGAAGAATAGAAGTCGTTTGCGGTTCCATGTTTTCCGGAAAGACAGAAGAACTCATCCGAAGAATGAAACGTGCAAAGTTCGCCCGCCAGCAGGTGGTGATATTCAAACCGGCCATGGACACACGCTATTCGGAGGAAGACGTGGTGAGTCATGACCGGAATTCCATCCCTTCCACACCGATAGACTCATCGGGCAGCATTCTGTTGCTGTCCTCCGGAATCGACGTTGTGGGAATCGACGAGGCGCAATTCCTCGACGACGGCTTGGTCGACGTGTGCAACGAGTTGGCCGACCGGGGCGTTCGGGTGATTGTCGCAGGCCTCGACATGGATTACAAAGGCGTTCCCTTCGGACCCATTCCGGCCTTGTGCGCCGTCGCGGATGAGGTGACCAAGGTACATGCCATTTGCGTGAAGTGCGGCAATCTCGCCTATGTGAGCCACCGTTTGGTCGCCGGCGACAAGCGGGTCATGCTGGGAGAACAGACCGAGTATGAGCCGCTGTGCAGAGAGTGCTACCAGAAAGCATTGCAGGAGGACAAGAATCATGAAACAGGAAATCACCTTTGACAAGTTTGTCAGATGGACGGGGATGGGGCTCCTTGTCATTGCCATTTTGCTCTTGGTCAACTACCTGAGCAACGTTCTGCTACCTTTTTTCATCGCTTGGCTGCTGGCTTACCTGCTATATCCCGCCGTCAAGTTCATCCAATACAAGCTCAAGGTGAGGGTCAGAGCCATCGCCATCATTATCGCCATGCTCCTGGTGCTGGCCTTCGTGGCTCTGGTGACCTACCTGATCGTACCTCCCATGATCGAGCAGTTCGAGAAGTTGGAGAGGATATTGCGGCAATGGCTCTCCACGACAACGCATTCCAATGACATCACGGCTACGATTTCAGGATGGATTCAGCAGAACCAGGCGGAGTTTGAGCGGTTTTTCAAGAGTCGGGACTTTGCCGACGCGGTGAAGACGGCCATGCCCAAAGTGTTCTCTTTCGTGGGACAGACGGCCAGTATCATCCTGAGCATTGTAGCTTCGATGATCACTTTGCTCTACATGTTCTTCATTTTGCTCGACTATGAGCTGCTCACGACCAACTGGATTCGCATCTTTCCCAAGAAGAACCGCCCCTTCTGGAGCGAGTTGATGCAAAGTGTGGAACGCGAACTGAACAACTACATCCGTGGGCAAGGCCTGGTGGCGCTCTGCATGGGTATCATGTTCTGCATCGGCTTCACCATCATCGACTTCCCCGTGGCCATCGGCTTGGGCATTCTCATAGGCATTCTCGACTTGGTGCCCTACCTTCACACCTTTGCGCTCATCCCCACGGCGTTCCTTGCCATGCTCAAGGCGGCCGACACGGGGCAGAACTTCTGGTGGGTGTTCGGCGGTGCTCTGCTCGTGTTCTGCGTTGTTCAGGTAATAACGGACTTCATCGTCACACCGAAGATCATGGGCAAGGCAATGGGCCTCAACCCAGCCATTCTCCTCTTGAGTCTGTCCGTTTGGGGCGCCCTGCTGGGCTTCATCGGACTGATCATCGCCCTGCCACTCACCACACTCCTCATCGCCTATTGGCAACGTTATGTCACCAAAGAGGGCAAAACACCACCACATAGCACTCCGCAGGCCGATGAAAACCAGGCGTCGGAATAGCGTTCTTCACCCGACTGTCAGCATTTAGTTGGAGTTTGGCCAGCATTTAATCAGCCATCGGACAGAGAAAACAAAGGAATAATTTGGAGAACTCGAAAAAACTCCTTACCTTTGCACACGCTTTTGGAAACAAAGCATGCGTCGATCCGCTAGCTCAGTCGGTAGAGCACAACACTTTTAATGTTGGGGTCATGGGTTCGAGCCCCATGCGGATCACGGAAAACGTGAAAGAGGACTTCGGTGACGAAGTCCTCTTTCACGTTTATACATGGCCACTTGTCAGCCAGATGGCGCATTCAGAGGAGTCCATGGCTTTACAAGACGCATCTCATTCCATGACACCAGCCTCCTGCCACTCTGCCACAATGGCCTTTACATCGGCTTGGGCTTCCACGTCCGTCACTTCGTATTCCTCACAAAGCCTTTCCGACAGCGCCTCAACGGTGAAGTCACCCATCGCCACTGCCTGTTTCCACAACCATGCCGCCGTCTCATTCATAGCCAACAGCTTTCCGAAATTGATGGCGCCGAGGCCCTCGCCCACCACCACGTTCTCACCGCACACTTCGCGCAGCACAAATCCTTGCCTGATTCTCATAATCGTTTGTATATTGCCAATAAATATCTTCTTATGGGGCGTAGCCAGAACCACGTCCTTGCGGCCGACTTCCGCCACCTATTATATAAATAATGTATCTCTCCCTTGCCATCCATCACGTGCGTCGCTATGGCCTTGACGGTTTCGAGGGTGCAGTGTTCCGTACCCACGATGTTGCCGTCTCCCATCAGTGTCACGCGATTTCCGTCAATGCGTATGATGCGATGTACAACCCAACGCCCCGGTGAAGCCCATGCCAGCACGACATCGCCGACTTGCAGCTGTCCGGGCTTCTGCAAGACGACACTCTCCCTGCCCCCGATGATAAACGGCAGCATGCTGGTGCCGTTCACGGGCAGCGTCACGCTCACGCCCTCGTCCACCAACCTGACAGCTTCCTCTATGATCTTGTCGCCTGTCATTGCGTGATGGTTCCGTTACACAATCTCGCCGCCGCCTCGTCGGGCAGACACTCCAGCTTCCATATGGGCACGTTCGACGCCACCATGTTTTCCGTCCGATGCAGTCCGTCGGCGATACGTTTGTCCCAACGCTTGCCGCTGATACTCCCCATCAGAGCCGCATACGCATAGATGCCACGCAGACGTTGCGCCTTGTTGTATGCAGCCTGACTGAGTACGACGACAGCACCCAAGGGATGGCAGACGTTCCGATAGCATGGCGTCTTGCCACTCCACGGCGAACCATACACGAAAATGGAGCCATCCCCACCGATACGCACCACGGGGTTGTCATCATTCACCAGCGCCGACCCCTCGATGTGCTTCAGCCACAGACCAGCGTGGGTGCTTTTCCCCGTACCGCTCGGACCGAGGAACATATATCCCTTGCCCCTACAGCTCACCACTGCCGCATGGAAGAGTGCCGTCGCCTTGTCTGCCGTTGCCAAGGCATACATCACCATCAACGCATTATTGACGGCCAGCTCCATATAGCTGCCTGTCGTGACAAGCCGCCCCTCACGATAGTCAGCAGAACAGACGAGCCATCCTGCCGAAACGCCCTGCCAGACAAATTCAAACACGGCTTCCCCCGTAGCGGAATGTCCACATACGATTTCCTGACCATCATCTTCCTGGCGCCAGTCGACCGCATAATCGGCGATCGCTCCACGGGCGATGTTCAGGGAAAATACAACATTCCCTTCATCGCAGCCAAACGGCCTGTAATTGTCCATCAGCGCAAAGCACTCCGCCTCGCCGCTGACACAGAAGCGATGTCCCGCCACCTCGTAATGTCTTGTCTCTTTCATCCTGGTATGTCTATTCGTGATGATTTCCTTCCATCGTTGCGGCCCTCGGTTTGGCGGCGGTTGGCTTCAGCCGGCTGTCTGCCCGCCATTCCACCCTACTGCCACGGGTGTGCCGGGGCTGCAACATTGAAAGTCGAGACAAATTTACGAAAAAGCAAAGAAACAACGCTAAGATTGTCACAAAACAAGATTTATTTCATCCAAACACTGCCCTTAAAAGACATAAAGCCCCCTTAAAAGCCATAAAAAAGCAGCATTTGAGGCTTGAAGTACGCAAGAAACGCGCCGTACCGCCGCACCAAACCCCTCCGTAAGTTCATCACCGAACACGTAGTGGAAAAGCGGCAAGAGGGACTGGACACGTCATGCCGACCAAAGGGCATGACAAAATGATGCGACGGCAATTCCACTGCTCTCCAAAAGCTGCCCCTTGAGAAACCAAAAGCTGCCCTTTGAGAATCTAAACACAGCCCTTTGGCAATGCAAAAGCTGCCCTTTCAGCTCTTGAAAGGGCAGCTTTCGGTGCGCAATCGCACAGCGGTTGCAAGCGCGTCGGGCAGCGTTGCGCGCTGCCAGAGCGGCAGAACCGCATTGACGGCTCATTTGCGCATGAGCCACTGCCGTGTGGGCTGGTCGAACTTCTCGATGGCGTAGCGCAGCAAGGTGCGGGGCATTTCCCGGCGGTGGGCTTCCACGAAGTCGTAGAGCCGCTCGGCGTCTTTCTTTCCGGCCTCGCGCAGCATCCAACCGATGGCTTTGTGCATGAGGTCGTGGGGATGGCCCATCATCTTCACGGCCAGTTGGTAAGTGTCTTCCAGGTCACCGCGGCGGATGAAGGCGGCCGTTGCGACCATGGCGATGCGGTTGTCCCACAGCAGCGGACTTTCGGCCAGGCGATAAAGGATGTCGCGCGGCTTGTCCAAGAGATAGCCGCCCACGATCTGCGGAGCCGAGAGGTCGACGAGATCCCAGTTGTTGATGCGGGCGGTCATGGAGAGATAGAAGTCGAAAACCTCCCGACTCACCTCCTTGCGGCATTGCAGCGTGAGGATGAAGAGGCCGCATTCGCGCATCTCATGCCACGTGCTGGCCAGCAGTCCCTTGACGGTGGCGAGCGGGGCGTGCTTGAATTCCTTGGCCACGAGCCTGATGTTGGGCACCACGACGCCCATGAAGCGGTCGCCTTCGCCGTACTCCCCCTCGCCCGTCTTGAAGAAACGGGGCAGAAACAATCGTTTCTCCTCGGAATGCAAGGCCTGCAGCGCCTCGTAGATGTCATTGATTTGTTGCTTCGTTTTCGTCATATTTCAATATCCTTGGATGTGATTCGTCTGTCACTTCGCCGTCCGCCGTCATTCTTTCGGCTGCCTGTCGCGATATTCCATGGGCGTGCAACCCAGATGTTGCTTCACGTATCGGCTGAATAAGCTCGTGTTGGAGAAGCCTGTCTTGTTGGAAATCTCCTTCACGCTCAGCTCCGTGTTGCGCAGTTCGTGCGTGATGGCCGCCAGCGTGTACTCCCGAATCCATTCGTTGGCGGTCTTGCCCGAGTTTTTCTTGCATATCATGGTGAGGTCTTCATGCAGGCAGATGGCCAAAAGATTCATTTGGATGCGTTCTATGGCAGGTGTGTCAAGCTGTTTAACGTCGCCTATCACGACCAAGTCTTCATCCCGACAGGCCCAGTCGAGGTCTACATCAGCGGGATTCTGCACTATCCATTCTTCCTTTTCCATGTGTCGATGTCCTTATTTGCCATTTTTCCAACAGCTTTCGATGGCAAAAATACAGCTTATTTTCGATATACAATGTTTTATTTGCAAAACAATCGGTTCTTTTCAGGACTGTATTCCCATAACCAACACTCTTGTTCCGAAATGGAATGCTCCATGTTTTCCAAAACTCCCATAACTTTGCAGGCGAAACGGAACAAGTCATATAGAAGATATGTACAAAGCAAGAATGTGGATTGTCCTGGCTTCCGCCATGCTGACGGTTGCCGGATGCAGAGAGAGATGTGCAAGTTTACCGAACGGGGCTTGACGGATTGTCATAGATTTTGTATCTTTGCGACATATTTGATGGCTATGGACAAGAAAATCAAAGCTCTGTTTTTCGATATCGACGGCACCTTGGTCAGTTTTGCGACCCATCGTGTGCCCGATTCGGCTGTCTCTGCCCTGGAAGAAGCCAAGCGCAGAGGGCTGAAAATCTACATATCGACCGGCCGCGCCGTGCGCCTGATCGTGAATCTGCAGCAAATCGACAGGCTCGTCGACGGCTACGCCTCCACCAGCGGGGCCTATTGTTTCGTGGGAAAGGAGACCGTTTGCTGCGAATCCATGCTGCGGGAGGATGTCGACAGGGTGCTGGAGGCCTGCCGGGCGTGGCGCGTCCCCGTCGTCATCGTGGGCACGTCGAAGGTGGCCGAGTATCTGGACGACGGGGTGATAGACCGTTCTTTCAGAGTGGGGCTGGGGCTTCATGACTTCCGTTTCGACCCTTTGGACGAGGTGATGCGGGAACCCATCCTGCAACTCACGCCCTTCTTCTCGCCCAGCCAGGAAGCCGAAATCATGCCGAAGCTCAGGAATTGTACGAGTGGAAGGTGGACAGACGCCTTCATCGACATCACTTCGATGAAGGCAGACAAGGGCATTGGCTTGCGGGCCATGGCCGAACATGAAGGATTCGACGCGGCCGAGACCATGGCGTTCGGCGACGGCGGCAACGACATCCCCCTTTTGCGGGCGGCCGGTATCGGCGTGGCCATGGGCAACGGACGTGACGACGTGAAGGCCATCGCCGACTATGTGACGACACACATCGACGCGGATGGCGTCGCCCATGCCCTCCGTCACTTCAATGTCATCCAACAGTAGATTCTCATTTAACATTTCTCATCTTATCATTTATGAAAAAAATTATCGTTGCGGCACTGTTGGCAGGCATGTCCTTGCCGCTCATGGCCCAGAAGGCAGCCGAGGATTCCACGGCTTGGAAGTCGCGAATGCAATGGTTCAAGGACGCGAAGCTCGGCATATTCATCCACTGGGGTATCTATGCCGTGGACGGCGTGTCGGAAAGTTGGTCGTTCCATAACGAGCGGGTGCCCTACGCCGACTACATGGCGCAGGCCAAACGCTTCACGGGCAGCAAGTGGAACGCCCAGAATTGGGTGGATTTGATCAAGGAGAGTGGCGCCAGATACGCCGTGATGACCACGAAACACCACGACGGCGTGGCACTGTGGAACACCAAGGCAGGCAAACTCAGCACCGTGAAGACCACAAAGGCGAAGCGCGACTTCATCACGCCGTTTGTCAACGAGCTGCGGCGGCAGAACTTGAAGGTAGGTCTCTACTACTCGTTGCTCGACTGGAGTCACAACGATTACCCGAATTTCACGAAGAGCAAGAGCCGCTACAAGATTGCCGAAGACCCCAAACGGTGGAATCGTTTCGTGGACTTCAACTTCGCACAACTTGGCGAATTACGCAACCAATTCAACCCCGACCTGTGGTGGTTTGACGGCGACTGGGAGCAGAGCGCGGAGGATTGGCGGGCCCCGCAGCTGGTGGCTTTCCTGCGGGAGGGCAACCCCAACGTGGTCATCAACAGCCGCGTGCAGGGCTACGGCGACTACGCGACGCCCGAAGTGGGCGGCCCCGTGCAGCAGCCGACCGCCCCCTATTGGGAACTCTGCATGACGATGAACGATTCCTGGGGCTACCAGCACAAGGACACGCTGTTCAAGTCGCCCTACGAACTGCTGCGCTCGTTCTGCGACTGCCTGAGCATGGGCGGCAATCTGCTGCTCGACTTCGGCCCACGCGAGGACGGAACGATTCCCGAACCCGAAGTGGCCATCCTGAAAGAGTTCGGCCGCTGGACGGCGAAACACCACGAAGCCATCTACGGAACCGACGCCGGTGTCTACAAAGACGCCTTCCAGGGCTACACCACCTTGAGCAAAGACCACCGCACGCTCTACCTCTTCATCCCCTACCAGCCGCATGGCGAGGTGGAGGTGAAGGGCCTGTTGACGAAGCTGAAGGGCGCGCGCGTCGTGGGAAGCAACACGCCGCTGCGCTGGAAGATCTACAATGAGGCCGACTGGCGGGCCGAACCGGGCAACCTCTACATCGAGATTCCCGAGCAGGAACTCGACAGCGAGATTACGGTCGTGGCCCTCGACCTGGAAAAACCCGTCGAGATGTACGTGAAGAAAGACGTGCGCCAGTTCCAGCAATGAAGCCTTTGGCCGGCAGCCGGCCGACAACGGACGAAGGTCGCAAACCTAATCGTAAGCAACACGCTTGCGGTTAGGTTTTCTTTTTGGCGTTTTCACGCCCCATTTCCGGCAAAGTATCACCAACAGAAGATTCCTTCCGGCGATTCAAGACGGACCGCTTTACAAACTGTAAGCAAACCATGTTAAAACGTTCACTTTTAAATTGAAAGCCAACTGCTAAATTTCAATCGTTTTCCGGTCGAAAAATAGTTATGAAATAACGTTAAAAGACTTGCCAAATTACAAATAAATTGCATACATTTGCACCCGGATTCAAACAACAACCTATAACTATTTATTGACAACTGATATGAAAAAAGTCCTTTTGATGGCAGTTTGTGTAATGGTATCCATGACGAGTTTCGGACGCAAGAGCGTCGTCTTGGACAATGCGAAGGTCGTGACCGACACGATTTTCTATGCCGACAACATGCAGAATGTCGCCAAGCGCGCGGAAGCTTCCTACTACCGTCTGCTCAAAACGCAGAACGTAGGCGCAAAGAAGCAGGAGGTTTTCCAGGATTTCTACATGAACGGAACGCTGAAAGCCGAAGGAGGCTACAGCTTCATCGACCTGGGCAACGACGCCAACACCCTGCTGAACGGCAAGGTCACCACCTATTACAGGAATGGCAAGGAACGCTGGCATGGCAACTACATCAATGGCAAGCGCCATGGGTACTTCACTTTGCAGCTGCGTGATGGCGGAATCGCCGTCATCCAGTTTGAAAACGGTAAGTCGAAGTTCGACTACTTCACCGTGACGCAGAAGGACGGGACGATGCAGAAGCGTCCTATCGACGAATTGAAATCTCTCTTATAAGATAATTTTACAAAAGTCTCTATTTAAAAATGTATTGAAAAAGGCCTGCTTCGTGAGAAGCGGGCCTTTTATCGTTGGTGGCTGTCGTGAAGACGGACCGGCGTGCGCATGGAGTAGCACGGCGGTCATGCCTCGTCGAGCACCAGTTCCACAGGGCAGTGGTCGCTGCCGTAGATTTCCGTGTGTATGCTGGCTTCGTGCAGTCGGTCGCGCAGCCGGTCGGAGATGAGGAAATAGTCGATGCGCCAGCCTGTATTCTTCTCGCGGGCACGGAAACGGTAGCTCCACCAGCTGTAGGTCACCTCCTCGGGGTGCAGCGTCCGGAACGTATCCGTAAAGCCGTTGCCGAGCAGCGTGGTCATCTTGGCGCGCTCTTCGTCCGTGAATCCCGCGTTGCGGCGGTTCGTCTTCGGGTTCTTGAGGTCGATTTCCTCGTGCGCTACGTTCATGTCGCCGCATACGATGACAGGCTTCGCCTTGTCGAGCGTGTGCAGATAGGCCTGGAAATCGTCTTCCCATTTCATCCGATAGTCGAGCCGGCGCAGCTCATCCTGCGAGTTCGGCGTGTAGACCGTGACGAGATGGAAGTCTGGGTATTCGAGCGTGATGACACGTCCTTCATGGTCGTGCTCGTCGATACCGATTCCGTAGCTGACATTCATCGGATGATGCTTCGCATAGATGGCCGTTCCGCTGTAGCCTTTCTTGTCGGCATAGTTCCAATAGCTCTCATATCCATCGAACTGCAGGTCGAGTTGTCCGGCCTGCATCTTCGTTTCCTGAAGGCAGAAGAAGTCTGCGTCCAGCTCACGGAAAGTCTTTTCAAACTCTTTTCCGACAGCGGCACGCAGACCGTTCACGTTCCATGAAATGAACTTCATAGGCAGATGATGGGGATTAAATCTTTGTCCGGATGACAACGGCGGTGTTGATGGCATAGGTCGCGCCGTCGACTTTCAGCTCCCTCACCAGCAGATAGAACAGATTCTTCCCCTTGTAGTATTGCATGACGGGGTAGTAGGTGGTCTGGTTTGTCTGCAAATACTGGTCGATGAAGCTCAATTCGCATGTCTTCCCTTTGTATGTGAAGGACAGTTTCTTGTCTTTGGGAACCACGATATACTGATAGAACTGGGCTTCCCAGTCGGTCTTTCTCATGACATAGGGCATGTGGATGTCCAAAACGAGCTGCTGGCTGCCCGCGTTGTTGAGCACATCCTTCGCCATATTGTCGGAAGTGTAGTTAGCAAACTGCTTCACGGGGAACGCCTCCATGGCCAGCGTGGAGTCGTTGCCGGCAATCTGCCATGCAACCGCGGTCGAGTCGCTCTTTCTGGTCTCCTCGTTGTAGAAGAAAATCCAGCCGTTGTATTGGCCTGTCGCGGCGTTCAATCCCTGCATGCGCTGCGCGCGCGTGAGGTTGAAGACCTGAGTGTCAGGGCTGTCGCCGTTGTCTCCGAGACAGGAAGTCAATGAAGTGGTCGTCAACAGGAGTGCGGCCACCATCCATAAATAATGCAATTGTTTCATGATTTCTGTGATTTTAATTGTTATCATACTGTTTTTATAGTCTTGCTTTGGCATTTGAAGGAAATCAAAGGCCTTCCGTTTAGATTCTCTTCGACTCTCCGCGCAACAGGTTCATGAACTCCTCACGCGTCTTGGCCTGGTTGAAGGCCCCGCTGAAGTCGCTCGTCGTGGTGATGGAGTTCTGCTTTTCCACGCCTCGCATCTGCATGCACATGTGCTTGGCCTCGACGACCACCATCACGCCCATGGGCTTCAGCGTGTCCTGGATGCAGTCCTTGATTTGCTGCGTCAGCCTTTCCTGCACCTGCAGGCGGTGGCTGAAGATGTCGACGACCCGCGCGATCTTGCTCAGGCCGGTGATATAGCCATTCGGGATGTAGGCCACGTGCACCTTTCCGTAGAACGGCAGCATGTGGTGTTCGCACATCGAGAAGAAGTCGATGTCCTTGACGATGACCATTTGGTTGTATTTCTCTTCAAAGAGCGCGTCGGTGAGCACCTTGTGCGGGTTCTGCGCGTAGCCGCGGGTGAGCACCTGCATGGCCTTGGCCACCCGCATGGGCGTCTTCTGCAACCCGTCGCGCCCGGGGTCTTCGCCCAACAGCCGGAGGACGGCGTGATAGTGGGCGGCCAGCTGGTCGAGTCCCTCTCTGTATTCTGTTTCCGGATTCATTGTCGTTTCGTTGCGATTCGTCGTCACCCCGTGCGTTGCGGCGGCTCAATCGTCCTAATATTGTACGGTTATCTTGCCCCTGACGATGCAAGCCTGCTTATATCCCATCTCCTTGAGGTGCTGCAGCATGCGGTCGGCCTCCTCGAATGTGCGGTAGTTGCCCACCCTGCATATCCAGCGAGGTGAATAGAAGTGGACATAAACCGGCTCGTCGGGGAACTTCATCTTTATGTTTGAACCAATCTTCTCGGCTTTTATTCTGTCTTCTCTTGAGTTGCCGCCGGCATAGGCCTGCACCCGATAGCCGGTCACCTTGTAGCTTCTGCGCATCACTTTCTTGCGCATGTCGACGGTGGGAATGTCCATTCCCGTGTCTTCAAGCCCCGTCTTTTCGGTCGTCTCCGCCTTCCGGGCCGTTTCGCGGCGTTCCGTCTCCTTTCTGTCGGCCTCACGCTGCTCCGTCCGCGTCGAGTCGTGTTTGGCTTCGCGCGGCCTTTCCTTCCTGACACTGTCGGGCTGCGCTTCTTTCCGACCTGGCTTCTGGCCGTTTCTTATGCTGTCGCTTTTGGTCAAAGGTGCTGTCGCCACCTTCACATCCTTGGGCCCGTCGGTCGCCCCTCCGCCCGTGACTTTCGTCGCAGACCTTTTCCCGTTGACGAGTTTTTCTATTTCCTTGCTTTGGTGAATCGTCACGTTTCCCCGCCCGGTCTGTTGCGTCTGAACGTGCTCGGTATAGGTCTGCGCTTCGGCCGTCGTCAAACCGCAGAACAGCAAGAGTATGATTGTGACGAGTTGGTGCATAGTTGCGTTTGCGTTAGAAAGTACGGGGCGGGCGACCATCCCACCGGGAGAGCGCCTCCCGCCCTGTACAGATTCCGTTTGTTCGCGATTACTTTTTCCAAGCGTCGATGATACCCTTGAAGTCGGCGCACTTCAGCGAAGCACCACCGATCAAGCCACCGTCGATATTGGGCTTGGAGAAGAGTTCGGGAGCGTTGGAAGCCTTGCAGCTGCCGCCGTAGAGGATGGAGGTCTCATCGGCAACAGCCTGTCCATACTTCTCCGCAACGATGGAACGGATGTAGGCCAACATCTCCTCGGCCTGGTCGGAAGTGGCGGTCTTGCCCGTTCCGATGGCCCAAATGGGCTCGTAGGCCAACACGATGTTCTTCCATTCCTCGGCTGTGAGGTTGAAAACGCTGCCGTCCAGCTCAGCCTTCACCACCTCGTTCTGGCGGTTGGCTTCGCGCTCTTCAAGCGTTTCGCCGCAGCAGAAGATGATCTTCAGACCGTTGGCGAGTGCCAGCTGCACCTTCTCCTTCAGGATTTCGGCGGTCTCGCCATAGTACTCGCGACGCTCCGAGTGGCCGAGGATGACGTACTGGGCACCCGTGCTCTTCACCATTTCGGCGGAAACCTCACCCGTATAGGCACCCTTGGCCTTGTCGGCGCAGTTCTCGGCACCGAGAGCGACGACGTTCCTGTCCAACACATCGGCAACTTTTGCCAAGTGGATGAACGGCGTGCAGACGACAACTTCGCAGTTGGGCCTGTCGGCCTTCATGGCTTCATTGATCTCATTGGCGAGCGCGATGCCGTCTTGCAGGTTCATGTTCATTTTCCAGTTGCCTGCTACAATTTTCTTTCTCATTGTCTTTTGCTTGTTAAATAAATAATAATGTATAGCGATTATTTTCTTTTCTTGAACTTCAGATACCGTGTCCAGGCCCACAGGCGGTCGGCTATGGCCAGCAGGAACAGCGGCAGCAGGAATATCAGGACGACTTCCAGAATCTTCTTCGGCACGGAGTTGGCGGGCAGGCGGCCGATTTCCAGCCGGCTCAGAGGCCCGCTGCCGGCCCTCAGCTGCGGCAGTTGGTTGTGGCTCCACTTGCCGATGACCGTGCCGTCCTTCAACAACAGCAGGCCGGGATTGCTCCTGACGATGGTCTTCAGCGTCGTCTCGTCGGTCGTGGCGAAAGGATATTGCGCCCCTGTGTTGTCGACCCACTGCCAAATCCTGTCTTCCGTGCTTGCCGTCAGGCAGTAGAAGGGAACCTTCTGCGCCACGGCATATTCGAAGAGCTGGTTGATGTCGCCGAAATTGCTGTCGTCGGCAGATTCGAGGTGGGGCGATATGAGCAGGAACGTGTAGCCCTTGTGGCTCAACACCGAGTCGGTGATGTCCTCGCCGTCGCGCTCGATGGAGAAATCATGGATGGGAGGAACGTAGCCCGGCTCCGTCTGGACGGTCTTGCTGTCTACAAATTCCCAGGTGGAATCGGGATAATCGTTCAGTGTAAACTCCTTTTTGACGCCGTTCTTCTGCAAGACGAACGTGGTCTCGAACTTGGGTTGCGGCGCGCCCGCCGGTATTTTCATTCCTTCCGGGATGTTGGCGCCGATGTGATAGGGCCTGAAATCGAACCGCGGAAGGAAGTAGAGGCTGTAGACACTGCACCCCAGGATGAACAGGATGGTGTAGTTCGTCACGATCCACTGGTTGCTGCGGCTGATGAACCGCACCATGCGCAGCGGCCACGCGGCCGTGACGACGGCACAAGTCAGCAGGAGGATGTTCTTCAAGAGCGTCTGTCCGTTGGTCAGGATGACGGCGTCGCCGAAGCAACCGCAGTCCTTCACCGGGTTGGCGACGACCAGCCACACCGTTATGAGCGTCATGACGACCATGACGGCCGCAATCAATTTGCTCGTGGTTCGGCGGCGAATGGCGAACAACAGGAAGATACCCAGGCAGAACTCCAGGGCGGAGAGCGAGATGGAGGTGGCCAGCGTTATCCAGTCGGGCACCAGATCGACCGCTCCCAGCGCCTTCAGGTAGTCCTGAATCTTGTACTGGGTGCCCAGCGGGTCTATCGCCTTGACGAATCCTGAGAAAACGAACGCGAGCGCGACGACGAACCGGCAGATGTTGGTAAGAATGTTTTTAAGCTTGCTCATTCAGTTTGATGGCACCGAAAACGGCATAGTTGATGATGTCCATGTAGTTGGCGTCGACGCCTTCGCTGACGTAGGTGTCGCCATGGAGGTCCTCTATCTCCTTCACACGCTGCAACTTGGTCAGTATCAGGTCGGTATAGCTGCTCACGCGCATGCTTCTCCAGGCCTCGTCGTAGTCGTGGTTCTTCCTCAACATCAGTTCCAGGGCTGTCCGCACGTAGTGGTCATACAGGCGCAAGGCCTCGTCGGCCGTGATGTCGACCGTGTCGACAAAACCTTTCTCCAACTGGATGAGGCCGACAATGCCGTAATTGATGAGTGCGATGAACTCGGGGCGGATTCCTTCGCCCACCAGGGAAAGTTTCTTGATTTCGAGTGAGCGGATGCGCTTGGCCTTGATGTACAACTGATCGGTCAGGGAAGCCGGACGAAGAATGCGCCACGAGGCGCCATAGTCATGCAGTTTCTTGCTGAAAAGCTCACGACATTCGGTCATGACAGCCTTGAACTGTTCTTCCGTATTGGGATTGCTCATCATATCAGAATCTAATTGACCGCAAAAGTACGGATATTCCATGGAATAACCAAATTATTGCTTTCCTTTCATCTTGCTGCGGATGACCCTCACCGTGCCGCACAAAGCCTCGTATCGGGCCTGCAGCGAATCGCGTTTCACGCCCAGCAGGTTGCGCTTGTAGCGGTCCGGCTCCCGCGGTATGCGCGCGATGGTGGCTTGGAGCAGCGAGTCGGTCTTGCCCACGTCCTGCTGTGTCAGCCTGAGCGAAGCCTCCTGCCACAGCCGCAGCGCCTTTTTGCGGGCGTCGACAGCCTGCGGATGGTGGGCGCGAAGGCTCCGTATCGAGTCGAGCGCGGCCTGGTAGCGGCCCTCGGCATAGAGCTGTTCTATCCGTTGGAGCGCGGCTTGCGCCTGGTCGTCGGCCGTAGGCCGGCAGCCCGTGAGCAACAGGCCGACCAGCATGCAGAGAATGGTTCCTGACTTCATTCCTGCAAAATTATAAAAATAATGAGACACGCTTCGAAGGGCCTCGCCAATAAATGATAATCTGTGTTAATCAGTGTAATATACAGGGCTTTTTTCGTACCTTTGCGCCATCAATTTTCAATAGAATGAGAACTCTTTCCAATGCCGACCTGGCCCATTTGCTCAATCAAGATATATTCCATAAAATTTCAGAAGCGGCCGACGCGCTGCATGTCAACTGCTATGTGGTCGGCGGTTATGTGCGCGACTTGTTCCTCGAACGCCCTTCCAACGACATCGACGTGGTGGTGGTGGGCAGCGGCATACGCGTGGCCGACGAGCTGAAGAAGCTCCTGGGGCGGCGCGCCCACATCTCCGTGTTCCGCAATTTCGGCACGGCGCAGGTGAAATACAAGGGTTTGGAAGTGGAATTTGTGGGCGCGCGCAAGGAGAGCTACAGCCATGACTCGCGCAAGCCGATTGTCGAAGACGGCACGCTGGAGGACGACCAGAACCGCCGCGACTTCACGATCAACGCTATGGCCGTATGTCTCAACGCCGACCGCTTCGGCCAATTGGTCGACCCTTTCGATGGTATCGGCGACCTGGAAGACGGCATTGTCCGCACACCGCTCGACCCCGACATCACCTTCAGCGACGACCCGCTGCGCATGTTGCGCTGTGTCCGCTTCGCCACGCAGCTCGGCTTCTACATCGACGATGACACTTTAGAGGCGCTCAAGCGCAATGCCGACCGCCTGAAGATCGTCAGCGGCGAACGCGTTCAGGAGGAATTGAACAAGATCATCCTGTCTTCCCACCCCAGCAAGGGCTTCTATTACCTGCGGGAGAGCGGACTGCTCGACCTCGTGTTGCCCGAACTGGTGGCCCTGGATGTGGTGGAGACACGCAACGGACGTGCCCACAAGAACAACTACTACCACACGCTGGAGGTGCTGGAGAACCTTTGCCGGGCCCAAAGCATGGAGGAAGCCAAGGGAAAGGACCTCGGCGAACACAAGTTGTGGCTGCGCTGGGCCGCCTTGCTGCACGATGTGGGCAAGCCCAAGAGCAAGCGTTGGGAGACGGTGCAAGGCTGGACGTTCCACAACCACAACTTCATCGGGGCCAAGATGGTGCCCGTCATCTTCCGAAGGCTCAAGTTGCCGCTGGACGCGAAGATGAAATACGTGCAGAAACTCGTGGAAATGCACATGCGTCCCATCGCCATCGCCGACGAGGAGGTGACCGACAGTGCCGTGCGCAGGCTGGTGAACGACGCCGGCGACGACATCGGCGACCTCATGATGCTGTGCGAGGCCGACGTGACGAGCAAGAACAGCCAGCGCAAGCAGCAGTTTCTCAACAACTTCAAACTCGTGCGCGAGAAGATAGCCGACCTGGCCGAACGCGACTACAAGCGGCTGCTGCAGCCCGTAATCAACGGCAACGAAATCATGGAAATGTTCCATTTGGGGCCTTCGCGCGAGGTGGGCACGCTGAAGCAGACGCTCAAAGACGCCGTGCTCGACAACAAGGTGCCCAACGAACGAGAACCGCTCATGCAGCTGTTGATGCGGAAAGCCGAGCAAATGGGGCTGACTGTCGGATGACGGACGACGGCCGTTGGGTGAGGACGGATGGTCTTCCGGCGCGTAAAAGGGCAGCGGTTGTTTTGTAAAAGGGCAGCGATTGCTTTGCAAAAGGGCAGCTTTGACTTGCCAAAAGGACTGCGGTTGTTTTGTAAAAGGACTGCTTTCACAAAACGGAAACGACCTTTGACTTACCATAAAATGGAACGACCTCTGACTTACCATAAAATCGAAACGATGAAACAAAGACTTCTCAATCTATTATTCGCCACCTGGTGGACACGCTGTCGGTGGACGATGAGGCGGTGGCTTCCAACTATGAGAAAGACCACGGACAGCTGTGCCGCATGACGGAGGAGTATATCAAGACGCGGAAACCGAACCTGCTGGCCGTCATCTACGACCAGATCGACCACACGGGGCATGCCGCAGGCCACGACACGCCGGCCTACTACGAGACGCTCATCCGTGTGGACGGCTACATAGGACGCATCGTCCAGGCGCTGAAAGACGAGGGAATCTATGACATCACCCAGCACCTACTTCTCTTCCAGGTCTTTCCACCAGGACTTCATCTTCTCCAGAATGCGCTTGGTCAGCTTGTCTTCCTTCTGTGACAGGCCTTTCTGGCCACCGGGCGTGGCATTCTTGGCCGCCGCACCTTTGCTGCGGACAGCCGGTTCTACGGTTTTAGGCTGCTGGGGCGGCTTTTGGGGCTGTTTGTTATTGCTTCCGGGCATTGCGGCCGGCTCTTTCGGAAGGCCGCGCCACTTGTCCTCCAGGCCGTAATTCTGGCCTGTCACCTCAAATTCAAGCTCGGGCAATTCCTCCTTTTCCAACTTGAAAGGCACGCCACGGTCGGCCTTCACTTTCTCAACCGTCACCATGGCGACGCCACGATCCAGAATGCCGAGAGCCTTGGCGGCCCCCCATGACAAGTCGATGATGCGACCACGGCTGAACGGCCCTCGGTCGGTGACTTTCACGATGACCTCTTTACCGTTGGCAGGATTGGTCACCTTCAACATTGTACCAAAGGGATGGGTGCGGTGGGCGCACGTCATGCTGTCGTGGTGCATCCTTTCACCGCTGGCAGTGCGGGCTCCGGTGGCTCTCTTGGAATAAAAAGTGGCCTTACCTTTCTGCGTTTGGGCGCACAGAAAGGTAAAGGCCATCAAGAAAAGAACTTGTAAAAAAATCCTCTGTTTTCTACAATTCACAATATTTTGGGGTTGGTTTATACGACTCCCTGGGCCATCATGGCGTTGGCAACCTTCATGAATCCCGCCACGTTGGCGCCCTTCACGTAGTCGATGTAGCCGTCAGCCTCCCTGCCATACTTCACGCACTGTTCGTGAATGGAGTGCATGATCTTGTGCAGGTTCTCGTCGACCTCGGCGGCGCTCCAGTGCAAACGGATGGAGTTTTGCGTCATTTCGAGGCCTGATGTGGCCACGCCTCCAGCATTGACAGCCTTGCCCGGTGCGAATAGTTGCTTGGCGGCGATGAACTTGGTGACGGCTTCTGCGGTGCAACCCATGTTGCTCACCTCGGCCACACACAGCGGTTTGTTGGCCAATATCATGTCGGCGTCTTCGCCATTCAGCTCGTTCTGCGTCGCGCAAGTCAAGTAAATGTCGGCTTTCACCTCCCAAGGTTTCTTGCCGGCGACGAACTTGCTGCCCGCAAACTTCTCGGCATAAGGCGCGCAGATGTCGTTGCCGCTTGAGCGAAGCTCCAGCATGTAGTCGTTCTTCTCGCCTGCTATGCCGGCCGGATCATAGATATAGCCGTCGGGGCCGCTGATGGTGACGACCTTGGCGCCCAGTTCCGTAGCCTTCTGGACAGCGCCCCAAGCCACGTTGCCGAAGCCGCTGACGGCCACGGTCTTGCCTTTCAGGTCGAGATTGTGGGTCTGCATCATCTGATTGACGAAGTAGAGAGCGCCATAACCGGTGGCTTCCGGACGGATGTTGGAGCCGCCCCACTCCATGCCTTTGCCCGTCAACACGCCTTCCCAGTGGCGTGTCAGCTTCTTGTACATGCCGAAGAGGTAGCCGATTTCACGAGTGCCGACGCCGATGTCGCCCGCCGGAACGTCGATGTCCGGACCGATATGGCGATAGAGTTCGCTCATGAACGACTGGCAGAAGCGCATGATCTCGGCGCTGCTGCGGCCACGTGGCGCGAAATCGCTGCCTCCCTTGCCGCCACCCATGGGCAAAGTGGTCAACGCATTCTTGAAAGTCTGCTCGAAACCGAGGAACTTCATAATGCTCAGGTTGACCGACGGGTGGAAACGCAGACCGCCCTTGTACGGGCCGATGGCGCTGTTGAACTGCACGCGATAGCCTATATTGACATGAACTTCGCCCTTGTCGTCGGTCCAAGGCACACGGAACATGATGACACGCTCCGGTTCGACGATACGTTCGATGATCTTTGCTTTTTCAAATTCAGGATGTTGGTTGTACACATCCTTGATGGAATGAAGCACTTCTTCTACTGCCTGAAGGAATTCAGACTCTCTTGGATGCTTCTTAGCCAGGTCTTGCATGATTTTTTCTACTTCCATAGTGTCTTAAATTATACGAGGTATTAAAATAATAGATTGCGTTAGCGTGTCATTGTGTAACGATGGCACGACAAATGTAGGGATTAATCTTGAAAGCGACAAATAAAAAGGGGCCTATTTTAGGCCAACAGGCTTACATTTTGTTAAATATATGCTTTTTTTATGCCTGTTAAGGCACACAAGGGGACAAGAAAAGGCGTTACGGTTGGGTAACGCCTTCTTCGTATTGCTCCATGAACATGTGTTCGCCGTCGAACACGGCATAGGTGAACTGCCATATCCAGTCGCCCAGAATCATGACTCGGGCCTTGCGGTCGAGCGTGATGTCGAGCTCAATATGCCGATGCCCATAGATGAAATAGTCGATGTTCTGATGGGTTTTCATATATTCCTTGGTGAAAAGCACCAAGAACTCGCGGTCTTCTCCCATGTAGGGCGGCTCCTTGCCGTCGGCCCGTTTCAACCTACTATGCTTGGCCCAGTTGAGCCCCAAGGCCATTCCCCAGCGGGGATGGATGGCATTGAGCAGGCGTTGGCATGCACGATTGTGGAACAGTTTGCGCAAAACCTTGAAACGGTTGTCGGGGTCTCCCAGCCCGTCGCCGTGCGCCAGGAAGAAGACCTTGCCGTAAATCTCGGTCGTCTCGGGCTTCCGATGGACGATGACGCCGCATTCCTGCTCCAGATAGCCGTATGTCCACAGGTCGTGGTTGCCCGTGAAGAAGTGTACCTCCACCCCACGGTCGGTCAGCTCGGACAGTTTGCCCAAGAAACGCGTGTAGCCCTTGGGCACGACATACTTATATTCGTTCCAGAAATCAAACATGTCGCCCAGCAGATAGACTGCGGCGGCCTTCTCCTTGATACTGTCGAGAAAGCGAACCAGCCTGCGTTCCTGCGTGCGTCGGTGCTCAAGTGCCAGCGAACCCAGGTGGGCGTCGCTCAAAAAATACACGTTCTTCATCATTCCTCCTATTCAAATCCCAACTCCACCCTGGCTTCTTCACTCATCATGCTTTGATCCCAAGCCGGCTCGAAGACGAGGTTGACGTTGGCGGAAGTGACACCTTCGACGCTCTCCACCTTGGTTCGGACGTCTTCCAGGATGAAATCGGCCGCCGGACAGCTGGGCGCCGTGAACGTCATATCCAGGTCGACGCCTCCCTCTTCGTTCACTTCCACCTTGTAAATCATGCCCAGATTCCAGATGTCCACGGGAATCTCGGGGTCGTAAACGGTCTTCAACACGTCTACGATGCGCTCTTCTATTCTTGTTTTTTCTTCTTGTGTCATCTTGACATGTCGTTTAGTCTTCCATCAACTTGCGATAACGGGTTTTCTTGATGTCCTCGTTACCCAGTCGACGGGCCTTGTTGATTTCGTATTCGGAGTAGTCGCCTTCGAAGAAAACCACATCGCCATCACCCTCGAAGGCCAGGATGTGCGTGCAGATACGGTCGAGAAACCAGCGGTCGTGGCTGATGACGACGGCGCAACCGGCAAAGGCTTCCAAGCCTTCTTCCAACGCCCGCAACGTATTGACGTCGATGTCGTTGGTCGGTTCGTCGAGCAACAGCACGTTGCCTTCCTGCTTCAGAGCCAGCGCGAGCTGCAAACGGTTGCGCTCACCACCCGAAAGTACGCCGCAAAGCTTGTTCTGATCGGTGCCGGAGAAGTTGAACCGCGACAGGTAAGCACGCGAGTTGACGTCGCGGCCACCCATGCGGATGGTTTCATTGCCCTGTGCCACCACGTCGTAGACCGACTTGTCGGGGTCAATATCCTTGTGCTGCTGATCCACGTAGGCCAGTTTCACGGTCTCACCCACCTCAAACGTACCGCCATCGGCCTGCTCCAGTCCCATGATCAGACGGAAGAGGGTCGTCTTTCCGGCACCATTGGGACCGATGACACCCACGATACCGTTGGGTGGCAGCATGAAGTTGAGGTCCTTGAAGAGAACTTTCTCACCGAAAGCCTTCTGCACATGCTGCGCCTCAATCACCTTGTTGCCCAGACGCGGGCCGTTGGGAATATAGATTTCGAGCTTCTCCTCGCGCTCCTTCTGCTCCTCGTTGAGCATTTGTTCATACGAGTTCAGGCGGGCTTTGCCCTTTGCCTGCCGAGCCTTGGGAGCCATGCGCACCCACTCCAACTCCCTTTGCAGGGTCTTGCGACGCTTCGATGCGGTCTTCTCCTCCTGCTCCATGCGGGTGGTTTTCTGCTCCAGCCATGAAGAATAGTTGCCCTTCCATGGAATGCCTTCACCACGGTCAAGCTCCAATATCCACTCGCTCACGTCGTCGAGGAAGTAGCGGTCGTGGGTAACGGCGATGACAGTGCCCTCATATTGCTGCAAGTGTTGCTCCAGCCAGTCGATACTTTCGGCGTCAAGATGGTTGGTAGGCTCGTCGAGCAGCAGCACATCGGGCTTCGTCAAGAGCAGCTTGCACAGGGCCACGCGCCTGCGTTCGCCGCCCGAAAGGTTGGTCACGGGCCAGTCGCCCGGCGGGCAATGCAACGCCGCCATGGCACGGTCAAGCTTCGAGTCCATGTTCCAAGCGTCCGTGGCGTCGATGATGTCCTGCAATTCGGCCTGCCGTTGCATCAGCTTGTCCATCTTGTCGGGGTCTCCGTAATACTCTTCGAGCCCGAATTTCACGTTGATGTCGTCGTACTCCTTCAACGCGTCATACACATGGCGCACCCCTTCCTGCACGTTTTCCTTCACGGTCTTGGACTCGTCGAGTGGCGGATCCTGCGGCAGATAGCCCACCGTATAGCCCGGACTCCACACGACGTCGCCCTGTGTGGGCTGTTCCAGTCCGGCAATAATCTTCATCAGCGTCGACTTTCCGGCACCGTTCAGACCGATGATACCGATTTTCGCGCCATAGAAAAAGGAGAGATAGATGTTCTTCAGAATCTGTTTTTGGTTTTGCGGAATGATTTTCGACACTCCCACCATTGAGAAGATGACCTTCTTGTCGTCTACTGTTGCCATATATGATTGTTGTTTTATTTACCATTCGCGTCTCAATCCACCATCTTAGCCATGCTCCTCAGCCTGCTTTCGGAAGCAATCGTCTTCATACACCTTATTATATATATGGACAAAAATGACGATTGTCCACCTCGACACAACCTCACGGAACCACTTCAGGCTACCGATGGGCATTGATTCGTTTACAAATATACGGAAAATAGCCGTAATACGGCAAGTTATTATGAAGTTTTGCGAAATCTCACAAGATTGCGGACGGAATCCATCCAAAATACTCTTTTCTGGGTATTGCGGCCTATTTGTTTCCTTATTATTTTTGCAACATCAAACATTTCCTATGCCAAAAGAAAGATACCATATCCCAATCGGGCAAACATCCCCGTCCTATCAAGCGCACTGTTCTGGTCAAGAGCTGTGCGCTTTTTTTATGAACAAAACAAAACCGTGTTCATTATTGCTTCTCTAAACGGCCTATGCAGACATTGAAAGATGACATCCGGCAACGCATTCTGACGGCAGCCCGCCAGGAGTTTGTCACCCACGGCGTGCGAAACACGTCCATCCGCTCCGTGGCAAGGAAGTCCGGCATTGCCACCGGCAACCTATACAACTACTTCAGAAGCAAGGACGAATTGTTCCGCGCTGTGCTCAAGCCGCTCGTCGACGCCCTCGACCGCTATCTTCTGTCGCACAATGAAGAGCGACATCTAAGCATCGACATCTTCAATGTGAACGAGTTCCAAGACGAGCACATCCAAGCCATGAAGACACTGGTCAAGAACTTCCGTCCCGAACTGCGCCTGTTGCTCTTCAATGCCGAAGGAACTTCATTGGAAGGCTACACCGACCGCATCACGAATCACCAGGCCCACATCGGCAAAGAATACCTCCGGCTGATGAAAGAGCGCTATCCCCACATCAACATCGACATCTCGCCATTCTTCCTCCACATCGCCTGTTCCACCTGGACGACCCTCTTTTCCGAACTAGTGGAGCACGAAGAATACGACGACCGTGAAATAGCCCACGCGCTCAGGCAGTATGCCATCTACAGCACGGCCGGCTGGAAAGCGCTGATGAAGCCATAACTTTCAAACAATCAATTTCCAAACACTCAATGATATGATAAAGACACTCAAACGTTTGGGGGCTTACATGGGCGGACGCAAGCTGCTGCTCCCCTGCTCCGTCGTGCTGTCGGCAGTCAACGGACTGCTGTCGCTCGTCCCTTTCATCCTTCTGTGGCTCGTGATACGCACACTGTTCACGGCCGAAAGCCTCGTCGACGCTCCCGTATGGGGCTATGCCATCGCGGCACTCGTGGTTTCGGTGGTCAATGTGCTGCTCTACTTCACCGTGCTCATGCTCTCCCACCTTGCCGCTTTCCGTGTGGAGACCAACATGCGGCGCACGGCGATGGAGCGGCTCATGCGCGTTCCGCTGGGATTCTTCGACACCCAAAACACCGGACGCATGCGAAAGATCATAGACGAAGACTCCGGACAGACGCATACGTTCGTGGCGCACATACTGCCCGATGTAGCGGGAAGCATTGTCGCGCCGCTCGGTGTCATCATTCTCATGCTTGTAGTAGACTGGCAACTGGGGCTTGCCTCGATGATACCGATTGTCTGCGCCTTCGGTATCATGGGCTACATGATGAATCCGAAGAACAATCATTTCCAGCGATTGTATCTCGACGCGCAGGAAAAGATGAGTTCGGAGGCGGTGGAATACGTGCGCGGCATTCCCGTCGTGAAGGTCTTCCAGCAGACGGTGTTCTCGTTCAAGCGCTTCCACGACAGTATCATCAACTATCGCGACCTCGTCATCAGGTGCACGCTCCTGTGGCGCACGCCCATGTCGGCCTACACCGTGGCCATCAACGCCTCCGCCTTTTTCCTCGTCCCCACGGGAATCATCCTGATAGCCCACGGCGACCAGCCGGCGGTGGTCGTTTCCGACCTGTTCCTCTACGTCGTGATTGCGCCCATCATCGCCGCCAACGTAATGAAAATCATGTATCTCAGCCAAAATCTCTTCTTGGCCAACGAGGCCGTAGACCGCTTGGAGAGCCTCACCGCCGCGCCCCCGCTTCCCGACTGCATGGCGCCAGAACGGCCCAAGACGTTCGACATCCGCCTCCATGACGTGTCGTTCCGCTACGAAGGGGCGGAGCAAGACGCCGTGAGCCACATCGACCTCGTCATTCCCGAAGGCAAGACGGTGGCGCTCGTTGGCGCTTCGGGCAGCGGAAAGACTACCATCGCAAGGCTCATCCCCCGCTTCTGGGATGTGCGCGAAGGGGCTTTGAGCATCGGCGGCGTCGACGTGCGCCGGATGGATAAGGCCGAACTGATGCGCAGCGTGTCGTTCGTCTTCCAGAACACGCGCCTCTTCAAGACCACAATCTTGGAGAACGTGCGCTACGGCAGCCCCGAAGCGACACCCGACGAGGTGAACCGCGCCATCAACCTGTCGCAGAGTCGCGAGATCGTCGACCGACTGCCGGAGGGGCTGAACACCGTCATCGGAGCCGAAGGCACTTACCTCTCGGGCGGCGAACAGCAGCGCATCGTCCTCGCACGCGCCATCCTCAAGAACGCGCCCATCGTGGTGCTCGATGAGGCCACGGCCTTTGCCGACCCCGAAAACGAGCATCTCATCCGCCAGGCGCTTGCATATCTCACCGGCGGCAAGACCGTGCTGATGATCGCCCACCGGCTGACCACCGTGCAGGATGCCGACAACATCGTGGTCGTCGACCGCGGCAGCATAGCCGAACAGGGCACGCACGAGCAGCTGATGGCCCGCAAAGCGCTCTATTATAATATGTGGAACGAATACCAGAAAGCGGTGGCGTGGAAACTATAACCATTCAAAAAGACATACAACTATGACCGGATACTTTCAAAACCGTTTCGCCCTGTCGGAAAAAGGGGCAAAAGACTTGCGGCGAGGCATTGCCTTCTCCACGCTGCTCAACCTTGCGTTGATGGTACCGCCCACCTACTTGTTTCTCTTCCTCATGGAATACATCGGCACGCAGCCCCTGACGCCACGCCACACGCTGTGGTTCTACCTGCTCCTGGCCGCGGCACTGGCGGCCGTCATGTTCATCGTGGCCCGCCGACAGTACGACAGCACCTACACCACCATCTACACCGAGAGCGCGCAACGCCGCATCAGCATGGCCGAAAAGCTGCGCCGTCTGCCCCTGGCCTTCTTCGGAGAACGCAATCTTTCCGACCTCACGTCGACCGTGATGGAGGACTGCACGGAGCTGGAACACACCTTCTCGCACGCCGTTCCCCAGCTGTTCGCCTCGGTGTTGAGCATGCTTCTCATTGCCGTCGGCCTGTTCTGCTACGATTGGCGACTGGCCTCCGCGCTCTTCTGGGTCGTCCCGCTCGCCTTCGCCACGCTGCAGTTGTCGAGACGTCGGCTCGACAAGGTGTTTTCAGAACACTATCACGTGAAGCGCGGCGTCACCGAGCAGATTCAGGAAGGACTGGAATGCGTCCAGGAAATCAAGTCGTACAGCGGCGAACAGGCATACTGCCACAGCTTTGACCTTAGGCTGAAGGATTACGAAAAGGCACTGGTTCAGGGCGAACTGGCGGCCGGCGTCTTTCTCAATCTCGCCGCCATGCTGCTCAAACTGGGCATGCCGACGGTCATTCTGCTGGGCGCGTGGCTGCTGCAACGCGGCGATGTGTCGCTATTCGTCTACCTGGCGTTCCTCATTGTCTCCGCCATGGTCTACAATCCGATACAGGAAGTGTGCGCCCATCTGGCCATCCTTGCGTTTCTCGATGTGCGCATCGACCGCATGAAAGAGATCGAATCCATGCCGACACAGGAAGGGAGCAAGGACGTGGAGATGAGCAATTACGACATCGAGTTCCGTCATGTCAGCTTCGCCTACGAAGCTCGGAAGCAGGTGCTGCACGACGTTTCCTTCACAGCTCGCCAGGGAACGGTGACAGCTCTCGTAGGTCCGTCGGGCGGAGGGAAGAGCACCACCGCCAAACTGGCCGCGCGATTCTGGGACATCGACGGCGGACAAATTCTGCTCGGAGGCTGCGACATCGCCGCCATCGACCCAGAGACGTTGTTGAAAAACTACGCCATCGTCTTCCAGGACGTGCTGCTGTTCAACGCCTCCATCGCCGACAACATCCGCATCGGTAAGCGCGACGCCACCGACGAGGAAGTGCGCCGCGTGGCAAGGCTGGCCCAATGCGACGACTTCATCGGCCGCATGCCGCAGGGATACCATACGATCATCGGCGAGAACGGCGAAACGCTATCGGGAGGGGAGCGTCAGCGCATCTCCATCGCACGAGCGTTGCTGAAGAACGCGCCCGTCATCCTGCTGGATGAAGCCACCGCCAGCCTCGACGCCGAGAACGAAACGAAGATACAGGCGGGCATTTCCGAACTGGTGCGCGACAAGACCGTCATCATCATCGCCCACCGCATGCGCACCGTCCGCAATGCCGACCACATCGTGGTGCTCGACGGCGGCACCGTCAGCGAGCAGGGCGCGCCCGACGAACTGATGGCCCGGGGCGGCGAGTTCGCCCGAATGGTGAGGTTGCAGCAGGAAAACAAACATCCCAACAAATCAGAAAACATACGACAATGAAAATCGAAAGAATCAATCATAAGTTCAAGCAACTGACCAAGTGGACGCTCTCCCATCGCCTCATCGTGACCGCGTTGTTCACGGCCGTTGTCGCCTTCTCGTTCATGGGCACGAAGCGCATCGTGATGCGAACCTCCTTTGACGACTATTTCGTTGGCGACGATCCCATGCTGCTCAAGACGAATGAGTTCAAGTCCATCTTCGGCAACGATTACTATGTGGCCGTACTGGTCAGGAACAAGGACCTCTTCTCCACGCGCAGCCTGACACTTATCCGCCAACTCAGCAACGAACTGAAAGACAGCTTGTCATACGCCGACAAGGTGACGTCGCTCACCGACCTTGAGTTTGCCGTCGGAACGGAAGACGGCATGACCATCGAACAGATCGTGCCCGAGCGTATTCCCACCGACGCGACCGCACTGCGAGAAATCAAGCGCAAGGCTTACAGCAAGCCTTATCTGGCCAGGAAGATGGTGTCGTCGGACGCAACGATGACCTGGATTATGGTGAAACTACGGCCTTTTCCTGAGGACAGCGTATGGAAGCAAACGAGTGACATCGCACCCGACATGCTCACGGGCAAGGAGGCGGGCCACATCATCGGCAAGGCCAAATACGCCGAACTCTCGCCCAACGCCTCGGGCATGCCCTATCTGGGCTATGAGAAGTTCATTTATCTGCAAAGCGAGTTGGGGCGGCTGTTCCTATTCGCATTCATGGTCTCCATCGTCGTCATGCTGTTTGTCACCCGTTCGCTGCGTGGCGTGGTCGCACCGTTGCTCACGTCGATATTGGCGCTCGTGATAGGCTTCGGCGTCATTGGGTGGGCAGGGCTCTACATCGACATGAGTACGTCCATGATTGCCGTGATTCTCACCTTCGCTTGCTCCATAGCCTATAACATCCATCTCTACAACTTCTTCAAGACACGCTTCGTCGAAACGGGCCGACGACGCGTTGCCATCGTCGAAGCTGTGAGTGAAACGGGCTGGGGCGTGCTCCTGTCGGGCCTCACGACCGTAGCGGCGATGATGACTTTCCTCGCCATGAAGATTGTCCCGATGAAAGCCATCGGCGTCAACACCTCGCTGTGCCTGCTGAGTGTATTGCTCACTTGCCTGTTCATCACACCCGTCATGCTGTCCTTTGGCAAGGACCACAAACCTATCGACAACATGTCGAAAAGCCTTGAGGGCTACTTTGGCAACCTCTTCGAGCGTTTCGGCAGCTTCATCGTGCGCAAACATCGTCCTATCATCGCCTCGTCAGTGCTGATTACGGCTTTATGCGGCGTCGGCCTCTTATTCATCGAGCCGGCTTTCGACATCGAAAAGACGATGGGCCACAAGATTCCATACGTCAAGAAGTTTCTCGACCTCTGCCAGACGGAACTCGGCTCCATGTATGCCTACGACCTCATGATTACGCTGCCACACGACAACGACGCCAAGAAACCGGAGAACCTGCAACGGCTCGACCGGCTGGCTGCAACGGCCGACGGCTACAAACTGACCAAACGCCATAACTCCATCACCGACATCGTGAAGGATATGAACTGCACACTCAACGGCAACAATCAGCAGTTCTATCGCATCCCCGCCGACGCCAACATGGTGGCGCAGCTGTTGCTGCTCTACGAAAATGCCGGCGGCACCGAGTCGGAATACTGGATGGATTACGATTACAAGCGGTTCCGGCTACAGATAGAGATGAAGGACTACAACTCCAACGAGGCCGAAAAGGAGATGGCCGCCCTGGAACGAGAAGCCCGCAGGCTGTTCCCCGGCGCCCACGTTACGGTAGTGGGCAACCTTCCGCAGTTCACCGTGATGCAACAATACGTGGAACGCGGACAGATGTGGTCGATGTTACTCTCGGTACTGGTCATCGGACTGATTCTCGTGCTCATCTTCGGCAACTGGAAAGTGGGCCTTGTCGGCATGATTCCCAACATTGCGCCAGCCATCATAGTGGGCGGCGTGATGGGCTGGCTCGATTATCCGCTTGACATGATGACCGCCTCGCTCATCCCGATGGTGCTGGGTATCGCCGTCGACGACACCATCCACTTCATCAACCACAGCCATGTAGCCTACGACCGATACGGCAACTATCAGCAAGCCATCAACCGGACATTCCGCACCGAAGGGCTTGCCATCGTCATGTCGACCATCATCGTCTCGGCAACGTTCGCCGGCTTCATCCTCTCCGACGCCACACAGATACGCAACTGGGGAATCCTGGCCGTGGCAGGCATGGTTTCGGCACTGTTGGCCGACCTCTTTCTCACGCCCATTCTCTTCAAGTATCTCCGTGTATTCGGGAATGACAAGAAGACGGGAACTCCTCAGTGAACGCAGCGAACGATAACTCCTTTAAACTCCTTATCCCCTAAAATAACTCTTAAAAAAATGAGAACAAGACACTTCATATTGTCGCTCATCGCCATGCTGGCGGTCGGCGGCGTGCAGGCAGCCCAGCTATCGGGCCGCGACATCATGCAGAAAGTAAGAAACCGTGCCGACGGCGACACCCGTTATGCCACCATCGAGATGACGCTTATTCAGAAAAGTGGGCACAAACGAGTCAGGAAACTGGAATCATGGGCCATGGACATCGGAAAGGACACGAAGAAAATCATGTTCTTCACCTATCCCGGCGACGTGAAAGGAACGGGCTTTCTCACCTGGGACTACGACAACACGGACAAGGTAGACGACAAATGGCTCTACCTTCCGGCCATGAAAAAGACTCGTCGCATCAGTGGAAAGTCGTCGAAAACAGACTACTTCATGGGCAGCGACTTCACCTATGACGACATGAGCACCCGTAGCGTGGACGAGGAGAAACATACTTTCCTGCGCGAGGAGACGCTTGACGGACACCGCTGCTGGGTTGTTGAGTCGGTGCCTTACGGCAAGGACGACATCTACACGCGTCGTATCACGTGGATTCGCCAGGACTGCCTGATGGCGGCCAAGGCCGAATTTTACGACAAACTCAACAAGCTGCACCGCAGTTTGACCATCTCCGATATAGAGAAAGTGCAGGGATTCTGGACCATGCACTTCATGAAGATGGAGAATGTACAGACAGGTCACCAGACAATTATCCGCATGAGCAATCAGAAGTTCAACGTGAAGATTGCGCCGAATCTCTTCACCGTTGCCAAACTGGAGAAAGGACTATGACATGGAAGTATTGCGATTATGGTTTCTGCTGCTTGTGCCGTTGCTCTCGGCACAGGCTCATGCGCAAACCGACACGCTCGACGAAGCGTCGCTACAGGTCAGAGTGAAAGGCTTTCTCGACAGCTATCACGCCGTCAGGACAGAGGGAAAGGCCGACTGGATGGCGTCGAGGACACGGGCACGGAGCGAAGTGACGCTTGAGAAAGGCCCGGCCTCGCTCTTTCTCTCCTTGAATGCCACCTACAATGCCCTGCTGAACGACCGCACGGGTATCGAACTGCGTGAGGCTTATCTCTCCTATGCCAAAGGCAATGTAGACCTGCGCATGGGGCGACAGATCATCGTGTGGGGCGTGGCCGACGCCCTGCGCATTACCGACTGCGTGTCGCCGTTCGACTACACCGAGTTTCTGGCCCAGGACTACGACGACATTCGCATTCCCGTCAATGCGCTGCGGGCCCGATACACGTGGCGAAGCCTTACGTTGGAAGCGGTGTGCGTCCCCACAAGTGCTTTCGGTATAGTGCCTACAGACTCACGTAATCCATGGGCTTTGCGACCGGCAGCCTCCTCGCTGCCTTATACCATCGACCTGGAAAGCGGCAAACCGGACAAACGGCTGGCCAACATGGAGTTCGGCGGCCGATTGACTCTGAACCTCAGTGGTCTTGACCTCTCGCTGAGCGGCCTGCGCACGTGGAACAAAATGCCGGTCGTGACGACCCGCTTAAGCACCGACGGACAGTCGTTGTTCATCGACGGACTGTATCGGCGCATGACGATGGCAGGCGCCGACTGCTCTCTGCCAGTCGGCCGGTTTGTGCTGCGCGGCGAAACGGCCTGCTATTTCAATGAGGCTCAGGAGGCCATAGCGGGCACGGATGTTCTTCAGCGCAACGTGCTCCACGCGCTCGTGGGCATAGACTGGTTTCCCGGCAACGACTGGAATGTCAGTGCCCAGTATGCTCATCGGCATTTGTCGGGTCACCTCGGCAATGCCACCCATCGCAACACGGGACTTGCCACGGCAAGAATCGGCAAGGAGTTGCTGCGAAACACGCTGAAGTTGTCGACTTTCGCCTATATCGACGTGACGAACGGCGGCGTCTTCAACCGCTTTTCGGCAGCCTACGCCCTCAACGACCAGATAGAACTGACCGCCGGCTACGACTTTTTCCATGCCGACAAGGGCACCTTCAGCCTATACCGCCACAATTCGGAGACATGGATGAAGCTGAAATACAGCTTCTAAAGCCTGACGGTTTATAAAGCCATTCATCCGCAAGCGGCGGCATTCACTTCAAGTCATAGAAGAACTTCCACAGCGGAGCCGCCATCATGACCTGCATGAACGCGCCGGCTTTCAGCATTTCGAGCACCTCGGCCTTGTCCACGAGATAGACTTTCAGGTCTTCCGTGGCGTCGAAATGCGTGGCGCCCACCCGCTCCACGCCCTTGGCACGGTAGCTGTAGCAGAGGTTGTCCATCGAACCGGGATTGGGAGCCACGCGCAGAAGCTCCGTCCACACGCCGTCGCCATAGCCCGTCTCCTCCATCAGCTCACGGCGGGCGGCCTCCAGGGGCGTCTCTCCCGCCTCCACGCAGCCCGCGGGAATCTCCGTCGACATCACGCCCAGCCCGTGACGGTACTGCCGTTCCAGGATAATCTTGCCGTCGACGGTCTCGGCTATCACGTTGATCCACGTGGGATAATGCAGCACGTAGTATTCGTCGTGTATGCGCCCGTCGGGCAACTGCACCCTGTCGCGATCGACATTGAGCCACGGCCGCGAGATAAGATTCTCCGTCGACAGCACTTTCCATTTCATTTCGTCGTCATCAAACTTCATGGTCTCTTGTGTATATGGGGTTTACAAACATGCGGTTTCACGCCTGTAAAGATAACACAAATCGACGACAATGCGGCCAACGCGCCGCCTTGATTTGGCAAGAGGCCTGCTTTCAGGACGTCAAAGCACCACGATGACGTTCTGAAAGCAGGCTTTTTACAAGCCAAAAGGGCAGCTTTCGCAAGACGAAAGCTGCCCTTTGACGGGACGGCGGATGTGCCATATGAAGGGGGATGGTGTGGAAGGAAGCTTCGGAAGCTTATTCGCCCCACACCTCGCGGGCGATGTCGCACACCAGGTCGACCTTCGCCCACTGCTCCTCCTCGGTCAGTTTGTTGCCGATTTCGCACGAGGCGAAGCCGCATTGCGGACTGAGATAGAGATGGTCGAGCGGCACGTAGCGGGCAGCCTCATGGATGCGGTCGATGACGGCACGGCGGTCTTCGAGCACGGGCGACTTGGTGGTGACGAGACCGAGCACCACCTTCTTGCCCGCCGGTACATACTTCAGCGGTTCGAAGCCACCCGACCGCTCGTCGTCGAACTCCAAGTAGAAGGCGTCCACATTGGCCCGGGCGAAGAGATAGGGCGCCACGGGGTCGTAGGCGCCACGGCAGGCATAGGTGGAATGGTAGTTGCCGCGGCACACGTGGGTGTTGACGACGAGGTCGTCGGGCAGGTTTTCCAGCGCAAGATTGTTGACACGCAGGTAGCGTTCGGCGTCGGTCTCCAGGCTGAAGTTGGCGTTCATCTTGCTTTTCCAATAGTCGCCGTCCACGATCATGCCCCAGGTGCAGTCGTCGAGCTGCACGTTGCGGCAGCCGGCGGCGTACAGGTCGAGAATCACCTGGCGGTAGGCTGCGGCAATGTCGTACTCCAGCTGGCCGCCGTCGGGATAGACACGCAGCGTGTTGAGCGTGTTGTCGCCACGGAAAAGCTCGGCCAGCAGCTGGGCCGGAGCCGGCAGCGTCTGCTTGGCCACAATGCCTTCCTCTTCGAACTGCTTCACGAACTTGTAGTCTTCGACGAACGGATGGGCGTGGCCGCCGATGCGACCTGTCAGCCGGATGGAGCCTTTCGTCGTCTCCTCGCCGTGGAATTGGTAGCCGTGGGCCAGCTCGATGTGCTCTATTCCCTCGAAGCCCCACATGAAATCCAGGTGCCAATAGGCGCGGCGGAACTCACCGTCGGTGATCGCCTTCAGGCCATGGGCCTTCTGCTTGGCTATCAAGTCGGTGATCAACTGATCTTCGATTTCTCTCAACTGCGTGGCCGTGATGCGGCCTTCCTCAAAGTCCTTGCGAGCTTTCTTCAACGCTTCGGGGCGCAGGAAGCTGCCCACGACGTCGGCTCTGAACGGGGTTTGAATCGTTTGTTGGCTCATTTTTCTCTCTTATAAAATATGTTTGACTTTGTGTTGGCGTCACTTTGACGAATGCAAAGGTAAGCGGTCTGCACTTAATGAGCAAATATTTTGCGCATAACGGAAGATTATGCTACTTTTGCCACATATTCATCCATTTGACAGAATATCATCCTTTAAAACAGTAAAAACAAGAAATGACAGAAGAAAGACTCGACGACATCGACATCAAGATTCTACGGCAGCTGCAGCGCGACGCCCACCTGACGGTCAAGGAGCTGGCCGCGCGCGTCCACCTGTCGCCCTCGCCCACTTTCGAGCGGCAGAAACGCCTGGAACGGGAGGGCTACATCGAACGCTACATGGCCATCGTCGACCGCAAGAAGGTGGGCAACGGCATTATCGTGCTGTGCAACATCCGGCTGAAACAGCATTCGCAGGCGTTCATCCAGGAGTTCATGGACGCCGTGCAGAACATCGAGGAGATCACCGAATGCTACAACACCAGCGGCGACTTCGACTTTCTCGTCAAGGTGTATGCCCACGACATGAAGGCCTACCAGCAGTTCATGCTCAACACGCTGGGCCGCATGGAGTGCATCGGAAGCCTCCACAGCGTCTTCGTCATCGGCGAAATCAAGAACACCCACGCCGTGCCGGTGGTCATGAAGTGAGCGGACGGCGGGCGGCGGCGGCCTCCGCAAGAAGCAAGAAGCGCGAACCCATGATGGATTCGCGCTTCTCGTGTTTTGCAAAGGTCGTTCCGTTAGATTGGTTTGGGATGTCTCCTGCAGCTTCAGTCGGCCTGGACAAGATAGAGACTGGGCAGGTCTAGCCAGGCGGGCGTGGTGTAGCCGCTGTAGGTTCCGTCCTTCGACAGGGCCAGACGAATCTGCGCGAACTCGTAGACGGACGAGTCGAACGACTCGTTCGGCGTGAAGTTCCAGTTGACTTTGCCGTCGACGACCTTCGGAGAGGCCACCACCTTGATGCTCGCGTCCTTGTAGCGATAGACGGAAGTGGTGCCTTTCTTCAAGCCCATGATGAGCGTCATGATCCTGTAGGTCTTGCCCTTGTAGTCCTTGCTGCCCAGCAGGGAGAGGTTGGCGATGGAGAATGTCATCTTGGTTTTGTCCACTTCCACGGGGAAAGCCAGGTCGACGAGGTGGGCGTTGTTCTTGTCTGCAAACCGCAGGAGATAGCTTCCATCCGCCGCTTTGGCCAGTTCCACCGGCACGGACTTCCATGCCGACTTCACATGATACATCAGATTGTAGGTCTGAAGATAGGCCTTGTCGAAGCTGTAGGCCTGGTACACCTCCATCGAATCGGTGTAGGGGCCCGACTGCACGTAGACCTTGCCCGGCCGTCCGGCCGTGCCCGCGTTCTCGGAGGTCTCCACGACCAGGCTGTCGCCGTCGACCGAGGCCTTCAACCAGGCCACATCGCTCCACGCCTTGGCGTCGGACGTATGCTTCACGTAGAACTTCATGACGCTGTGGTCGCTTTCCAGCGAGAGCGTGGACACCAGATGGGGCAGGAACGAAAGTCCCTTCTGCTGCACGACGGCGTCCAGCGACTGGTCGCCGCAGCTGATGCGGATGGCGGCCGAACGCCCTGCAATCTCCTTGTTCTCGTCTACGCTGACGGTGATGGAGTCGCCGTTGACGACCGCGATGTGGCACCATGAGGCCGAAATCTGAGCGGTGATGGCTGCGGGGGCCGCCACGCGGAGGCCGCCCGTGGCCTTGCCGCCCTCGAAAAGGATGTCGGAATTGACGATCTTGATTGGCGAACGCCAGTCCACTTCCTTGCTGTTGTCGTCGGAGCAGGCCGCAAAGAAGACCATGCCCAGCAACAGTATCATTGAACTAAAGACTTTTCTCTTCATTGTTTTCACGTTTTAGTTGGGTTTCTTGACCAGATAAGGTGCCTTGAACGACAGCACATCTCCCTTGTAATTGGCCTTGGTCATGCTCTTCGGAGAGAAGGCCGACACCGTGAACATGCCGATTTCGCGGCTTCCGAAATGGCCGCTGAAGGTGCAGGTCTGCTGTTTCGTCGCGTCGGAATAGGTGAACGTGCCGTTGTAGAAGTAGCCGCGGTTGTAGCCCGTCCAATATTTGCCCTCCGCGTCCAGGAAGATGTCGTAGCAATAGAACTTCTTCCCTTCCGTGTCGGTATACTCGCCGAGATACTGTCCACACTCCATGGAGATGGAAGAGCTGGTCGGCGTCCTGAGTGATATGTGCAAAGTGTCGGCTCCACACATGAAGTAGAGCTTGCGGTCGGCCGTGATCCAGGCGTCCACCTTGCCCTCGTCGGTGCCCAGGTCGTAGCGCAGTTCGTAGTTGCCGACGATGTCTTTATTGAAGTCAGACTGCACGATGTCGATCGTTCCCTTCACGTCGCCCAGCGAATAGTTCACCTTTCCCAGGCGCACATGGCCCGTATTGTTGCCCGTGAAGGTGAGTTTCGCGTTCTCGCCGTTGGCCTCCAAGGTGAACCAATCACCCGTCTGCTCGATCTTGAAGTCCTTGAGATGCGACATGACGACGGTCTTTGTCAACTCGTCGTCGCCCAGACGGATGGCTCCGTTCACAGCGCCCAGCAGGCCGGGAAGGTAGGATGACGACAGTGTTCCCTTGAGAGCGACGTCGGTCGCGCCGTCGTCCACGCACTTCAGCTGCATGGTGGCGTCGTCGTTCTGGAAGTTGCGCACGCTCTTTCCACCCACTTCGACGGGCTGGTAGAGCCTGATTCCCTTGTCGGTGAACGTGTAGGCCACGTCGTTTCCGCCGATGTTCATCTGGCGGGAGCCCAGGTCGAAGGTCTGACGGGCGGTCTCCGTGCCGATGGTTCCTTCCGTATGGTCGTACCAGAACAGGTCGCGCTGGTGCTCGACCTTCGACAAATAGGCTTCGGCGCTCTCGTTCAGCTTGTAGAGATACATGGTGTTGCCGATGCGTTTGCCGTGCATTTTGATGACATCGTCGCCGATACTGTCGATGACAAACTCGTAATCGCCCTGCTTGGCCTGGTAGGCGCCGCTCGAAGGAGTGGCATATTCATGGAGCAGCGTGCTGTAGGTGTCGAACGAGAGGACAGGACCGGCGTCCGACTTCAGGCTGTATCCGGTAGTCTCCGCTGTCTTCACGCCTTCCTTGCGGGCCTCGACCGTGCCGTTGGTGTTGAACTTCAGCGTGTAGGTGAAGCCGCCGTAGCCCTGCGTCTTGCCGGGATAGTATTCGAAAACCCAGCCGTTTGAGGCCCCTGTCAGCGTGGTCTGGGCCTTGGTCAGGTAATCGTTCATGCGCAGGGAGGACGGCTTGTCGAACAAATCCTCTTGGTTTTTCAGGCACGACTGCAAGAGCGTGGCCGCCCCCAAGACCAGCATGAACGTCAATATCGTTGTTCTTTTCATAATCGTTACGTTTAAAAGGTTATTCCACTTTCAGGTCGGTCAGGCTGACCTTGCCTGTCATCACGTCTTGTTGACGACGCAGAATGGCGGCACGAAGCTCGTCCAGCACGACGCCCCAGGAGTCTTTCATGTAGTTTCTCACCATCTCAAGCTTCTGCTCTATCAGCTGTCTGCCCGTCACGCCGTTCACCGTTCCCTTGGCAGCTTCCACCATCCAGGTCTCCCATTGCTCGGGCGTGCTGGTCACGTAGATGGACAACAGTTCGGCATAATCCTCACGGTCGTCGTCTTGGGAGTAGGCCGAGATGAAGCCACGGTGCAGGTAGCCCGTGTCGTTGGGGGCCACGTTCCACTCATCGTTCACGTAACCGGTGTCCGAAATCTTCCTGAAATCGTTCTGATAAGGCTTGTTCTGGTTGAGAATGTGGGTGAACTCGTGGTGAATCGTCTTGAGATAATAATAGTTGAGGTCGGCCGCGGACGAGAGATGGGTGCTCAAGTCGTTGACACCTGTCAGGTAAATCTTCTTGCCGCCCTCGGCCGTTCCGAGGATGAAAGTGCCGTTGTTCTTGTATTGCCATTCGCCGATGAGGAAGATGTGCTTGGGGAAATTGGCGCGAGTGAAGTTGATTCCGGCCACTTCGTCGTATGTTTCCAGACACACGTGCTTGAGCAGATGCGCCATCTTGACCGACTCCTCCAGCCTGGCCGGCACGGTGTAGTAGCCCATGTCGGCCTGGTTGTCGGCAAAGCGATACTCGAAGTTGATGTTGTAAGTGTTCACGAAGTTGGCCGTCAGCCACTTGTCGAACGCCGTCTCCTCTACTTTCGTCTCGACGATGACGCTCTCATCGCTCAGTTTCTCTTCGCTGCAAGCCGCCAGGCCCAGCCCTGCGGCAGCGCACAATAGGATATTTAAAAAGAATGTTTTCATACGATTCCTTGTTTATAAGTTAGTTGTTGCGTGGATTTGGCGCCATGCCCGCGTCGCGAGCCTTTTGCGGAATCTGGATGGCACGGCGCGGATCGTCCTGCGTCAGCTGGTCTTCGATGGAGGCGGGGTTGCCCGACGCGTCGATGGTGCGGCGCGGAATCACGATGCGATAGCGCTTGATGTCGAACCAGCGGAGCCCCATGTGCAGCGTCTCTATGCGACGGAAGTCGAGCACGCATTGCAACATGCTCTCCACGACGCCGCCTTCCTCGCCGATGTTGAAGTGCGGATGCAGGTGCTTCTTGATGGTGGAAATCAGCGGATCGCCGTCATAACTGTAGTTCACCGACGAATAGAAAGCCTGGATGGAGGCCGGCGTCAGCGTCTGTCCCGCAGCCGCCTTCACGCAGTTGCGCATCCACAGCGTCAAGTCGGCAGCCGCCTCGTTCAGCTTGTTCTGCATGATGCGGGCCTCAGCACGGTTGAGCAGACACTCGTCGGTGGTGAACAGCGGGTAGACACTGCGGTGATAGCCCGTTCCGGCCACAGGGTTCGTGTACTCGAAGTCACGCGGGAAACGCCAGAAAATCACGTAGCTGAAGTTCGATCCATTATAAGAATGGCCCCTGTCGTAGAACGACGAGGTGGAGGTGGGGCCCCAGATGTGGTTGGCCGCAATGTCCTCGTGCTCCGCAATGTAAGGAACGTGGGCGAACTTCTTGGCCGAACTCGAGTTGGCCAACACGCGGCCCGGACTTCCGTAGGTCGTGGTCAGCAGCAGGTTGGCCGCCACATCGGTGGCAGAATAGTGGTTGACGCGTACTGCATAGTCGTTGGGCAGCGTGCCCATCTTCTCATAATCGCGCAGAATGGCCGACGGGTCGGCTCCCAGACAGAGCGTGGCATACCGCTCGGCTTCGGCCCACTCCTCCTTGTAAAGGTAGAAACGGCAGGCAAAGGCATAGGCGGCCCGCATGTTGAAATGGTACTTGGGCACCTTGAAATAGCTCTCGCCCATCATCGGCAAAGCCTCCTTGAGGTCGCGTTCAATCTTCTCATAGACGCCGGCCACGGTGCCTCGGTCGCCTTTCGGGTTCAGTTCCGTCTCGGGAACTACCCTGTATGGCACGCCCAAATCGGTCTTGCTCGTCTCGCTGTTGTAGGCCATGCAAAACTCGTTGACCAGCAGGAAATGGTTGAAAGCCCTGCAAAGCAACGCCTCGGCCTTGGCTTCACGCAGCGTTGGCGTGATGGCTCCACCCTGCTTCTCTATGCCTTCGAGTGCCAGGTTGGCGTTGGAGATACAATCGTAGCAGCCTGTCCAGAACCGCGCCGAGCTTTCATTGTCCGACTCTGTCACGTCACTCCAGCTGTAGACGCTTTCATAGTAGCGCGAAGTATTGGGGTTGTTCTCCATGTAACGGTCGGTGTTGTCCGACATCAACTCGTTGACGACGAGGTAGTCGTGGTCGGGATAGGCCGACACCAACATCTTCTGCACCTCATCCTCCTTGTCTATTTCAGCACGGTTGTCGGGCATTTTGTCGAGGAAACCATTACAGGCGCTCAGCGAAAGCAGGCCCAGCAACGCCACACCGTATATATATATCTTCTTGTTCATAGCTGTATTCGTTTAGATTCCAAGTCGTAATGTAAGAGTAAACTGCTTCGGCATAGGCGCAGCCACGCCACCGGTGTTGAAGAATTCCGGGTCTTGGCCGTTGAGTTTCTTGTCCGCGTAGATGAGGAAAAGGTTGGTTGTCTGCAACTTGAGCGCGAGGGACGACAGGCCCAGGCGGCCGCAGAACGGCTTGGGGATGTCGTAACCCAGCGATATTTCCTTCATTCGGACGAAGTCGCCCTTGGCGATGCGCTCCGTAGAGTAGTTGTATGCGCTGTAGGCGTAGCCCAAGTGCGAGTCCAGATTGCGCTGACGCTGGCTTGCGATGACGGGAATCGTCGTCTTGTGCTCGTCTCCCGGCACCGTCCAACGGTTCTTGAACTCCTTCGGTGTGGCCGTCATGTCGCTGTAATAGCTCCTGAACACGGGGTCGAGACGCACCACATTGCCAAACGAATAGGTCACGAAGACGTTCAGCGTGAAGCCCTTGTACTTGAAGATGTTGCCCAAAGAACCGGTCTCCGTGGGGTCGGTCGAGCCTTCATACTTGAGGAATCGGAGCTTATCGGGGTCGCTCGTCTGGAAATAAATGCCCGTGGTGGAGATGTTGCCGTCCTGGTCGAGGAAGGTGGGAATACCCTCCTTGTTCAGCCCTTTGAACGGAATGGAGAACAGACAGCGCACCGGGCGGCCCTCCATCGTGAAGCCATTGCCCGATATGAGCGACATCATTGAGGTCGAACTCTGCAGTTCGGTCACCTCGTTGTGCGTGTGTGAATAGATGAAACTGCTCGTCCAGCTGAAGTCTTTGGTCTTGATGTTGGTCGTAGAGAGGCTCAATTCCACGCCATTCGACTTCATTGCGGCGATGTTTCCGTACTGGGTGAACGAGCCGGTGAAGCCTTCCGTGACGGTCGGACCTATCAAATCATAGTTGTTTCGCTTGTACCAATCCACCGAAAGATTGATTCGGTTGTTGAGGAATCCCGCATCCATACCCAGGTTCAACTCATGCTTTTTCTCATAGGTAAGCCCGTGGTTGGCGGCCGAAGACTGGTAGAGCGCGGTCTCCTTGATGTTCGCCTCCGGGCGCCAGGGTGTGGAGCTGCGGATGATGACGGCCGCATTGCTCACCGAGGGGCGGTCGGCCGTCAGCGAATAGGAAGCCTTGAGCGTCAGGTGGCTCAGCTTTCCCTTGAAAGTCTTCTTGAACCAAGGCTCCTCATGGGCGTTCCAAGTGCCCGCCAGGTTCCACGTTGGCAGCCAACGGCTGCTGCGGCTCTTGCCCAAACCATTGGTTCCTTCGTAGCGATAGGTGCCGTTGATGGTGTAACGGCCCTTCCATGAATAGGTGGCGTTGGCAAAGAAGGCGGCACTTCGCGTATGGGTGTTCCTCAAAGTGTAGTACTGCGTGTTCTCCTCCGCTCCTTTCTTGAACACCTCGTAGTTGTAGTTTGCGATTTCACCGGCGTCATATTGCATGCCCCAACCACGGAACCAGGTGTTGTGCCGATCGATCGAATTGGTTTCCAAACCGCCGTAGAAGTTCACGATGTGGTCGTTGGCATAGACGTCGTTGTACTGCAAGCTGGCGCGCATGTCCCAACCGAAGAGGCTGCGGTCGGTGCGTTCGAAGATACCGCCGTAGTCGAGCACGGTGTGCTTCACGTCGTAGGCGTTGCGCCGGTCCTTGTAAAGGAACGGGTTGTTGTCGCGGATGACGGTGGTATAGGCTGCCCGATAAGCCTCAGCCTGATTGGAGTTGTCGAGGATATAGTGCTCCTGCGACGTCCCGGAATACTTCACGGCCGTGAGCAGCGACAGCTCCACCTTCGAGATGGGCTTGTAGTCGAGCTTGAACTGGCCGCGGAAGTCCTGCACGTGGAGGTCCATATAGTTGTTGTCCAGCTCGTGCTTGATGTTGAATGGAGCGTAGTTGCGGGTGTAGAACTCGTTCGGGTCCAGGCAGCGCGACGTGTTGAGCGCGTAGGAATAGGGGTTGATGTCGAAGTCGCGGTCAACCGTTCCGTTCACCGCATCCACCGAAGAGGCCAGCGTTCCCGGTGCCCGCTGCTTTCGGAAGGAGGCATTTCCCGCGATGTTGGTCGTCAACTTGTGCGACAACCGATAAGTGGCGTTGAAGTTGGCCGTGTAGCGTTGCACCTTGCTTTGCATCGTCCAACCCGGATCGAGCATGGCGCTGACCGAGCCATAGAACTGCGCCCGCTCCGTACCGCCCGAGATACTGACCGAGTGGTTGCTCATGACGTTGGTGTTGAACAGCTCCTTGAACCAGTCCGTATTGCGGTATTCGGCCGAACGCAGATAGGCGTCGCGCGCCGCCTGCGTGTTGGGCAGCCCGAACTGGCCCGACGCGATGTCGTATTGGGCTATCAGGTCGTACATCTTTCCATAGATACCATACTCCGAACGGTTGGAAGTGTTGGCGTAGTTGAGGAATCCTTTCTGCTCCAACTCCCTGTAAATGGAAATCTGGTCCTGGGAGTTCATGATGTTGAAGGTGCTGTAGCGCGGAATCAAACGCATCGTAAACTCACCCGTATAGTTGATGTGTGCCTGTCCGGCCTTGCCCCTCTTCGTGGTGATGACAATCACGCCGGCCATGGCGCGGGCACCATAGATGGAGGTTGCCGAACCGTCCTTCAGTATCTGGAAGCTCTCGATGTCGTCGGAGTTGAGTCCGGCGATGGCCGACGATATCAAAGTGGCGGCGTCTCCCGAAGAGAGTTCGTCGGCACTGACGTTCACCACGTCTTCCTGAATCACTCCGTCGACCACCCACAAGGGCTTTGAGCTTCCGTAGATGGACGTGGCGCCGCGCACACGGATCTTCGGTGCCGTTCCGAAAGTGCCGCTGACGTTCTGCACCGACACACCGGCTGCCCGCCCTTCGAGCGACCGGCTGATGTCGGCCACACCGTCGAGCTTGGCCTTGTCGGCGTCCAACTTGGTGGTGGCACCGGTGAAAAGGCGCTTGTCCACCTTCATCATACCCGTCACGACGACCTCTTCGAGAGTAGCGTTGTCGGGCACCAGCGTCACCTTCATTCCGTTGCGGGCCGTCAC
This sequence comes from Segatella baroniae DSM 16972 = JCM 13447, assembly GCF_000426585.1. Lineage (GTDB taxonomy): Bacteria > Bacteroidota > Bacteroidia > Bacteroidales > Bacteroidaceae > Prevotella > Prevotella baroniae. Next base: position 133,140 of record NZ_AUFQ01000004.1, read on the forward strand.
GGTCTGGCTTTTCATGCCGACATAGCTCACGACGAGCTTGGCGCCGTTGGGCACCATGATGGTAAACCGCCCGTCGACATCGGTCACCGTGGCCGTCTTCGTGCCCTGCATGGTGACGGAAGCGCCTATCACGGGCTCGCCGTCGTCCTGCGAGACCACCGTACCCGACACCTTCGTTTGGGCCAGCGCCGTCCCCAAGCTTAGGAACAGCCCGACTAAAAGCATTAAAAGTTTTCTTTCCATAGATTCTCTGGTTTGTAAATTCTTCGATATTCAAAGTCGAAGGACTGCATAGGGACGCTGACGTCGCCGCCGTCTCGAAAGCGCGGCGTCAGCCGATTGTTAATTTATGTCCATTCAACGAAATTCTCTTCTCCGGTCTGCCAAAGGATTGCAACATTACAAAACATGTTCAAGAGCATGCCTTCCAATTACAAAACGCCCTCTTTTCAAGGCTTGCCATTCTTTTTCATAACTTTGTTCTGGTGGTAAAGATTCCCGAAAAGCTGCCTTTTCATCGACAACCCTCATGGCAAATTTATATATTTTTCATTTTGTTTGCAAGCATAAAACAAACGCTTGTTAATAAAAAAGGGAATATTAACAACTCCATCGGTGGCATAAACATAAATTAAATGTCGTTTTATTTTGCCTTACTTGCCTTTTCCCGTAACTTTACCGCAATGTTTATCACATCCCATCACACAGAATGAACAACATCAAACGAATCGTATTGACCGGCGGCCCCTGTGCCGGCAAGACCACAGCCCTTATCAAGGTGATAGAACATTTCAACAGTTTGGGCTACCAGGTGTTCACCATCCCCGAAGTTCCCACCATGTTTTCGCAGGCGGGAATGAACTATCTGACCCGCAACAAGGCCCTTTTCTACGAAGGGGAGAAAGCCACGCTCGAAGTGCAGCTGGCCTTGGAAGACAAGTTCATGCGCATGGCGGAGGCCTGCGAGCAGCCCGCCATCATCGTATGTGACCGCGGCACGATGGACATCTCGGCCTACATGAAGCCCGAGATGTGGCAGGAAATCACCCGGGCCGTGGACACCGACACACAACGGCTGCGCGACGGCCGCTACGACGCCGTGCTCCACCTGGTGTCGGCCGCCGACGGGGCCGAACGCTACTACACCACGGCCAACAACCGGGAGCGCACCGAGGGGCTGGAACTGGCCCGGCAGCTCGACAAGAAAATCATCAACGCGTGGACGGGGCACCCCCATCTGCGCGTCATCAACAACGACGACGACTTCGACCGCAAGATAAACCGCGTGGTGAAGGAAATCAGCAACGTGCTGGGGCTGCCCCAGCCCATCGAGAACGAGCGCAAGTACATCGTCGAAGTCACGGGGACGATGGCCGACTACACCGAGACCGACATCACGCAGACCTATCTGGCGTCGGAGCCGGGCAACGAAGTGCGGCTGCGCAAGCGCGAGTGGCAGGGCAACCGGGTCAACGTCCACACCACCACCAAGCGCATCTCGCCCACCGAGGAGATTGTGGTGGAGCGGCAGGTGAGCAACAACCTCTACGAATCGCTGCTGCAACAGGCCGACCCCTACCGGCTGACGATACACAAGAAGCGCAGGAGTTTCATCTACCAGGGCCAGTTCTTCGAGCTCGACACGTATCTGGAGCCTGTCGACAACCTGGTGATTCTCGAAACCAAAGGCATTGCCCGCCACGAGGACATCAAGTTTCCGCCCTTCCTCAAGGTGGTGAAAGACATCACCGGAGACATCCGATACTACAACTACACGCTGGCCGTGAAACACTGACGGACAGCCTTTCGACAGGCGTCCCGCAGCCCTTGCGCGACAACCGCTCTGCCGCCGTTTTCCCAAAGCTGCCCTCTTGCCGCCTGAAAGCTGCCCTTTCAGCGTGCAAAAGGGCAGCTTTTACAACACGAAAGGACTGCGGTTGAAAAGCCATCCGCCAGCCGTCATCCCGCCGGCAACACCCTTCAACCTGACACCCAACACTTTTTTCACCCTTTTGCTTAGTTTTTTCGGTCGCCCAACTGTATTGGAAGTATATGAAACAAGAAACGACATCCATCGAACGGCTGTTCCGACAGCACTACACGAAGATGTACCATCTGGCCAGATACATCCTCTTCGACGCCGACGAGTGCCAAGACGTGGTGAGCGACGTGTTCGCCCACATCCTGGAAGACGGCATTGTGCTGCTTCCCGGCACCGAGGAAGCCTTTCTGTTGCGCAGCGTTCGCAACCGCTGCCTCAACCTCATCGCCCACAAGAGCGTGAAGGGGCGGGTGGCGCGGCTGCTCTTCGACGACGCGACCATCGGCACAAGCGAGGACGACGACGAGCGACTCGACAGGCTCATGCACGTCATCGACCGTCTGGAACCGCCGCTGCGCCGACAGATTCTGCGCCTGCGCCACCTCCAGGAGATGAGCTATCAGGAAATCGCCGACACGCTCGGCGTCAGCAAGGTGACCGTCTACAACCACCTGTCGCAGGCGATGGATACCATCCGAGAACTTTTTAAAACCGCAAAACGATGAAAGAAGAGACCATCAACGAAAAGCGGGCGCGACTGCTCGACATGCAGGAACACCCCGACCGCTACACGGAAGAAGCGATAGAAAATCTCCTGACCGACGAGGACGTGCGCCGGTTTGCCCACGACATGGCCGCGGCGAAGCGGGCCATGAGGAAGCATGAGCGCGAGGAAGTGGACGTAGACCGAGCATGGAAGGCCTTCGCCATGCGCCATCGGCACCGCCGTCGCAGCCGGCTGAAGGCTGCCGCCTCGACCATCGGCATTATCCTGCTGTCGGGCGTGGCCTTTGCGGCCGTTCTGCAATGGGGCGTTTTCAGAAACACAGGACTGGAAGCGCCGACGGCCGACCGGCCGGCCGCCATCCGGAAGTCATCCGTCATGGCGACACAGGACTCTACGACCACGCCCAAGGACAGCGTCGCCCACCGGCCCGTCGTCTTCGACAACGCCGAACTCGCCACCGTCCTCGGCCAAATGGCGGCCCATTACCATGTGGACATCGTGTTCCGACATGAACAGAGCAGGCACATCAGGCTCTACTTCAAGTGGGAGCGCGAGAAAAGTCTGGCGCAACAACTGGAGCTGCTCAATGCTTTCGACCGCATCAAACTGACTCTCGACGACCACACCGTAACCGTAGACTAAGCCATGAAACACCTGATGATTGCCTTGTTTTGCGTCTGCTGCTGTCAGCTTCAGGCGCAACGTGTCAGCAAACTATATAATAATGTGTCGCTGGCCTCGGCCCTGAAGGAACTCAACACGCTCCAGGACCGCTACATCGTGAACTTCATCTACGACGATCTGGAAGACTTCAAGGTGTCGACGCGGCTGTCCAACCTGTCGGTTCCCGACGCCGTGCGCCGCCTGACGGGCTTCTACCCCGTCCGAATGACCATCAAGGACAACGTGATTCTCGTGGAATGCACGCACAAGACACGGCGCCACCTGACGGGAAAGGTCGTCGACGAGCATGGCGACGCCCTGCCCTACGCCAACGTGCTGCTGCTTTCGGTCGGCGACTCCAGTGTCATCGCGGGGGGCGTGAGCAACGAGAGCGGCGTCTTCGTCGTGCCCTACGAACCCGAAAAGGTGCTGGCCAAGGTCAGCTATGTGGGCTACGAACCGGTCTGCCGACTATGCACGGGCGAGGATGTCGGCACGATTCGGCTCAAACCGTCGACCCTCTACCTGCAGACCGTGAAGATACGGGGACGCCAACAGCTGTACAAGATGTCCAAAGGAGGCATGACCATCGACGTGGAACATTCGCTGTTGCGGCAGGCCGGCACGGCCAACGACGTGTTGAAGCAGCTGCCTCGCGTCAATGTGGGCCACGATGGAGCCATCACGGTCTTTGCCAAAGGCACCCCCGAGGTGTATGTCAACGACCGGTTGGTGCGGAATCAGCAGGAACTGGCCAGTCTGAAATCGACCGAAATCAAGGCGGTCGACGTCATCACAAGCCCCGGTTCGCGGTACAACGCCGAGGTTCAGTCGGTCATCCGCATCAAGACGAAGGGCACGCTGGGCGAAGGGTTGAGTGCTTCCGCCACGTTGTCGGCCGACAACAACAGCCGGATGAACACGCGCGACCAGCTCTCTCTGACCTACCGCACGGGCGGACTTGAAATCTTCGGCAACACCACCTATAACAACAGCTACACTGGTGAAGAGAACAAGATATCGAGTAGCATCACGACAACGGCCCATTCGCTCTACACACAGGAAGATGCCAACACCGATTTCCGCTCCTCCTACACGCTGTCGAAGCTGGGATTCAGCTATGACTTCTCACCCCGCCACTCGTTGGGGGCCAGCTATTCGCTCTTCAAAAGTATCACCGGACGGGGCTACAGCAATCCTACGCAGGACGTGTGGCGCGACGGCACGCACACGGCACAGGTGCGTCAGCGGCTTCGGCTGGACGTATTCAACGGTCCCGAGCATGAAGCGAACGTCTATTACCTGGGCCAGGTGGGCCGGCTGAACATCAATTTCAACGCCACTTGCCTATGGAAGAAGAATGGACGGAACGACGACTGGCAGGAAAGGAGCAAGGAACTGGAAGACCGCGACGTGCACACCTACAACACGCAGCGCAACAAACTGGCGGCGGCCAAGCTCGTCTTGAGCCATCCACTGGGGCAAGGCACGCTGGAAGGGGGCGTCGAACTGACCCGCACCACGGCGCATTCCACCTATCGGAACCCCGAGAACTACGTCGGCAGCACCGAAAACGACACGCGGGAAAGCCGCGTCGCGCCCTTCATGGACTACAGTTTGACGCTGGGACATTGGACTTTCGAAGCGGGACTGCGCCATGAGCGTGTCGACACGGAGTATCGGCTGTTCGGGCAAAGAGAGGATGAGCCGAGCCGTTCCTACAGCAACTGGTTTCCCAACGCCTCGCTCTCGTGGAACAAGAACAGCTGGAGCGCGCAGTTGAACTATGCCAAGAAAATTGCCCGACCTTCGTATCGTGACCTGCGCAGCAACGTGCAGTATATCAACCGGTTCGCCTACGAGGCGGGCAACCCTTATCTGCAACCCGTCATCCGACACAACATCGAACTCAACGTGCTCTGCAAATGGCTCAACGTCAGCCTGGGCTACAGCTATCGCAAGCACGACATCGTCTACTCGTCAGGCCTCTACCGGAACCAGGAAATAGCGCTCATCCAGAATCGGAACTATCCCCATACGCAACTGCTGTATGGCTCTGTGGTCGTTTCGCCCAAGTTCGGATGGTATCAACCCACGCTGGAAGTGGACCTGCGGAAGCCTTTCTTCCCCACGAAGCGCTATGGCTGCAGCCGGGACTTGCAGGAACCATCGGCCAATCTGGAGCTGAACAACAAGCTGGTGTTCAGTCGCCACAGCTTTGCCACCATCCTTTTGGCTTACGACACGGAGGCCTGCACCGACTTCATAAAGGCCAAATCGAGCGGCACCGTCGACCTGGCCTACTCCCATTCTTTCTTCAACGAGTCGCTGTCGCTCAACGTTTTCGTCAACGACTTGCTGAAAACGAGGCGCAGCGCGTGGACACTATACGGGCAGAATGTCGTCGATACGAAGGACTGTTATGAGTTCACGCGCAGCATCGGCCTTATCCTCACCTGGCATTTCAACGCCACGCGCAGCAAATACAAGGGCACCGGCGCAGGTATCGACGAGAAACGGCGGTTGTAGGGGGCCGCAAAGGGCCGTCTGTATGGGGCACAGAACGAAGCGTATACAAAGACGGGGAGTAGAAAAAGAGGTTAAGTTGTTTATATTCAGAAGGTTAGTCGTTTGTCTGTAGTTGAGGCTCTGCAAAACGAAATGTTACATTGCTTTATATTTGTGTTACATTTGGGGCATGTTGAGGCGTAAAGGTTAACGACAGGTTTACATCGGTTGACGAATGTGTTACATTAGGAAGAATGCGGGGCGACGATGTCGCTTCTTTTTTATTGCTTCTCTGAAAAAAAATAAAGTGTGTTTTTATTCTATATAATGATTATTTGGTATATTTGCAACACAAAAAGAAAGATTATGGCAAAGGTTATACACGTACATTTGACACATGGGTTAGAGAACACGGAGCGGAAAGACTGGTATTTCAGCAGCATATCGGCGGTTTACACGGTATTCACAGCTGAACAGGTCGGCGTGACGCGCAATTATTTGCTTCATGCGGGGCTTTCTGGCAACGGCTCAATCGTTACGAAACGGGCTATAATAAAGCAATCTACGCTGATTTCCGGAGGTTCCGGGGCGAGGTATAAAGACTGAGAACGAAAAGGCTTAAAACGGCATTAAAACGACGTTTACAGGGGTGGTGGAATCGGGGTGGTTTCATTACCCTTTTTTCGTGCATTTTGGACGTTTTTTGAGGGGTGGATGTTCAGGTGGATGTTCAAAGTGGATGTTCATTTTCTTAAAAGTGGATGTTCAAAACTCTTGCCAAGCTCCCCCCAGTAGAGAGGTTGCCAGCGAACAAAAAAGGGGGGATTGGTGTAGGAAACTGACACTTTGCGAGCAACTTTTAGAGGGCGTTACACCTTTTATATATAGGGATTTAGGATGAAAATGGTATGTTCTGGGGGGGGACACCCCACAGGGGTACTATTTCGTACACATTCCACCCTTTATGACATGGAAGGGTTCTAACCGACGTTCGCAGTGTCTGAAGAGTGGGCATTGGAGGCAAGCCTTTCTTTTTCAATAGTTAGTTGGCGGACTTGCTCCTTGAGTTGTCCGATTTCCTCTGCTTGTGCAACTAATTGTCTATCCTTTTCTGTAATTAAAGTTAATAATGTTGGAGCAGCATTTTGTTCCTGCTCTTTGCGTTCCATTTCCTCTACTTCATCAATGCGTTGTTTGAGGATCTCGTCTTCGTTCTCAAACATATATGGATGCTCCCAACTTTCTTTTCCGTCTTCCAAACGAGTAGGTAAAATAGATGATTTGCGGAACATGCTTTCTCCTCTACCTGTTAATAGCCACTCTGGACTTACCAAGTAATTTTCAGACAGAATAGCGAGCATATCTACACCAACATGCATTCGGCCGTTCATAATTTCTGAAAACTTGGCTGTTTTAACGCCAAGTTCTTCAGCAATTTCTCCTTGCGTATGCGCAATATTGTTGGACAAAAGCTCTTGAACAGCCCTTACAAACCGGTAATCTATATGCGTTTTCTGTAAAAATGGGTTTTCGGTGTTCATTTTTTCTGAATTTATTTGGTGGTTATACAGGAATTCTGTATCTTTGCAACGTATTCCATTTGGAAACGCGGCCAAATGTACAAAAAAGGGTCGAGAAAGAAGAATGTTTTATTTAAAAAATATAGAAGTATGAGAACTTACGATGTGTTTTTCAACAGCGAAACGAGCAGCAACAACAAGGGTTGGAAAGCGACCTACGAATACTGCCGGGAGTGGATCCGTGAAAACAACGGAACGACTGAGAGTTATTTTGCCGACTACAAGGGTGGGACTGTATCGATAGTTTGCAACGAGACAGGTGAAACCGTGTACGAGGATAATGTAAGGTAACAGATTGCAGGATAACAAGGCGGATGGCTCGGATAGCAGGTTCGCAACCTCCGGGTTCGATTCCCGGCATCCGTTCAAAGTAGTAACAAATAAAAAGTGAGATTATGAAGATTAACAAGGAACAACTAATTGACGCTCTTGATTTCACGGCAAAAGAGTATCACAAAAAGACACAAGGACATAACGGTTATAGCTCATTTGATGAGTTTATAAAAGGAATATTGTCTTCTTGCGAGGATTGTAATGGCACTTTAGAAGACGCCGTCTTTATAGCGAACGACGCTTACGAAAAACTTTAATAAACTTAACGCTGCGCTATCGGCATGACGGGCAAAAAAACATGATAAAAGATTACACAAAAGCAATTATCAGAGAGGACTACGACAAGTACTATAATTACAAAGACGCACCATCTTTACGAGAGTATGTTGAGACAGAGGCTGAAAACGCCCCCGGATTCTTCGCTTTCCTTTTTCAAGATAGCAACATCGAAGGCTACTCCGACCTCACGGAAGCGCAAAAAGTAGAATATAAAGAATACTTGAACTCATTGTAAAATGGTAAGACATGAACAAGAATTTATTAGACCGAGTAAGTGTTGAGAAAATAGATGCGCTGGTTGACGCCTTAAGCGGGGTGATAAGTAGTATGCGCATTACAGGAGAGAATAGTGCTACTTGTTTTTGTAATGAAGCATATTGGGCATGTTATTCTTTAAGAAATATGATGTTTGCATCTCTAAGACGTCGTGAACAAAAATCAACAGGTGATTAGATTGTAGGATAACCCAAGGCGGCTACGTCCGAATGGTAGCGGACATTTGAGGGAGCAACGGGGTTCGATTCCCCACCGCCTGCGATAAACATTAATAATTAAAAAAGTGAGATTATGAAGACAAGAAGAAACGCAAGGCACTATGAAAGTCAGGAAAAGTATGCGGAGGCGTTGAACGCTTCGCAAAAAAATGACGGCATCATTCGTTGTTATCGTCCGACAAGAGCAGAAGAGGGTCCTCAAGAAGACATTGGACTTGTGTTCCGATTGCTCCGTCGAGTAGATTGCTTAGAGCAAGAACTAACTGCGATAAGGAAACAACTGAGCGAAATCGCTTGCAGGAACGCTGAAGGGAGATGTGCAGTTTTACATAGTCAACAGCCTTCATCTCGGCCTCCTCATCAGGATGGTAGTAAGAGAAAGATAGCTTACTTGGTATTAGAAGAAGATTTAATACAGGTAGAATGTTTTGCTCGGCAAATTCACGAAGAGCCTGTTCGCTTTTCTCAGATGCGACGCGCTGTTGATGAACTGTGATAGTTGCTTTGAATAGAAATTTGGTTGTATCCATGTTGTTCTATTTGGAATTTGGCTATAAAGTTAGTAAAAATAAACGAATTAAATTAAGTGAGATTATGAAAAAGTACATTCACATACAAAAAGCGGACCGCGAGTTTATCGCGAAGGCTTTGGGCATTACCGAGCGTACTATTTTTAACGCTACTCATTTCGAGAACATGAGCGAGGGTAATGACCTTGCGAAGAAGATACGCACGCTGGCATTGCAGCGTGGTGGCATCGTGATGGTGGACGCCCCAGAGTGGGAGGTTTTGCATGATGCTGATGGTTATATGCGCCAGTATCTTGGTGAAGTTCTATTGGAGTTTTCAAAGGAAAAACCCACCTGCGATGTGTACAAGAAAGGTGAGAAAGTTCGCCATTACGACAATGTGATGACGAGCGACATTCAGGGCATTCAGGATTGGGCTTCAACACTTAGATAAGGGAGGCACGCGATGGAGTATTACGAAGGTAAATGGTGCATATCGGCGCGTGAGTTGGTGGATGGTGGTGTCGTCAGTGAGGCGAACTACCAGAACTGGACCCGGCGCAAAAAGGTCGATATAGCTCGTCGCGGTGGCGGTGCATCGGGCAACTGTGCATTGATAGTCGTAGATAGTCTTCCTCGCGTTTACAAGGAAAAGGTTAAGGATCTCTATCCTGACGGTGCGCGGACTCACCTTCGACTTTGGATAATGGAGAACTACGAGACCGACCAGGCCGCTGTTGCATTTTTTCACGATAAGGAGAAGACAGGGGTGGATTTGCATCAATATCCCGAGAAGATCAGGGAGTATGTGACGAATGCGAGCGTGCTAAACTGCTGCATCAAACTCTACGACCGCGCCTCGACAGCCCGGCGACTGTTGGGCGAGAAGTACAACTGGAACTACATGGCTGACACCATCGACGCGCTGCGGTCAGAACTCGGACACACGCTGCCTACGAGCACGCTGCGGTTCAGAAAGAAGGTAAACGAGTACAAACGCGAAGGATATGGCTGCCTTATCAGCGGCAAGTTCGGCAACCAGAGCGCGCGGAAGGTAGATTACAAGACCGAACAGCTGATACTCGGGCTGGCCGTGCTGCCCAACAAACCGTTCAACACGAATATCGCTGAAATGTATAACATGTTCGTATGCGGCGAGCTGGAGGTGTATGACCCGAGTACCGGAGAGTTGATGAATCCTGACGATTTCACTGATAAGAAGACCGGCGAGCCTAAAGAATTGAGCGAAACAACTATCAACAACTACCTGAACAAGCCGAAGAACCGCGTGTTGGTGGAACACGCCCTAAGCAGCTGGACAACCTTCATGCACGAGCAGATGCCACATGTTCACCGTCATGCCCCTGAGTTCTCACTGAGTAAGATTTCTTTCGATGACCGCGATCTACCGCGCAAGCTGAAGGACACGAAAGCCCGTCCTAAGGCATATTATGCTTACGATGTGGCCAGCCAGTGTGTCGTTGGTTTCGCCTACAACCGCAACAAGAATGTGGACCTGGTGGTGGAGTGCTTCAGGAGCATGTTCAGACTTCTGGAGCGCAGGGGCTGGAACTGTCCGGCGCAGGTGGAGGTAGAAAATCACCTGATGAGCCAATGGAAGGAGTCTTTTCTGAAAGCCGGTGTGCTGTTTCCGTTCGTAAGATTCTGCGCCCCGCAGAACTCGCAGGAGAAATACGCCGAGCCTATGAACGGCGCAAAGAAGCGCAGCATCGAGCACAGGAACCATCTGGGAATCGGCCGTTTCTACGCCAAGGACCATCACTACCGGACGGAGGCGAAGAAGGTGTTCGACGAACTTAACGACACCTATGAGGACAAGCAGTATTACAGCTGGGACGAACTCATTGCTGACGATATGAGGGACGTGATGGAGTTTAATAACTCACTTCACCCTAATCAGAAGAAATATCCCGGCATGACGCGCTGGCAAGTGCTTGAGGCGAACCTGAACCCGACATTGCAGCCCCTTGACAAGAGCGTGCTGGCGCGTTTCATCGGTGAGCATGTGGAGACAAGCATCCGCCGCAACAGTTACTGCCGCGTGGCCTACACCGACTGGTGGCTGAGCGACGTGAGCGTGCTGGAGAAACTTGCCCCGAACAACTGGAAGGTGGATGCCTACTACCTGACTGATGAGGACGGCAACGTGAAAAATGTGTACATCTATCAGAACGACATGCTCATAGACGAGCTTCAGAACGTCGGTACGTTCAATACGGCAGAATGTGAGCAGACTGAGGAGGATAAGGAAATTTTCATGCAACAGCAGAAGAAAATAGCCAAGTTCAACAAGTATGTCGAGGACAATGCCATTGGCAGACTGGGAATATTGAAGCCATCCCCACAGATGCAACAGGAGGAACCGAAAGAGGTTATTTCCATCGCCCCGCAGGAAGAAGTTCCCTTTATATCATTTCCAAGTGCATCGAGCCACGCTGTGGCAGACATATAATTTTGTTATAATGGAGTTTTAATCGTGTTAGAATATGATTAGTGAGACACAGAAACATCGGATTTTGGAGGCGATAGCCGCCAACCGCAAGAATTATCCAAGTGACGCTAAGCACGCCTCGGCATTAGGCATATCGGCCAGCGTCTACAATGGCTTGAAGAAGGGTCAGACGGATAAGGCCCTTAGCGACGCCAACTGGGTGAACATCGCCCGGAGGTTAGACGTGAACCTGCGCGAGACGATTGAATGGAAGGGCGCGCAGACGGAGACCTTCAAGTACATCAGCATTCAGCTGGAGGCGTGCCAGGAGCGCAGCCTTAGCGTAATACTCTGCGACCTGCCGAACATCGGCAAGACCTTTACGGCTCGCTGGTACGTGAACGAGCACCGCAACGCCGTATACGTAGACTGCTCACAGGTGAAGACGAAGCGGGCGTTGGTGAAGAAGATAGCTAAGGAGTTCGGCGTAGGCACAGCGGGCAAGTATCAGGACACCTACGAGGATCTTGTGTATTACCTGCGCTCAATGGAGCGTCCGTTGGTGGTGCTGGACGAAGCCGGGGACTTGCAATATGAAGCCTTTCTTGAACTGAAAGCCCTGTGGAACGCCACGGAAATGTGCTGCGGTTGGTACATGATGGGCGCGGATGGTCTGCGTGCGAAGATAAACCGCATGGTGGAATGTCAGAAGGTAGGTTATGCAGAGATATTCTCACGCTACGGTGGCAAGTATAGTAAAGTGACGCCAGATCAGGAAGACGACCGCAAGGCGTTCCTGCTGGAGCAGGCCCGCGTGGTGGCGACAGTGAATGCCTCGAAAGGCACGGATATAGGCCAGATTGTACGCAAGAGTGGCGGTGGGCTTAGGAGAGTATATACGGAAATTGAAAAACTGAAGAAAGGAGCATAATATGACAAACATTGAGATTCTGACACATCAGGCGTTGCAATCAATCGACTGCAAGATGTGTGACCAAAATGAAATAAACTGGGAACAACGCAGGTATGAGATTGCAAAAGACCTTTATATTCAAACCTGTCAACAGGCAAAGTTGGAGGGTGATAATACCGCTGCAGATGTGTTCCGAAGTGCGGCGTGGTTATCTCGCGTGGCAGCCGATTACTTAATAGAGGTTCTGAAAAAGTAGCTATGGCAAAGCGAGCATATAGTCCGAAGGAGATCGCGAAGAAGACGTACAAGACACTCCCGTGGGGTGGCCGTTGGGCGGAGTGTTTCGGCTTACCGGAAGAAAACTCCACATGGTTTATCAGTGGCGCCAGTGCTGCCGGGAAGAGCTCGTTCGTGATGCAGCTGGCCCGTGAGCTTACTCATTACGGGCAGGTGCTGTACGCGAGTTATGAAGAAGGTGTAAGTCAGAGTTTCCAGGATCGTATCAAGCTGTTTGAGATGGACAAACGGCAGGGTTGGTTTCGGGTGGTGACGGAGGACACGATAGAAGACCTGACCGCACGGCTGAAGAAACGGCACAGCGCGAAGTTCATCATCGTTGACAGTTATCAGGAGAGCGGCTGGGAATGGCCGGAGACGAAGAAGCTGATAGAGACCTTTCCTCGGAAGAGTTTTATCTTCATCAGTATGGAAGCCAAGGGACAGCCATTGGGCAAGCCTGCGCTCCGACTTCGTTACAAGGCGGGTGTGAAAGTAAGGGTAGTCGGTTTTAGGGCTTATTGTCAGGGACGTTTCAATCCCGATGCGGGCAACAGTTTCGTTGTGTGGGAGGAAGGTATATTGAGAACAAGCAATAACATTTAAAGGTAAAAGGGTAAAACGATGGCAAGTAAGCGAGATAACCTGCTGTACAGGTTGAGGAAAAAGGGTATAAGGGTGCTGATACGTGAACGGATTATATTCCTTCCTTTTGACGGCGCGCCTTTTGAAATCATACAGGTGAAGCGGCTGTGTAAGGAGTTTCGTTTTCATGTACAATTAGAAATTGAGTAAAAAATATGAGCAAGGAAAAACGAATAAAGAAAGTATATATCGCAGGAAAGATAGGTGAGGATATTCTTAGCGATACAACTCGCAAGAAATTTGCAGAGGCAGAAGCGTGGTTGAAAGCAAAAGGATATAAAGTGTTTAATCCGACTCAAAGCGGGCTTGGCATCATGGCAGAGAACTACGCAAAGGCATGTGGCACGAACTTCTATGAAGAGATACTTCTTCTTGACATTATGCAACTGAAACGGTGTGATATCATCTGTTTGCTTCCTGACTGGCACGAAAGCCCAGGTGCCTTGGCTGAGTTTTTCTTCGCTAAAGCAATAGGTAAGAAAATAAAACAGATTACAATGTTTGAAAATAAAATAGTAGATTGGATATGAGCAAGGAAAAACGAACAATCGAAATTGCCCCAAGACTGATAAGTCCCGGCGGGCGTATGACGGAGGTGTTGGAAAGCCGTGGGCACGCGTGTAGCTGTTGTCAAGGCAACGGCTATTTTTGGCAGGAGAACGTATATCGGGAACGGTATAAGCAAGAATGCCCCGTGTGTAAAGGCAGCGGACGGCTTGATGCGGTGGTGACTATAGAATGGAAAGCGGGAGAAAGGTAAAAAGGTAAAAAAGTAAAAGGGTAAAAAATATGAAGCAGACAATAAAAACATTGAAGCAGTGGGAAAAATCGGGAAAGGACTTAGACGAGTTCCTGTGTCCCGGTGATTGGATAAGTGAAGATTTGTGTAACTATATCGGCGAAATCGTTCCTCCTTATTATTGCTCTTGCGACTTCGTTCAGGGTGGAGATCCGATTAAATCTGAAGACAATGTATTGTTTTATTGCACCTGTTACAAAACAGAAGACAACAGATACTTATACCTCGGAGTTCTTCCAGAGTTCAAACAATAAAAACGCTAAAGATATGGAGAAGTTAAAGTATTATTCGATGATACAGAGTGACAAGCCGGAATGGCTGTTGAGGTTGCAGTTTGAAGTCAGTCAGCATTACACACTGCGTGGCATTGAGGACACTCCTGAAGAGTGGCTGGCATTGCAGGACTTCGTGGACGCTTTCATTCGCAGTCTATACATCCGTCGGGATATCATGGTGAAGAGCGAGGTGGCTGCGGATCTGCAGACGGAGGACGGCAAGACGCAACTGCTCATCAAGCGGAACGGGAAGACGGTACAGGCGTATTACATTGAAAAGTAAAAGAGTAAAACGATAAAAAAGTAAAATATAAGATATGGAAAGAGTAAAAAGCATTGAACAGCTTCAGAAAGGAAACAGAATAGTGAGAGTACAGGGTGGTAATGTTGAGATCTTGGAATTTATTTGCCCTCACCCTCATCACGAGAAGTACTCTGTATTCTTAAACCAGAACTGGGACGGACTGCCGAAATTTTACAATCCTCGGCTTGAAAGCGAAAAATGGTATCTGTTTCACGACACGACTGAAGAATGGGATGAAATAATCGACATAAGAATGGCGCAACTCAGAAAAGAGATAGAGAACATTGAAAACTATCGTAAGAACGAAAAAAGGAAAGAATAAGAAAATCTACATCAGCGGCGCGATAGCGCACTATGACATAATGGGAATAAGTTTTACATCAATTTAATATAAGCATTATGAGCAATTTTTTAGACGAAATCAAGAAGCGTATTCAAGTGTGGCACGAGCAGCGTGCTCAGCGTATCGAGGCGGAGCGTCAGGCACTGCTCGACGCGGAGGCACGTGAAGCCGTGCAGGTAATGGAATTCAACGGCAGGCTGTACATCTGTGTACACGGCAAACCACTGTTTGACATCGACATCTTCAAAGGCAGCGTGGCCGAGGTCGTAGCCAATGGCCGTAGGGCTTATAAAGACTGGAAGGAGGAGAAATTATGGGAAAAGTAAATATTGGACCACGATATTATCGTGTTACTGCCATCATTAAACCGGAAGGGTTTAATAAGATATTATTGGAGGGGCTTTTTGTTTATGGAAAAGAGGCATATACTCTTTCGGAAATCAAAAAGAAATGCTGGGATTTCCTCAAACCTCAGATAAACTTCGAAAAATATGGTATTGACCCAGAACAGGTAAGAAAGGATATTAAACTTACATCGCTGCCGTGTGATTTCTTGCTCAATGCGGACCAAAAATAGGAATTATGGAAGAAGGTTTTAATTACGCACGGTTTTATACTCTGCTGAAGAAATTGCCTGGAGCGGACAAGGAGACGCTGGTGTATTGTTCCACCATCGGGAGGACAACAAGCCTGCGCGAGATGACTTCAAAGGAGTATGACGAGATGTGCGCCTCGATGGAGGAGCAGATAGGCTGGAAGGCGCAAGTGAAGAAGAAACGCAGCCTTTGCCTGAAGCTGATGCAACAGGCTGGTATTGACACGACTGATTGGCAGCGCATCAACGATTTCTGCCGTCACCCGAAGATTGCAGGGAAAGTATTCGCCCGGCTGAATGTAGCGGATTTGGACGTACTTCAGACAAAGCTGCGCAGCATTATACGCAAAGGCGGACTGAAACCGAAGCCGGCACGAGATGAACACAGGAATACGACCTCGTTCGTCTATATCCCGATGAACAATATAGCAGAAAGTTAGACAAAATGACATCAAGAGAATTTGTAAAACGCTCTATGGAGCGCATTCGGGAACTCGGTAAGGACATGAGCAATGAGGATTATAGCAACAGCCTTGAGCAACTTGCCTATGAACTTGAAACCGAACGGCAGGAAGTGAACTGGCAGGTATTAACCAGTGAGGGAAAATTTATTTAATAATTTATAAGAATATAATTTATGAGAACAAAAACAAGCAATTGGTTTGAAGTCAAGATGCGCTATGACAAAGTGCATGAGGACGGGTATGAAAAGAAAGTGACCGAGAGTTATGTGGTCGAGGCTCTTTCATTCGGAGAGGCAGAAAAGACGGCTATTGAGTTCCTTGGCAGCTATGTGTCCGGAGAAATTCAGGTTGTAAACATCAACCCGATGAAATTCCAAGAAGTGTTCTTCAACGAGCAAGAGTCATGCGACCGATACTACAAAGCCATACTTCAGTTTATCACCATTGACGAGAAAACGGAAAGAGAAAAGCACACGCAGGTTTACTATCTGGTGCAGGCTTCTTCTTTCGACAACTGCAAGGACACTATCCGAACGATTATGGACGGCACCATGATAGACTATCAGATTGCTTCAGTAGCAGAAACCAAGGTTATTGATGTGATAGAACACGAGTTATAAACCCTATAAAAAGAAAAGACAATGGCAACAAGAAAAAAGAAAGTAATCATCACAGGCGTGAGCAGAGAAGCCGCCGATGAAGCGTTTGCAACCTACGCTAAAAGCGATGCACAGGTACAGAAAATCAATGCGGACATCGAGCTGCAGTGTGCCAAGATCCGTGAGAAGTATGCAGACAAGCTGGCGACCCTCACCGAGGGGAGGGACAAGGCTTTCGATACCCTGCAGGCTTTTGCCACGGAGAACCAAGCCGAGCTCTTTGCCAAGAAGAAGAGCCTCGACATGGCTCACGGTACCATCGGTTTCCGTACAGGAACACCGAAGCTGAAGACACTGAAAGGCTTTACTTGGGCGAGTGCGCTGGAATTGGTTAAGGAGTTCCTACCTGACTATGTTCGTCAGACATGGGACATCGCCAAGGACAAGCTGCTTGCAGACAGGGAGAGTTGCGTTCAAGAGCCCGGCAACCCTCTTGGTCCCGGCAAGTCTATGTATGAGCAGATGGCCAAATGCGGCATTCAGGTAGTGCAGGATGAAGCCTTCTACGTGGAACCCAAGAAGGAGGAAAACGAATAAAGGTAAAAAAGTAAAAAAGTAAAAAGGTAAAAAAACGAGATTATAGCCCGTGAGGGTGGTTTCATACGTTGTATTTTAAATTAAACAAAAACGGGGGCAGCGGCCCCCTCTCCGGGCGGAACGGTTCATGCAGAAAAGGTTCGATTCCTTTACCGCCCACGTTGACGTTAACACACAATTCATATATGAGAAGAAAAGACAATCAAAGACGGCCTGGGCTGTCTTACATGCGACGGGTTGCGGAGGTAAACGAAATCTATGACAAGTATGTGCGTACGGGACTCTCTAATCGGGAGATCTGGCGTCGTTATATCTATCCCCGGTTTATGATCAGCGAGCGGGCTTTTTACAAGATCCTGAAAGCGTCCGCAAAGATTGATGAACAAACGGCACGTGTTATTGAGCCTTATCTGAATTTTGATTTTTCACCCGATCACTCATGAACGATATAGCTGTTGTCTTTCGTCGCATTCTGAAAGATATTCAGGTGGATATGAAGGACGAATTCGATAAGAACTTCGAGCGTCAGGGCTTTTTCTCGGAAAAGTGGGCACGCCGGAAGAGTCCGCTTCGCCCGGGGCGGGCCACGCTCGTCAACACGGGCGGTCTCAGGCGGAGCGTTCTTAGCCGTGTGACCGCCGATGGCGTAACATTCTATTCGACCCACTCCGCGGCAGAGATACATAACGAGGGCGGTGAAATCAAGGTGACGGCAAGAATGAAGAGTTATTTCTGGCATCGCTATTACGAGGCGGTCGGCGGTTTCGGACGGAAGAAGAACGGTGAAGTACGCAACGACAAACGCACCCGGCAACTGACTGGCGAGGCTGCCTTTTGGAAGTATATGGCCCTGATGCGTGCAGGCAGCGTTATTCGTATACCGAAACGGCAGTTTCTGGGTGCCTCGCCCGAAGTCGAAAGGGCTGTGACGGAAATCATCGAGAAGCGGCTGAGTGAGTATTTTAACAACGAATTTAAACTGAAATAAAACAATGGAAATAAGAAAGGAGCTGTATGCCGCCATCCGGACAGCGATGGCAAAAATAGAGGAAGTGAAGCACATCGACTTGTGGAATCACAATGTGGAGTTCATTGAGGAGGAAGCGGGCTGGGAACGCCCCGCTGTGTTTGTGGAGTTTGGTCCGATAGCCTGGCAGCCCTATGTTGGCGGCGGCTATCGCGGTGATGGCAGCGTTCGGCTGCACATTGTTACGGACTGGATGGAAGGCGGTCAGGAAGCAGCCTGGGATTTGATAGTCAAGATCCGGGAGGCTATGGAGAGAGTGTACGGCTACGGTATCCACGGCCTGTATTTGACGGAGACCTTGACGAACCACAACCACGAGGACATTTTGGAGAGCATCGAGGGGTATGCCGTGAAAGGCGTGTTATAAACGGAACCTCATTCAAGAAAAAGCCTGTCGAATTTCTTTTCGACAGGCTTTTTTAATGGAATATGAAAAAATATTGTTCGTTTTGTTGTTTGTATGGAAATAATGACTATATTTGCAGTGAAGTAAAGCATTGAAGGAATGGCATCCTGGCTATTTAGACCTAACCGCCGCCCTCGGTGTAACGATATTAGCGCATTGGGAATGATGAACTGGCAATTGAGTCCTAACTATCGCCCAATGCGTTTTTTATATATCATTTATAGAATACAGGAAATGTGTTATACGGATAAATCCATTGTCTTTCTTATCAGCTTTCCTTGCCACATTCAATCTTACCTTTTGCCCTCTGATTTCTCCTTCATAATAATAGAACCGGTCTATGCCGTCTGTTCTTGGATGCGTCAGTGGCGAGGATTCTATAAAGGTAGCCTTGCGCAACACTTTATCTAAAGATGCCAAATCGTCCTTTTCGAGTATCTTTGACCTCCCGAACGTATCGGAAAAGAGGTGTTTATTGCCGTATGTGGAGAAACCAACCTTAATCGTTCCCTCCCCGACGGGCTTTTCATGCTTCACCTTGAGCAGCGGTTTCATCTCGTGCAGGTAATGTATGCGTTCAATGGCGCGCTGCGATTTTGTCTTGTCGCCGTAACATTGTCTTACCAGCCGGCACGCTGCGCACAACTCATTATCGGGCACGAAGGCAAGTTTCGTATTCCCTTTAGCAAGGTCGCAATCGTTGCACCGCTTGATGCTGTAAGGGTTGTAGTCGGGAAACGCCTTGCGCTGCTTTCCGGCATTAAATCGGAAGATACCTCGTTTGTCTTTTGCAAGGGCCTGTTCGCCGCGCGCGTATGCTTCTTTTTGCGGCGTGGGCGCGTATTTGCCTTTCCTTACCTGCACGACCGTACAGCGGCAGTTCCACGAGTTTGGCGGCATGTAGGCGTCCCAGAAAGGATCGGAAGGTGGCAGCGTCGTACCGTTGAGCGCTGCGTGCTCGGGGCGTACATGGTCGTCGCCCGCGGTGCGGTATTGCAGGTTGTATTCGTCGCCGGCAGCCTGGAACTGCTCCCACTTAGCCGCCATGGCCGCGGAGGCATGGGCAAAGTTGTATTCGGCACGGAGGTAGTTTCGGTTATAGGTTTCGTCGACCTTTTGAACATCATTCAGGAACTGTTCGAATGGCTTTCGATTGCCATTCTCATCAAGGAGCAACGGGAACGCCTCATTGAGTTCGTGAAAAGTCTTGAGTCCGGAGAAAACATAGGTGGACTGCTCGAGGCGTTCGCGCATCGTGTCTGACATCTTTGTCTGCAGGAAGGCACTGTTTAGCATGTCTGCATGTGTCTCTATAAAGGCCTGTGTCTCGTCTGACGCAATGATGTTTATATCCAATGATGCCCCTTTCTGCTTAAAGAGCCCTTTCATCATAGCCTTGAAAGCCGATCGGAGCCGCTCTTGTTGCTTCTCATCGATTTTCCCGGTGAGTGTAACGTCGGCATGACCATCGTTTAGGATTCCGGCATAGCGACTGTGCAGCCCCACATAATCGGTGGGGCTCAGTCGAAAAAAGGTAATCCCTCCCCGGCCCTCCCCGAAGAAGAGGGAGTATTTCGGGACATTTTCTTTTTATCGTTGCTTTGTGGCTCTCCTCCTTGGGAGGGGGCGGGGGAGGTGGGAAGCAGGTTATTTTCCCTGCGCTCGCCCACGGGCATGGCATACTTCTTCGCGAAATATTCGCCGTCGACCTCGAAGCGGTCGGCAATCATCGTCTCGTAGGCTACTTGCTGCTCGGGTGTGTAGTCGATAGAGTCGTTCCAGTCGAAGCGGCAACCCGCGAGTGGGAAGCCATGCTTCACCATGCGCGGCAGGAGTTGATTATTGATGATGTCACGCAGCATGTCGGCATCGGCCTCTACGAGGTTCTGCAGCACCTTGAGGTGGGTTTGACTCTGCGAGAGCGATGAACCATCCTCAATGGTCATGGTCTGTCCGATGATGAGCTTCGATATTTCGGAGTTGGCCCGGCTGACGCGCTCATTGTAGACATTGTAGGCATCGGCGCGTGTGGACTCGATGAACTCGAGCTCGGTGTCGAGCGGCATTACCGCCGTCTGCGAGGCCCCGGCGTTGACGAGCATCTGGTTGAGCCGGTCAATTTCCTTTTTATCGCGCGAGGAAGTTTTTGCAATGCGCATGGGCATGCCGAAGATCTCACCGAAGTTATCCCAGAACGCGAGCATGTTCTTTTTCGGTATCGTGTGCAATGTGGCTTTCAAAAGCAGACCGAGATCGTCAGGCTTCCCGGCTTCGATAAGGCTGTCAGTGATGCCGGGGCTGCGATAGTCGATACCGGCATGCCAGTCCTGCCCTGGCTCGGTGATGACGCGGCCGTATTCGGGAATGACATGCTTGCGCGGAAGGAGGGTTACTCCGGTATAGGTCATACCCGGCGTGCCCGCGCCGACGATGTCGCCGAGCTCAATGAGTGAGTGCCCCCAGTAGGTGGAGTCGAGCACAAGCAGGCAAAGGTCCTTGAACCAGGCGTGATCGAAGTAGGCCAAGAGGTCGGGGTTGTCTTCTTCCTTGCCGTCTACGATCTTGAACGACTTAGCTATGACGAAGCCCTCGCGCTGGCGTATGCAGCCCGAGAGGTGGGCGTCGGCATCGGTGTCGCGGTAGATGTCGTAGAGCGGCCCCCGGTTGGGGTTGTCAATATTGATGGCCGCCTGCCATGCCCGGCGCCAGTCGGCGATGTCCTTTCGCGTGAGCGCGTCGGTGTTCCGTTGAATCTGTGTGATGATATGCTTCACCTGCTGTCTGCCGTCTTCCTTTGCGAGGTTGATGGTGCCGTAAGGCGTGTGCAGGATAGACCCCTGTGTGTCACTTCTACGGAGCGAAGCGAATAGGTTTTTGATATTCATGTGATTTGTCTTTTATAAATTCGGTTTACCAGTTATGCCTAAGCGGCTTTTGCGAATGCCACATCACGCCCATGCCCGAAGGCTCGCCCGTGGCGGCATCGGTGGCCATAGGTAGGTCCGGGACAATCTTGCCGGCCTGCACACCTTCGAGCCACTTTATTGCCCGTTCGTAGCGTTCCTTTCTGATTTCGCTGCCCATCTTTTGCGGCATGGCCGATGCCATGTGATATAGGGCGATGTCGCAGGTGTACATCACGATGAGTCGGTTACGATTGTCGCCCTCGGCCTCGAATGTGGCCTTACAGTCGTAAACCGGGCGGAGGTACGACGCGATTTCCTCTATGGCTTCAACCTCGGCATTGGCGCGGTTCTCCGCGGAGGCCTGCGAGACAACCTTTAAGGCCGCCTCGCCTATCACTACGCGATAGTCTTCATCTGTTATAAACATAAGCCTACATTGTTATATATAATGCCTTTCGTTCGAGGTCTTGGGTGGTGGTTCCCTTGCGGAATACCCCGCACGAGACGAACTTCCTTACTTCCTGTTTTGAAAGCACTTCGAACTTCCCGCCTATCACGAGGACCATGTGCTTACGATGTGTGATGTGGCGTAGATAGTCCGCCTTTCTGACCGCCCGCTTGTATTTCCAAGCGCGGATAATGTCTTGAATTAACTTTCTCATTTTTACCAACTGTTTTTTGAGGTTTGTCGTTTGCTGAATACCGGCTGAAAACTTTCCTGTCTTGTCGTTCGTTGCAGCTGCCAAATGGCCCCTTCATCGGCGTCGGGGGCATCGTCGTTTCCGGACATGCCCTTCTCGAAGGCCAGCGTCTGTTCGATACCCGCCTGCATGTCCGGGTCCTCCTTCTGCGTGCTGTCATAAAAGACAAAGCCCCGTTCCCACAACGGGCTGATGGCCTCGACGCGCTGGAACTTGTCCGGCTTCTTGCGCTTGTCGCCCGTGATGGGCAGCTGATAGCCGCGCTGGTTGCCCTCGATCGTAAAGTCGTCGAGGATTATATCCTGCATGAAGCTCGCTTCCATCATAAAGCGGATAGCGATACCCGTTTCAAGGCTCCACTCGTAGAGGTCGTAACACCAGCGCACGAGCTCGGCCACCGAAGCCTTACGCACGAAGGCGCGCAGGTGCCACAGCTGCGACTTGTGCTTGCCCCAAAGTTTTGCCGCTTTGGTATCGTTAGTCTTCTTGCTTTTCCACGACGGGTCGATGTAAAGTACCAGTTCGTCGAACTCCCGCCATGCCGGGCGCTTGGCATATTTTATCCACTCCTGCTTGAATACCGTGCCCTCGATGATAGGATTGTGCATCATCTCCTTGTTCCATGCACGATAGCCCACGAAGTCGGCATAGCCCCGCGCCTCTTCCTTGGTCCATTTTTCGCGCCATGCAGGGTTCCCCTCACTGTCGACGGCATATACCGTAGAGACGTGCACGCCCTTCGTCTTGCAGATGTTTGCCAGTACCGAAGTCTTCGAAATCAGGTTGCCGACCATGATGAAGCGGCCGCGGCCTACATCGAGCGCGCCGAAGAGCGCTTCTTTCACCCAGTCTGTCACCTCACGCACGCGGCGCGGGTTGCGACAAAGCTCGTCGTCGTCGAGGTCATCGATGACAATGTAATCAGGGCGCGCCTCCCGCTTGCGAAGACCGCGCGGCGACTGTCCGCGTCCCACGGCAAGGAAGTGCATCCCGTCCTTGGTGGTAAATTCGCCTTCCGTCCAGTCGCCCATCGACATCTGCTTTCCGAAGTCCGCGATAATGCGCTTGTTATAGCCAAGCTCGGCTTGAATGTCCCCGAGCAGTCGGTTTGCGCTATCCTCGGACTTGCCGACAACGACCATGAAGTCGATGAGCCGCTTGGGCTGGAACATGAGCCACAAGGGCGTGAAGATGTCCATGTGGGTCGACTTGGCGTGGCCGCGCGGCCACTTGAATACCGCTTTGAGGTTCGGCGTGTTCTTGACTTTGTTAGCTGCTGCGTTGTGGAACGGCGCATTGTGCACGATACGGATAATCTCTCCCGTAACCTTATCACGCAATTGCAGGAAGTGTGGGAAATAATACTCGCAGAAGGCAGCATAGTCCTTCTGCAGACGGCGTATGCGCTGTTCTTTCTGTACGGAGCTCTCGCGGACAAGACTCTTCGTATCCGTTATACTCTGTATCTGCTGGCAGTGCTCCTGCCACTCCTGCTGCATCTGTTTTAGTTCTGTAATCGTCGCCATAGCGTATGTTTATAATGTGGATGGGTTCTGCATGCGCTCCATCAGGAACTTATTCTGGTACTTATTGATGGCCTTGATAAGCTCCGGCGTGATTTCCGGATCGTAAGAGGCCTGGTCCTGAATCCACCGATTGAACGCCATGAAGACTTCGATGGCGTCGATGACGTTCGCCTTCTTGTCGAGTTTCTCGATTGTGGCCGACAGTTTGGAGAGCTTGTCGGCCAGCGATCCGATGAGTGTCGGATCGTTTGACTTATTCACGCTATCAATCAGCCCGTCGATGGTGAGCAATAGTTTATTGACAAGTTCCGGGCGCGATATGTTCTTCGCGGCGCGCGCTTCCTTCCACCCCTCGGTATTGACCCACCGGGAGACGGTGACGCGGGAGACGTCGACTTTCTCTGCGATTTCGTTTTGCTCCATGCCCGAAAGGTATAGCGACCGTGCGAGCGATTTTTTCTTTTCTGTGTCTTTTGTCATTTCGTTGCAATTTGTTTGAATTATACATGCAAAATTGGGTTAAAATATCGGCATAAAAAAGAAAGTGTGAACCGCGCTCAGGGTATACCGAACCGTGCTCCCTGTTATTTTGCGACATGGGAATAATACGCTAATATTGCATCGTAAATCGACAGTCGGCGGTGCTCGACATAGTTGAAAACATGTTTTCACTCTGCTCTTTCTTGCACGACTGTTACAGCATAATATTCACAAAAAACAATGGGAAAAAGAGTAAGAATTTCAAACGACCGACTGAACAGTTATGGTTTTCGCGTACTGACCTCGGGAATCGACGTGGAGCAGTACAAACGGAATCCCGTCTTGCTATATATGCACGAGCGCGGTAACGTGGTGGGCTACGTGAAAGACCTGAAGGTGGAGAATGACGAAGTAACCGGCGAGCTGATGTTCGACTGCGCTTCGGAACAGAGCGAGCGTTGTCAGAAGCAGTTCGAGTTCGGAAGCCTCCGGATGGTGAGTGCGGGGCTCGAGATCATCGAGACGAGCGAAGACCCGGCTGTGCTGGTAGCGGGCCAGACGCGGCCTACGATTACGAAGAGCCGCCTGTTTGAGGTGAGCGTGGCCGACGTCGGGGCGAACGACGACGCTATCGTACTGGAGAAAGACGGCAAGCGAATAACATTAAGTAAGGACGGAGCCTGCGAGCTTCCTCTTATCAATTCAAATAACAATCAAAAAGAAAAAGAAATGGAGCAGAAAGTCATTGCCCTGCAGTTAGGGCTGCCGGAAACGGCAACAGAGAAAGAAATCAATGAGAAGCTGGCGCAGCTGAAAGCTATGCAGCAGGAGAACGAAACTCTGAAGGCGGAGAAACAGAAGCTGACCGACGCGCGCATCGTGCAGTTAGTCGACACGGCCATCGCGGAAAAGCGCTTAGAGGCGCAGCACAAGGAACAGTTTGTGAAGCTCGGCGCTCAGATCGGGGCTGATGAATTGGAAAAGACCTTGCAGGCTATGAAGCCGCAGGTGAAATTGTCGGCGGTACTGGGCCATCACGGTAGTGCCCCCGAAACGCCCGGCGAGAAGACCTACACGAAGCTCAGCGAGGTTCCGGCCGACGAGCTCGTGAAGCTGCGTGCCGAGAATGTAGAGGAGTATAAGAAACTCTACAAGGCCGAGTATGGCGTTGAATGTGAGCTTTAAAAGGTAAAAAAGTAAAAGAGTAAAAAGGTAAAGATTCATATAAAAAAACAAGAAAATGAGTAAAACGAAGAAATTGGTTATGAAACTGGCGGCCGCATTGCTGGTAAACGCAGTTGTTGGCGCCTTGATAGCGTCGCTGCTGGGCGTATCGCCCTGGATTGGCGCAGTGGTATTGAACGTCATCGCACTGGTGATAGGTTCGTCACTATCGAAGGATACGCTGCGTGTCGGCGTGTTCACAGAGATCTGGACTGGCGAGTTAGTGAAGTCGCTGCGCCGCGGGCTGGAAGGTTCGTGGCTGGACGGCGTTCCTGACAACTCGAGTATCGTGAATAACGACGTGATACACTTGGTAGAGGTAGGCGTGGATCCTGACGTACTGATCAACAATACTACATATCCCATTCCTCTGCAGGTATTGAGTGACAAGGACATCGCCATCAAACTGGACAAGTTTCAGACGAAGGTGACGCCGATTACCGACGATGAGCTCTACACTGCAAGCTATGATAAGATGGCGCGCGTCAAAGAGAGTCACGGCAATTCAATAAACGATTCGAAGTTCGCCAAGGCGGCACATGCCCTTTGCGCACAAAAGAACACGGCTAAGACTCCTGTGCTGAAGACCACGGGCGAGAAGGACGCCGCGACCGGTCGGGTAAAGATGACGGCAATAGATCTGCTGAACTTGAAGCGAGCGCTGGACAGTTTGGGCGTACCTTCGAAAGGTCGCCGCTTAGTGCTCTGCAGCGATCACGCGAACGACCTGTTAGAAATATCGCAGGCATTCAAGGAGCAGTATAACATTAATCGCACCGACGGCACTGTGGGCAGATTGTACGGCTTTGACATCTACGAGTTTGCCAACAACCCGCTGTATACCAAGGCCGGCGAGAAGAAAGCAGTAGGCTCCACCGCGGCTGCCGGTGAGTTCCAATGCTCTTTTGCTTTCTTCGCTCCGCGCGTGTTCAAGGCCACCGGCTCGACGAAGATGTACTACAGCGAGGCATCAACCGACCCGCAGAACCAACGTTCACTCATCAACTTCCGTCATTACTTTATCTGCATGCCAAAGGTGGCTGATGCCGGTGTTGTGATGATGAGCGATTACAACGCCTGAAAGGGATGAGCAAGGTGATGAAGTACTTAGTCATTCACTGCACGGCGACCCCTGAGGGGCGTGAGGTGAGCGCGGCTGAAATACGCCGCTGGCACACCGCGCCCCCGCCTGCCGGGCGAGGCTGGAAGCAGGTAGGCTACACGGACCTGGTGCACCTCGACGGACGCATCGAGCGTCTCGTAGACAACAACGAAGACGCGCAGGTGGATTCCTGGGAGGTCACCAACGGTGCCGCAGGCTACAACTCGGTATCGCGACATATCGTCTACGTAGGCGGCTGCGACAGTGCAATGAAGCCGAAGGATACCCGGACACCTGAGCAGCGTGAGGCCCTCAAGCGCTATGTCGAGGACTTCCATGAACGTTTTCCGCATATTAGGATCGTGGGGCATCATGACCTGAATCCCGGCAAGGCCTGCCCGAGCTTCGACGTTGAGTCGTGGCTTCGCGAGATAGGCATTCGGCAAACGTAACTTATTGATAAGACAGAACAATGGCAGACACGATATTCCAGATTCTGCAATGGGCAATCCCTTCGGGCGGTATCGGCGCTGCCATTGCCTGGATTGCGAACCGTCGCATCAGGACGGTGGAAGAGAAAAAGAAAGTGGAAGATACCTACAAGCAGATGTACGACATGGTGAGTGCGGAGCTTGTAGGGCTTCAGAAACAAAACCACATCAATTATGAAAAAATGGAAGAACTGCGCACCGAGAATGACAAGACTCGCCGGGCTCTCAATCGCCTGTCGCGGGCCATCGAGGCCATTCAGCTATGCCCTCATCGCGCTGCTTGCCCTGTCAGCGGTGAGCTGTCGATCGACGAAGACGGTGTTCGCGGAAAGTCGAACAGACTCAAGTCGCGTAATGAAGGAAAACACGCGGCAGACGAGCATCGCCAGGCGGTGGCAGGAACGGGTGACAGTGCCGGTGTCGAAAGTGACGCTAAGCGTAGCTGAAGACAGCCTCGCACTATTGCCCGCAGGCGCCGGTTACACGGCCCGCCGGGGGCAGGCGCACGTTAAAGTGGGACGACGGCAAACGGGCGACGGAAAGCCCGGGCGCATCATCATCGAAGCCGGCTGTGACAGTCTGGAAGTGCAATGCGCACGTTATGAGCAGCGCATCGAAACGATGCAATCGCGATTGACTGCTGCCGAGCGTGCACTAAGCACGCAGAAGCAGAAGATCAAGGAACGGCAACCGTGGGATATCAGAACGATTTTATACGCCTTTTTCACCGGGGTGGCGACCGGTATAGTATTAATTTTAATCATCAAAAAATATGGCAAAAAGTGTTTTAGACGGAACTAATCTCATACTGAGTGTTGGTGGTAAGGCCCTCGGCTTTTCGACGGGTTGCAAGGTGAGCACGTCTACCGAGACAGGCGAGCGCGTGACCAAGGAGGCTGCGAGCGGCAAGTGGAAGGAAAAGTACGTGAAGAGTTTCTCGGAGAGTATCTCGGCCGACGGCTGCGTGCTCACCGACGGCGATAGCGACACACCTACTTACGATCAGCTGAAGGATCTGATGCTCGCCGGCGAACCGGTAGATGCAGCCTACAACCTGCGTGAAGGCGACAAACGCACGGGTAAGGCTGCCGGTGGCTATAAAGGCAAGTATATCATCACCTCGCTGGAACTGGACGGCCCGGCAGGCGATGACGCCAAGTACAGCGTGAACTTAGACAATTGCGGTAAGGTGGACAAGCAGACGAACGGCTTGAGTGAAGCCGCGAAGCCCGGCGGCACCGGTCATTAATACGATCAGTACATGAAGAAGCAGATACTGAAACTGAAAGTCGGTGGCAGGGAATACCCCTGTCGTGTGACGATGGGCGCGATGGTGCGCTTCAAGCATGCTACGGGTAAAGACGTCAGCCAGCTTGACCAGGGCGACATCGGCGAGCTTGTGCAGTTTATCTATTGTTGTGTGCAGAGTGCCTCGAAAGCTGACGGCGTGACATTCGACACAGATTTCGAGACCTTTGCCGACCTGCTCGAGCCCGACAGCCTGACGGCCTTTTACGCCCAGGTGGGCGATGCCGAAAAAAAAACGACGGCGAAGCCGTAGGCATCGAAGAACTACAAGGAATCGCGTTGGGGTGCATGGGAATGAGTTTTGATGACTTCTGCCGGTGCACCCCTTCCGAGTTTCAAGCAGTATGGGAACATTGGAATAAGTGGCAGGATCACAGCCAGCAGGCTGAATGGGAACGCTTGCGCATGGCATGTCTGTGCATCTTGCAGCCTTATAGCAAGAATACGCTTTCGGCCCGCGACGTGATGCAGTTCCCGTGGGAGGAAGACACAAAAGCAGCCCCCCGGGAGACCGTGAGCGATGAAGAGTTGAAGCGGCGCTATCGGGAAGCCAAACGGGCCGCCGGACTGAAATGAGGATTACTTATTTATGTCGGAGGACACCGACGCAGAAAAGAGCACCAAAGGTAAAGACCACAAGACAGGCTGCCACGGTAAAGACCGAGGCCACGGGGTGCTCGCTGATGAGCCTAAGAATGGGTGTCCAATGAATGGTCGACATAAATAGATTTTTATAGTTGATGGGACAAAGATAATAAAAAAAAGAGAAACGATGACAAAAGAAGTCAGTTTTTTAATCAAGATACACGATGACGGTGGTGCAAAGCGCGTTACCGCCAACGCCGAAGAGATGGGCCGTGTCATCCGGAGCGTCCAGGACGAGGCGGAACGATTGAAGCGCGATGTGCTGACCTGGTCGGAGGCCGCGCAAGCCGTCGGCGTGTTGCAGAACTCCATCAATGAACTGCGTGGCGTGTTGCAGGATCTGACCACAGCTTACCAGGTGCAGCTGGTTGCCGAGACCCAGCTGGATACCATCATGCGGCAGCGCATGAACAGCACGGACGAAGAGATACAGCATATCAAAGATTTGTGTTCGGCT
Source organism: Segatella baroniae DSM 16972 = JCM 13447 (assembly GCF_000426585.1). Lineage (GTDB taxonomy): Bacteria > Bacteroidota > Bacteroidia > Bacteroidales > Bacteroidaceae > Prevotella > Prevotella baroniae. The sequence goes on from NZ_AUFQ01000004.1 coordinate 162,590, forward strand.
CAGCAGGAATTAGGCGTTATCGGCGACGAGGTGCAGTTGAGCGGCGCCCAGCAGATGGCCACCTTCTTAAAACAGAAGGAGAGTCTGGACGTGCTGATACCGGCAATGAACAACCTCATCGCCCAGCAGAACGGCCTGAACGCGACCAACCAGGCCGCGGTGGGCATCGGCAACATGATGGGCAAGGCGATGCAGGGACAGACGGCCGTGCTGCAACGTGTGGGTATCACGTTTGACGAGGCGCAGGCCCGCGTGTTGCAATATGGGACCGAGAGCGAGCGCGCCGCCATGCTGGCAGAGGTGATAACGGCCAATGTGGGTAACATGAACGCCGAGTTGGCCAAGACCGATGCAGGAAAGCAGAAGCAATTAGAAAATACGCTGGGTGACATCAAGGAGAAGTTGGGAAGCATGGTGCAGGGGGCGATGCCCTTTGTCACGATTACGGCGCAGGCCATGATCTGCGTCGCAGGTTGCGTGAAGCTGATTACCTCCCTAAGGGCATTGGGCGCCGCGTTCAGCCTGACGGCCATCAAAGGAACTGTTCTTGCGGCGCATGAACGGGTGGTGGCAGCCGCACAGGCCATACTGGCGACCAGCGGCTACACGGCAGCCGGCGGTACGGCCGCTCTGGCCCTTGCCGTTACAGCCCTCTATACCGCGCTAACCATGGGGCTTTCGGTGGTGATAACAGCCGTTATCGGGTTGTTCAGTTCCATGAGCGACGAAGCCGAAGACGCTGCTGAAGGTGTAGATCACCTGAAAGAGAGCGAAGACGCCTTTTCGCAGGCTTCGTCGAATGTACGAGCCGAACTTGATTTGGAAATCAGCCGCCTGGCTTCGTTGATTCACAATCACGAGAACGCCTCCAAGAAAGTGTCGGAATTGAACAAAAAATATGGCGAAAGTTTCGGTTATCACCGCACGGCGGCCGAGTGGTACGACACGCTGATTGAAAAGAGCAAGGTTTACTGTGCACAGATGGGCTATGAGGCACAGGCAAAGGTACTTTCATCGCAGATAGCAGCGGCACAGCTCGAGAAGGAAGCCAAGGAAGCCGAGCGCCGGCTGTTGGGTCAGCAGTATATGGACAGCAAGGGCTCGGTGCATTATAACTGGGAGAATACGAAGGACGGCAAGGACTACTACACCAGGTTAGGCAGCGATATCAACGATATTACCTCGAAAATAAACGGCTTGCAAAAGCAGTATGATTCGGCTATTCGCCACATGGTGGATGCGCAGAAGCAATTAGACAGGTCGCGCAAGTCAACCAAGTTGGTAGGAAACAATCTGAAAGATTCTACTACCGAAGAACTCAAACAGGCTATCGATGAGAAGCAGCAAGAAGTCGGCAGGCTGAAAGGGGACGCTACCGCAGAACGTCAGCGCTTGAACCGGGAAATCGGACAGATGCAGAAAGAAGTGAACCGACGCGACGCGATAAACAAACGCGAGCAAGGAGTCCCGAGTGGTAAGAAGACCGGAAGCACGACTAAGACGGAAAAGCCTGTAAAGGTAGTTAAGACCCTTGATGATGTGGCTAAGAACGTGGCCTATTACGAAGCACAATTGAAGAAGACCGATAAAGCCGACACGGAAAAGATACAGAAGCTGTCCCGACTTATCGCGAAATACAAAGAGCTGGGTGCGGCAATACAAACGGAAATAGCCGAAGTGCAGCGCCCCAAAGAACTGGATAGTTTAGAAAAAATAGACGCGGAAATACAGCGTCAACAGCAGCTGCGCAAGAAAGCCGGTAAGGAGCAGCTGACGACGATAGATAACGAAATCAAGCGTTTGAACGCGCTTCGAACCGCATTCGAGGACAGTTCGCATGTAGGTCTACTCCGCGATGAGATAACGACTTACGAACAGCTTGAAAGCGAGATAGCCTTTTATACGAAAAAACTCAAGACCGCGACGGACACCGAGCGCGTGGAAATTCAAAAGCAGATCAACGCGCTTAATGACCTGAAAAAAAAGTGGGACGAGACGCTTGCCGACCTGAAGGCTCCCGAGGACATCGGTCGCCTGAACACAATAGAGAAGCTCGACGAAGCCATCACCTATTATCAAGCGAAGCAGAAAAAAGCCACGGGCGCGGAGATAAGCGCCATCGGTGAGACCATCACGGCGCTGGAGCGGAAGCGTGAGGCGCTGACACGGCTGACGCGCCTGCCGGAATTGCGTGCCGAGACAGTGAAGCTGAACGGTCTTGGACAGAAGGAGCTGAAGCTGGAGTTGAAGGTGATGGGTCTCGACGGCATCAAAAAGCGCATCAAAGAGCTTCAGGACATGCTCGCCGACACGAAGAACCCGCTGGATAACAGTCAGCGTGCCGAGGTGGAAAAGCTCATCGGTAGTTACGACGACTATGCAAGAGTACTGCAGAAGAGTGACGCGCGCGTCGAAGATTTATGGGGCAATACGAAAGGTATTGTGGGTGGTATCTCGTCGATGACGAACGCTTTGGAAAACGGGCGTGGCGCGTGGGAAACCCTTATGAGCGTGGTAGACGGGGTTATACAGACCTTTCAGGGTATCATGAACGTGGTGGAGATTGTCAAGGCGCTGACAGGTGCGACGCAGATGAGCGCGGCTGCCGGGCAGGTGAAGGCCGCAACGACGGCAAGCGAAACCGCTGCCACGACGACGCATACGGCCGCCACGGCCGCTGATACTGCCGCGACGATTACGAATACGGCCGCCAAGAGCGGCGAGGCTATAGCCGGAGCCACGGCCAGCGGCGCGAGGATGCCTTTCCCGCTGAATATCGTAGCTATTGCCGCAGGTGTGGCCGCCGTGGTAGCTGCGCTGGCCTCCATCAGCGGCGCGTTCGCAAACGGCGGTATCGTAGGCGGCTCATCGCCCAGCGGTGACAAACTGCTGGCCCGCGTGAACTCGGGAGAAATGATCTTGAACGGCGCGCAGCAGAGCCGGTTGTTCCGCTTCATTAATGGTGTTACACCGTTTGCCGACGGTGGCCTCGTCTATGGCCCGACGCTGTCGATCATGGGCGAATATGCCGGGGCGCGATCGAACCCGGAGGTGATAGCACCGCTGAGCAAGCTGAAATCGCTCATCGGTGACAGCGGAGTCGGCGGCGGACGCTTGGAAGCCCGGTTGCGCGGCCGCGACATCGTGATGGCCCTGGCTAACGAGACACGAATCAGCAGACGCAAGACGAACATCAGGCTCTGAAAAGTCGAAAAAAAGTAAAAAGGTAAAAAAGTAAAAAGGTAAGAATGTATATACACGGACACTTTTATAACGAACAGAGCGAGCGCATCGAGGTGCATATCGTGACTCATAACGACCGCACACAGGAGCTTGAAATCGGTGCTGCCGGCAGCGGCATCAGCTGGACGGACGATCCGGTGGAGATAGAAAGTCAGGTTAGTGACACGTTTGACGTGTTGCTGAAACATCAAGCTACCGTAAGGCTGCTGGTGAAGAACTTCACCCCTGATTTCTTTTGCGCCTCCTGCCGCGACGCGGTCATCAATATCTATCGCGATGGGGAGTGTCTGTTCGCCGGATTTATCGAGCCGCAGACTTACTCGCAGCCTTACAATGAGGAAGAAGACGAGATAGAACTGAGCTGCCTTGACGTGCTGACGGCGCTACAGTACACCAAGTACCGGAATGTGGGCAGCTTGGGCGTGCTCTACAGTATCGTTAAGTCTGAAGCCAAGCAACGCAGTTTCTACGAAATTATAACCGGCATATTGGACGGCATAACTGACACTATCGACATTGTTGGCGGGCAGCCTATCCGTTATTTGTATGACGGCAGCAAAGCCATTAACGAAAGCGAAAATCGATATACTATTTTTAAGCAGCTCGCTATTTCAGAGTTACTGTTTTTAGGAGCTGAAGAAAATGATGTCTGGCAACAGGACGGAGTATTGGAAGAAATCTTGCGCTACCTGAACTTGCATATCGTACAGGAAGGCTTTGTATTTTATATTTTCTCGTGGGAATCGGTGAAGACCGCAAACCCGCAGGTGTGGCGCAACATCATAAACGGGCAGACTATTACGACGGCGTTTAAGACAATCGCAATAAATAACGGTAACGTCGCCGATTGCGGCACGACTATAAGCGTCGGTGAGGTTTATAACCAATTACTTTTGACTTGTAAAACCGAGCGTATAGAAAACGTTATAGAAAGTCCGTTGGACGCCGATTTACTGAAGTCGCCGTTTTTTTACTGGCAGAAGTATTGTACCGAGTTTTCTGCCGACGGCGAGGGAAAAAGAGCGAGCAGGGCTTTTAAAGCGATGTGCAAAAATCAAGAAACAAATTATAGTGAAGGACGCATCACGGACTGGTTTGTGCAAGTGATGGCAAATAGCCGATGGAAATTTCCGAAGAACGGCAATCAAGCCGAAGATCTCACAACTCTGTTTGGTACAGGCACCAATCAACAAGCATTGCCCAACTGGTTAGGCGCGAATCCCGGTGCGGCAATATTATCTATTGGCAGCGTTGAAACAAATACGGCAAAAAATGACAATCGCCCTTTGGCAAAAATCAACATGTCAAAATATTTGGTTGTCAGCGTTAATGGCAATGGTAAAGATGGGGAAAAAGACTGTTATCCCGGGGTCGCGGACATCAAGGCTAATATCCCATACGCCGTATATACAGGCAACCGCGCGGGTGGCAACTTCTCGCCGTCAGATGATGACACGATTAACTATATTGTTATATCAGGTAAGATAGTGCTTAATCCGCTTATGGACATGACCGGACCATATAAGTTTTTACACAACACGGAAAATTGGAATAGTATTTCGTTTATACTGCAATACAAAACCGTGCCCAGCCGGGACAATAAGGACGGCAGGTATTACACACGAAAATATTGGAAAGCAAGCTCACCGAGAGAGACCGCGCAATGGGATGAAAGCACGGATTACGGTTTGGTGCCGTTCACAGGCAAAGGACCTGAATTATACGAATTCGAATATAGCGCGGTAGGTGACGGCACCGATACCGTTTCTAAGATATCGGTATTGGCATGTATGTTGATTATCGGTGACAAGTGCGTAGTGGAATCCGGCACACAAGGGCAGGTTACCGATTTTGTTTGGAAAACATATAAGACGCGTGAGCAATGCGGCAGTGATGATGAGTATTACCAGCAATGCTTTTATATAGGTTTTGATCCTAAGATCGGTGACAAACTTGTCGGTACAGAGTTTGATATACAAAACAACATCGATTACACGATGGGTATCGAAGCGGAAGGTATAGCAATTCCTGTCCGGAAGGGCGATAAGGTTAACGGGCAAGTTAAGTTTATGATTTTAGGACCGGTTAACGCGGTATGGGACAAAATCACACGGCGGCATCCTACTTTTTTCAGACATACGAAATGGGGTAAAGAATCAATACCACTTCTTGCTCATGTCAGTAACATCATGGTTAAGCAGTTCGAAGTTAAGATCTATAGCAACAACGGATTGATTAACAACATGGATGATAATGATATTATCTATATGAGCGATACCCGCGAAGAATTCATCAACAAAAAAGACGATATAGAATTTAAGATAAACTCGGCCTTGACGGCGGAGGAGCGTAAAGATTTAGGAGTTGTAAACTCTGTGAACCTTTCAACGCCGCAGAACATCGCGACCAAGGAGGGTATAATAAGGATTTATGACTATGTCAAAAAAGAACAAGCGAAGCCTGAACAATTATACGTAGACAGTTATTATAGAGAATATCACGCGCCTCGAGTCCTAATGAGGCAGAAACTGATAGATAAAGGCGGGATAGTAAATCAATTCTATCATTACGCGCACCCGGCATTGAATAAGGTATTTTTCGTTCAAGGAATCAGCCGCAATTTGACAGAAGGCTGCGCTGACTTGACAATAAAGGAAATTGACAAATGATTGACGTAAAGGTTATAAAGAAGCTCAAAGGCACGGCTGGCGGCAGCAGTTCTGCCGGCATAGGACCTGGTGCGGATAACGTTGCCCGGGAAACAAGACACGCGGCCCGTGCAGACAAAGCAGAACACGCGGAGTTAGCTGAATACGCTAATCGTGCAGGCTACGCAACGCGCGCGGAATTTTCAAAAGAAGCGCAGACGGTATCTGAAGACAGCGATATTTTCGATAAATTTCTACGAAAGGATATCGCAGACGCGGCGCGGGAGTTGATCACCTTCCTGAAGGGTATTGCGTTTCAGGGCGGATATGGCATCGACGGTGAGGGCAAGGCGAAGTTGCTCTCGCTGATCGTCAGCGTGCTGCAGTCTGCCGACTTCGACGAGCACTCGCAGGCCGGCTTCGGAATCACGCGTCGCAAGGACGGTAAGTATCAGCTGTCCATAACGGATCTGATTGTCTGGGGCAGGGCGATCTTCAACGAGCTGGAGATAAGGAAGCTAAGCTACGTCGGCGGGAATATGGTGTTTTCCTCCTGCGGCACCAAGATAACACGGGTGGAGACGGTGGATGCGGACGGGCATGTTACTACGGACGCGGAACGGCGTAAGGCCTACCGCTGCTATTTCTTTCAGGACGACGGCACGACGGCCACGACGAACCTGTGGAAAGTGAACGACCAGGCGCGCTGCCGGACATTCAACATCAAGCCCGGCAAGTACGATGGAGTCTCCAACCGCAGCTATTGGCGCAGGGTAACCGCCGTGGGCGAGGACTACATCGACCTCTCCCGGGACGACTGCGAGCAGGGCTCCGACATGCCGGCAGCAGGCGATGCCCTCGTGCAGATGGGCAACCGCACGGACACCGACCGCATGTCCCTTATTTATGTCATTGTCAATGGCGACGACGCACCGGCGATAATATGGTACGACAAGGTCAACTCTTACACGCTGGAGAACAGACGCACGGCCATTATTTCGCCGAAAGAGGTGATGTTCTCGTCGCAGATGTTCAAGCTCTTGCCCGTAAGCGGTGAGCCCGTTTCCATCGTGATCGACCGCGGACGGTGGCAGAAAGAAGGGGAATACGCCTACTACGAACGGGTGTCGCACCTCGGGTCGCTGTGGCTCTGCGTGGCCCCTCCGGGCATCACCGTCACCTCAGAGCCATCGGACGGCAACAGCGAATGGCAGAAGCAGGTAAGCAAGGGCGACGACGGCGATAGCCCCATCGTGCTCTCCATCTTCACCGACTGCGGCAACTTCATCCGCAACGGGCAAGGACAGGTGACGCTCACGGCCGTCGTGACCCGCGGGGGCGAGGACATCACCGCCACGTTTTCCTCCGCGGCTTTCTCGTGGATACGCAGTAGTGACAACGCCGAATATGACAAGGCGTGGAATATCAGGCATGAGTGTTTCGGAAACACCGTGACCGTCAAGGCGGAAGATATATTCAAGCGGGCAGTGTTCGAGTGCATTCTTGAAAGTTAGAAACAAAAACATAAATTCAATATAAAAATAAGACTCATCATGGCAACAACAGCAAGGAACCAAATTACCATCGTCGACCTCAACGACGCCAAGAGCGTACAGGTGTATTTCACGGCCACACAGGGCTTCTCGCAAGGCTACAACCCTGACACGCATCAGTTCAGCCCGAACTACTCTTCGTCGAACAACGTCATCACCCCAAAGGTGTACGAGACGGGGGACGCGAACGACCACCTCGCACGGTGCTCGAACGTGAAGTACACCATCGGTGGAACGGCCTACACGGCAAGTTCAAGCAACGCCTCTTACACGGTCAACGCCAACGGCACGCTGACCGTCAAGGCTAATCTTAACGCTAATCTCAACGTAACGTTCGAGGCGGACTACACCGACGAGGACAACATCGTCTCGAAGATAGGTAGCACGTTCACCATTATCCGCAACGAGAGCAGCGGAGCTCTCTTTCAGGTGGTACTCACCGCCCCAAAAGGCAACATTTTCGACAAGTCCGTGCCCGGAGACCTCACCGTGCAGGCACAGGCCGTGCGTGGCGGTGTGAAGGACGACACGAACGTCGCATACAGCTTTCAGCAGTTCGATATCGCATCGGGCAAATGGGTACCCGCAGCTTCGGGACGTGCAAACGGCAAAACGCTGACCGTAAAGCCTGATGACGTACTGAACTTCCAGACGTTCAAGTGCGTTGCAACCGATGCGGGCGGTACTGACAAGGCGGCCACAGCCGAAGCCCTCATCACGTTCGAGGACAAGACCGATCCGTACACTCTTGAGCTGTACTGCCCCACGGGCGACAAGATTGTTAACGGTACGGGCTCAACTACCGTCAACGCCCGCGTGTGGCAGGGCGGCAACAAGATTGAGGACGAGAACACTCCGGCGGCAAGCCGTAAGTTCAACTACTCATTTGCAAAGTTCGACAAGGACGGCAAGCCGCAGAACTGGAACGGTACGACCTCGAACGTCAAGACCGGCAACCCTATTACCGTGCTTGCCGCAGAGGTGAACACGAAGACCACGATAGTATGTGAAATCTCAAAGAAATAGACAATGATTGTAGCACGGGCGCAAATTACCATAGCGGGCGTGAAGGACGGGCAGGATGTAAACGTCTTCGAAATCAGACCTGACACGCAGGTCGTCAAGCCCACGGATATTAAACATGACAGCGATGTAATCACGGTTCGCGTAACACGAAGCGGGCCTAAATTTGCCGGCAAGGATTGTATCCTTGAGCTTAGTACAGTGGAAAAGGGGTACAGCGGGATTGATTTAATACTCGTTACACCAAAGGTGTTCTGGTGGGCGCCAGATTATTCATATTTCACACTAAGAGCTCGCACGATACAGCAGTATGGTACTGTGTTTATAAAGGTTTCGTGCGCAGGAGAACACAGGAACACACGAATATCCTGCGTATCGGACGGGCAGGATGGCATGGCTGCCTACATCGTCAGCTGCTCTCCTTCTGTGGCCGTATTTAATACCGATAAAAACGGCATCCTCCTTGCTGACGTCGGTGTAGCGATAGATGTGAAGCAAGGGGAGCGTGACGTCAACGTTAGCGGGAAGATTTCGGTAGTTGGAGCTATGAATTTCACAAAGGCCGAGGCGAGGGTGGGTGGAAATATGGTAACATTAAGAAAAGCAGGAGTAGCAATGCAAACGGTGACGAACAACGGCATTGCTACTACGCTGCCCTGTACGTCTGCCGCTGTGGAATTGAGAATAGAGGTTGGGAGTGGCATCACGCTGGCCTATACGATACCGATTGCTGTTAATATCAGTAAGTTTTTAAGTTCGACATACTCTGATCTGAAAGGATTTCATCGTGAATTTACAGAGTTTAAAGGGTCGGAAAGAAATCTGAACGAGTTTAGATCCGGAATCTTACAGACCGCAAGGCAAATCAGCACCGAAGTATCCGAGAAAGCTCTGGGGGCCGTGAACCTGCTGAAGGATTCTGAGTTAAAGCGCTTAGATTCAGTCAGCGTCAGATGGCCACATCTGAATGTCTGTGTAGTCAAGAATAGAGGCTACAACGGCACAAACGCTATGCGTGTAAACCTGTTGGGAATTACGGGCGACGACACGAACTATAATGGCTTATTTTGGAGCGGAGAACATGTCGTTAAAATTGAGAAAGGCGCCACCTATACTTTTTCCTTCCTTGCCATGTCACCAGATCCGGCAAAGGTAGAAGGTGTATGGAGTGAAATAATATTCTGGGACAGTCCGAGCGGAGGTCGGAAATCGCAGATCACTTCAATGAATATAATAGAACAGCTGACTGCGTCTTACAAGCTGTTCATGCAGACCTTCACCATTCCTGAGACCGCACAATACGAGTATATCGAGATTACGCTGTTTTCTCTAAGAAACGGCGAAGTGTATTTTTCCCGGCCTTGTCTTGCAAAAACAGACGTCTATGTCGGCTGGAGCAGAAGTAAAGATGACAAGGAGCGCATTTGTGGTAATCTTCTTGATGGGACGAAGAAGTTTGACGGTCCTAAATTTCAGACACAGGGAACGCTTGTGCCGAACGGACACGGAGACTTTACAACCTTGCAAAACGCGACCCTATGCCGCTATCTGTTCAGCCCGGGCGAAATAAAAGCGAACACTGACTATATGCTGTCTGCGTGGATTAAGAACGCAGAGAATGTGGATATTACTTTCCGAGATTGGACCCACGCGGTGGCGTCCTGTCTGTTGACAGAGAACTCGGACGGACAGTTCGTTACGGATTCATCGCAGGCAAAGAACGGTTATTCGCAGCTTTCTCCTCACGCTGGCTTTACAAGGATCTGGGTGCATTTCAGAACCGCCGCGTCCGTGCCGGCACAGATAGCTCTTATTATCGCCGGCGGAAAGATCGAGCTGTACGGGCTGAAATTAGAAGAGGGCGCGGAAATGACGGACTGGACGGAAGAGAAAGAAACGCTAACGTTCTCGCTGAAAGATTTCAAATCGTATGTCAGGCAGACTGCAAGGGAGGTTGAGATAAACGTAACGGACGGGGTGAATAAAGCAGGATTGAAGTTAGGCGCAGATGGCGGTTTTACTGCCACGGGAAAAAACTTCAAATTTCAGGACAGTAACGGCAATACGCATCTTGCGCTAACAGAAGATGGCAAGATGAAGGCAGAGGTCATCGAAGCCGACAAGGTAGTCGCCACCGGCATTCAGAGTAAGACTATTGACGCGAAGAATGCCACGTTTGAGAACGTAAATCTCAGAGGAAATTTAGAAGGCGTGAGCGGGTCGTTTCGTTACTTAAAATGCGTTAACGCGCGCGGGGAAACGGTAGCGACATTGAGATTCAGCCAAGACGGCAAACTTGAAATCACCGGCGGGGATTTTCAAATGCAAGGCTTGAAGGACGAAAGAGCCTTGCGCTTCCTGGCTTCAGACATTTGGTGCCGCGGGGCGTTCGGACATCATCAAAGGACTTGTGCCGTAATAAGAAATGGTATCATGCACGTGTATGTCGGAGTTGGGGGAACAGACGGAATAAGGGTCAGATTGCCAACAGTGAAGCTCACGTCAGGCGAAACGGTTTACGAAATCCCGATGTACGGCCCCGGAACCAAAGGTATCCTCGGCGATTTTGGCTCGTTAGTTAACCCTAAGGACCCAAGCCTGGCAGGTGCTCCGATCGATTTAGTCGTGTTTAACTGCACAGCGAACTACCTATATTCATTCACGGCGCTCGGAGAAGGGAAAGAGTGGACTGTCATAAACGGTAATGACGACCAGTCTGTTCGGGTTGTCGATATTGGCGGTTGGAGAACAGTTCTGGGAGGTGAGGTCTCTAACTACTTCTACGTTAATCCCACCTGGCTTACCCCTGTCAGCGCCGCCGGCAGTCTCGGCCGCGGCGTGTTCCATGCCGGTATCAGCGACTTGAACTGGCGATGAGGTATAAATTGTATGAAGACAAAAAAGATCGGATAAAATCAAGTAATAGAAAGGTAAAAATGGTCGTGGAGAGAAGAAAAGCCCCCGGCCTGTCAATAGTCATCTCACCTACATATTAACACTACGAGCGAACTCGCACGACCGGGGGCCAATACCCTCATTCGCGAGTTCGCTCTTTTTTATATGTAAGTGAGATTTTGCAAAGATACGAAATATTGTGATAATGAAGATAATTGAGATTGTAAAAATTAACAGGGAACTTCTGAAAAACCTGCGTACGGCAGGAGTGAGAATGAAAGATATGAAATATATAGACCTCTACACCGAGTACCAAAAACTGAAAGGTGACGGTGAAAAAGTGTCCTATATTGTAGCCTTGCTGGCCAACCGCTATCACGTGAGCGAGCGCACCGTGTATAGCCTCATTAAACGACTCGGCAGTGAGTGTAACCTATTTGCAGTGTGAATAAGTGGAAAGAGGCTTCTGTCTAACAGGAGATGTCGACCTTTGCCGGCAACTAAAACAATAAAAACAATGAGAAAACAATATCTTTCCGCACCGCTGCCTTTCCAAGGGCAGAAGCGCATGTTTGCTAAGGAGTACATCAAGGCACTCCGGCAGTTCCCTGACGATACAACCTTTGTGGACTTGTTCGGAGGCAGCGGTCTGCTGTCCCATATCGCCAAGTGCCAGAAACCGAACTCCACCGTTGTGTATAATGATTTTGACGGCTATCGCAGACGGCTGGAAGCCTTGTCACAGACAAATGCCCTGCTGGCAGAACTGCGGGCGATAGTGGACGTGCCACGCCATAAGGCCATTGTGGGCGCACAGCGTGAGCGTGTGCTGTCCTGCATACGCAAGCATGAGCAGGATTACGGATATGTCGACTACATCACGCTGTCCTCATCCATCCTCTTTTCGATGAAGTATGCCACCGAGTATGCAGGCTTGGAGAAGGAGACCTTATATAACAACATCAAGGGGGTGGATTATCCACCCTGTGAGGATTACCTTGACGGACTGACCATTACCTCCTGTGATTACAAGAAGGTGTTTGAGCGTTACAAGAATGTGCCTGGCGTGGTGTTCCTCGTTGATCCGCCCTATCTGAGCACAGACATCAAGACCTACAGAATGTGCTGGAAATTGTCCGACTACCTTGATGTGCTGACTATCCTCGCCGGACATCGCTTCATTTACTTCACCTCAAACAAATCTTCCATAATCGAGCTTTGCGAATGGATTGGCAAGAACAAGCTCATAGGCAACCCCTTTGAGAACTGCCGATGCCAAGAGTTCAATGCCCACATGAATCACAATGCGTCCTATACGGACATCATGCTTTATACTGACGTCGCTTGAATAACATTCTAATACCGTTTGAACGATGAACAAATACTATCAGATGCTGAATAAGATACTGAAGCAGGGAAAGGTTCAGACCAACAAGAAAGGTAATATCCGTTACCTCCTCAATGAACAACTGTCTTTATCTCCCGCCGATCTGCTCGATATATTCGAGAGCCACGGCATTGCGAGAAGGAAACTGAGAAATGAACTGCAGCTGTTCATGCAAGGCGAGCGGCAGGTGGAGAAATATCGTGAGGCTGGTATTAACTGGTGGGACTATTGCGGAAGCGTGCTGGTGAACAGCTATCCGACCTACTTTGAGAAGCTCCCGCCGCTGATAACGAAGATAAACTGCGAGAAGCGCAACTCAAAGAATTATGTGCTGTTTCTCGGTGAGACAGGTGCGGAAAGCAATCAGGCTCCATGTCTGAGCCTTGTGCAGTTTCAAATAGATGAGGGGGAACTGGTATTGTCTGCCTATCAGAGGAGTAGCGATGCAAACCTTGGGCTCCCTGCCGATATATACCACCTTTATCTTATGGCACGGCAGATAGATTTACCTCTGAAAAACATAACCTTGAATCTTGGAAACATCCACATATATGAGAACAATATAGACCGCACCAAACTGCTGCTTGATGGTGACGAGAGTGTGAAGTTCGACTTGAATGTCTGAAATATAATAGATAAGAAACAGGAAACGCCCCCGAGAAATCCGGGGCGTTTTACGTGAGGAGGGTAACCTGGAAAAAGAACGTTTCGTTTTGCGAGATAGAACGCTTCGTTCTGTTTGCTCGGAACATTTCGTTTTGCGGATTATATCTGGAAAATGAAAACACCGACAACGAAAGGGCCATCCGGTCTCGTTGTCGGTGTTTTTTGTATCTTGCAGATGTGCCATCCGCCTGCGAAAGGGGACTTATTTGGGCGCGTGGCAGTAGCTGCTGCCGTCGAAACAGTGGGTGCAGACCTTGCATTTGGGCAGTCCGATACTCTTGATAAGGGTTTCGATGGTATTGAATTTCAGGGTCGTGAGACCCAGCCGGCGGCCTATTTCCTCCACCATCCGCCTGTATTCGGGGCTGCCGGTAGTGGCATATTCCTTCAGTTTGACGTCTTCATGCCCCTCGAAGTCCTTGATGACACGCCTCGTGATAAGCTCCAGGTCGCTCTTCGACGACGTGAAGCCGATGAAGGGACAGCCATATACCAAGGGCGGACAGGAGATGCGGGCGTGCACTTCCTTGGCGCCATATTCGAAAAAGGTGCGCACATTGTCGCGCAACTGGGTGCCCCGGACGATGGAATCGTCGCAGAACACGACCCGCTGGCCGTCGAGCACCGCCTTGTTGGGTATGAGTTTCATCTTGGCCACAAGGTTGCGGCGGCTCTGGTTGCCCGGCGTGAAGCTGCGGGGCCATGTCGGCGTGTATTTCAACACGGCCCGCTTGTAGGGAATGCCGTGTCCTTCGGCGTAGCCCAAAGCCATGCCAACCCCCGAATCGGGTATGCCGCACACCAAATCGGCTTCGGTATCGTCCTCCCGTCCCATCATGGCGCCATTGCGCTCGCGCACCGCTTCGGCGTTGATACCTTCGTAATCGCTGGCGGGGAAACCGTAATAAACCCACAGGAAGGAGCATATCTGCTCATGGTCGTAAGGCCCTTGCAACACCTCCATGCCGTCGGCACGCAGCCGGACGATTTCTCCGGGAGCCACATCGCGCACCACCTGATAGTCGAGATTGGGGAAAGCGGCCGACTCACTTGCAGCGGCCAGCGCCCCTTCCTTCCTTCCGATGACGATGGGGGTGCGCCCCAGAAGGTCGCGCGCGGCGATAATGCCGTCTTCCGTCAGGATGAGCATGGAGCAAGAGCCTTCTATGGTCCGGTAGACGTTGTTGATTCCCTCGATGAAATTGTTGCCCTTGTTGATCAACAACGCCACGAGTTCAGTCTGATTGATGTTGTTGGCCGACATCTCGCTGAAGTGAATGTGCTGCGACATCATCTCTTCGGAGATCTGTCGGATGTTGGTGATCTTCGCAACCGTGGCCACCGAATAGCGTCCCAAGTGCGAATTGATGATGATGGGCTGCGGGTCGGTGTCGCTGATGACGCCTATTCCCGAGTTGCCGCTGAAGTGTTCAAGCTCATCCTCGAACTTGCTGCGGAAGTAATCACGCTCCAGACTGTGAATGCTTCGGCTGAATCCGCGCTCCTTGTCGTACAATACCATTCCGGCACGCTTGGTTCCGAGATGCGAGTTGTAGTCGGTGCCATAGAAAACATCGTTCACGCAGTCCTTGACGGATATGGTTCCAAAAAAACCTCCCATAGGTTCAATGTCTTTATAAGATGGATTTGAAAGAAAAGCCGTGGGCACACGACAGGTGTATCCACGGCTTATATTGCTTCATTATTTGATTTGTTTGGCGTCACCCACGCAGGCGTTGGGCATTTGGATGTGCAGCATGGCGCACACCGTCGGCGCGATGTCGACGATACGGGTAGGCTCCGACGTGCTCCCCGGCTTCACATTCCACCCATAGAGCACGAAAGGAATGTGGGCGTCGTAGGGATTCCACTGGCTGTGGCCTGTACCCTTGTAGTCGGGCGCGTTGGTGGCGTCGAGCCATCCGGGCGCGGTGACGATGAAAAGGTCGCCGCTCCGCTTGGCGTTCCAGCCGTTGATGATGCGCTCCTTGATGGGTTGGGGTATCGTCTGTGAAGCGATATTGGGCTGGTCGGCCACATACATCACCTCGGGACGCTGCAAGAGCCAGGCCGAAGCCTTGTCTTTCACCTGCTGCAAGTCAAGCCCCGCCTCGGCAATCGCCTTGTGGTCGAGGTACACACGGAAGGAGTTGCAACCCGTCACCAGCTTGGCGGTGGTGCCGCAAGCCTGCTGCAAGTAGGCGTTCAAGTCCTTGCCACCTATCGTCCAGCCCTCGAAGCCACCGGCGGGAATACCGTGACGCTTCATGAAATTGGGGTTGTGGGCGCCTCCATGGTCAGCCGTGAGGAAGAAGAGATAGTTTCCCTCGCCCACCTTTTCGTCCAACACCTTGAAGAAAGCGGCCAAGTCGCGGTCCAATTGCAGGTAGACACTCTCGTTCTCGGGGCCTCGCGTGCTGTATTGGTGGCCTATGGCGTCGGTCGAAGATATGCTGACAGCCAGCAAGTCGGTCACGTCGTCCTGCCCCAGCTGCTCGTTTTCGAGCACGGCCTCGGCCATCTTGAACGTCAGCGTGACGCCCAGATCCATCAGTTTCACCTCGGTTCCGGGCTTCTGCCGGTACTTCCTGTTGAAAGCCACGACCCAATCGGGCAGTTCGTTCCGATAGAATGTGCTCGTGACGAAGTGTCCCGCCTTCGTGTCCCACCAGTAAGCGGCGTTCGCGCTGTGGCCCGCGGGCAGGATGGCGGCCCGGTCTTTCAGGGCCACGCCTATCACCTTCGACTTGAAGTCGGTGGCGATGCGCAGTTCGTCGCCCATCGTCGAGGCCCACAGGTTGCGCGGCGACATCCGTCCGGCGCCGCTGCTGCAGCCCACACTCTTCACGGTGGGGTCGCCGACGCAATATTTCGATTCGCCGTTCTCGAAGAAGTTGTTGCCCGCAATGCCCGTCAACGCCGGCACGGAACCCGTGTAAATGCTGGCATGGCCTATCGCCGTGACCGTCGGGACATAGTTGATCATCGTGTTTTCGAAGCTATACCCCCGGTCGACGAGGCGTCGCAGGCCGTCGGTTCCGAACTTGTCATAATAGTAATACAGGTAATCCCAACGCATTTGGTCGACCACCAAGCCCACGACGAGCTTGGGACGGGCCACCTGGGCCACCGCCGCCAGCGAGCCGACGGCCAACAGCACGAGCGCAAAAAGCTTCTTCATCGCCGCCAATCGTTATCAGTTGAAATAATACAGGAACGTGGCGACGCCTTCCAAGGCCGGTTTGCGGTCGCCCTCGATCTCTATCTTGAACTTGATGCTGGTCTTGCAAATGCCACGCAGGTTCTCCACGCCGTCGAGCGAAGCCACCAGCCGCACGCGGCTGCCTGTCAGTACGGGCTTGCCGAAGCGCATTTTGTCCATTCCGTAGTTCACCAACATCTTCAGGTTGCGCACCTCGATGATCTGGTCCCACAGGTAAGGCAGGAGCGAAAGGGTGAGATAGCCGTGCGCGATGGTGCTCTTGTAAGGCGTCTCGGCCTTGGCGCGTTCCACGTCCACGTGAATCCACTGGTGGTCCAAGGTGGCGTCGGCAAACTGGTTGATACGTTCCTGCGACACCTCAAGCCACTCCGACACGCCCAACTGTTCCCCCAGACGGGCCGCAAAGTCTTCGTATGAATTGATGATAAGCTTTTCCATTTTCTTGATAAGTATGATATGAAACATCCATGACTCCCCCACAGGGGAAAAAGAAAAGGACGAGACAGCCTCCAAGAGGGTCTTCTCGTCCTGCTATGCTTTGTTTAATCCTCTTCCTCGTCCTTCTTTTTGCGAATGGCCCGCTTGCGTTTCGGCTTCTCCTCGGCCTCCTGCGCCATCTTGACGCCGGCCAGTTCGGGGTCGATCATGATGCGGCCACAGTATTCGCAGACGATGATTTTCTTGTGCATCTTGATGTCCAGCTGCCGCTGGGGCGGTATCTTGTTGAAGCAACCGCCACAGGCGTCGCGCTGCACGTAGACGACGCCCAGACCGTTGCGGGCGTTCTTGCGGATGCGGCGGAAGCTCGTAAGGAGTCGCGGCTCGATTCTCAGTTCCAAATCCTTGGCCGTTTCCTTCAGCCGGTCTTCCTCCTCACGCGTCTCCTGCATGATTTCCTCCAGCTCGCCGCGCTTCTGTTCCAAGTCGCCACGGCGGTCGGCAATCTGCTCCTGCGCCTTCTGAAGGTCTTCCTGACGCTCGCTTATCCTGACCTGAGCTTCGTTTATCTTCTTGTTGCACAGCATGATCTCCAGTTCCTGGAACTCTATTTCCTTGGTCAACGTGTCATACTCGCGGTTGTTCTTCACCTCGTCGAGCTGCCGTTTGTAGCGGTCTACGCTGGCCTGGGCGTCCGCTATCTCGCCTTTCTTCTGCACAATGGCGTCGCGGAACTCCTGGATTTCGCTCTCAATCTTCTCCACACGCGTGGTCAGACCGGCGATTTCATCTTCCAAGTCCTGCACTTCAAGGGGCAATTCGCCACGGAGCGCACGCTTCTCGTCAATGCCACTGAGCGTGGTCTGCAACTGGTAAAGCGCTTTCAGCTTCTCTTCTACCGACAAATCCGTCGGATCTTTCTTTGCCATAATGATTCTATTTTTTCTGATGAATGATTCTTTTGAAAGGAATTTCGCCCACCGCCACACCGCTAAAGGTAGAGGATGGGATTGGTGTCGATGGCCGTCAAGTGGCACGGAACACCCGGACAAGCCTGCTCGATGACCTGCTTGAAGACCTCGGCGGTGAACCGCTCGCTCTGGTAATGGCCGATGACGCAGATCTGCAACTGCTGGTCGTGGCCAAAGAACTCGTGATAGCGCATCTCGCCGGTCACGAACGCGTCGGCACCGGCCTTGATGGCGTCGGGCAGAAGGAACGCGCCTGCGCCGCCACAGATGGCCACCTTGCGGATGGGACGCCGCAACAGCTGGTTGCACTGCACGCTTTCCACCTCGAAACGGGTGCGCAAGAGGCCCACCAAATCGTCGGCGGCAAGCGGTTCAACGAACGTTCCCACGACGCCGGAGGCATAGTCCATGCGCCTCGGTGCGCCGTCGACGACATCCTCGTAATGGCGGGTTTCGCCGAAATAGCACACGTCCGTCAGGCCCATCTTGGCCGCAATGCGGAAGTTGACGCCCCCGGGCGCGTTGTCCATGTTGGTGTGCATCGACACGATACATACGTCGTTCTTGATGGCTTTCCACACGGTGCGCTGCACATAGTCGTCATTGCTGACGCGACTGAGCTTGTGGAAGATGAGTGGATGGTGCGAAACGATGAGGTTGCAGTGCCTGGCGACGGCCTCGTCGACAATCTCCTCGGTCACGTCAAGACACAATAAAGCCCCTGAGACTTCCGCCTCTGTCAGTCCAACCTGCAGGCCGGCATTGTCGAAGCCTTCCTGTAGGGGCAGAGGCGCGAATCGTTCAAGGGCTGATAACACTTGTAATATTTTCACGCGGAACAGCTGTTTGAGCGAGCCGAAAGGCGAAGAAGCCGCCATTCGACCCAAATAGAGTGCAAAGATAGCGATTAATGGCGAGATATGGCCAAGCCGTCAAATCGCGTTAACATTATTTACCACTCGCTTAAGTCCTGCCGCGACTCCACCATATGCTCCATCTTGTCGGGCAAACCGGGGAAGAAATCGATGCGCGTGATGCGTTCCACCTCGTCCACCGAGTTCACATAGTCGCCCTTGGGGCGGTTCCCAGGCTCGTTGCGATAGATGAATCCGATGGCCTTGGGCTTGCCGCGCAGGCACAACACCACCTTGTAGAAGGCTTCGGGCACCACCACCTTGGCCCGCCCGATGGTCTTGTGGCGCTTGTTCAGCAGGACGGGGCCGGCCACCACGTAGATGTCGCCATACCGTCGGGCCCAGCGGCGGCACTGGAGTTCCATCTCGTTCCAGTCGCCGGCGTTGAGCTGGTGGTTTTGCGGACAGATGTTGGTCAGCAGAAACGACTCTTCCTGCGCGCGCCGGCTCCACTTGTTGTCGCCCGACGGGCACAGGTGGCCCCGATCATAGCCCGACCGCATGTAGTCGTAGGTGGTCACTTGCGGGCCGTCGGCCTCCGGATCGGTCAGAAACTTGGCTCCGTCACGCTTGAACGGGCCTGACGTGCGGTCGGCGGTCAGGTGCCACATCACCCAATTGGCAATGCGGTTGTCTTTGTTGTACGAAACGACATAGCCTTCGCGGCGCAGCACCTGCGAGGGCGTGCCGGCCTTTTGCACGCGGGGAAGCAGACTGTCGAAGTCGGTTTCGACAGCCGGCGAGACTTGCGCGGCGGCTTCCGCAACGGCCGGCGACGGCTGAATGCCCGCCATGAGCGGCCGATGACCGCGCGGCGATGAAAGATTGCAACTGCCCAGCCCTGTCAAAAAAGCCAGCAGTCCCAGGAATGTGGCGCAATGCTTCATGACTTCAACTGTCCGTAGGCGTCGAAGGCATAGCGGCGGGCCACCCACAGCGTGACGAGCAGCGAACCGCAACCGGCTGCCAGCGACGTGACGAGCAGCAACACCTCAAATTCGGCGGCCACGACAGGGTCGGTTCCACCGACCAGCAAGGCCCACATCAGGACGGGCGAGGTCAGCGTGACGGCCGTTCCCATGCGTTTCAGATAGGGCATGAGCACCCGCTGCATGGCCCGGCGCAGGAAATAGGTCACGGCTTCGACGTGGATGGAGCCGTTGCCGCGCAGGTAATCGTAGAGCTGTGCGTGGTGGCGGAGGCCCGAATAATAGATGTGCAACGCCCGGGCGTTCACGGGGATGACGCCACCGATAAGCAGTCCCATCACGGGAAGGAAGAAACGGGCGTCGAAGGGGTTCTTCAGGCTGAGCACCAAGAGCAGGAAATAGAGCCCGAAGAACAAGCCCGAGAGCAGCGTTCCGGCCACAGCGGGCAGCAGAAAGCGGGCCGTTCCCATGCGTGCGTGGGTCACCGTGGAGAGCGCGGCCAGCACGGCCATCAGCACAAAGCAGAGCAGATTGAGGAAGAGATTGTTCCAAATGAGCAACATCTTCATCAGAAAGGCCGTCACGCCGATGACCAACAGCTGCTTGCCGAAGGCCTTGTAGAGCTTGGTTTCAAGCGCAATGCCGAAGCGATAGATGACAAACAGGGGAACAGCCAGCAACAGTATGCCGAAGAAAACACCTAAAACAGAAATTTCCATGCTACAAATGGATTGGGGATGGGGCCGCGGCTTCCATCCGAATGAGGTAATCACACACCGTCGCCACCATGGGTTCGTCGCTCACAACGACCACGGCCTGGCCGTTGCGCTTCATCCGCGACAGCAGCGAAGCCAGCTGCGCGGCGTCGACGCCGGTCAGTCGGTCGATGAGCACATAAGGCTTGCGCAGCAAGAGGGCCACCAGCAGCATGACGAGTTGCAACGTGGCGAACGGCGTTTCGTCCATTCGGCGCGACAACAGCGCGGCGTCGAGGCCCAACTGCTTGAGCTCATGCACCACCTGCTTGGTGCCGGCGTCGGCCGAGCGGTTCGCCTTCAGGTCGAGCAAGGTCGACACAAGGTCGCCCACGGTTTCATAAAAGGGTTCCAACCGCTGCGGCACATAGGCCATGCGGCGGCGGAAATAGGGAGCCGAAAGGGGCGTGAGCAGGTCGCCGTCCATGCTGATGAAACCGCTCTCCAAAGGTTCCAGCCCCATCAACACGCGCAGCAGCAACGTCGCCGCCCCCCTGTCGACGTCGGCCAGGCACACGGCCTCTCCCCCGTCGACGGCAAACGAATGGTCGACCGTCAGCACAGGCCGCCCATCCCGATGATATATGGGGTCTTTGATTTCGAGCATTCCACAAGTCACATTCAACCTTCAATCCACTGGCTACAAGCATGTTGCGCCCTCGCCAGCCAGCCGTTGCCCGGCCATCGCCGCCGTTTTCCAGCGCCATCGCAGTCTTTCCATGTTCCCGACGCAGCCCTTTTGCGCTGCAAAAGGACAGCGATCTGCGGCTGAAAGGGCTGCTTTTACAAGCCAAAAGGACAGCTTTCAGAAAGCAAAAGGACAGCGATGGAAAAGCCATCGGCCAACGATGTTTCCATCACTGCAAAGATATAGCTTTTTTATCAGTAATGTTGGGGGATGACATAATTAAGGTTTCTCCGCTTTTCAGTTTTGTTTTTTTTAACGTATCGCGCCGCCATTGCTCCGCGAAAAGCCGACGGACGTGTTGCCCGACTTGCGGGAAATGCGTATTTTTGCAAAATATCGCAACACCGATGGATGTTCACCAGCTTCCATGCTTCGAGCAAAGCGATCCGTAATATTCGTTTACGATATGACAAACATCAATGAATTTGACGAATATTTCCGTCAAGGGGAACCCGACAAGGGGAAGAAGGCATACGTATGGGCCACAGCCATAGGCTTGCAGGCCGTGGACGGGCTGGAGCCCTCCACCTATCTGCGCGAGACCGCCAAGCGGAACATAGAAGGAGAGATAGGGCTGGATGAAGCGCAAAAGCTCATCCGGTCGTACTATGAGGGCAAAACGGACCGGACTTCCAATCATGACGATACGGAAGAAGCCGACCGTGTTGCGGCAAACATCGCAAAGATACTTTCCGCCAACACGCTTGCTTTCAACGCAAACGGCTTCATTTCCTTGCACCGACGTATCTTCGATGGCGTCTTTAAGTTTGCCGGGAAGATTCGCGACTATGACATCACCAAGAAAGAATGGGTATTGCGAGGCGACACCGTGAACTACCTGAACTGGGAAGACCTGAGAAGGGCGTTGGATTACGACATCGAACAAGAACGAAACTTCAGCTATGTGGGATTGACGGAAAACGAAATCATCTCCCATCTCACGAAATTTGTCTCCGGACTCTGGCAGATTCATCCTTTTGGCGAGGGCAACACACGCACCACCGCCGTCTTCACCATTCAATATCTTCGTTCCATCGGTTTTAATATCACCAATGATTTGTTTGCCAAACACGCATGGTATTTCCGAAACGCGCTGGTTCGTGCCAATTACAAGAACGTGGCGCAGCACATAGAATACACACCAATCTATTTGGAACGGTTTTTCCGCAATCTGCTGTTAGGCGAGCAATGGGAACTCCGCAATCGTCACCTGATCATCCATCCTTCCAAAGAATGGAGCGCACAGGCCAACCACATACATGCCGAGCAGGTTTCGAGCGAACACCGAACAAGTACCGAACAAGTACCGAACAAGCTGAAAATGGAGAATCCCCATGTTCTCAAACTCATTTCAACGATGGGAGAACGCCAAATGAAAGTAACGGAAATGATGGAAGCCATGGGAATGAAACATCGTCCTACCTTTCTCGCGAATTATCTCAACCCGGCCATTGACGCAGGAGTCATCGCTTTGTTATACCCCAACAGCCCGCGACATCCACGACAAAGGTATCTGTTGACGCCAAAGGGATTGCTTGTTTTAGCCGGCAATCGGTAGAAAGTGTTGCCCGCCTTGCGGGAAATGCGTATTTTTGCACAGAATTGATGGAGAAGAAGCACGATATGACAAGAACAAACGAGCTGGAGGATCGTTCGGCGTTCATCCTGCCGGCAGAGTGGGAACGGCAAAGTTGCGTCCAACTGACATGGCCGCATGCACAGACCGACTGGCTGCCCTACCTGGAAGAGATAACGACGACATTCATTGAAATGACGGATGTCATCACCCGCTATGAGCCTGTGCTGATTGCGGCGCAGGAACCGGAGACGGTGGAAGCGGCGTTGCGCTGGAAATTGAGTGCGGCTCAATGGCAGCGTGTCCGCATTTGTCCCGTGGAAAGCAACGACACGTGGGCCCGCGACCACGGTGGCATAACGCTCGTGGTGCACGACCGCGACCGACAGACGCGCTGCCGCCTGCTCGACTTCAGGTTCAACGGCTGGGGCGACAAGTTCGAAGCGGGGAAAGACAATGCCATCACACGCACGCTCCATGCCCAAGGCGCGCTGCGGGGCCAATGGGTCGACAAGGACGACTTCGTGCTGGAAGGCGGTTCGATTGAGAGCGACGGCAAGGGAACGGTCTTCACCACCTCCATGTGCCTGCTGGCTCCGCACCGCAATCAGCCGCTCACCCGACAACAGATAGAAGAACGGCTGAAGCAGGAGCTGTGCGCGCGCCGCATCGTGTGGCTCGACCATGGCAATCTGGTGGGCGACGACACCGACGGGCATATCGACACCATCGTCAGGACGGCTCCGGACGACACCTTATTATATATAGGATGTGACGATTCGCGGGACGAACAGTTTGAAGACTTTCAGGCTTTGGAGGCTCAACTCGTGTCGCTGAAAACCGACGGGGGCCTCCCCTATCGCCTGCTGCGGCTGCCCATGCCCGCCGCCATCTACGACGGCGAGGACCGTCTGCCTGCCACCTACGCCAACTTCGTCGTCATGAACGGGGCCGTCATGGTGCCTACCTATGGGCAACCGGACAACGACCGTGCCGCCATGGACGTCATTTCCCAGGCTTTTCCCGCACATGACATCGTCGGCATAGACGCCTCCACCGTCATCCGACAGCACGGTTCGCTCCACTGTCTCACCATGCAATACCCGGAGGGAGTGTGGAATGGGAAATGAGGAGTGTGGAATGAGGAATGTGAAATGATGTCGAATAGAACACACAACACCCAAATTATGAACAAACTAAAGATAGGTTTCTTACAACAACACAACACGGCCGACCGTCAAGACAACATGGTGAGACTGGCCGAAGGCATTGCCGACCTGGCAAAACGGGGCGCACAGCTCGTCGTTTTGCAGGAATTGCACAACTCACTCTACTTCTGTCAGGTGGAAGATGTAGACAATTTCAACCTGGCCGAACCCATCCCGGGGCCTTCCACCGACTTCTTCGGCGAACTGGCCCGGCAGTACCATGTGGTCATCGTCACATCGTTGTTCGAGAAGCGTGCGCCGGGCCTCTACCACAACACCGCCGCCGTCATCGAAGCCGATGGCAGCATTGCCGGCAAATACCGCAAGATGCACATCCCCGACGACCCCGCTTATTACGAGAAGTTCTACTTCACGCCCGGCGACCTGGGCTTCCGACCCATCGACACCAGCGTGGGGCGGCTGGGCGTGCTCGTCTGCTGGGACCAATGGTACCCCGAAGCAGCCCGCCTCATGGCCCTGCAAGGTGCCCAACTCCTCATCTATCCCACCGCCATCGGCTACGCCTTGAACGACACGGACGACGAACAGCAACGCCAGCGTGAAGCCTGGACGACCGTGCAGCGCGGGCATGCCGTGGCCAACGGACTGCCCGTCATCACCGTCAACCGCGTGGGCTTCGAGCCAGACCCCAGCGGACAGACCGAAGGCATTCGGTTCTGGGGCTGCAGTTTTGTGGCCGGCCCGCAGGGGGAACTGCACTACCAGGCCTCGACCGACGAGGAAGAGAGCGTCATCGTGAGCATAGACCTCGACCATAGCGAAGACGTAAGGCGCTGGTGGCCCTTCCTTCGCGACCGGCGCATTGACAATTATGACAACATCGTCAAGCGGTTCATCGATTAGACATGCCAACTTGTCACTCCCTATGCCAGTTCTTTCCCCATGGCATAGGGTTTGTTATTTTGGGGTGTCGTCGTTTTATGCGGCTACACCTTATTATATAGAACAACAAGAATAAAATATATACGATTATGGGAAAGATTATTGGAATCGACTTAGGTACTACAAACAGTTGCGTTGCGGTTTTTGAAGGCAACGAACCTGTAGTGATTGCAAACAGTGAAGGCAAGCGTACAACGCCTTCAGTGATTGGTTTCGTGAAAGACGGCGAGCGCAAGGTGGGTGACCCTGCCAAGCGTCAGGCCATCACCAACCCGAAGAACACCGTTTATTCTATCAAGCGCTTCATGGGTGAGACCTATGAGCAGAGTCGCAAAGAGGCCGAGGCCATGCCTTACACGGTCGTAAACGACGGCGGCTACCCACGCGTAGAGATTGAAGGTCGCAAATATACGCCTCAGGAAATCTCGGCCATGGTGCTCCAGAAGATGAAGAAGACGGCCGAAGACTATCTCGGACAGGAAGTGACCGACGCCGTCATCACCGTTCCGGCCTACTTCTCCGACTCACAGCGTCAGGCCACCAAGGAAGCCGGGCAGATTGCAGGCCTCAACGTTCAGCGTATCGTGAACGAGCCTACGGCTGCCGCGCTGGCTTATGGCGTAGACAAGGCCAACAAGGACATGAAGATTGCCGTGTTCGACTTGGGTGGTGGTACGTTCGATATCTCTATCCTCGAATTTGGCGGCGGCGTGTTCGAAGTGCTCTCCACCAATGGCGACACCCATCTGGGTGGCGATGACTTCGACCAAGTCATCATCAAGTGGCTGGCCGACGGCTTCAAGGCCGACGAAGGCATTGACTTGACCAAGGACCCGATGGCCATGCAGCGCTTGAAAGAGGCTGCCGAGAAGGCAAAGATTGAATTGTCAAGCTCAACCACGACGGAAATCAACCTGCCTTACATCTCTGCCGAGGGCGGTGTTCCCAAGCACCTGGTCAAGACTTTGACTCGTGCACAGTTCGAGCAGTTGGCCCACGAATTGATCCAGGCTTGTCTGGTACCCTGCCAGAATGCCGTTCGCGACGCCAAACTTTCTACATCCGACATCGATGAAGTAATCCTGGTGGGTGGTTCGAGCCGTATTCCTGCCGTGCAGACATTGGTGAAGAACTACTTCGGCAAGGAGCCGTCAAAGGGTGTGAACCCGGATGAGGTGGTCGCTGTAGGTGCCGCTATCCAGGGCGCCATCCTCAACAAGGAGAGTGGTGTGGGCGACATCGTTTTGCTCGACGTAACGCCGTTGACCCTCGGTATCGAGACCATGGGTGGCGTCATGACCAAACTGATTGAAGCCAACACGACCATCCCCTGCAAGAAGAGCGAGACTTTCTCCACCGCCGTTGACAACCAGACCGCCGTTACCATCCACGTATTGCAGGGTGAACGTCCCATGGCTGCGCAGAACAAGAGTATCGGCCAGTTCAACCTGGAAGGTATCGCCCCGGCTCGCCGCGGCGTTCCACAGATTGAGGTTACTTTCGATATCGACGCCAATGGTATTCTCAATGTGAGTGCCAAAGATAAGGCCACCGGCAAGGAGCAGAAGATTCGCATCGAGGCTTCGAGCGGCTTGAGCCAGGAAGAGATTGACCGCATGAAGGCGGAGGCCGAGCAGAACGCCGCAGCCGACAAGGCCGAGCGTGAGAAGATAGACAAGCTCAATCAGGCCGACTCTATGATCTTCACGACCGAGAACTTCCTGAAGGACAATGCCGACAAGATTCCGGCCGACAAGAAACCCGCCATCGACGCTGCCCTCCAACAGCTCAAGGACGCCCACAAGTCAGCTGACGTTGCAGCCATCGACACAGCTATCAATAACCTCAACACCGTTATGCAGGTAGCATCACAGCAGATGTACAGCCAAGCAGGTGCACAGGCAGGTCCTCAGCCAGGCGCAGACGCTGGTCAGCAGGAGCAGCCAAAGCAGGATGACACTATCCAAGATGCAGATTTTGAGGAAGTGAAGTAAAGAAGATTATAAGTATATTACAACAAAAGAGAGGAACTATAATATTCTTCTCTTTTGTTTTATCCAACCTAAACAATGAAGAAAGAGAATATCTTAAAGCAGGTAGTACTGCAAGAGTATGGAGAAAAGAAGCACTCGAAACTTACTAAGAGTCAGTTATCACTTTCACCTGAGCTTTATTCTGAGGTGAAGAGTATGTACAAAGAATTAGGAGGAACACAGGAAGATCCTCCTTTAACTTTTGGTCCATGGGATATCTCAACCCCTGAGTTTATAATAGAATTAGATGAAGAGAATCATTTCAATAGATATAGATTGCAAACATTAAACTCTGCCATTTATCAAGAAATAAAAGGTTTCTCAAAAGACCGATATCAACAATATTGTATCAAATATGAGGCTAATTGCTGTAAGTATGGCGGATATTGGAAAAATGATTCATCGGAAAATCTGTTCATAAAAAGTGATGATAATGGATGCTTAAATGGAACTGGTAGCTCGAGATGGAGACAACGTGCCTTTTATGATTTCCTAAGAGATATTACTGGAGTTATAAGCGGAATTCCTGTTATCCGTTTATCTATTTATCAAACATTTAAGGGTAAGAAAGTCCAAGATATTATAGAGTCTAAAGATAAGACTATGATTTTAGATTTAGTAAGGACGACAGTCGATGAGTGGATGTAGGAATCACTTATGACACATTATATTGAAGAAGAATATCCTATGACCCTTGAAGAATACAACCAATTATCCTACGATTACGAACACTGTGCTGGTACTCACTGCGAGAAAGCCAATCAGTGTTTGCGCCATACTGCCTACACGATGCTTGAATCGGGTGGGCGGGAACGGTATATGATGTTGAACCCGAAAGTGGTAACGGGTGCACAGCCATGTCCGTACTATGAGCAGAAGCGAAAGAAACGTTTTGCGTGGGGCATCTCTCGCATTTACGACAATGTGCGGATGGCAGACTTGAAGCGTGTCCGTCACGAAGTAATGATGTGCTTCGGCTCTGAAGTTTACTACAAGGTTAAGCAGCAACGCCGTGCCATAACTGAAGAAGAGCAGAAGATGGTTCGCCTTTCCTTTACTGAAATGGGTTACGACGGTAGTTCCATCGAGTTCGATCGCTATGAAGAACAATACGCCGCTGTGATGCGGTTGGCAAGATACAGTTAGATATCTGCACACATTTGCTTGACATTCTCTGACAGTTCTTCATTAGGTTCTTATAGAAAGGTATATAACTTATAAAATTGGACACGTTAGTCCAGTGAGTTGGACAGACGTGTCCAATACGTTGGATCAGTCAGTCCAATTAATTGGATTAGCTTGTTCAATTCTTTAGATGAACTTATCCAATTTCTTTGGTTTAGAAGAAATCATTTAGTAATATGAATAGACAGAAGATTGCAAACATAATAGACAGGAAGTCACATACCGATTGGATGTGTACGGCTTATGACTGGTTTATGGTTCTGACCATTCTCGTAAGCCTTCTTCCGCTGATGTTCATGGAGTCGCACAAAGTGTTTTGGTTTACGGAAATGGCTTCTACGTTTGTGTTCATTCTTGATTACTTGTTTCGCTGGGGTACGGCTGATATTAGAAGCAACAATCGCAAGATAGTGTTCCTCACCTATCCGTTTTCTTTTATGGCAATCATTGACCTGCTGTCTATCCTGCCTGCCGTAACACTGCTTAATCCTGCATTCAAGCTCTTCCGCTTCATACGCCTGCTGAGGCTGACAAGAGTCTTGAAGATGTTTGGAAT
Organism: Segatella baroniae DSM 16972 = JCM 13447; assembly: GCF_000426585.1. Taxonomy (GTDB): domain Bacteria; phylum Bacteroidota; class Bacteroidia; order Bacteroidales; family Bacteroidaceae; genus Prevotella; species Prevotella baroniae. Next base: position 191,384 of record NZ_AUFQ01000004.1, read on the forward strand.
ATCAAGCAAGGTGCGGTTGTTTATGTCCATACTCTACAAGGAGCGTCAGGTCTTGTCGTCTGTCTTGGTCTTGGCTCTGCTCTATATCTTTGTGACGGCACTCATACTGTTCGATGTCGAACCCCATATAAATCCATATACAGGTCAGCCTACCTTCCGTTCCTTCTTCGATGCCTTGTATTGGGCAACCGTAACACTTACCACGGTAGGTTATGGCGATATGTGTCCTGTGACCGACATTGGTCGTTTCGTAAGTATGCTTTCGTCCTTGTTCGGTATAGCTGTTATCGCTTTGCCCTCTGGTGTCATTACCGCCCGATATCTTGATGAGTTGCGAAAGGAGAAGGCATGTTAAGTAAGTGATTAAAGATATGGAAGTTGGAAGCATAAAAAGTCATCTTCGTGATGATGAGAAGAAAGGTGTTATTCCTATTGTACAAAGCCTTTCAGACCACCAAATAACAGAATAACACACAAACCTATTGTGTTTTTATAGTGTTTCTTCAGTGTCTTAGGACACAGAGGAAACACTTTTTTCATTTGCACCGTAAAAATCAATAACAAGTATTATGGTACAAAATGAAATCACTTTTGAGAACTTGCCAAAGGCAGTTGCTCACTTAGTCGGCGAAATTGCTGAAATCAAGAATTTAGTATGTAAAGGACAAACACCTGTTACCCCTCCCAAACGTATTCCTATTGGAATAGATGATGCGTGTAAACTAATAGGGAAAGCCAAGCCCACGGTTTACACCTTAGTACGAAAACGCTTACTACCTTGTTATAAAAATGGTAAGCATCTCTATTTTTTTGAAGATGAGTTGTTGGCATGGATTGAAGGAGGTAAGAAAAAGACTGTTGCCGAAATCAACGAGGAGGCAAAAAAATTTATCTCTGAGAAACATTCTGATTCCTTTTTATAAATATATGCATTATGGAAAAGGAAAGAACTGAAGGGCGAGCCAAGGAATCTAAGAATGAACGCATAGAGCAATTCTTGAAAGAACATTATGCTTTTCGTTTTAATACAGTTAAAAGTAGAACAGAGTTTCAAAAACAAGATTCTAAGACTTCATTCCGTCCTCTTACTAAATATGATATTAATTCTATGCGTCGGCTGGTAGATGGGACTTTGGGGATATATACTCCAGCTGATAATATTCGAGCAATATTGGAGAGCGACTTTTACAATAAAGTTAACCCGATTCGTGAGTATTTGTTGAATCTTCCAAAGCCTAAAGGTGAAGATGAATCTGAAATCATAAGGTTGGCAAATTGTGTTGTGGTGAGAAATCCTGATAAATGGAACCACTACTTTGTAAAATGGTTGGTTGCTGTCGTAGCCAATGCTATGGATGATTTACAGTGTCGTAATCATACATGTTTAGTTCTTACAGGTGAACAAGGAAAATTCAAAACAACTTTCCTTGATTTACTCTGTCCAGAACAACTGAAGAGTTATCTTTTCACAGGAAAGATTGACCCACAAGGAAAAGATGTACAAACACTGATTGCGGAATATCTTTTTATCAATATTGACGACCAGCTAAAGGCACTCAATAAGAGAGATGAAAATGAATTGAAGAATCTGATAACGACACCCAAAGTAAAATATCGTAGACCATACGACACTTACATCGAGGAGTATCCTCACTTAGCAAGTTTTATGGCATCAGTTAACGGTAATGATTTTCTAACAGATCCGACAGGCAGTCGTCGCTTTCTACCTTTTGAAGTTGAACACATTGATATTGACACAGCTAAAGAGATTAATATCAACAAGGTGTACTCAGAGGCAGTTGACTTGTGGAGAGTTGGCTATCATTACTGGTTCAATGAAGAGGAAATAGCTGAACTGCATCAAGAGAGCGAAGGGTTTCAAGTGCAGACTGTTGAGTATGAAATGCTTCTTAAAGGTATGGAAAAACCAGCTGTAACCGAAGAAAGTTATATGACCACTTCTGAAATCTTAAACTATTTGCGTGGATATACAACGCTTAACCTAAGTGAAAGGAGAATGGGAGAAGCCTTGAAAAAGGCTGGTTTCTTGCGGAAATCCAAAAGGATAGGTGGCAATCCAATGTATGTCTATCATATACGCAAGATTGTTCCAAATCCCTTTATTCAAAGTTACAATACTAATTATTAATACTACTTTACTACAAAGAGAGATAAAGCATTGAAAGAAAAAAGGTTAGACCGTAGTAAATAATGATATAAGGTATTACTACCTCATTACTACCAACCTATCATATACAGATGCAATGATTACCACAAAGATAGTTAGTACTACATATTTTTCTTTCATTGTCAATGACTTACAAAACAATAACATTGTAGTAAGTAATAGGTTTAAAAGTTACAAGTATGACAATAGATGAAATTAAAGCAATATCAATTAAAGATTACTTAGGTAGTATGTCTATATACCCAACAAAGAATTATAGCTATTACGGGATGTATAAAAGTCCATTCCGAAATGAACATACTCCAAGTTTCAAAGTTGATTATAACCAAAATCTATGATATGACTTTGCCCTTGATGAAGGTGGGAGTCTTATAGATTTAGTTATGAGATTACATAATTGCAGTTTAGTACAAGCTATAGAGTTGTTTAATGGTAAACAAAATAACCTACCAAAATCCATAGCTAATAGCAAAACAATTTCTCTAAGCCAATCACGTATAGAGCTTATCGGCTCTACCAACTTATGTCATCCGAATCTCATAGAATATTTTACACATAGAGGAATCAATCTGAACATTGCGAAAAAATATTGTAGGGAAATCCATTATAGAATTGGTGATAGGAGTTTTTACGCAATAGGCTTTCCAAACAATTCTTATGGGTATGCATTGCGCAATCCATACTTCAAAGGGTGTTTGCCTCCTTCCAATGTGTCGTATGTTCCCAATCCCTCAGAACAAATCAATCTGCTTGAAGGTTTTATGGATTATCTTAGTTTACTCACGATGAGTCCAGATGAAGAGAAGAAAGCCGCACTGATACTTAACTCGATTAATAATATCAAAAAGTCAAGATTTTTTCTTTCAAAGCACAAACTCATCTGTTCATATTTAGATAATGATGAAAGAGGAAAGCGAACTTTAGAACAACTTAAAAGAGACGGTTTTGCTGTTCAAGACTGCTCTTCTGTCTTCCAGAATTATAAAGACCTAAATGAGTACTTATGTGCTGAATTCAAGCATTCAGAGGAAGCAGAAAATAAGAAAATCAAAGGGATTAAGCTATGATTGTAGGATTTGCTTTGCATAATCTGTTTTTCGGGGAGCAAGTTTATGTTTTGGGCATACCAAAACCACTTGCTCCACCTCCTGACAGTCGGTGCAGAGGATTATCCCGTCGGTCTCCATCAAACCAAATTAAAGAAACAAATATGACTAAATCAGAATACCACAAGGGCGGTCGCCCGACCAAAGGCGCAGCCGAAAAGAAGAAATACCGTATCACGGTAAAACTGAATACGCAGGATTATTATACGCTTAAAGGTAAAGCCAAGAACGCAGGAATATCCATGAGTGAGTTTGTAAGGAAAGTTCTTGATAAAGGAAATGTCATTGAACGACTGACAGTAGAGCAAGCAGACTTCATCCGCAAACTGTGTGGCATGGCAAACAATCTCAATCAGTTGGCACATCGTGCCAATGCAGAAGGTTTTCATGCCGTTGCTCCTTTCCATAAAATCATCATTGGCAAGATTGACGAAATCCTAAATCTGATACGAAGATGATTGCAAAGATAATGAAAGGTTCGGGCTTCAAGGGTGTCATCAATTACATCCTTGACCCGAAGAAAGGAACGGAACTCATAGATAGTTCGGGTGTGAGAACAGATAGAGTTAGCCACATCATTCAGAGTTTCATTGACCAAACTGATCTAAATCCACGAGTGGATAAGGTTGTGGGGCATATCTCTTTGAGTTTCTCTGCACAAGACTCCCCAAGACTCAGCAATGAGCGGATGGTGAAAGTGGCTAGTGAGTACATGGAAAAGATGGGAATAAAAGATACGCAGTATATCATTGGTCGCCATTTCGATAAGGAGCACCCACATGTGCATATTGCATTCAACCGAATAGATAATAACGGCAAGACTATCTCTGACCGTAACGATAGATTCAGAAGTGAGAAGATTTGCAAGGAACTGATCGCAAAATATGGTTTGTACTTCGCCGATGGTAAGGAGAAAGTCAAGGAACACCGCTTGAAAGAACCTGACAAGACCAAGTATGAAATCTATCAGACGTTGAAAGCAGAAATTGGTCAGTGCAGGAATTGGAAAGACCTTCTTGCTCACTTGAAAAAGCAAGATATTGATGTCCATTTCAAGTACAAAGGCAACTCACAAGAAGTGCAGGGTATCATCTTTGAAAAGAATGGCTATCATTTCAATGGTTCTAAAGTGGATAGGAGTTTCAGTTATTCCAAGATAGACTTTGCCCTGCAACAGAATAACAGGGAAAACGAACAGCAAACACAAGGAATGATAAACCTCATATCCAATGTTGCAAGTGTTACGAGCGAAATTACCAACGACCTCATCAAAGGAGGATTGGATTTGTTTCAAACTCATGGTACTGTCCCTGCGGAGGTTTACAACACACTCGATAAAAAGAAGAAAAAGAAAAAAATACATTTATAACTATGGCTGATAATAATACATTTGTCCTCTTTGAGGAAATCAAAAACAAGTTGGAGACAATTTACAGGGAGCTAAAGGAGTTGAAAGAAAAGGAGAACGGTTCTGTTTCCCTCCCTGTTCAATCTACACCAGCACAAAGTGATGAGCAGAAAGAACAGGAATTGCTCAATCAGTATGAACAGCGAACAAAAGAAGTGATTAACAAGTACATTGGTGTGCAAGTACGCATCAAAGACGAGGAGGCCAAATCCATTGATAAATTAGTGGCACATGTCTTGACTATGCTGCACGAGTGGCAGGAACAGAAAGAGCATCCTCAACCGCAGGAACTGCTTCACAGGCACAGCTTTGACATCAAGTCCTCGAAAGTCTTTACTACTGTGGTGGCAATGTCTGCCCTCTGCTTTGTTTCTTTGGTCGGTAACTACTTCTTGTGGCAAAGCAAACAGCAATACAAAGATGATGCCTTGAAATTCCGTATCATCAGAGTATGGAGAGGATGCAGCCCAAAGGAAATTCTATGGCTCAATGATGTGTTCGATATTCATCGCAATGAAAAGATTATCAAGCTAATCAAGGAAAAATCCGATGGTTACGACATGGAATTGAAGCAAAAGGCAGATAGTTTGATGCAGAATAACTTACAAAACAAGAAGAGCAAATAGGATTGTGGATATAAAATTTTTGAAAGAGGAGAAAATATCTCCTCTTTTTTATTTCTTATACAAGAAAATTTACTATATTTGCAAACAATCATATAATATTTATGGAAAGTCCAACCAACAGAATAAAAGAGGTGCTTATCGAGAAGGGGATTAAGCAAACATGGCTTGCAGAGAAACTTGGCAAAAGTTTCACGATAGTGAACTCATACGTTTGCAATCGTCGACAGCCAAGTTTGGAACTGTTATTTCAAATAGCCGAAATTTTACAAGTCAATCCAAAGGAATTGATTAATACCCCAGATGAGTAACGATGTTTATTATGGCAGAGCATAAAAAATCTATTCGTTTTTTCAACGACCGTGAAGTAAGGGCGGTATGGGATGAGGAACAAAACTGTTGGTGGTTCTCAGCAACAGATATTGTTCGTGCCATTAACAATGAGCCTGACTATACCAAAGCTGGTAACTATTGGCGATGGCTTAAAAGGAAGTTGAAGCAAGAAGGTGTTGAACTCGTGAGTGCAACTCACGGCTTCAAGTTTGAAGCTCCTGATAGGAAGCTACGTGTGGCAGATGTTCTCAATAGTGAAGGCGTTGTATTGTTGGCAAAGAACTATCCCAATAATCGTGCTAATGACTTTCTCGATTGGTTTACCTACAGCGATAATACCATTGATGGGCAGAGTAAGAAGAAAGCCTACCAACTCTTTGAGAGTGGCATCTTGCAGACGACAGAGCCAGGAAGTATAAAGTCTCTGCAACAGATACACGCTTATCTCTTTGGCGGTCTTTACGATTTTGCAGGGCAGATACGTACCAAGAATATTTCAAAAGGTGGTTTTACCTTTGCTAATTGTATGCACTTCCCTGAAACCCTGCAAGCAATAGAGCGAATGCCAGAAACAACCTTCGAGGAGATAATGGACAAATATGTTGAAATGAATGTTGCGCATCCATTTATGGAAGGTAACGGTCGTAGCACTCGCATTTGGCTTGACCTCATGCTAAAGCGTTCTCTCAAACGGTGTGTGGACTGGAGCCAGATAGATAAAAACGAATATCTGACCGCAATGCGTGAGAGTGTAGCAGATAGCACGCTCATCAAGACTTTGGTACTGCCTACACTCACCACTAAGATTGATGACCGAGAAATGTTCATGAAAGGTATCGACTATTCATATTATTATGAGCAGAATGATTGATTTTTCCACATGGAATCTCTATTGTTAGGTAGGATGTTCTTTTAAAAAAGAATTACAACGTTATCTCACAATGAAAATTATATGATTCCGTTATAATAAAATGTAAAATAGGAAACTCTATGAATACAGAGAAAACAATAGAATACAATCTTATAAAAAGACTTATAGGTTTAAATTATACTTATCGTGAGGATATTCATGATAAGGAAGCACTTGAACAAAATTTCAGACAGAAGTTTGAACAACTCAACAGAGTTCATCTTTCGGATGCAGAATACAATAGATTGCTTGAAGATATTATCAACAGCGATGTTTATGTAGCTTCCAAGATGTTGAGAGAGGTGAATACTTTCATCCGAAAAGATGGTACACCGTTGCAATATAGCTTGGTCAATATTAGGGATTGGTGCAAAAACGAATATGAGGTTGTCAATCAACTAAGAATAAACACCAAGAACAGCTTCCAGCGATATGATGTGATTCTGTTGGTTAATGGACTTCCGCTCGTTCAGATAGAACTGAAGACCTTGGAAGTAAGTCCACGTCGAGCAATGCAACAGATTGTAGATTACAAGAATGACATAGGGAACGGATTTACTAATTCGTTACTATGCTTTATGCAATTATTTATAGTAAGCAATCAGACGCACACTTGTTATTTTACCAATAACAACAGCCTATATTTCAACTTTAATGCTGATGAGCAGTTTCTCCCTGTATATTATTGGGCAGATAAGGACAATCATAAGATTACAAACCTTGACGCTTTTACGGATGAGTTTCTCCCCAAATGCAAATTGGGAGAAATGATTAGCCGATATATGGTATTGGTTGCCAGCGAACAGAAACTACTCATCATGCGCCCTTATCAGATTTATGCTGTAAAGGCTATTATGAGTAGTGTTGAAGAAAATAGAGGAAACGGTTATATATGGCATACAACAGGTAGTGGCAAAACCCTCACTTCATTCAAAGCATCGACATTGTTAAAGGAAAACAGAGAAATAGTAAAGTGTCTGTTTGTTGTCGACAGAAAAGACCTTGACAGACAGACTCGTGAGGAATTTAACAAGTTTCAAGAAAATTGTGTAGAAGAAAATACAAATACAGAATCTCTTGTACAACGATTGGAGTCTGACGATTATGCAGATAAGGTGATTGTTACAACCATTCAGAAATTAGGCATTGCTCTGAACTCAAATACCAAGCAAAATTACAAGGAAAGACTATTACCGTTGAAGAATAAGCATTTGGTTTTTATCTTCGACGAATGTCATCGTTCCCAGTTCAAAGAAAACCATAAAGCCATTAAGGATTTCTTCCCCAATGCACAATTATTCGGATTTACAGGAACACCGATTTTTGAAGAGAATGCGGTCTATATCCAATATAATAACGAGCAGGGGACTTATATGACCACCAAGGATGTATTTGAAAACGAATTGCATACCTATACCATTACCCATGCCATTGAAGATAAGAATGTTCTTCGATTTCATGTGGACTATTTTAAACCCGATGAAAAAAAGGATATAACAGCTGAGGGAACCGTAAAGAAACAAGCCATTGTAGAGACTATCCTGTCTAAGCACGATGCTGCAACCAATGGCAGACGTTTCAACGCTTTTCTTGCTACATCCTCCATTAATGATGCAATAGAGTATTATCATTTGTTCAAAAAGGCTCAAAAAGCAAAAACAGATTGTGAACCATTAAACATTGCGTGTGTCTTTACTCCGCCTGCAGAGGGCAACAAAGATATTATGCAGATGCAGGAGGATTTGGCACAAGAAAGACAAGACAATACGGTTGAGCCTGAAAAGAAGAAACGAGCTTTGCAAGAAATCTTAAAGGATTATGAGCGACAGTTTGAGGCTCATTTTACTATCAACGAATTCGACGCATATTATCAAGATGTGCAGAAGCGAATAAAAGACCAACAATATAGCAATAAAGACTATCCACACAAGAATAAAATAGACATTACTATTGTTGTAGATATGCTCTTAACAGGTTTTGATTCTAAATACTTGAACACGTTGTATGTTGATAAAAATTTAAAGTATCACAATCTGATACAAGCCTTTTCAAGAACAAACCGTATCTTGAATGATACCAAGCCATACGGTAATATTCTTGATTTCAGAGGGCAGCAAGAGGCTGTGGACATAGCGATTACCAGATTCTCTGGTGTGGATGTAGATAAGCCAAGAACAATTTGGCTTGTTGATCCAGCCCCCACAATCGTGCAGAAATACAAGGAAGCTGTTACGCATTTGAAAGACTTTATGCATTCGCAGGATTTGGAGTGCAAGCCCGAAGAGGTTTATAATTTGCAAGGTGACGATGCACGTATTGGATTTGTAAATTGCTTCAAGGAAGTACAACGCTATCGAACACAACTTGACCAATATACGGATATTAGTGAGGAAGAGCGTACCGCCATTGACAATATGCTCAATGAAGAAAGGCTGAGAGGCTTCCGAGGTGCCTACCTTGAAACAGCAAAGCAACTCAAAAAGCAACAGGATAGGACAAAAGAAGGAGAGAACCCCCAAATAGAGAACATCGACTTTGAATTTGTCTTGTTTGCCTCTGCCTTGATAGACTATGACTATATAATGGAACTGATAGCAAGACTGTCGGGTGGAACTACTTCCAAGCAGAAGATGACAAAGGAGCAAATCATAAGCCTTATAAAGTCAAGTTCAAACTTATTGGAAGAGCGTGACGACATCATTGCTTACCTCGACAGATTAAAAGAAGGTGTAAACGGAAAAACTGCCAAGCAGATAAAGGAGGAATACGAAATATTCAAAACGGAGAAATATGCCAAAGAATTGCTCACGATAGCAGATAAGTATAATATCAGTGCTAAAGCATTGGAAGCATTCGTAAACGAAATTATCGACCGTAAGATCTTCGATGGCGAGAAACTGAACGACTTACTCGCTCCGCTTAATCTCGGCTGGAGAGACAGAACCAAGAAGGAGTTGGCACTAATGGAAGATGTTACCCCATTGCTGAAAAGACTATCAGCTGGGCAGGAAATCTCTGGCTTGTCAGCATACGACGAAAAGAAATAAAAGTATGACAAAAAAAATAAAACATATACCTAATCTCCGCTTTCCAGAATTTAAGAATTCTGGAGAATGGGAATTGAAAACTTTAAGTAAAATTACATCTTCCATTTTTGATGGTACACATCAGACACCTCAATATGTGGATAAAGGAGTTCCATTTTTTAGCGTTGAGAATCTTGTGAGTAACGCAAAGAATCGTTTTATTTCTCGAGATGATTATAATATTGCGACCGCAAAAAATAAACCCGAAAAAGGAGATATTTTGCTTACAAGGATCGGAAATATTGGCTTTTCTTCTATTGTGAGTTGGGATTATGATTTTAGCATTTATGTGACTTTAGCATGTATAAAGAGTTCAAGTTCTTTTAACTCATATTTTCTACATAGCTTTTTCCAAACCAATTGGTATCAAAAGGAGATCACAAGCAAGTCTTTATTAACTGCAGTTCCATGCAAAATAAATATGAGGGAATTAAAGTCTACAAAAGTCTTGCTTCCTCCTTCTCCACTATCTATAAAGGAACAATCAAAGATTGCTGAATGTCTTTCTTCTCTTGACAACTATATCAATGCTACGCAAGAGAAGATAGATTTATTACAAGCACATAAGAAAGGATTGATGCAGCAATTGCTCCCTGCATTAGGGAAAACTATACCCCAGTTGCGTATGCCAAAGTTTGAGCAGTCAAAGAAATGGAATCCTTATTCTATGAAAGAAATGTTTGAAATCAAGAATGGTTATACTCCCTCAAAATCAAATCCTAAATTCTGGGAAAATGGTACTATACCTTGGTTTAGAATGGAAGATATAAGAGAACACGGACATATACTTTCTGATTCAATCCAACATATAACGAAAGAGGCTGTTAAAGGGAAAGGTCTGTTTCCTGCTAACTCTATCATTGTTGCTACAACGGCTACAATTGGTGAACACGCACTGATAATTGTTGATTCGCTTGCGAATCAACAATTTACGTTTTTAACAAAACGTAAATCGTTTGATACACAAATAAATATGAAGTATTTTTACTATTATATGTATATCATTGACGAGTGGTGTAAACAGCATACAAATGGAGGTGGTTTTGCGTCTATTGATATGAATGGATTTAAACGACTGTCCGTATCTCTACCCTCACCAGAAGAACAGAAGGAAATTGCTGAATGCTTCACCTCAATTGATGATTTAATAGATAGTACAAAACAAAAACTTGTAATGCTTCAGAATCACAAGCGTGGTCTAATGCAACAGTTATTTCCAACAGTTTAAATAAAAAGCATAGATATGGATAAAGAAAACAACAAAATAATACCTTTCAAGACAATAGACAAAATTGCTGACAAATTAAGAGACGTTCTTAATTCGTCTGATAATGTCTTGCTGTATGCCTATAATGGTACTGGCAAGACTCGTTTGTCAATGGCATTTAAGAATAAAGGTAAAAAGAAAAATGGTGGTGACACTTTATATTTCAATGCTTTTACAGAAGACTTGTTTACTTGGGACAATGACTTGAAAAATGATGAAAATCGCACATTGAAGATAAATGAATTATCTAATTTTTTCAATGGCTTTAAAGATCTATCACTTGAAAACAGAATCTTTGCTCATCTGGAAAGATATGCCAAGATAAATTTCAAGATTGATTATGAAAAATGGACAATATCATTCAGCAGAATCATTCCTAATCCAAAATACAATCCACACAATCCGAACAATAGAGAACCTGAAACAATAGAACAGGACGGTATCAAAATATCACGAGGAGAAGAAAATATATTTATTTTCTGCATCTTTTTGGCTATCTGCGAATTGGTAATTGATGGAGCAGAAGCATATAAATGGGTAAAGTATATTTATATTGATGACCCTATATCTTCATTGGATGAAAACAATGCTATTACTATTGCAAATGATTTATCCAATATAATTGGAAAATGTAAGGGAAAGGCAAAAGTTGTTATATCCTCACATCACAGTTTATTTTATAATGTAATGTACAACGAACTGCGAAAAAGTAGCAAAAGCTATTTCCTGCACAAGACATCAAGCGAAGAATATCGCCTGCAAAAGACGGAAGATACACCTTTCTTCCATCATATAGCATTACTTTGCGAGCTAAAACAAAGAGTAGAGCAATATAAAAAGGAGAGAGAAGAAAATAAAGAGAATATTCAAACAAACATACTCAATACTTATCATTTTAATATTTTACGCAGTATATTGGAAAAAACTGCAGTCTTCTTTGGTTATACCGATTTTTCATTTTGTCTCAAAGATAAAAAAGACGAAGATGAGGACAAGGATAAAGTAGATAATGAAAATGAGAACTTATATGCACGTGCATTAAATATAATGAGTCATGGCAGATACTCAATTTTTTCACCTGTCGGAATGATGCCTGATAATGCAGACTTGTTTGTTGAGATATTTGATACATTCACCAAGAAATACGATTTTTACTTTCCTGATATTTTTGCAGAAGGAGATATATAAAAAAAGATTATGACAACAGAAAATAAAAATGAAATAGGTAAAACCCTTTGGGATATTGCCAATAGCTTGCGAGGTGCAATGATGGCAGATGATTTTCGTGATTATATGCTATCATTTCTCTTTCTGAAGTATCTTTCAGATAATTATGTTGCATTTGCAAAAAAAGAGTTAGGGGGAGACTATCCTGTTATAGATATAAAAGAAGCTGATGCTATTGGAGTCAATTCCCCATTGCAACTTTGGTACGAAAACAATCTACAAGATATAGATTTGTTTGAAGCACAGATGCGAAAAAAGATTCACTATGTTATTAAGCCACATTATCTTTGGGATAGCATAGCCGAAGAAGCACGTACACAATCTGATTCTTTATTAGAAAATTTAGAGAATGGCTTCAAATATATCGAAGAGGAATCTTTTGATACTTCTTTCAAAGGATTGTTTTCTGAAATCAATTTGAACTCAGAGAAACTTGGTAAGAACTATGCAGAACGTAATACATTGTTGGCAAAAGTTATCAATAAGATAAAAGAGGGAATATCAGAATTAGATACAACTACAGATGCATTGGGTAATGCCTACGAGTATCTTATTGGACAATTCGCAGCTAACTCTGGACAAAAGGCAGGTGAGTTCTATACCCCACAAGGAATTTCCTCAATACTGTCAAAGATAGTTATACTCGATTGCCAGGATCCCAAATCAGGTAAAAAGAAAAAGATAAACAAAGTATTGGATTTTACTTGTGGTTCTGGTTCATTACTTCTCAATGTACGGCATGAAATGGGAGCTAATGGTATTGGCAAAATTTATGGTCAGGAGAAGAATATTACAACCTATAACCTTGCCCGTATGAATATGTTGCTGCATGGAGTAAAAGATACGGAGTTTGAAATTCATCATGGTGATACACTTGTCAATGACTGGAGTATCCTAAACAATATGAACCCGTCAAAGAAGATGGAGTTCGATGCCATTGTTGCAAATCCCCCATTCAGTTATCGCTGGGAGCCAAAAGAGGAAACTGCAAAGGATTTCCGTTTCAGTCGTTACGGCCTTGCTCCGAAATCTGCTGCCGATTTTGCTTTTCTATTACATGGTTTCCACTATTTAAGTGGTGACGGTACTATGGCTATCATTCTTCCTCATGGAGTTTTGTTTAGAGGAGGAAAGGAGGAAACAATCAGAAAGAAACTTCTGAGCGATGATAATATAGATGCAGTTATCGGACTTCCTGCTAATCTATTCTATTCAACTGGTATTCCCGTCTGTATTTTAGTGTTGAAGAAATGTCGTCGTACAGATGACATTCTTTTCATCAATGCCAGTTCGGAAGAACACTATGAGAAAGGGAAACGCCAGAACTCATTGCGTCCTGAAGATATAAACAAAATAGTAGAAACTTATCAATTCCGTAGGGAAGAAAATCGTTATTCTCGTAAAGTCTATATGCGAGAAATCAAAGACAATGGCTATAATCTAAACATTTCACGCTATGTAAATCTGTCCAAAGAAGAAGAAAAGATTGATTTGGCAGAAGTACACAGACAGTTAGTTGCAACAGAGGAAAAGATTGAAGCTGCCCGTCAAAAGCATAATGATTTTCTGAAAGAGTTAGGGCTAGAACTTGTATAAAAACCATATCGCATAAAATTATAAAAAATGAAACATGAAATTAGTCCAGACAAGCAAACTGTAGAATCATGTCTGAAACAGAAATCCTACTATGTGGACTTTTATCAGAGAGAATATGTTTGGTCAAAAGAAACAGTAGAGATTCTTTTGCGTGATATTTTTTATGAATTTGAATTGTCGTATAATATTCATAAAGATGAAGAATTAACTCAAGAGGTTCTTGACCTCTATAATTGGTATTATATGAATGTATTCATTACCAATAAAGTGGATGGAAAAGTCTATATAGTAGATGGTCAGCAACGGTTAACGACACTTACGCTTATCGCTACCAAATTATATCATATAATTGATGATGAAAATCTAAAAGATACCTTAAAGGAATGTATTTTCTCAAAGGATAAATTCAAGGGAGATATTTTCTGTATAGACAATGAAAAGCGTAAAGATGTCATGCGAAGTATCTTAGCAGAAACTAAATACCAAGAACCTTATAAGAATAAAACCGAAGAAAATCTTATTTTAAGGTATAATGACATCAGTAAGTTTATAGATGACAAGAATCTTCCTTCAGAAGAAATTAAGGCTTTTACTTTTTATTTTCTTGAAAGATTAGTCATGGTAGAATTATCTATTGAAAAAGATGATACACCTATGGTCTTTGAAGTTATTAATGACAGAGGGGAATCTCTTAAGCCTTTTGAAATTCTTAAAGGAAAAATGATAGGGGCATTAGGTAAAAATGACACCGAAGCTTACTCTGAAAAATGGGACAATGCCATATCATGTTTGAGTGGCATACAAGATGCTTTTTTCATAGACTTCATAAAGTCTAGATTTGTTTTTAAGGAAAATGCCAAGTTAGAAACAGCATTGAACCAAGCGTATCATAGATACATCTTTGATTATAATGATATTGCAGATTCCTTACAATTCAGAAAGACTGATAAAAAGCATATTGCTAATATCAAACATTTTATAGATACGGATTTTAAGTATTATTCTAAACTATATGCTAAAATACGAGATAATCAAAATCAGTTCCTGAGGTATGATAATGTAATTAATTATCTATCAGGACAATATCAGATTATAATGGCTGCTTGCAGTATAGATGATCCGGTTGAAGATGAAAAGATAGATACTATTGCTAAAGAGATAGATAGGTTATGGATGCTTTTAATCTTAAATGATATCTATGATAGTAATAAGTTTCAAAATTTGTGTTATGAACTTAACAAATTATTGAAAGAAAAGAATATATCTGAATATCGTAGCATATTTGATAAGTTAATCATGGATGCAATTCGTGATAAGAGGAATACCACTCCAACTTCTGTATTAGATTATCAGAATTTCATCAAGAAGAATTATAGTAATATGAATACTCGTTCTTTAAGGTATCTTTTTGCACGAATAGAAAAATTCATTTGTGAACACACAAATCAGTCTATGCAAAACGATGTGGAGTATATATCTACAAAAACGGGGAATAAAACGGGGTACCATATTGAACATATTTTATCACATAATGAAATCAATAAAAAATATTTTGATAATGAAGAAGAATTTGAAGATAAACGGAATCTCTTAGGTGGATTGTTGCTACTTAAAGGTTTAGACAATATTAGTTCTGGTAATGAAGAGTATGTCGATAAGCTTAAAACTTATAGCAGTGGTTTAATATGGGGACATTCTTTGTGTGCAGACTTTTATCATGCAAATAAAGACTTTGCTAACTTTAATTGTTCCTTTAAAGAAGCAACTTCGGCAGAGTTTAGACCTTTCAATACATTTAATAAGGAGGCATTAAGTGAAAGAAGTCTATTACTCTATAACTTAATAAAAGTTATTTGGGAGGTATAGCATGAGAATAGTGATAACATCCAAGATGATTTCTAATCAATACTACTCAAATAGAGGAAACATTTTTGTACCATACAAATGTAATTTACTGATAATCAGTGTAGGATAAGTTTGAGGAAGTGAAGTAAGAATAGTATTCATATTAATCGCAGCTTTCCACAATGGATTGCTGCGATTATTGTTTAAATAATACAATGGAGCTAAGAGAATTAATAGAAGAACAGCGGATACGGTTAGGAGCATTGCATCAAAATGTAGATGCCCTCATTCCATATTATACTTATGGCAGTAATGAGTTCGAATATTTTGAATGGGTAGAGAGAGCCAAGCGGTACATAGAACAAACCTTTCATGGAGATAAGCATATAGATGAATTTTATAAAACCTGTAACGAGAAACTTACTCTGAAACAGCAAATGAAATTATTAGCTATACTTGAAGCTTTTGAGAAATATCCAAAAGTGATAGAAAACAGCAAAGCAACAAATCGGGCTGGTGACATAAACATACACAACAATATCAGCAATACTAATACTCAAAGTCAATCTCAACAACAGGGAATAGAGATTCTCATAAAAGCACTTGGAGACCAACTCTCTGTAAGCCAGTTAAAGGAAATAAAGCAAGTCGTAGAAGAAGCTAAGGGTGACTTAGAAAAAGCTAAACCCAAACTCATTGATAAAATAAAATCGTTTGGCGGGAATGTAGCTTCGAATATCCTCGCAAACCTCATAACCAATCCTACTATTTGGGCACTGCTGGGCTAAATGCATTTACCTTATCCAATTGAAACAACCAACCAAATTCAACCTGCTATGACCCTCGAAGAATACAATCAATTAGACAGTGGCTTCGCCCATTGCAGCGGAGCAAACTGCGAGCGGGCAAGCGAATGCCTGCACAACGCGGCACACAAGATACGCCAGTTCGGGATAAGGACTTGCTTAGAACAATTCCAATTGCCTGCTCTTTTCAATGTGTACGGGCAGTGCCTCGGGCTTATTCTCGAAGA
>NZ_AUFQ01000005.1 GCF_000426585.1 Segatella baroniae DSM 16972 = JCM 13447
ATAAATTAACAAATGAGAACCTTGATAATCAGTCGGAGACCTCTGCAAAACCTGCCACATTTTCAATTTTCATCTCTATAACCTTAAATGAGTGCATATTTATAAGCAACTGATGCTATAGAAGACTACTTTAGTGCAAAATAGACCCTTTCTTTAGCGTATTTTCCCCTTATCTGATAGAATTTGACACAATAATCCCTGGTGTTCGGTACAAGTTGTAGGCAATGGATTCCATAATATGCTGCGCATGTGCTTTTGAAAGTCCAACGTATCTTGCTATTCCAGCACCAAACCATCTATGCATAGAACCAAAGGTACGTTCTACTTTGTAGCGTATCTTACTTATAGCAACGTTGATACGCTGCTGCCTTTCGGTAATTTCATGTCCTCTTGTTCCTTTATGCATGATACGACTTTTAAGTTTCATACGTTTGAGGGTTTCTTTGTTCTCCATCGAGTCATATCCTTTATCGGCATAGACAAGTGCTTTCCGTGGCAATTTAGCTTTCTTCAGGGGTGTTTCTAAGTGTTTCATATCACTTTCATTGGCAGCTGTCGTTTCCTCGGCAAGCACCATTCCGTTTTCATCCGTTACCGTGTGACGCTTGTAACCGAAGTGGAGCTTTCCCATCTTCTTTACCCAACGGGCTTCTGTGTCTACGTTAGGCTTGACAACTTCTTTGAGCATGGCTTTCTCCGAAGCCTCCATGTTCTCATCCTCTTTTCTATCCTCAACGACCTCATAGCTCTTACCTCCGCGGGGGCGTATTCGTAATGCTGGCATCAATAATGGCGCCACGCTTTACAATGATTCCTTTAGCTTCCAATTGCCTATTAAACTCCTCAAGAAGCGTATCATACAAATCCGCTTCAACAAGAATGTTGCGAAAACGGCACACAGTAGTACTATCAGGAACAATATCTTCCATGCCAAGACCTGCAAAGCGACTAAAAGACAGGCGGTCGTTAACCTGATCTTCAACTTCTCCGTCACTCAGACCATACCAGGTGCGGAGTAATTCAATCTTGAATAAAACAAGGCTGTCATAGCTGGGCCGGCCAGTAGACTTATAGCCTTTTGTATAAGCCACTTCTATTATAGCACGAATAGGTGCCCAATCAATGATTGTATTTATTTGTGAAAAGAATGTCTGCTTGACCTTTCTTTGTCCAAGGAATAGGTCAGCAAAACTTGGAGAGGATAACTTTTGTTTCATACGATAAAGGTACAAAGAATATTTAAGAAAGACAAATTGTAGAAGGGGTTTTGCAGAGGTCTCATACCAATCCCATTTGGGAAGGATGCACATATACCCATATAGGCACCATGTGGTACCTATATGGGCATGATGTCATGTAATTCCATGATACTTTTGCAGCAAACTTTTAAAACAAAGAGACATGCAAGGAAATTTCATCATGCTGCAAAAGGAAGATCTCAAGGAGGTCATTGCAGAAGTATTGGAAACAATGGTGGGTAAGAATCTGCTGAAAGAATCAACTCCGGCAGAATCCACCGAGTATTACACCCGTGATCAGCTATGCGCCCGTCTGCACATCACCTATACTACGCTGTGGCGCATGGAGAAGCGTGGCGGCATCCATGTCCATAAGATTGGCAGACGCAACCTGTATTCTAAGCAGAAAGTGGATGCACTGATAGCAAATGGACTTTCTTCTGATTCTGTAAGCAGGTAGTATGGCCATGGCAGAACTTAGCAAGAACATCCCCAAACCGCCAGAAGTGGATTACATTCTGTCCTCCTTTCGTGAGTTGCAGGAACAGCAAGCTGTTGATGCCGGTGGTTTTCATGTGTCTTCCATGAATGATTGCCTGAAAGCGGCCAAATCATTGCCGCCTCTTGTGGTTCTCTATCCGAACATTGTCCTTGAAGGTGATCTCTGCATCATCTTCGGACAGTCAGGTATCGGCAAGACCATCTTCGCCATGCAGGTGGCAAGGGATATTGCCGCACGGGGGAAGCGTGTGCTCTACGCTGACTTTGAGATGACACTGCGTCAGCTGGCCCTGCGGTACGAGGTTCCGAACTTCCCTCCTACCTTCTTCCGTGCGGAGATGGACAGGGACAATCTCATTGATGATGTATTGAAGGGAATAGAAAAAGCAGCCGTGGCGAATCTTGCAGAGGTGGTGTTCATCGACAATATTACCGCCCTCAGCCAGTCGCTCGACAAAAGCTCTGACGCGGGCTCGCTCATGGCATCGCTGAACGCCTTGAAACGGAAGTATAACTGGACGCTGGTCGTCCTCAACCATGTTCCCAAGATATTCTCCGGTTCAGTCCCTCTTTCCCTGTCGGCCATACAAGGCTCCGCCAAACTCAACCAGTTGATAGACGATGCCGTGGGACTGGGGCAGTCAGTCCGTGACAAGTCGTTGGTCTATGTGAAGCAGTGCAAGTGGCGCAACGGCGAAGTTGTGCTCGATGCCGACAATGTGGCTCTGTATGAGCGAGCCAAGAATGGTGACGGCAATCTTTGCTTTACCTTTCGCGGCTATGACACGGAGGCCGCCCACCTGGAAACGGCATCTACTAGCGGGCGTGAGGAGCTGAGGGCGAAGGTCAAGGAATTGTCCTCGCAGTGCATGAAGCAGCAGGACATAGCCAAGGAATGCGGTATCACCCAGAGCAAGGTGTCAAGGCTTCTGAACGGCTGATTATTCACTTTATGCAGTTTATGCAATATGCATAAGTGCATAAATTGCATAAAACGCATGGCAAACATGGAAAAGCAGGACTTGAAGGGAATGTCGGCGAGCAAGGCTGCGCCCAATGATCGGATGTTGATAGAGATACCCCAACAGGATATAGGATGCCATTATTCTTCTCTTACGGATTATCTGGATAAGGCAATTGGTTATGATTCCAAGATATTGTCGGCTATTGATAGTTTAATTATGAGATTTCATCTGGGAGCCGTTACCAAACTTGTGAACGGACACTATGGCACAGTGCTGCCTCGGATTAACCGGAATAACAAGGTCGTAGGAGGAAGTGTGCTGTACTTTGATACGGACAGTGGGGCAATCCTGCAAAGAGAGCCCTTGGTGGAACATCTTTATAGCTGGTACTGCTTCGACTATTACACGGATGATGAGGTCTTCTTTGGTGAGCATCTGCTTTCAAACAAGCCCGTCGCCATTGTGCAGGAGGAAAAGACGGCCTTGCTGGGTACGCTGGCGGAACTGGCCGTTGACTGGCTGGCGGTTGGCGAGGGCTGCAATCTCACCAAAGGAATGATGAGTAAACTGGCTGGCAGGCGAGTCGTCCTTTTCCCTGATGATATAAGCTGTGATTATTGGGAAGAGCAGTTCGGGGCAAGGTTCAAGGTGGACCGTGGCTTTGTCCATCGGGACATTAACCGATACCTGATTGACAGAATCAGAGGTCGTGGCAGTCCTTGAACTCGGGGGGGACAGGGCTCTGCCCTTGTTATAGCCCACTATAACTACCCGCTGCGCTTTCGTAGTTGTGGGCCCAAGGCCAGCCTTGGAGAACCGGCGGGGATGACTCTCCCCCTGCACCCTCCACTCGGTGGCATCTGCCCCCAAGACCCCTGACCAGAGCGTGACCCTCTCTCTGGACTCTCCGCTTAGGGAGCCTCCCTAAGAACCTTATGAAAAGAAAAACCAACAATCATTTAATTCCCTTTTGTTATGACACAAATGACATCGGTACACATCAAGCCCTGCAATATCGGGCAAAGTGAGGCACACAACCAACGGACAAAGGCATATCTCGACCACATCAATACAGAGAAGCTTTATATCAGGAAAGACCTGATACCTGAGAACCAATCGTGGACATCGGAACTGCAAGGCGATATGACCTTGCGGCAGTATTACGATGCCATTGGCAGAATGGTGAAGGAAAAGACGGGCAGGGCCATGCAGACCAAGGAACGGGAGCGAATCAACAAGAAGACGGGCAAAGTGACCAAGATTGCCGGCTGTACCCCCTTGCGTGAGGGCGTCGTGGTGTGCAAGGCAGACACCACCATGGAGCAGTTGCAACATTTCGCCGACCTTTGTCGGCAGCGTTTCGGTATTACGGCCATACAGATACACCTCCATCGTGACGAGGGGCATTGTCTTGAACCGAATGACACATCTACATGGAAGCCTAACTATCACGCCCATGTCATCTGGGACTGGATGAACCACGAGACAGGTAAGTCCTACAAGCTGGACAATGAGGACATCAGCCTCGTGCAGGACATGGCGGCCGAGGCATTGGGAATGGAGCGCGGCGTTTCCAAGTTGGAGACGGGCAAGCTGCATCTGGAACGGAATGACTATATCGTGGCCAAACAGAAGCGTGAGTTGGATGAAAGCAAGAAACAAGCGGAGAAGCTGGCAAAGGAGAACGAGCAGAAAGTTCTCGCTTGTGAAAAGTTGGATAGGGAAATCCACGACAAGCAGGAAAAAGCCAATCGGGAGAATGGCAGCGCCATCCTGTCGGGCTTGGCCAACCTTGCAGGAAAGGGCAAGTATGCACAATTGGAGGCGGAAAATGAAGAAATGAAAAAACAAGTTGCTGCAATTCCACAAGTGGTTGCTCAGCAAGTAGAAACCTTAACCATTACCTATAAAGAGGAGATAACTAAGGAGCGGAATCGTGCTGATTTCTGGCTTGCTGAATGTAATAAACAAGAGCGTATCTACAAAGGGTTGCTCACACAATCGAAGAATCGGGAGGTTGACCTCAAGCAAGAGTTGCAGCAACGTGATAACATTATCGCTACAATGAGGGCTGGGCTAACAGATTTCCTACGAGGATTCACGATTATTTGCCAAAATGCCATTAATGCCGTTATCGACTTTGCTCATGATACTAAATTGCAGCACTTTACCTTCCCTCAGGCTACAGCCATCAACGAATATCTTTCAGAAGAGTCAAGCGACAGGCGTAATGGTGCCACTATTCTGGTCCTCCTCACCCGTCCCTTTCTTAGTTTGTTTGAGCATCAGAAAGGAAAGGCGGAAATTAAAAATGTGGTTAATAACTTTGATTGGTACAAGGAAAAACAGAAGCAGCAAGAGGAATTAAGAAATAAACAAAGATTTAGAAGATAGATAGGCTATGAAATAATGGTACTCTGCATAAGAGGAATTATGCAAGGGTATCATACTTCACGCATTCAAATCAAGATAAAGTCTACTAAATGATTCTATAATGAATAGTATGGACTAATTCCCTTAGTCATTTTGGCCATTTTTATAAGTCGATTTATTATCGCTTGTTCTTTGGGGTGTAAGTAGCCATCAACTTCTGCCATTGACAGAAATAGGCTGTGTGCATATTTTAATTTTTCTACTGACATCTGCATAACTATTTGCTGTGAAATGAGTTCATCCATTGAACGACAATTCTCTAAATCTGCAATTTTTATGTCTTGCTCTGCAAAGAAATTATCCATAAACTCCTCTTCCTTTGGATCAACAATACCATCGGCATTCATTATTTGTGTTAGCACACTGACAATGGCATATTTTTCGTAGGTTGTAAACTGTATCATATTGATTGTTCTCTAAAAAAATCATCATATATAGTGTTCCCTATACTAATAATGTATAGGTTTTCCCTTGCACGTGTTATTGCCGTGTAGATTGTCTCAGGTGTAGCTGGGTTGAATGTACCTCCAGCGATAGTACTTTCATCTTCCAATATCAGTATCACTGCAGGAGACTCCCATCCTTTAAAACTTTGTACTGTTGATAGTTTCAGGCACCGCTTATCAGTTGTAAATTGCAGCTTTCTTGATCGCTCAAGTGCTTCGTAATCTCTCTTAAATTGCCAATTTGCATTACTTATATCGGTAACATTATGAATAGATTTCAAGCGTTCGTAATTTTCGCTGTTGACAAAGGTGACTTCCGTTTTATTACCCGTAGCTTGTCTGTAGAATTTGTCCACGTTTCGCAGAAGCTGTATCGTTGATGCCAGAACAACGAAATTTTTGACCTCTTTACCATCGTTGCGTATGTACTGAGTGATTGTTGAAATAAGTTTTTCTAACGAAAAATTATTTCTTATGTCACTATAAGAAACGATTTTGAAATTCAGTGTATTCCCCATAGTCTCTTCTGTTTGTATATCATCCTTAGGTATGTTTAACATGTAAGTTGATTGAAAAGCCATTGCGAGTTTCGCCAAACGTGGGTTGGTAAAGCGGTGGCTGTTGCTCAGTTGCCTATTCCATTGACCACCAATGATACCTAGCCTTATGTCGCCATTAGAATCGAGCGGTCTGTGATATACGTTCTGTTTTGGATCGCCAAATACAACGAATTCTCCGCCTGGCACAAGAAAATTCTGCATGACGATTCTCAGCCATTCTGTTGTATAGTCCTGCACTTCATCTACAAAGATGGCGGCATAATGTTTCTTTATCTCTACTTTCTCAAAATGATGTAAGTCATCATAAGAACCGAACGAAACGTGCAGTTTATATTCAGATGATTGTATTCTAAAGAACTGATGATAGTGGTAAATATCGACCTTGTTCCAAGAGAAATCCTCCCGTAGTTCAGAAAGTCGGAACTTCAGGTAGTTTGTCAAAGTGATATTGTATGTAAGTATCAGCACATCGCCGCCGGTGCGCTTCATGGCGTTCACAGCTCTTTGTGCAAGTACATAGGTTTTTCCTGCACCTGCAACGCCGCTAATCTTTTGCTGCGTATCAACGCTCTTAACAAGCTCTCTCTGTGCTCCCTTGGGCTCTAAACCATTTCGCCCCTCTTGGTAAGAGTGCCATGATGGTGAGATGATGGAAGCCAGCTTGCGTTTCACGCAATCGTCAAAATAGTGGTTGTGGTGTGTTAATCCAATATCTTGGAAAAGGTTTCGGCAGGTTTGCTTATCATTTATAAGCTCGCTACCATACAGATGGGTGTAATTTTTCTGTCCACTATCTGTATGAAAAAAATTACAGACTTCCTGCTTGTTGTTTTCGGTAAAAACAACGATTTTTTTGATTAATGAGAAATTGCGTTTATCCTCAATGGTGCTAATCAGCAGTTCCTCTATCCCGTCTTTAATGCTGTTTTGGCACAAGCTAATCAAGTCGATAGGCGACTGGTATGTTTGGCTGGAGCATAGAATCTCTTTTCCATCAGCCGACAACTGGCATTCTTCTAAGGATTCTTCGAATACATTTACTAAAAGTACACCTGTATTCGGGCGTACAATAATAAAATCAACAGTCGCTTCATTAACCACAGGACTTATATATAATATATCATCTATCGCCAATATGCTTTGCAGACGGTAAGCCACTCTTGCCTTTTGCGGTGTAAGTATTTTATTCTGAATTTGTAACTGCAAATCATAGTCGTTAAACACTTTTTCGGCAGAACTAGAAATGCTTGCCATTTTACCAAAGTCTAACGGTACTCCGTTATAGGCAAAGCAACGTGTTATGCAGGTAAATGAGTGTCCTGTTCGTTTGGTGCGGTCAAACCGAGCACTGTCGATGCAGCTGAAATATTGTTGGTCACCAAACGCTGAACAAAACTGCTCAATTCTGTAAGCAGCGGCGTTCTTTGGTCCGATGCATATTATATAATGTTGCCCGTGTGAGGAGGCTACCATTTTGGCCACGCGGACTAAATCAATGGTAGCTACATCAAGGATGTTGGAAAAAATATGTATTACATTTGTATAGGTATAGCCTATGGAATTCAGTGTGTTGTCGGATGTTTCCGTAGCTGGCATAAACTGGTTGATGGGCACAATCTCAATGTTTCCTTGCACTATTTTCATTAGGTTACACTCTGCCCGCTGCATAGCATTCGGCGACGGTTCAACAAGCGTAATCCGTTTAACCCAGTTCAGCAGCTGATGCTGTTTCAGTATATCAACAATAGTGCCTGAGCCGATGCCTTGTCCGCAGCCCCAGTCTACAATTTCAATACTTCCCTTGAGTTTGTCGAAAGGAAAGTTCATCATGGCTGCCCTGCACTTTACAGAGTGCATTTCACCATAAGCCGACATATAGCAGTTTAGGGCTTCTTCGCTCGCAAGCAGATCTACACCGTGGTTCAGTTCCGGGTGTGTCCACGGCCGTGTCTTCCATTGTGTTGGCAAATATTCGTGGCATCGGTCAATGATGTCATATATGGTGCTACACGCTGACTTTGCAATATCGTCCTTGTAATTTGTCATGGCTATTTTCCTGTAATGGTATCTGCGTTTCTGTTTTCCTGATGCCGCTTCCAGTTTGCTATTGCAAGTTGCTTGGTAGTATTGGCATAGCAATACTCACAGAGATGCGGACAAGTGTTATACTCGCCAATATCCTTTGCTGCCATACAGCCACAGAAAGCCCGCTGACCGGAGTCTTTCTTGTGTGCGCTCTGAAAATATTGGTTGTTAGGCAGCGCAATGGCTCCCTCCGGAAGAGGAGAGCTGTCATCAAATAGCGACAGGGTAGGCATGGGAAGAATTTTTACCTTCATAAAGTCCATTAAGACCTTATCCTGCCACGCCAACCGTGTTATCAAGTCTCCGTCGATGCAGCGGTTGTGTGCGATGCCATATTTCTCTATATCTATCTTCTCGCTGCACGTAGCGAGCTGATAGTTCCACCCAAGCTTACGGTTTAACTCCGATAACTTAGCTGCAAACTCTTCCATCTGTGGTGTTACCCATTCCCTGTAGAGTATGCCGCTTCTTTCGAGGTTTTTCTTCACTTTTCGGTATATCCCAATATCGGCATACGAGAAAACAAACTTCTCGGTGTAGCCTTTTAACTGATTACCAACATTCTGTACCTTGTACAAAAGGTCATCCACTGATATGTTGTCGGTTAAAATCAAGGGGTCGAAGCGCCACACTACGCTGCCTACCCCTAGTTCATGGACAAGCAGTTTGAATGTTTCTATGCGAGTGGCTAATGGCGGAACTTTCTCCAAGTGTTCCTGTTCATAGTCGTTCAACGAGTACTGGATGTAGCATTTTATATTTCTCTCCTTCAGAACATCGAGATAAGGTAGAAGCGGTCGAGGGTTTTTGGACCAGAAAACTATGAAGCGCGTTTGTTCATATGACACATACGACTTTACCCCGTTAAAAGGATTCATCCATGCTGAGTAGCCTTGCTTCAGGCGGTCGAAGAACCAATCGGAATAGAAAGCTGGTATATCGGTGCTTCTGCTTGCTGAAACGATGACGGGGGCCTGTGCTTTCACCGTCTGTCCATCAATAATTATATCTTTATGTTGCCAAGTTGCCATAGCTTAAAATATTAAATCGTCAGAATAATCATGTTAACCTGTGAAGTTATTAAAATCAGCTTCAGGTTCTTCTATATTGCAATAAGACCTTCTTTCTGTTTCTCGGCTCCATTTGAGAAAAAGTTTTTGAACGTTTCTTGAATAGAGCTGCAAGTGGGTATCTTCACTTTTTTGATGGATAACAAAATAAGGAGCCATAAGTTCCTGTAATGGCCTTCTGTAGTTATAGACAATACTTTTATATTTCACTAGATTTCCTAACATAACTCTGCTTTTAGAAAGTTCGCCAAAAGTTCACAGTATGGATTATTAACGAAACAAAGGAACTACGAGTGATTTCGTAACTCCTTTATTTATAAGATTTTAATCTTTGTAGCGGGGGTGGGACCCGAACCCACGACCTCCGGATTATGAATCCGACGCTCTAACCAGCTGAGCTATCCCGCCATCATTTTCAGCAAAGCAAACCGGCATTTGCGGGTGCAAAGGTAATGCTTTTTATGGAATAGACAAAGAAAAGCGAAAGTTTTTTCTTAAATTTGCACTGCTTTCGCAAGCATAAAGAGAATTAACAGCAATCAAAATCATAGTATGAAAAGAGTAATCGTTGCGCTGTCGCTGGGTCTCATGATAGGGACACCGGTGCAGGCGAAGAAGAAAAAGAAAGTGGAAGCACCGAAAAAAGAGGTGCGGACGCCCGCAAAAGCGGGACTGTTCAACGTGCAGCACTGGAAAGACAAGTACTATTTCCAGGTTCCCGACTCGTTGCTTGGCCGGCTGTTCATGGTCAACACCCGCTATGTCTCCACCCCCGTAGACGCAGGTCTCTATGGCGGTGAACTCGCCAACAGCCAGGTTCTCTACTGGGAAAAGCGGGGAAAGGAACTCCATTTGCGGGCCAACATGTACGACACCCGTGTCGATTCCACCGACGCCATCGCCTTGGCTGTGCGCAACGCGAGCCAGGATCCCATCGTCTACGCACTCAAAATAGACTCCACCGTGACCGACACGGCGGGCAAAAAGCTCTACAGTGTCGAGGTGACGAACATGTTCAATGCCGACAATTCCGTGTTCAGCATTTACAATAGCTTGAAGGACAGGTTTGGAATCACGTCGTTCAAGAAGGACTTGTCGTACATCGACTACATCCACACGTTCCCCATGAACACCGAAGTGGTCACGGTGAAGACCTTCGGCTCGAAGAGTACGACCAAGCTGCCGGCCGGACAAGAGACCGGAAATGTGACAATCAAGCTCAACACGTCGTTCGTCCTGCTGCCCAAAGAGCCGATGGCCTTCCGCACTTTCGACCCGCGTGTGGGCTATTTCACCGAATCTTTCAGCGAGTTTGGCGACAACCAGCAGAAAGCCGAGCGGCGGAAAATCATCTCACGGTGGCGCTTGGAGCCGAAGGATGTCGAGGCCTACAAGCGCGGCGAACTGGTGGAACCCGTGAAACAGATCGTCTATTACATCGACCCCGCCACGCCGAAGAAGTGGCGTCCCTACCTCATTGCGGGTGTGGAAGATTGGAACAAGGCCTTCGAGGCAGCCGGATTCAAGAATGCCATCACCGCCAAGGAGTGGCCCAACGACTCTACCATGAGCCTGGAAGACGCACGCTACTCGGTCATCCGCTATCTGGCCAGCGACATTCCCAATGCCTACGGCCCGCACGTGAGCGACCCACGGTCGGGCGAAATCATCGAAAGCCACATCGGCTGGTATCATAACGTGATGTCGTTGCTCCACGACTGGTATCAAACGCAGGCCGGAGCCATCGACCAACGGGCACGGAAGCCGAAATTCGACGACGAGTTGATGGGCCAACTCATCCGTTTCGTCAGCTCACATGAAATCGGTCACACCCTCGGACTGCGCCACAACATGGGTGCCAGCTCCGCAACGCCCGTCGACAGCCTGCGCAACAAGGCCTGGGTGGAGCGACATGGACACACCGCTTCCATCATGGACTACGCCCGTTTCAACTATGTGGCGCAGCCGGAAGACAACATCGGCGAGGCCGGAACATTCCCCCGCATCGGCGATTACGACAAGTGGGCCATCAACTGGGGCTACCGCTGCTTCCCCGACAGCAAGGGCGAGAAGGACGAAAGGCTCACGCTCAACAAGATGACGATAGCCAAACTCAAGGAAAGCAGACGCTACTGGTTTGGCGGTGAGGGCAACGACAACGACCCGAAGGCCCAGACCGAAGACCTCGGCGACGACGCCATGAAGGCTGGAAGCTATGGAATCAAGAACCTGAAACGCATCATCAAGCACCTGCCGGAGTGGAATTACGAGGAAGGCGACATGGATGAGAACGTGCGGTCGGCCTACCGCAGCCTGGTGCAACAGATGAGTCGGTATGCCAATCACGTAGCGGCCAACATCGGAGGAGGCTACCATGACTTCAAGAGTGTGGAGCAACCGGGCGAAACTTTCACACCCGTCGACCGCGCAACGCAGAAGCGTGCGCTGGCATGGCTCGAGGAGAATGTCTTCAAAGAGCCCACCTGGCTCATCTCGGAGCCTTATGTCAGGCGACTCGTCCGCGTACCGGAGAACAACATCTTCGGCATTGCCGACCGCGTATTGGACAAGTTGACCAGTGCCATGACCATCAATTTGGTGAGCAAACACGCCACGGGTGCCGGCAGCTACCAGCCCATGGAACTTGTCAACGACCTCGTCGGCTGTCTCTTCCGCTCGACCGCCACTGGCACGAAGGCCACACTTTGGACGCGCCATCTGCAGCGTCGGGCCGTCGGCAACTTCATCAAGGCCTGGAAAGTGACCATCGTCGACGAGCAACGCCCCTACGCCCTGGCCGCCATCCAGCAGATCAAGACGCGGCTGCAGCAGGCCCGCACGGCCGACGCGGCCACCCGTGCCCACTATGCCGACCTGCTTCAGCAAATCAAGATAGCCCTTTCGGGCATGCCCACGGCGAAGGAAAGCAAGGTGGGCGCAGCGATGGAGTGACGCACATAGGCTGCGGTATCTATACACAATACCATAAAATCTAAAAAAATCGGTCACAAAGCAACTTGCCTTGTGACCGATTTTCGTCCCATCCCCCGCCTCCTTTGCGGCAGGCTGTGCGTTATTTCACGACCTTCCGACCATTGATGATGTAGAGGCCGTGGCCCATTTCCTTCACCCGACGGCCGTCGATGGTGTAGATTTTGGCATTGGCGGCATTGCCTGACACGATGGAGTGGATGGCTGTGGCAGTCTTCACATGCGCGAAACCGAGTGCTTTGTAATGTTCCTCGCTGCCCTCCGGCACCTTGACGGTGGCCTTGTCGAGCACAGACGTGGCGAAAGCCTTGCTTTCAACCTTCGTGTCCGCCCGTTTGAAGGTCAGCTGATTCAGCCCGGAAGCCAGATTGAAGGCCTTCGCCTTTATCGTCTCCAGCGTGGACGGAAAGAGAACTGCCGTCATTTTGCCGCTTTGGAACGAGGATTCGGGCAGCTCCGTCAAAGCCGTTTCACTCAAGTCGACGACAAGTGACTTGGGCTTGGAGTTCTTGGCCAGGTTCAGGAAACAGCGATTGGCTATCGACGCCAGTGCCCCGCAGCCTTTCAGGCTCATGCTCGATATGTTGTAACTCTGTGCAAAGCCGTATTGGCCGATTGACCGCAGGGCAGAACACCCATCCAGAACGATTGATGTGGCTGCAGTCTGCTTGAAAGCATTGTTCTTTATGTCCTTCAATGCGGTCAACCCGGATAGGTCTATCTCTTTCATGGCTGCCATTTCAAACGCATTCCGTTCAATGGTTTTCAAGTTTTTGCAGGCGGAAAAGTCAATCTTTTCCGCACGAATCGAGTTGAACGCGCTCACGCCTATCGCCTCAATCGACGCCGGCAAGACGATGGTTTTCAGCGTGGCGTTGCCCTTGTAGACGGCGACATGATTCTGATTCAATTCCCACTTGTTCATGAAGGCGCTGTCGGGAATCGCGTTGGCGGGGTATTCCACGTGGCGATAGGTGCAGGCTTCGACCGTCACACCGTGCAGGTCGAGCTTCTCCACCTTCACCAGGGCGGTGTCGATATAGGCGAAGTCGGCCTTGTTGATATGCCCCGTAATGGACAATTCGGTGACGGCGTCGCCGGCTTTGATCAGTTCCGACAGCTTGCCGGCCGTCTTCACGTCAATGGTTTTCGACAGGCCGAAGGCTGACAAGGTCATCAGTCCCCAGCTGCTCATCAGGAGTAAAATTCTAATTCTCATAAGCTTTATATGTATTTAAATGTTAATGATTCCGTCATGGGACGTTGTTTTTGCCGCAACCGTGCGACGCCGGTTTTCAATCGCTGTGCTTTCAACCGCTGAAAGGGCCGCTTTTGCCGGCTGAAAGGGCTGCTTTTACCAGCTGAAAGAGTAGCTTTTGCAAGCCGAAAGGGCTGCTTTGAAAAGTAAAAAGGCAAAAAGTAAAAAGGTAAAAAGTAAACGTAAAAGGGTGGAGGGGCTGCTTTTGAAAAGCCGTTGCGCAACCGCCGTCCGCTACAGGCATTTGGTGAAGTAGCAAACGCGGCCCGGGATGATGTGGTCGTAGCTCTTCAGCCTGCGTCCCGACACGGTTTCGTAGACGTGGAGCGACGAGGCATGGAGCCGGCTGTTGTAGAGCAGCACCACCGTGCAGTAGTCTTCGTCGCGCAAACCCGAACCCGGGATGAGCGGAACGACGTCGACCACCTCTTCGTCGTTGTCGAATGTGACGAGTTTCTTGGCCTCCGACGGGTCGAAAGTCTCCATCTCGTAGTAGTCGAAACGGTAGATGGCGTTGTCGAGGCAGTAGAATCCGTAGGTTTCGCCGAAGGATCCCCACCAGAACTTCACCCTTTCGGCGAACGCCCGGTCGACGTCCATCGCGCGTTCGAGCCGCAGCGGCTGCACCACCCGATTGATGTAGTTGACATGGAAGCGGTAGAGTTTGTAGCCGCCGTCCTTCTTTCCGACGAGATAAATGTGGTAGGGACGGTTGGCCGACTGGCCGGTGGCTTCGGAAAAGCAGCCCGCCAGTTCGTCGAGACGGAAGTCCTGCCCATCCACCTGCACGTATTCCATCTTGTCGTTGTAGACATGGTAGCAGCCCACCCGCCCGTCGTCGTGGAGCACGAAGGTCGCTTTCTTGTAGCGTTGGAACTGCTTGCTCGACATGGCCTGCCTCACGTGGCGGCTCTTCACCCAGGTGTTGTCGTCGAAGATGGGCAGTTTGCGGTCGAGCCCGTTGAACACGTGGAGCGTGCCGGCATTGATGAAATACTTCGAAGCGCCGTAGCCGAACGTCACATTGTGGATGTCGAGCGCCGCACCGCCGCCCTTGTACATCTTGCCGCTCACCTCTCCCGTGTATTCGCCCACGTTGAAGAAGAAGTTCTCCTTGGGGTCGGCGTTGCGAACGGATATGCAGCGGCCGTAGTCGGGTCCGTGGTCGGTGAAGACGGCCAGCTCGTTGGTCGAGTAGAGGGCGCCGGTGAAGCGGCCCTGGATAGGCTCCTGCGGCGATATACGATGAATCATGCCGCTGAAATGGCGGCTGAAAGCCTCGGGCTTGCCTTGCAGCGACATCCATTCGATGTGCCCTTCGGGCGTCTGATAGACGCAGAGGTAGTCGGGCGTGTAGCTGCTCAGCACCCGGAAGCTGAACGTTTGGCGAAACTCCAGGCCGTTCTCTTTGTCGCGGACGACGAAGGTGGCCGGTATTTCGCCCGCCATGCTGTAGCCGGAGGGCAGCTCTACGGGCCACACCAGGTTGCGGTCGCGCCCGATCAACTGGCTGCGGCCCGCAAGCCAGCGGAAGTCGTAGCGGGTGGTGTCGGTGCTGTCGGAGTATGAAATCCGAGGTGTCAGGCGGAGTGTGTCGCCCTGATAGAGCGTATAGACGTCGCCGCTGATTCCCGAAACACGGGTCACTTGCGGCAGGTCGTCGGTGATTTCGCCGTCACGGCCGCCGTAGCACGACTGCAATACGGCCATGAGGGCCATATATATAAATAGGTGTAGCGTGTGAATCTTCGTCATAGATGAAGCCAAAACTTAATCGGTGAAATAAATGCGGTTGCCCGCGGCGTCGTATTCCTCGTGTTGCAGGAACCATTGCGTGCAGCGCGCGATCCAATAGTCGAGCACCACGCTGCTGCCGTCGTCGGTCCATTCGGGGTCGGTAATGCCGCTCACGCGCAGGAAGACGGCGCACTTGCGGGGATGGTAGCTGATGCGGCGCAACTTGCTGTTCTTCTCCCAGAAGGCGGGGGCGATGGAAAGGTTCTTCGTGAAGCTGATGTCCACGTACTGATACTCGGGTATGCCGGCCCGGAAGTCGGCCGTTGGCACGAGCGCCAGGCGCATACGGTAGTTCTGTTCCTCGTCGAGTCGGTCGATGTGGATGGTCAGGCGTAGCGTGTCCTGGGTCATTCCACGGCGGAACACCTGCTCCCCGCTCAGCGTATAGACCTGCGTGTCGAGTCCCGCCGACGCGCTGTCGACCACCGCCACCCGATAGTTGCGGTCGCGGGTGGCGTCGGCCACGCCTTGCAGCCGCACGGGGATGCGCAGCTCGTAGTCGCTGACGTCGCCGCCAAGGAAGTAGGCGTTGAACGAATAAGCCTCGGGATAGTTCGACTTGCTGCCGAATAGCTCGCCCTTGGCGATGTTGAGCGCGGCCTGCGAGGCGTCGTACTCGTCGAGTTTGTCCTCGCTGCACGCGCCCATCAGGGCCGGCAGCAGCAGGAACAGCAGCCTCACGGGCCACGCCATGGGCTGCGAAAAGCGTTTATTGACCATAACCGAACTGTTTTTCGTAGGGCGGCAGCGGCAAGGTGTAGTCGCCTTCGCCGATCGAGACGGTGTTGCCGTTGGCGTTGCCGTCGTCCACCGCCTTGAGATTGAGACGTTTGTAATAGTAGAAGAGCTGGCCTTCGCCCCGGAAGTCGCGGATGTATTCGCGGGTGATCTCGGCTGCGATTTCTTCGGATGAGGCCGTGGCGGCCATGGTGGTCTCGCCCCTTGCGGTCTTCAACGCGTTGAGCCAGTCCGTCGCCCGGCGTCCCGCTTCCACGCCATGAAGCGCGCATTCGGTCGCGATGAGATACATTTCGCTCAGCTTGAGCAGCGGAGTCACGGGGTCGTCATACTTGTAGCTGTCCGTCGCAAGGCTGGAACGCTGGTAGCGTATTAGGTTGATCTTGTTGCCGGCGCTGGGGTTTCGGAAGTACCAATGCAGCCTGACGTCGCCTTCCTGATAGGCGTTGACGCTCTTCACGAAGTCGTGTGTCAGCCCCTCGTAGTAGGTTCGGCTGGCCGAGAGCACGGCTTCGTTGTTCAAGGCGAATATCATTTCGGGCATGAAGACGCGGTCCACCCGCTTCTCCGCGCCGTAAGCATCGGTCTGCAGCACCTCGGCGGCCGTGATGAAACGGAACTTGGACGACTGAATCACTTCACGGGCGTAGGCGGCGGCACGGTCGTAGCGTGCCCGATAGAGTTCCAGGCGGGCCAGCAGGGCCGTGGCGGCATAATAGTTCATGCGCCGGCTGCGGGCGTAGGACAGGTATTTGTCGGTCGAGGGCTGTCCCGTCAGCAGCGGATCCTTGCGCAGCAGCGTGCGTGCCGTAGCCAGGTCGGCCGCCAGGGAGTCGAGCAAGACGGCCGTCGTGACCTGCTTTCCGAGGCCGAAACCGAAGTCGGTCTTCAGCGGAACGCGCTTGGCGTCGGGGGCCACGCTCATCGCCGGGCTGTAGAGGCGCAGCAGGTCGAAGTACATGTAGGCCCGAAGAGCCAGGGCTTCGCCGTGCAACACGTCGGCGATGTCGGGCGAAAGCAGCGACGAGGCGCGGCTTCCGAACTGGGAAAGCAGCAGGTTGGCGTTGACAATCGTATTGTACATCGTCAGCCACAGCTGCGCGACGATGGTCTCGCCGGCGTCGGTTTGGTAGTTGAATTTGGCCCAAGCCACGCGGTCCGGCTCGTTGTCGCTGACCGCGTATTGCTGCGACAGTGGCTCCAAGGCCAGCAACGGCAGGTTGGCTCCATAGAGTTTGTTGTCGCCGAGATTGACATAGAGTCCTGTCAAGGCGGTGTAATAGCCGTCGGCCGAGCGATACATCTCGTCGGCTTCGATGTCGGACTTGGTGCCCACGTCAAACCAGGAGCACGACTGGAGCAGCAGCGCGAGGGCCGAAAAGGCTATGAAGTGAAGCGGTTGTTTCATAAAGCGGATGGTTAGAAGTGCAGTTGGGCGGAGAAGGTGGCCGACCGCGTGAAGGGATAAGCGAGCCCCCGCTCCTGGCGGATGGTGCTCAGATAGAACAATTCATTGGCGGTGAGCGAGAACTTGAGCAGCGACAGCCACGTGCGGCGCAGACGCTGGCCCGGCACCGTGTAGGAAAGTCGGAGCGATGTCATGCCCAGGCGGTTCTCGCGTTGCACGAAACGCGACGTGGCCTTGGTGGCGCTGTTGTCGGTGATGGCCTTGTAGCGGGCGATGTCGCCCGGTTGTTGCCAGCGTTCGGTCAGCGCGCGGCGGTCGTTGTTCACCATGTAGTCCACGTTTTCAATCTTTTGGTGGAGCGTGTAGTTGTACTTGTCCGCGCCGAAAGAGTAGTTGACGTTGGTTCCCAGCTCCCATTCCTTGTAGCGGAAGTTGAGTCCAAAGTAGCCTTGCAGCGTGGGTTCGTTCACACCCACGGCCACTTGGTCGGCCGCTCGCCATGTGTAGGTGGGGGTTCCATTGCGGTCGAGGTAGATTTCGTGGCCCGTTCCGGGGTCTATCCCCAGCGAACGCACGGCATAGATGGTGTTCATCGACTCGCCCTCCTTGAACAGGAATACCGTCGAAGCATTGCCTTCGGCGTTCTGGGCGGCCTTGTTGACCGTGTCGTTGTAGCGCAGCAGCGCGTCGGAAATCCGCTCGATGCGGTTGCGGTTGCGGGTTCCGTTGAGCGTGAAGTTGAGCAACAGGTCCTTCGTCTTGATGGGAGAGTAGCTCAAACTGAAGTCGAAGCCACGGTTGGTGAGGTCTCCCATGTTGGTCTTGTAGGAGTCGTAACCGACCGACGGGGCGATGGTGACGCTCGTCAGGTTGCCTTTCGTGCTGTTGTAGTAGAGGTTCAACTCGAAGTTCAGCCGATTGCCGAAGAGCGATGTCTCGAAGCCGAGGTTGCGGTTGTAGGTCGTTTGTCCGTGCAGGTCGGGGTTGGCGAGGGTCGGGACGACAGCTCCGAAGTGGCCTCCGTAGACCCGTGGGAGATAGGAATACATGTTGCTGGCCTGGTTGCGGGTGTAGTTCTGGTTGCCGGTGGTGCCGATGTTGGCCCGCAGGACAAGGCGGTTGACGATGGGATGGCGCTTGAGGAAACGCTCGTTGTCGATGTTCCAGCGCAGGCCGACCGACCAATACGGCGTCTGCCGCTGTTTCCGGCCGTAGAGCGACGAGCCGTCGAGGCGGCAGGTGAGGTCGCAGAGGTAGCGATTGTCGTAGGAAAAGTTCTGATTGGTGAAGATTCCGGCCGACCGAACGGTGTTTTCCGTACCCGAGATGCGGCCGAAACGCTGGTATTGCACGGCGTAGGAAAGGTAGTCTTGGGCGTCGCCGAGAAAGCCGGTGAGGGCATATCCGTCGCTCTCGGTCTTGCTTTGGCGGGCCTCTCCGCCCAGAATGCTCTGGATGTCCCACGGCCCGTAGGAGCGGGTGTAGGACAATACGGCGCTGGCATAGTAGGTGAGACCCGACGAATTGCCTATCTCATACTTGCCCCGGCTGTACAATACGTCGGGTGAACTGCCGCCGTTGCTGTTGTCGTTGGTGTAGGTGAAGCTGCCGGGAGACAGGTATGCGTCGCTGCGGCCGAAGTCGTAGTTGACGGAAAGCGTGCCCCTGAGCCGCAGGCCGCCGAGAATGCTCCAATTGAAACCTAAGTTGTCGAGAATGCTGGTGGCCTCCGTTGTCGTGTAACTGTTGAGATAGTGGGCTTCGTACAGGGGCGAACGCTGCGAAGCCAGCACGCCCAACGCCATGCCCGGCGGGGCCAGGTTGGCGATGGAAAGGGTTCGGTGGTAACGGCCGGAGGCGTCTTTCTCCTGATAATAGGGCAGGGCCGACGTGTAGGAAGAGAAGCGGCCGTAAGGCGATTCGTCGGCGGTGACCAGCGAAAACTGCAGGTCATTGGTGACGGAAAGACGGGGCGACTGGTAGATGAGCTTGGTTCCCGCCTCGTAGGAGGTGCGGTTGGAGCCTTTCATGACACCATCCTGACGACTGTAACCCAGGTTGACGGCAAAGCGCACGTGGTGGTTCTGCCCGCTCGGTTTGCCCACACTGCCCTCTATCATCAGCGAGTGTTTCTGGCGAAAGCCCACCTGCAACGGCTTCGAAAGCCAGTAGGTGTCGGCTCCGTTGAGCACGGCGCGGCGCACGGCGTTGTAGGAATTCAAGTTGTTTCCGGGGTCTTCGCCCTCCCGATAGGCGTCGAACACGCCTGCGGCCTTTTGAAACGCGAGCGCTTCGGCGGCATTCATCAGGTTGTAGGAGCTCAAGTCAGGCAGCTCGAACTTGCCGTTGAGCGAATAGCTGACCTGCAATTTGCCCGACTGTGGCGTCCTGGTCTCGATCACGACGACGCCGTTGGCCGCCCGTGAGCCGTAGATGGCCGACGCGGAGGCGTCCTTCAGCAGGGTGACACTCTTGATGCGATTCATGTCGAGGTCGTAGATCTTCCGCACATTGACCTCAAAACCGTCGAGCATGAAGATGGGAAGCGACGTCATGGTCTGCAAATTGCTCTGCGAGATGTCGGGCATGGTGTTCTGACCGCGTATCTCTATCTTGTCGGGAACATGGTTGGGGTCGGACCCGAACTGCCCGTAGGTGTCGACAACTTGGAACGATGGGTCGAAAACTTTCAGCGCATCGAAGAGATTCGTATGGTTGACTTGCCGCAGTTCGTCGCCCGTCACCTGGACGGCGGTGCCCGTGAAGCTGCTCTTCGCCTTGGAGTAATAGCCCGTTACGACCGTTTCCTGCAACTCCTTGACGTCGGGTCGCAACCTGACGACGACAGTGTCGCCCGGCGTTGCGGCCACGGTGTTGGTCAGATAGCCCAGATACCTGACGGTGACATAGGGCTTTCCGGCGGCTCCCGGCAGGCGGAATCGGCCTTCGGAGTCGGTCACGGTCTCGCCCCAAAGGCGTTGGCGGGGCTTCAAGGTGACCAGTCTGACGGAGGCACCGACCAGCGGCTCGCCGTCTTCGTCGACCACCCGCCCGTGAATCATGGCCCGCCCGGAATGTCGAGCGGCCTGACTTTCTTGGGCCAAAGCCGTCGCGCAGGAGAGCCACAGCAGTCCGATGGCAAGCAGAAGGGCGTGGATGTGGAGGATTTTATGGATGTCTATTTTCATGTTTCAGGACATTTTACGCTTGATTTCGCTCCCGATGACGCCGTCGTTCATCGTGGAAGACGGGGCGAACCGACCTTCCCCAGCCGCTTGTAGAGGTAATATAACTGGCCTTCGCCCAGGAGTTCGCGCTCATATTCTGTATAAATCAGTTGCAAGAGGGCTTCCTTCGTCAACCCGCCGCCGGCTTGCAGCTGGGCCGCCTCGTCCACATTCTTGTTCGATTGCAGGGTCTTGAGATAGTCGGCAGCCTCTTCCAAGCGGCCTAAATGCGCCGACGATTCGGCTGCAATGAGGGCCACTTCGCCCAATTTGATGTACGGAATGGCGGCCGGGAGGCCCGTTTCGCCACCCGTCTGGCTGTAGATATAGCCCGAAAGCAGTGTTTCGCTGCCGAACTTCGTGAGCGTGTAGCCGTCGGCGGAAGCCTTGAACCACGCCCGATAGCGTATGTCGGACGCCTGCGGATAGATGGTTCGCAAGCGGTCGGTCACTTTCAGCCCGGCCTTTTGCAGGCTGTCGCTCAACTGCGGAAAGCCTTTCGGCAGTGTGGAGATACCGAAAATGAACTCGCGGGAGAACTCGTAGTCGCTCGCGTACTTGCCCGGCGCGACGTAATGGAACAGCTGATAGCGGTCGGCCACGTCGCGCTGATGCGCAAACACCTTGTCGGCACACGCACGGGCATGCTCGTAGTCGCCGCTCCACAGGGCCAGACGAGCCTGCAAGGCCTTCACTGCGAAGTAGTTCATCTGAAGCGTTCGCAGCCGGCGGTCGACCCTTCCGACGACAACCGTTGTGGGATTGGTCGGTTGCAGGATGGGATCGGTGGTCGCCAGGAGCTGCTCCGCCTTGGCCAGGTCGGCCTGCATGGCCTGCAACAGCTGTGCCTTGGTCAGCAGCGGCACGTCTTTCTGTCCGAAAACGGTCATATAGGGCATACCCGAAAAGCTGCCGTCATCCTGTGGAGACGGGCCGAAGAGCCGCAGAAGGTCGAACTGCAAAGCCGCCCGCAGGGCATGGCATTCGCCCAGAATCATGTTTTTCTGGCTCGAATTGAAGAAGACGACATCCGTATGTTCGGCCTCTTGGATGATCAGGTTGCAGGAAGCGACGGCCCGATAGGCCGCGCTGACCATGGAGTCGAGTTGCCGCTGGAGCGTCTTGTCGGCGAAATCATGCTGCGAGGCGGCCTTTCCCAAGTCGCCCAAAGGCTGCAACTCTCCCGAAAGGAAGTCCATCATGGTCAGCGTGAGGGTGCCACCAAAAAGGTTGTCGGAGCGCAATTGCGTATAGACGTCGGTCAATGCCGACAGAAAAGCGCCCTCGTCGCCGAAGAAGCGGCTGGCCGGGATGCTGCTGTCGTCGCTCTTCCGGTCGAAATAATCGGAGCAACCAACCAGCAAGAGCGGTATGATGAGGAGTAAAGAACATTTCTTCATGACACGTGGAATTAGAAAACGACATGGACGGAAGCCACGACACTACGCACTTCGGGGTAGTGGATACCGGCTGGCAGACGCCGGGAACGCCACGAAAGGAGGTTCTCCGCCGTCACCGTCAGGTCGGCCTTGTGGAACCAATGCTTCACCGCACCCAGGTCATAGCCCACTTGCAAGGTGCGCAGGTCGAGCCGACCGATGCGCCGAACGGTGCCTTCGGCTGCCGTATGGTCGGGCGTTTTGTCGGTCATCAGCCCATGGAGTGTCAGCGCGCACGTGTATCTTCCCAGCCGACTGTCGAGCCCCAGCGAGTTGGCGAAGACATGGCGGTCGAGCAAGGCGGACAAAGCAGGCGTATAGAAGTTGGTCTTGAAATAATCGGGGAGGGCTTTCACCTTATTTATATATAGGCTTGAGGCAAAGTGGAGCGTAGCCTGAAGGTTGTCCGTGCGGCCCAGTGACTTGCTCAAACTCAGCAGATAGCCTGTATTGGAAAGCGTTCCGCCGTTGTCGGGCTGGTGAGAAAAGCCCTCGTAATAAGGCAAACGAGCATAGACCAGCAGGTCGGACGTGCGCTTATGGAACAAGTCCAACCGCACCAGGAAGTCGCGAATGGCCATGTCCACGGTCATTTGGCAAGACGAAAGCCTCGTGGGCTTCAGGTCTTCGTTGGGCATTCCCTGTAGGCGGGCACCTATTTGATAGTAATTGTAGATGTATTCGTTGTGGATGTCGTTGCGGTAGGAGGCCGAGAAATAGCGGTCGGTGAAAGGTACGACGCCCGTCGTTCCCATGGAAAAGCGGAGCGCGAGCCGGTCGAAAATGCTGCCCCGCATCCATCCTTCGCGTGCGACATCCCAGTGGAAAGCCGCCCCGTAATAGGCCGCATCCCTGTGGCGGGAGGGCAGGAGCGACGAATGGTTGACGTTGGTGATGAGCGTCAGCCGGTATTTGTGCCGAAACAGATAGTCCAAAGCCACGAAACCTTGCAGCGTCCGCTCGAAAGCGCGGCTGGCGGAAGGGCTCCGCAGCGTGTCGTAAGCCTGCGTGAACGAAACGTAACTCATGCGGTCGCTCAGGATTCCGCGTCCTCCGTAGGTCTCGCCGGTGGCTTTCCCGTCGAAGAAGCGCATGCCCGCCGAGGCATGAAGCTGGCCGACGGCGTTCGATTGTCGATAGGAAAGGCTTGCGCCGCCCTCATATCGGGTGTGGTTGTCGCGCAGAATGTGATAGGTTCCACGTGCCCTCATGTCGGCATTGGCCGCAAAATGGGCGCTGTTTGGCGAAAGGAAGATGTCGCGCCGCGCCATCGTGCGCAGGTAATTGAAATCGCCTTGCAGCATGAAATGCCTGTTCAGGTCAAGCCGAAGGCCGAAGCGGTCGGTCAGGGAGGTGTACTTGCTCTTGTCGAAAGACCCCAGAGACGCCTCGTAAACGGGGTTGGGCACCTGTCGGTTGTCCACCGCAATCGTCGGAGTCAATGCTCCGGAAGCGTCGTAGGGCGACGTACTTGGGGCGATGCGGGCCAGGTCGGCGAAGGCACCGTAGGGCGACTGACGGTCGAAGGACTGCGAAAAAGCGATGTCGTTCTGCAACCGCAACTGCTTGTGGGCGTAGGAAACGAAAGACCGCAGCTTGGAGATTCCCTCCTTCGAGCCGACCATCACGCCGCGGCTTTCGGGCTGAAGAGTTGCCGAAAACAGGTAGCCCACATAGCGGTCGCCGCCCGATACGTTCACCTGATGCCGGTGGCGGAAGCCCGTTTGCAAAGGAAGTCGGAGCCAATCGGTGGCGGATGAGCCGCGCGCGGCTTTGCCGTAAGTCTGTCGATTGGCGAAGTCCAAGCCCGTGTCGAGCAGATAGCTCACCTGAATGTCGCCCAAAGTATGCTTGCGGGTGACAACTTCCACCACGCCGTCGGCCCCGTTCAGTCCGTAGGAAGCCAAGCGGAGCGGGTCATGAACCACGCGTATGTGGTCGATGTCGGCCAGCCCGAGCTGCCGAAGCGTGGCCACATCCGCACGCTGTCCGTCGACCATCACCAAGGCGTGGGGCTGCCGGCTGCCCGTAGCCCAGCGCGAAACGTCGCCCACGGACATCGCCTGCGGCACATAGAGCGTGCGGCCGCCCTGCAAGGCGCGGTCGGAAAGGAGGATGGAAGGGTCGAGAAGACTGAGTGCGTCCCATACGTTGGAACGTCCCGCACGGGCCAGTTCGCCGGCCGTCAGCAAGCGGTCGGCAGTGGCCGTCGAGTCGACGGTCGCGACCGAAGGGCATTTGGTCGCCTGCGGAGTGCTTGCGGAGCCGCTGAAAAGCAATAAAAGCAATGGTAGCAGCATGGCAAATATCGAATCACATTCAAGAGGTGCAAAGGTAAGCGTTTATCTCTACATATTGAGCACCTGTCTGTCAATATCCCAACAAATAGGGATGTCGGGCCCGCGCGTCGAACCGTGCGACATTATTTGTAGGTATGTAGAGGCGCCCTTTTATGTCTTTAAAAAACTAAAAAAGGGCTTGTTTCTGATTTTTTATACTAATTTTGCAAGTTGATTGTCGCGCCGTCGTTCGACAGCGACCGCTATGTAAGGCTTCCATGCTTAGAATAAAGAAATTAGATATCTTCATTGCCAGACAGTTCGGGCTGCTCTTTGTGGGGACATTCTTCATCTGCCAGTTCGTGCTGATGATGCAATTTCTCTGGCGATTCATCGACGATTTGATTGGCAAGGGCCTGACCATGGACATCATGGCGCAGTTTTTCTGGTACATGGGCCTCATGCTGGTGCCGCAGGCGCTGCCCCTCGCCATCCTCCTCTCTTCACTCATCACCTTCGGAAACCTGGGCGAAAGCAGCGAACTGACCGCCATCAAGGCGGCCGGAATCTCACTGATGCAGACGTTCCGGTCGCTGATCATCATCAGTTCGCTCATCTGCATCGGCTCGTTTTACTTCCAAAACAACGTCGGACCCGAGTCGAACAAGAAGCTGGCGCAGCTCCTGCTGTCGATGAAACAGAAGAGTCCGGAGCTTGAAATACCCGAGGGAATCTTCTATGACGGCATTCCCAACAGCAACATCTACGTGCAGAAGAAGAACATCGACACGGGAAAACTCTACGGAATCATGATTTATCGCATGACGGGCAGCTACGAAGACCAGGCCATTATCTTGGCCGATTCGGGCATGTTGCAGTCTACGGCCGACAAGAAACACATGCTGATGAGCCTCTGGAGCGGCGAGTGGTTCGAGAACATGCAGTCCGGCGAGTTCGGCAACACGGCCTCCGTGCCCTATCGCCGCGAGACTTTCGTGGCGAAACGGATTGTCCTCGACTATGACGGCGACTTCAACCTGACCGACGCCGGCGGGCTTTCCAACAACGCGCAGGCCAAGAGCCTGAGGCAGATAGGCCGTGCCATCGACTCGCTGAACCAGGCCTACGACAGCATAGGGCGAACCTATTACGCCGACGCCCAGCACTACATGTTCGCCCAAAAGAGCCTTTCGCCGCGCGATTCGGTCCGCGCGATTCGGCTGGCCGCAGCCAAGTCTTACGACATCGACACGCTCTACAACCGGCTGCCGCTGGCCCAACGCCAGCAAGCGCTCATGGCCGCGCAGTCGCGCGTGAGCCAAGCCGTGCAGGATCTCGACTTCAAGAGCATGATCACGTCGGACGGCGACTGGATCATACGCCAGCACAAGATAGAAGCCATCAACAAGTTTACGATGGCGTTGTCGTGTCTCATCTTCTTCTTCATCGGCGCGCCGCTCGGCGCCATCATCCGGAAGGGCGGCCTGGGCATACCGGTCATCATCTCGGTGCTCGTCTTCATCATCTACTACATCCTCGACAACACGGGCTACCGCATGGCCCGCGGCGGCATGTGGGCCATCTGGTTCGGCAAAGGGCTGGCCATGGGCGTGCTCACTCCCGTGGCGGTGTTCGTCACCTACAAGGCTTCCAACGACTCGATGGTGTTCAATCTGGACCTCTACCGTGAGCTTTTCATGAAGCTGCTCGGCCTCCGGCTCAAGCGACACGTGTTCGGCAAGGAGGTGATCATACAGGACCCGGACTACAACCGCGACAGTCTGCTGCTGCAAAAGGTGAGCGAGGAGGTGACGGAATACGCGCGGATCCACCGCCTGGTGAGCGTACCCAACATCATCAAGGTGTTCTTCAGATACCATCCCGACCACGAAATAGAACGGATTTCGGGTGTGCTGGAGGACGTAATCGAAGATTTGAACAATACAAGGGACAAGGCCATCCTGACCTATCTGAACCTTTATCCGGTCGTTTCGGTCAAGGCGCACACGCGACCGTTCGAGCGCAGGTGGCAGAACATCCTGTCCTTCATCGCCATTCCGCTTGGACTGGTTCTCTATTTCCGCATGTGGATGTTCCGCATCAGACTGCTCCGAGACCTGAGAACCATCAAGCAAACCAATACATACATCATCAACAGAATCAAGGAAATCAATCAGTAAGGATATGGGAGACTTCAAACTAAGCAGCATTGAAGACGCTTTGAAAGACTTCAAGGAAGGGAAATTCGTCATCGTCGTGGATGATGAAGACCGTGAAAACGAAGGAGACCTCATCGTCGCGGCCGAAAAGATCACGCCGGAGAAGGTCAACTTCATGCTCAAGAACGCGCGCGGCGTGCTCTGTGCGCCCATCACGCTGTCCAGATGCGAAGAGCTGGACCTGCCCCGGCAGGTCTCGGACAACACGTCGGTGCTCGGAACACCCTTCACCGTCACCGTGGACAAGCTCGAAGGATGCACGACCGGCGTCTCGACACACGACCGGGCGGCGACCATCCTGGCTTTGGCCGACCCCGCCGCCACGCCCCAGACCTTCGGAAGACCCGGACACATCAACCCACTATACGCCCAGGACAACGGCGTTCTGCGCCGGAGCGGGCACACCGAGGCCGCCATCGACCTCTGCAAGATGGCCGGTCTGTATCCGGCCGGCGCACTGATGGAGATCATGAACGAAGACGGTACGATGGCGCGCATGCCTGAATTGCAGGAAATGGCGCGCAAGTGGGACTTGAAAATCATCACCATCAAGGACATGATAGCCTACCGGCTGAAGACGGAATCCATCATCGAGGTGGGTGAAGAGGTGGACATGCCCACGGCATACGGGCACTTCAGGCTGATACCCTTCCGCCAGCAAAGCAACGGCGCCGAGCACATGGCACTCGTAAAGGGCGACTGGCGGGAGGATGAAGCTATCCTCGTGCGCGTCCATTCCTCATGCGCCACGGGCGACATACTGGGCAGCATGCGTTGCGACTGCGGCGAACAGCTGCACAAGTCGATG
Organism: Segatella baroniae DSM 16972 = JCM 13447; assembly: GCF_000426585.1. GTDB lineage: Bacteria > Bacteroidota > Bacteroidia > Bacteroidales > Bacteroidaceae > Prevotella > Prevotella baroniae. The sequence goes on from NZ_AUFQ01000005.1 coordinate 27,463, forward strand.
CAGATGATAGCGCAGGAGGGCAAGGGCGTCGTCGTCTACATGCAGCAGGAAGGACGCGGCATAGGCCTGATGAACAAGATGGCGGCCTACAAGTTGCAGGAGGAAGGCTACGACACGGTGGACGCCAACACGCATCTGGGCTTCAAACCCGACGAGCGCGACTACGGATGCGGCGCGCAAATGCTGCGCAAGCTGGGAGTCCACAAGATGCGCCTGATGACCAACAACCCCGTGAAGCGTGTCGGCCTGGAAGCCTACGGCCTGGAAATCGTGGAGAACGTGCCCATCGAGAGCACGCCCAACAAGTATAATGAGCGTTATCTCAAGACCAAGCGCGACCGCATGGGACACATCCTGCACCTCAAATGACGCGCGTCCGCAAACGGACATGGGCGAACCACATTCGCAAAGGGCTGCTTTCATCCGCTGAAAGCAGCCCTTTGACTTGCTGAAAGCACTGCTTTTGCAAGCTCAAAGCAGCCCTTTTATGAGATGAAAGCTGCCCTTTGACTTTGCAAGAGCAGCCCTTTGATTTTGTAAAAGCAGCCCTTTGATTTTTAACCCGCTGCTTTTTACCTTTTTACCTTTTTACTTTTTTACCTTTTAAAGGGCCCTTTTGGCGTGCCAAAGCAGCCCTTTGATTTTTAACTCGCTGCTTTTTACCTTTTTACCTTTTTACTTTTTTACCTTTTAAAGGGCCGCTTCGGCGGCGGAACAAGCCGTTTCCTTTGTTATCATATTCGGCTTTCTGAAAAATATTTGCACGATATTCATGAATTTAAACTACAATTCTTTCGGTTTGAGAGAGATTTTAATTACTTTTGCAAGCATTAACGAAGACACTCCATTGTTATGGCACAACTATCCGAAAGATTGAACAGACTGGCCCCTTCGGCAACGTTGGCGATGTCGCAAAAGAGCGGCGAGATGAAGGCGCAAGGCATTGACGTCATCAATCTCAGCGTGGGAGAACCCGATTTCAACACGCCCGACCACATCAAGGCCGCTGCCAAGGAAGCCGTTGACAACAACTTCTCCAGATATTCGCCCGTCCCGGGCTATCTCGACCTCAGGGAAGCCATCGCCGCCAAGCTGAAACGGGAGAATGGATTGGACTATTCCACAAGCGAGATATTGGTCAGCAACGGCGCCAAGCAGAGTGTCTGCAACACCGTGATGGCCCTGGTGGACGACGGAGAGGAAGTCATCATCCCCGCTCCCTACTGGGTGAGCTACCCGCAGATGGTGAAACTCGCGGGAGCCACGCCCGTATTCGTCGACGCCGGCTTTGACCAGAACTTCAAGATGACGCCCCGGCAGCTCGAAGCCGCCATCACTCCCAAGACCCGAATGCTTATCCTATGCTCGCCAAGCAACCCTACCGGCAGCGTCTATTCGCGGCGGGAGCTGGAAGATTTGGCCGCGGTTGTCAAGCGGCATGAAGGCCTTTTCGTGCTGGCAGACGAGATATACGAACACATTAATTATGTAGGCAGCCACGCCAGCATAGCCCAAGTGGAGGGAATGAAGGAGCGGACAATCGTCGTGAATGGAGTTTCCAAGGCCTACGCCATGACCGGATGGCGCATCGGCTACATCGCCGCGCCCGAATGGATCGTGAAAGGTTGCAACAAATTGCAGGGACAATACACCAGCGGCCCGTGCTCCGTCAGCCAGAAGGCAGCCTTGGCGGCCTACACGCAGGCCCAGGATTGCGTGGAGGCCATGCGCCGGGCGTTCGAATGCCGTCGCGACCTCATCTACAATTTGGCCTGCGACATTCCCGGACTGGAAGTGAACAAGCCCGAAGGCGCTTTCTATCTGTTCCCGAAATGCAGCAGCTTCTTCGGCAAGCGTTGTGGCGACCTGACGGTCGAGAGCGCGACCGACCTGGCGCTCTATCTGCTGGAGAAAGCCCACGTGGCGACCGTCGGCGGCGACGCTTTCGGCGCCCCCGAATGCTTCAGGATGAGCTATGCCACCAGCGACGACAACATCAAGGAGGCCATGGACCGCATCAAGGAAGCGTTGGCGGAACTCAAGTAAAAGCCGACAACATCACCGAAATTGATTCAAATCAAGGAGATGATTCAGGTTTTGCCCGTTAAAACTTCTTAATTACGCATTGATTACGCACGTAGTTATCCATAAATAGATATCTTTGCGAAACGAAAGCATAGCCCTGGCCGCACAATATAGGGCAACCTGACCCATAAGAAGAACAAAGTTGATTACAATAACTTAATTTATCAATAACTAAAAATTAAAATTTTAAATTATGGCAACAACAACAGCAGCCCCCAAGAAGAAGTCTCAGGGCTTCCAGGGTGTAAGACACGCATTCATCATCATCGTACTCGCATTCATCGTAGGATGGGCTTTCTACAACTTCTTCCTCGGCGATCCCGCCAACTTCGCCAACGGCGACCGCGACGGACATCCGTTGAACATGCTGGGTACCGTCTACAAAGGTGGTTGGGTTGTACCTATCATCCTCGGCTTGCTCTGCACCGTAATCGCAATGTCCGTTGAGCGCACACTCGCCATCAGGGCTTGCTCGGGTACCGGCAACGTGACCAAGTTCACCGAGAACGTAAAGGCTGCCCTCAAGGCTGGTGACATCGCCAAGGCAGAAGAGCTTTGCAACAAGCAGAAAGGCTCTGTGGCAAACGTCGTTTTGGCCGACCTCAAGAGCTACAAGGAAATGGAAAACGCCACGATGGGCTTGAAGGAGAAGGTCTCCACCATCCAGAACGCGCATGAGGAAGCCACCGCGCTCGAAATGCCGACCATGACGATGAACCTTCCGATCATCGCGACCATCGTAACGCTTGGTACACTTACTGCCCTCTTCGGTACTGTGCTCGGTATGATTCGTTCTTTCGCCGCTTTGGCTGCAGGTGGTGGCGCCGACTCCATGGCCCTCTCTACCGGTATTTCCGAGGCCCTTGTGAACACAGCGTCAGGTATCGCCACTTCTTGGGTGTCTGTAGTTTCCTACAACTACTTCACCAACAAGATCGACAAGCTCACTTTCGCCATGGACGAAATTGGTTACACCATCGCACATACATACGAAGACAAGCACCCGGAAGCTTAATTTTAGCTAACCCTTTAAAAGTTATTCAGATATGGGTAAGTTAAAAATTAAGAAAAGCGACGTCTGGATCGACATGACTCCTATGTCGGATGTGATGGTGCTTTTGCTGACATTCTTTATGTTGACCTCGACGTTCGTAAAGAATGAACCGGTGAAAGTGAACCAGCCTTCGTCCGTATCGGAGATCAAAGTGCCCGAGAAAGACGTGCTGAACATCCTTGTCGACAAACAAGGTAAGGTGTTCATGAGTATGGATAATCAGAACGATATGCTCGCGTTGATTCAAGGAATGAACGAGACGGGCAATCTCGGACTGAATAATCTCGAAATGAAGAAGTTTCAGACAGACCCGCTTTGGGGTATCCGCATGAGCAGTCTCAAAGGGTATCTCAACCTTCCGCAGGAAAAGATGACGGAGGTCATCACCGGCAATGAAGCCGGCGTGCCTCTCGACTCCATCGACGGGGGGAAGAGTGAGTTCCAACTTTGGATCACGGAGGCGTTGAAGGTCAATGACGATCTCAAAATCGCCATCAAGGCCGATGCGACGACACCCTACCTGCGCATTAAGAAGGTGATGTCTGAGCTTCAGGATATGAACCAGAACCGTTACTATCTCATCACTTCATTAAAAACAGGGGAGGATAAATAAGTATGTCAGCAGATGTAGCAAGCAATTCAAAAGGCGGCGGAAAGCAGAAGAAAATCAACGTTCGCGTTGACTTTACGCCGATGGTGGATATGATGATGCTTCTTATCACGTTCTTCATGCTCTGTACCTCTCTGGCCAAGCCACAGACAATGGAGCTGAGTATGCCAAGTAACGATAAGAATCTACAGAACGAAGACCGGTCGGTGACCAAAGCCTCTTATACGATTACCGTTTATGTGGCGGGGAACGATAAGATTTTCTATGTGTCGGGACTTCCTAAATACGACGACCCCAACTGCCTCAAGGAAACGACCTGGGGCAAGAATGGTATTCGCAAGGTGTTCATGACGCACGTGACCGAGGATAATACACAGCCTGTATTGCAAGTGATGAAGGCCAAAGCCCAACTTGACGCGAAGAAAGACCAAATGCCTGATACTACCTATAATCAGGAGCTTTCCAAGATCAAGGCCGGCGAAATCGGTGGCCAGAAGATACAGACGATGACCATTATCATCAAGGCTACCGACAAGGCCACTTATAAGAATGTAATTGACGCACTCGACGAGATGCAGATATGCAGCGTAGGTAAGTATGTTCTCGACAAGGTTAACGCAGACGATGCCAAGCTCTTGAAGTCAAGAGGTGTGGAGTAAGTCGGTCGAGAACAGAGTATTAACTATTAAAATGAGAAGCAAATGTCAAAAATTGATTTGATATCTGGTGAGTGGACCGACATCGTCTTTACGGGCCGCAACCAGGCTTACGGTGCCTATAGGCTAAGAAAAGGCACCGGCAAGCGAAATGTTATCTCTATCATAGCTGTAATCGCGTTGGCTGTGTTGTGTCAGATTGGTCTTACCATCAAGAAAGCCGCTGACGCAGAGGCAGCAAAGAGAGCAGCAATGACCCAGGCTGTAGAGCTTTCCAAACTTGAGCAACCTAAAAAGAAGGAGGCCGAAGTTAAGAAGCAGATTAAAGTTGAGCCTGAAAAAGTGGTAGAGCAAGTCAAGAGCTCCATCAAGTTTACAGCCCCGGTAATCAAGAAAGACTCCGAGGTGAAGCCTGAAGATGAACTCAAGACCCAAGACCAGCTTATGCAAACGAAGACCGCCATTGGTTCCTTCGACGTCAAAGGTAACGATGACGCCAATGGAGAGGTGCTCAAGGCCAAGGAGGTGATTGCTCAGCCGGAACCTCCGAAGGTGGAAGAGACCAAGGTGTTCGACGTTGTTGAGCAGATGCCTTCGTTCCCTGGAGGACCTGCGGCATTGATGAGTTACCTGAGCCAGAACACCAAGTATCCGGTCGTTGCACAGGAGAATGGTGTTCAGGGCCGTGTAGTGGTTTCATTCGTTGTGGAACGTGACGGTTCCATCACCGACGTGCGTGTAGTGCGCTCGGTTGACCCGTCTCTTGACAAGGAAGCTACCCGCGTGGTAAAGAGCATGCCCAACTGGATTCCAGGTAAGCAGAATGGTTCTACGGTGCGTGTGAAATACAACGTGCCTGTGTCATTCAAACTTCAGTAAAATAAGCTTAAATGAAGAAAAGACTATCTTACGTATTTGTAGGATTAACACTATCCGCCGCTCTTTTGGCTTCTTGCGCGAACAAGAAGCCGAAAGACGGTAGGACGGATACTTACTCGTCAGGAGCGATGTCGTTCGCTTCTGACGAGAGTTTCAGTCCTGTTATCGAAGAGGAACGCGAACTCTTCGAATTCACTTACCCCAAGGCCAAGATTACTCCCATTTATACCAACGAGTCGGAAGCTATCAACAAATTGCTCGCAGGGAAAGTGTTCATGGCCATAACTTCGCGTGACTTCAAGCCGGCGGAACTCCAGAATCTGAAAGACAGAAAGCAGTTCCCTCGCTCCATCAAGTTCGCATACGACGGACTTGCCCTCATTCAGAACAATCTCAACGTTGATTCGTGTATCAGCGTCAATGATATCAAGCGCATCCTTCTTGGCGAGGTGACGCGCTGGAACCAAATATATCCTAAGTCGAAGATGGGAGAAATCACAGTGGTCTTCGACAATCCCAAATCTTCCTCCGTGCATTTTGTGGAAGATTCCATCCTCGGAGGCAAGCCCATTACGGGCCCTAATGTTGTTGCTGTCAAGAAGACGGCGGAAGTCATCAACTATGTCGAGAAGCACAAAGGTGCCATCGGCATCGTCGGAAGCAATTGGCTAAATGACAAACGCGACTCTACAAATCTCATGTTCAAGAAGGAAATACGCCCGATGGCTGTGACATCGCTGCCGGTAGCCAATGTGGCCAACAGTTGGAAGCCATTCCAATATTATTTCTACAACGGGAACTATCCTCTGGTTCGAACGCTTTACATCTTGCTGAATGATACCCACATGGGTTTGCCGACAGGTTTTTCCAACTTCATCATTTCACAGGATAAAGGTCAAAGAATCGTACTTCGCTCCGGACTTCTGCCTGCGTATGGCAATTTGACGATACGTAACGTCCACGTTACAGACTAAGTGTCATTTCTCCTGCTCCGAAGAGATTCGCATTCGTCAAAAACGTTGCGTCTGGATGGCGTCTGTCTCCAAAAGAAGAATGGGCATTCGGTCCCTAAGCGGCAGGGTTCTTTCAATCATTTCGTATTAACTAAAAAACAAATAAAGACTATGCGAGTAATCAAATATCTTATGATTGGTGCTTTCATGATGGGGTTTGCAGTACCCACGATTGCACAGAATGACGACAAGGCCACCATTGACCAAGTGAATAAAATCATCAAGGCGAAAGCTCCGGATGCGGCTAATCAAATCAAGGAGATATACAAAAAGAACAAGAAGAACCCTGTAGTTCTGACAGCCATCGGTCGCGCTTATCTTGACGTAAAGGACACAGCCAATGCCAGCAAGTATGTCCAGTTTGCTATGGAGAAAAGCAAACAGTATGGCCCCGCCTACATTCTTGCCGGCGACATCGAGGTAATCAAGGACAATGGCGGTGCTGCTTCGGCATGGTATGAGCAAGCCACTTATTTCGACCCGAAGAATCCGGAAGGTTATCGCAAGTATGCACAAATCAACAGCAAGACTTCTCCTTCGGCCTCTGTAGCCAAGTTGGAGGAACTCCGCAGGCAGCGTCCTGACTATCCGGTGGACGTCATCAGTGCACAGATTTACGACAAGGCTGGCAACATCAAGAAAGCCATCGAATATTATGCCAAGGTTGACAAGAATCAGATGGAAGACGCCGACCTCGTCAGCTACTCACTTGACCACTTCCTGCTTGGCGAGTTCGACAAGAGTCTGGAATTGGCACAGTTCGGCAACCAAAAGTTTCCACGTAATCCGGCGCTGAATCGTTTGTCATTCTTCAATCTGACCAATCTCAAGAGATATCCCGAAGCCTTGACCTATGCCGACAAGCTCTTCAACCAGAGCGACTCGACGAAGATTACGGAGAGCGACTACCTCTACTATGGCTATGCCTACCTCGGCAACAAGGAATATCAGAAAGCCATTGACATGTTTAACCAGAGCCTGGCCAACAACGATGGCAATGCCAATGACAAGAGCGACGCTTTGAAGAACATCGCCACAGCCTACTCTGAACAGGGTGACATCGACAAGGCTGCCGACACTTTTGACCAGTATCTCAAGAGTTTGAAAACCATCAACGCCACCGATTACAATGAACTGGCCCGAATGTGGATGGATCAGGCGGAAAAGTCGACAGGCCCCGCACAGAAAGATGCCTATGCAAAAGCTGACGCCGTATACGCCGACATGGCTGAGAAATTCCCCAGCGCAGCCGACTTCGCCACTTACAACAGAGCCCACATCGGCTTCGCCCTTGACCCTGAGACCAAGTTGGGTACTGCCAAACCACACTACGAGAAATTGATTGAAATCATCAAAGGCCACACCGAAAAGGGAGACTACGACGACAACAGACTCGTCGAGGCATACCAATATCTCGGCTACTTCTACACGTTGAAGAAAGATGCTGCCAAGGCAAACACCTATTGGAACGCCATTCTTGAAATAGATCCCGAGAATGCGACCGCCAAGGCTGCATTGGGTAAGAAATAACCATTGCCATCCAGGTGTCATCATTGACGCGGATGTGAATCATCTTGTACGAAGCGAAGTCAACGGCTTCGCCACTATAGCCCCAGTCTTCTCTACAAAGGAGAGGCTGGGGTGATTTTATGAGATGGAGTCGCCCCTGGATTGGTCTGCACGGCAGCAAGACCGGCTGTTAAAGACCAATCCAGGGGCGATGGATGAGGTGTTTGGAGTTCTATGAATCATGATGGGTCAGTCGAACAAGACGCTCGGATTCAGTCGATTGGCGCGAAGAAATGGAGCATGCCCGTGTGCGGAAGCAGGTTCTTCCGGTCGAAGGTGGCGATGTCCTCGCATCGTATCTGGCAGACAAACGTCAGCGGTTCGTCATAGCTCTCTGTGCCGTCGTTTACTTTTATGTAGGGATAAGGCACCTCCTGTGGCAGGTCGGGTGCCCCCCACCAATGGCTTCTGCCGGTCAGCTGCTCCAGCGTGGGCCGTGTTTTGATCCGTATAGCCATGTCAAGTTTCATTTATGTCGAGGCACATGATGTCTCTCACGACCCCGTTGTACATTTCTTTGGTTGTCGCCACCTGAAATCCCTTGGCCAGGAAGTTGTGCTTGCTGGCTCCATTGTCCGAAGAGACGGTTGCAAGGACATGCTTTGCGTCGTTCTCTTTGGCAAGGCCGGCTGTCCAGTCTATGAAGTGCCTTTGCAAGTGCTTTCCGCGCCACGCTTTGTCGACGACAACCGCATCGAAAGTCATGGCGTCGGCAGGCGCAATGCCGAGTTTCGAGGCAAGATTTCGGTTGCTCAGACCGTCCTCCAGCGTGCAGAATCCCCTGTTGTGGTCATCCAGGCCTTTGTCGAAAAGATACAACTTGCGTTCGAGGTAGTCCGCAGGAGAACCTGTATCGGGCGTCGGGAACGTTTCGTTGCCAGCTCTCCATGCCCTCGTTCTCCTTTTTCCTGTGCCTGATCCAGATTCGATAAAGCTTGAAAATCTGCACGTAAGACGACGAAGTGGGCAGGATGTAATGCTCCTGGACGTAAGGATTGTTGGTAAAGAGGAAGGACCGATAGCCGAAAATGTCGTCAAGGTCGTCGATGCTGGCTATGTTGTGGCGGTAGAGCAGGTACAGATTCTCGAAGAAAGTGCAATACTGGGCCACCGCCACTCCAGGTACGTTGGCCCATGCCTCCTCCCTGTGGCATTCGTTGCTTTCCAGTATCTCATACACCTGCATGAGCCGGTCGCTTTCATGAATAGTTGTTCAGCCCAATCAGCATTTCGCTGCATGTGACATCCGAACCATTTTTCAACTCTACGGCGATGAATATGGTGCCGATGATCGTGGCCGCGAGAGAGAAAATGCCCACAGCCGCTTCGTCTCCAGGATGGAAAGTGCGGATGGCCACCACACGACACTGTCCGCAAACAGTGGGTCGACGACATATTGCGACGCACTGCCGCCGGCCAGGCAGACTCTTGTTCTGTGTTTTCCGTTGTGCAAGTTGACGGCTGTGACCTCTCCTGTCTGCCTTCCGATGAGGCTCCACAGCCTGTGTCCTTGCCCATGCGGGGGCGGCGCGGCGGCGCGGAAGGCTACTTCGCGAAGTGGGAGTCGGAGAAGATGTGGTTCATCACATTGGCGGGCGCCCTCTGATGGTCAAGCTCGTTCTTCATGAAATCCATGTAGGGAGCCACGTGTTCGAAGTATTGATAGTAGCCCGCGCACAGGTAGTTGAGCCCCGGATGGCCGTATTTGTCTCTGACAAACCTGTTCTTGGGACATTCTCCATGGCAGGCGAACTGGTATTTGCACTCCTTGCACTGCGGCGGAAGCATGAGATGCTTCATCTTGGCGAACTCCTTCTGCTTCGTCGAGTTCATCATTTCGTAGATGGTCTGGCTGCGGAGATTGCCCAGCTTGTGCTCGGGAAAGACGAAGTGGTCGCACGAATAGACGTCGCCGTTGAACTCCATCACGCCCGCGTGGCCGCACTCGCGGGCCATCGTGCAGACGCCCGGCGACTGTCCCACCCAGTTGGCCAGCGTGGCGTCGAACAACTGCACGTAGTAGTCGCCCACGTCATGGTGCACCCACTCGTCGAAGATGGCGCAGAGGAAGTCGCCCCACTGCTCGGGCGTGACGGAGAAATCGGTCATCCGCCCCCCCTCCTGCATGCCGGGGGCCAGCGTCAGCCCGTCGCCACGCTCCACGATGCGCTCCACGATGGGCGTGAACTGGATGAAGTGGCAGCCTATCTCCTTGAAGAAATGGTAGAAGTCGAGCGGATAGTCGGCGTTGAAGTCGTTGACGACGGCCAGCGCGTTCCATTCCACCCCATGCTTGTTGAGCAGGTCGATACCCCGCATCACCTGGCGGAACGACGGCCTGCCCGTCGCCGTCCTGCGATATTCGTCGTGAAACTCCTGCGGGCCGTCGATGGAGACGCCCACGAGGAAGTTGTTTGCCTTGAAAAACTCGCACCATTCGTCCGTGATCAGCGTGCCGTTGGTCTGTATGCTGTTGTCGATTTGGCGGCCCCGGCCGTAGACGCGCTGGAGTTCGAGCGCGCGTTTGTAGAAGGAAATGGGGCGCATCAGCGTCTCGCCGCCGTGCCAGGTGAACAGCACCTGCGGCATGGTCTGGGCCTCGATGTATTCCTTGATGAACTTTTCGAGCAGCTCGTCGGTTATCACATGGTTGCGCGTGTCTTTGTAGAGTCCGCCCTTCTCCAAGTAGTAGCAGTACTTGCAGTGGAGGTTGCAGAGCGAACCGGCCGGCTTGAGCATGACATACATGGGCCGGCTGAAAGGTGCGATGGTGGTCATAGTCGGTTGGGGATGTAACGATCGAAGTTGTTTCGCCCGACAAAGTTACGCATTCCCTGGGCAAATCGAAAGCCTGCGGGCCCCTAATTGAGCCGCCGGCGTGCAAAAATCGACATTTCCCATTTGCCTTCCACCTCCCGCCGTTTGCCGCCTGTCTTCCAACCGCCGCCCCTTGCCTTTCCAACCGCTGTCCTTTCAGCGGCCGAAAGGGCAGCTTTGAGCTTGCAAAAGCAGTGCTTTGACAAGGCGAAAGGGCTGCTTTGACGCCGTCATCGACAAGCTTTTGCAAGCTGAAAGGGCTGCTTTGGGAAAACAGGGATGCGAAAAACCGGAACCGCTCAGGCAGCTCCGGTTGTGATGTCTGTTGAAAGCCATTGTGCTATTTGGCCATGATGGAGATGGCATAGCCACCCCCTGCGGCTGCACGCAGCTTTAGTTTCGTCTTCGCGGTCACGGCGCGCTTCACGATCTTGTAGCTTTGCGGGCGCGACTTGTAGTCGGCGTCGACGCCGTCCATGTAGATGGTGGCCTCATACTTGCGTCCCTTGTCGAGAAAGTCGAGCGCGATGGCGGACGTGCGGCCCTTCATGCCGGCCACACTGCCCACAAACCAGTTGTCGGTGCCTTTGGCCTTGCGGGCCGCCGTGATGTATTCCTGCGGCTCGGCCTCCAGATACACGGACTTGTCCCAGTCCACTGCCACGTCCTTGATGAACTGGAAGGCGTCGGCATGCTTCATGTAGTTCTCCGGGAAGTCGGCCGCCATCTGCAGCGGGCTGTACATCGTGACGTAGAGTGCCAGCTGTCCGCAGATGGTGGAGTTGCAGTGCGAGCCGTTGGTACAGTCCATCTCGAAGATGCCGGGCGTGTAGTCCATCGGTCCGCCTTGCAGACGAGTGAACGGAAGGATGGCGGTGTGGCCCGGCCGGGTGCCCCCGAAGGCCTGATACTCGGTGCCCCGTGCGCTCTCGTTGCCTATCAGGTTGGGATAGGTGCGGCAGAGTCCGGTGGGCCGCACGGCCTCGTGGGCGTTGACCATGATGTGGTAGTCGGCCGCCCGCTTCACGGCGTGCAGGTAATGGTTGATTTCCAGCTGGCTGTAATGGTGCTCGCCGCGCGGGATGATGTTGCCCACGTAGCCGCTCTTCACGGCGTCGTAGCCGTAGTCCTTCATGAGTTGGTAGGCCCGGTCCATGTATTTCTCATAGTTCATGACCGATGACGACGTCTCGTGGTGCATCATCAGCTTCACGCCCCGGGCGTGGGCGTAGTTGTTGAGGGCCTTGATGTCGAAGTCGGGATAAGGTGTGAGGAAGTCGAACACCTTTTCCTTCATGTTGCCGGCCCAGTCTTCCCAGCCGATGTTCCAGCCCTCCACCAGCACTTGGTCGAAGCCGTTGTCGGCGGCGAAGTCGATGTAGCGGCGCACATTGGCATTGTTGGCCGAGTGACGGCCCGACGGTTGGGCCTTGGCGTAGTCTGTCAGTCCGAGCTTGACGGACGGGAACTGGCTTGTATAGGCCCAGTCGCCCTTGCCGGAAATCATCTCCCACCACACACCGACGTACTTTGTGGGACGAATCCAGCTGGTGTCGGCCAGTTTGCAAGGTTCGTTGAGGTTGAGAATGAGGTTCGAAGCCAGCACCTTGCGGGCGTCGTCGGTCACCATGACCGTGCGCCATGGACTCTGGCAGGGCGTTTGCAGCCAGCCCTTCATGCCCTGTGCGTCGGGCGTGAGCCATGAACGGAACGTCATGCTCTTGTCGTCCAGGTCGAGGTGCATGGCCGGATAGTCCACCAGGGCGGCCTCGTGCAGGTTGAGATAGAGGCCGTCGTCGGTCTTGAGCATGAGCGAAGTCTGCACGCCGGTTGTGGAAAAGGATGTCTGCGAGAGGTTGTCGGTGATGGCTTTCTGGAGCAAACCGCGGATTTCGCTCAAGCGGGAACGGGTGTATTCATACTCCTGTGTGTCGTAATCGCCAGGTATCCACCAGGCCGTGTGGTCGCCCGTCATGGCAAACTCGGTGCGCTCTTCCTTCACGGTGAAGTAGTTGAGCTTGCCCTCCTGCGGAAATTCGTAGCGCAATCCCATGCCTTCGTCGTACACGCGGAAGCGGATGTCCATGCGACGGTCGGTCTTTTCCTGCACCAAATGCACCAGAAGCTCGTTGTAGTGGTTGCGGATGGAACTGCTTTCGCCCCACACCGGCTTCCAGGTTTCGTCGAAAGCACCGGTCTCCTGGCCTGCCAGCTTGAAGCCGTCGAGCAGGTTTTCGGTGTTGGCCAGTTCGTAACCCAGGCGGCTGGGCTTGACGACGACCTTGCCACGGAAGCTGACCATGTAGGTGGGTGTGGTGTTGTCGAGGTTGAAGACGACCTTCACCTCGCCGTTGGGGGATGTCACTTCTGCGGCAAAAGCCGTGTTCACGGCCGTGGCCAGCAGGAGAAACAGAAAGAAAAATAATCTTTTCATGCTTTGTTTCGTATTGTTTAGTTGGCTTTTGTCAGCTTGATGATCTTGCAGCCGTGCGATGGAATCTCGGCTTCCACTTTGTCTGAAACCTGTCCTTCGTCGGCGTGTGTCCAAAGGTTGCGGGCGTTCCATGTGCCGGAAAGTCCGATTTTTGAAAGTTCCAATGTACGGATGGCGGGCTGTTGGGCGCGGTTGAAGAGGCCGACGACCCAACTGCCGTCCTTCATTTGGCCATACCATATCTCGCCGTCGGTGTTCCAGTAGTTGCGTGCCAAAGGCTGACCGACGAATCCTTCCTTCTGCAATGCCAGCATTTCCGTGTTTTGGAAGAAGGTCAAGTCGTGTCCGGTAGGCATGTCGGTCACGGAAATCGGACCGCCCGCCATCAGCGGCAGCGACACGACAGCCTGCTTCTCGTCGTCGTTGGCAAAGCTTCCGATGCGGATGAAGTCGCCGTCGAGGCGAATCTTCTTGTGTCCTGATATCCTGGACCAGTTGATGAAGCCGTCGAAAGCATTCTCCGAGTTGGGCCATCCGCCACGCAATGTGCCGCGATTGTTGTCGGAGAAGCGGTACCAGGAGCCTTCCAGGGCGTCCGCATCGATGCGAATCATGTTGCCGGCGCACTTCTCCATGATGGCATTGTTCTTGAGATGAGGCATGACAAGCGATACGTATATGCCGTATTTCTTCGCGTACTTGTTGATCCATTGCATGCCTTTCACGTAACGTTCGCGGCCATATCCCTTGTCGATTTGGTCGGTATAGTTCATTCCATCCTCATACCATGAGAGGAAATCCATGCGTATATACTTCACGCCAAGGTCGGAATAGTGCTTGAAGAAGCCCTCGAAAAACTGCTCGGCGCCGGGATGTGAGGTGACAACCCAGCCGAACTGGTCGTTCTTGGTGGGGTGGAGCACGTCGGTGTCGATGGACGGATTGTAGCGCAGGCTGCCCACCTTGATTCCATCGGTGCCAGGAATGACGGCGTCGGGATTGGTGTAGTGCAGCCAGAAAGGACTGTCGTAGACGCCCAGCTTCAGGCCCTTGGCCTTCAGTTTGGCAATGATGGTGGTCAGTTCCACCTCCGATGAATTTTCATCTTTCTTCGTTCGGCTGTAGCGCGTCATGTAGCCGTTGTCTCCACTCATGGAGGCGAAGCCGTCGGTGACGAGCATGTCATAGCCGTAAGGTTTCAGATTCGTGGCTACATAGTCGATGGCCTTGTCCCAGTCTTCCTCTGTGAAGATGTTGGGGAACGAGCCGTCCTTCTCTTGTTGGCGCAAGGCACCGTAGACACTCCAGTAGAGTGGCGCGTAGTCGTTGCCTTCCTGCTCGGCCAAAGGTGTGAGACCTGTGGTCGGATCTTCCTTGTCGACGGCCAGATCGCTGGTCACGTCCCATGTATTGCTGTTGCAGCCAGTCGACAACATGACGAATGTCAGGCTGGCGATTATAAACTTCTTCATGTTCAATGCTATGTTTTGGTTAGTTTCTTGAGTTGCTGTCAGCCTTATATAGAATAAGGTGTAGACAGCAACTCTTTTACAACGAAAGGTTGATGGTCATGCTGTGATGCGGGTGATGGTGATTTTTTTGGTTGAGAAGTTGACCGTAATCTTGTACGTTCCGGTGGCGGTCACCTTCCATTTGTTGTCGTCTCCACCCTTCACGACGTTGCCTTTGTCGATTCCTGAGGCGTTGACCTCGGTGCCTGCGGCCGGCGCTTGCAGCCAATCCCCCGAGAAGTCGTTGTTGGTCGAGGTCAGGGCAATCTTGAATTCGCCGACTTTCAGTTCGCCTTGCCAGGTGAATTCAAGCGGTGTTGAGGACGCTTTGGTCATGGCGGTGCCGCCTATGTCCCAGCCCTTCGGTGTGGCGTCGCCCACCAGCCGGGCCTCGGCCGTAGCGATACTGTTGCCCGTTTCGCCCACATATTCGGCCGAAATCTTGTGGGATTTCATATCCACAGTGAGCACATAGTTGCCCGTTTTCGCCACTTTCCACTGATTGTCGGCACTCTTTCCGTTGCCGGCCACGACGCCGTCGGCCGCCACCCCCTTGTCGTTGATGAGCGTTTCGTTGGCCGGCGCGTAGAACCAGTCCTTGTCTTCTGTGCCGAAGTCGCCTGAGTTGGTGGCCATGAGCTTGAAAGTGCCCTCCTTCAATTCGCCCGCATAGACGAAGTTGTGGTCGGATGTCTTCTTGAACGCGAGGGCTTCGCCGATACTCCAGCCGTTGCCGGCTCCTCCGATGAGAAACAAAGTCTCCGTGTTCCAGACGTCTTTGGCCGGGTCTGGCGTGAATGCCGCTACGGTAATGGTGTGGTTCGTCAGGTCGACCACCAGCTTGTAGGTGCCCGCTTCGGTCACTTTCCACTTGTTGTCCGCGCCGCCCGTGTTGATTCCTTGCTTCGATACGCCCTCGTGATTGAGCGTGACGTCGGCTTCCGGAGCCTGGAGGAAGGGTCCGGCGAAGTCTTTCAGCACCGTGGCGTCGGACGTCATCTTGAACTCGCCGGCGTTCAGATGGCCTTCGTAAGTGAACTGGAGCGGGTTGTCGGCCGTCTTCTCCAACATCGTCACGGCTTCGGCAGACCATCCGCCAGGCGTCGCGTCACCGATGAAGCCGAGCGTTTTCGATGTGATTGGCGTCACAGGCTCGGCACCTTCGTAGGTTGCGGCTATCTTTCGGTCGCGCAGGTTGACCATTATGGTGTAGATACCAGCCAGTGTTATCTTCCATTTCGTGTCGTCGCCACCCTTGCGAACGTCTATTTCGTCACTGGCAACGCCCTTCGCGTTGATTTCTGTTCCGGCCTTCGGCGCGTAGATGAAGGTAGCCCCCCAGTCGCCTTTGCTCAACGAGAACTTCAGTTCGCCGGTCCCAAGCTTGCCATGATAGGTGAAAATATACTTGTCGGTTTCGCTCTTTGTCAGTTCGGTTGGGTTGTCGATGGACCATCCTGTCGGTGTGGCGTCGCCCACCATGTAGAGGTGATCCACTTTCAACGGCAGCTCTTCGGTGATCATCACGATGTCTTTGTCGTCGTCGCATGACTGGAATGTCGCCGACACGAGCAGCGCCAAGAGGGCAAACGCTCCGTATTTGAATATTCGTTTCATGTCAATGTAAGGTTTTTTGGTGATTAATCTTTGTAGCCGGGGTTCTGCTTCAGCGCCTTGTTGGCGCCCAGAATGTCGCGATGGAAAGGGAAGATGAGCGTGTGGTCGTCGGCATCTGCGTCCTTGTCCCACCAAGCGTCGAGGAATTTTCCGAAGCGAATCAGGTCGACACGGCGGCGTCCTTCGGCGAAGAACTCGCGTCCCCATTCGTTCAACATCTCCTTCATGTCCAGCTTGGCGGAGCCTTCCGGCGCGTAGAGGGCGGTGCTCCAATCGTTGGAAGGATAATTGCGGCGGCGCACTTCGTTGAGCAATTTGCCGGCGCCGGCCGCATCGCCCTGACGCAGTTTGCACTCCGCCAGACTGTAGATGATTTCCGGCAGGCGGATTTCGCTGTAGTCCGCCTCGAGTTGACCGGCCTCGTCGTCGGAATAAAGCGGATATTTCACGAACATCCAGCCCGAGTTGTCGTCGCCGTTTTCCAGTCTGCTGTCGGCTGAAGCCAGCCATTTGTCGCCGTCGGTGGCCCCGAATTTGCCCACCGCGTCGCGCAGGTCGAGCGTATATTTGCCGTTGTGGTCCTTCAGATAGGCCGTGTTTCCGTTCTCATCCGTGTAGGCGATCTTGCCATAGATGAACATTCCTTCACGCTTGTTGTTGCCCAAGTTGGTGTATTTCTTCAAGCGGACGTCCGACGGATACATCTTGAAGCGCTCTATCGGCATGCCCAGCTCGTAGTTGTACTTCTCCCCCTTGGGATTGTAGCTGGGCGAAGCGGAGTATTTGATGTTGTGGTCGCCCTGCTTGTTCTTCTGGTCGTGCAGCCAATCCTTGGCCTTTGAAGGCACCGACCACCAATACATGTCGCCCGTATAGTGCCAGTGTGAGTAGCCGGCGGAGCCCGGGAAGGCGAAGATAAGCTCGTCACAGGTCTCGTTGTTCCAATCGAATGCGGCGTCCCAGCGGTCTGCCACCTTGTAGGTTCCATAGTTTCCATCGAGGATTCCCTGCGCGTATTGGGCGCAATCGGTGCAATGGTCTTCGCCGATATACACCTTGGCGTTGAGATAGAGACGCACGAGCAGCGCGGCGGCGCCGGCCTGTGTCCACTGCCCTTGGATGGTTTGGTTGCCACCCGACGCGCTTTTCTTGATCAGTTCGGGGATGGCAGCCTTCAGTTCAGACTCTATGAAGTCGTAGATGACTTTGGGTTTCACCTGTCCTTTCGAGTTTTTGTCGGTGTCATAGTAGCTCACTGCCAATGGAATATGGCGGAACATGTCGAGCAATCGCAGGTAGAACCAGGCGCGCAACACGCGGTTTTGCGCCTTCAGATTGTTGAATTCGGCGTCTGAAAAACCGAATTTGGCAGCCGAAAGCTTGTCCAAATCCTCGATGACGAGGTTGGTTTGCATGATTCCCTGAAAGCATCCGTTGTACTCACTCTGGGCCTCTCCGTTGGTCGTGAGCCATTGGTGGCGGTGCAGGCGCGCCCATCGGCCGCCGTCATCCCACCAGTCTTCACGGGTGGGCGTTATCAACTGGTCGGCTGTTTCCTCATTGAGTACCTGGCGACTCTGCACACTCCAGAAAGCATGTTCAAAGGGACGGAGGACCGCCCGCACCACATCATCCTTGGTATTGTAATAGTTTTGCGAGGCAACTTGGTCGTAGAGCGTCTCGCCCAGGTCGGTACAACCGGTGAGACCCGTGGCCAACAACATGAAGCCCGCTGCATATTTGATAGTCTTTTTCATATCGAATGATAATAAATAAGGTTCTTGTTTGTCAGAAATCAATTTGCATTCCCACCATAAACTGGCGTGTAGATGGATAGTAGGTACGTGATTTGGTTGCGCCGGGCTCGGTTCCGTTCACCTGATAATTGGACGGGTCAATGCCTGAAAACTTCGTGATGGTGAAGAGGTTGCCGGCCGTTGCGTAGAAGCGAATGGCGTCGATGTACTTCTTGTTCAGGTTCAATGTGTAGCCAAGGTTCACCGACGAGAGCTTCAGATAGTCGCCCGGCTCCAGGAAATAGTCGCAAACGAGTGGATTCTGTGAGATGATTTTGTTCTTGCTGTAGGCCTTGTCCATCACGTTTCCTTGGAAATTCTTCGTTCCGTAGTAGAAGTCGTGGATGTTGAAGATGTCGAAACCGAGCGCCGTTTGGAAGAAGAAGGAGGCCTCAAAGTTCTTGTAACGGAAGCTGTGGGTCATCGATCCGGTGAACTTGGGCAGTCCGTTGCCCACAAACTGGCGGTCGTCGTCGGTGGCGTTGTCGCCCAACACCTTGTCGCCGTCCTTGTCGTAGACGACCCATCGGCCCTGCGAATCGACGCCGGCATACTTCAACATGTAGAAGCTGCCTATGCGACGGCCTTTCTCTATGCGCTGTAGTGTGTGGAAAGGGTAGGGGTCTTCGGGACTGACCACGTCGTAATAGTCCTGTCCAACGAACTCGTTGTTGCTGAAGCTGACGAACTTGTTGCTCATCGTAGCACCGATAATGTTGAGCGTGTAGCTGAAATTCTTGGTCTTGACGGCATTCCATGTGATGTCGAACTCAAATCCGCTGTTGCGCATGGTGCCCACGTTGACGAAGGTGTTGTCGAACAGATAGGGCGGAATCGACACCTTGTAGTCGCCCAACAGGTCCTGTTGCTTACGGTTGTAATAGTTGAACGAACCGTAAAGCCTGCCCTTGAACAATGTCCAGTCAAGTCCGATGTTCCAGTTTTTGCCTTTTTCCCAGCGCAGATTAGGGTTCACATTCTTGCCCGGTCCCCACACTTGATAGTATTTTCCATGATAAGTGTAGTAGCCGAAGCCCGACATTGTGTTCAACGACTTGTAGCTGTCGAAGTTCTGGTTGCCCGTCACGCCATAGTCGGCGCGCAGCTTCAGGTCGGTCAGCCAGCTCTTCGTTCCCTCCATGAAGGCTTCGTCGGAGACGCGCCAGCCTGCCGATATGGCGGGGAAGTCGCCCCACTTGTGGTTGGTGCCGAACTTTGACGAACCTTCGTGGCGCATGGAGGCGGTCAACATGTAGCGACCCTTCCAGTCGTAGCTCACGCGGCCGAAGAAAGCGATGAGCTTGGAATCATTCATATATGAGTCCATGCCGACCTCGCCTTCGTCTTTGGCCAGCGTGCCGCTGCCGAGATTGTTGTCTTCGAGGGCGTCGTTGGGGAAGTCCTTGTTCTCGGCGCTCAGTCCTGAGTACTTGTCATACTGGTAAGAGTAGCCTGCCATGACCTTGACATTGTGATTACCGAAGGAGTTGCTGTAGTTGGTGATCCATTCCAAGCTGTGTAATGAAGATTTGGAGTAATCTTGTTTCGCCTCACCCGAGCGTCCGCCATTGATGGCGCGTGTGCTGGTAGAGGGGCGGAACCACTGGTTGTAGTTGTCATATTGGTGGTCGGCGAAGGTCAACTGCGT
Organism: Segatella baroniae DSM 16972 = JCM 13447; assembly: GCF_000426585.1. Lineage (GTDB taxonomy): Bacteria > Bacteroidota > Bacteroidia > Bacteroidales > Bacteroidaceae > Prevotella > Prevotella baroniae. The sequence continues at coordinate 47,152 of NZ_AUFQ01000005.1, forward strand.
CGTCAGCATCTGTCGTCCCGGGTTTTTCAGCAGCAGCGGGAAGAGGTTCAGCCTTATCGTACCGTCCCAGTCGATGAGCTTCGTGGTGCCGGTGTGCTTTTCCAGGTCTTCCAGTTCAACGGGATTGTAGGCTGCCGACTGGCCTTTGAAGTTGTAATACAACGCAGGATTCTGCGGATCCATGATCGGAGTGGTGGGATTGGCCTCTATGGCGTTGCGGAATACGTCCCACGAAGCGTTCTTGCGGTAGGCCACACGTGGCGCGATGTTGACGACGAAGGTGAACAGTCCGCCCTTGGTCGTGTGGTTCAGGGCCACGCGGCCGCCGTATTCCTCACGGCCGGAGTAGCGGTCTATCCCCTTGGAATTGCGATAGTCGACCGACGCGCGATAGTTGGATTGGGCGTTGCCGCCGCTCAGTGTCAGCGTATGTTGGGTGCGGACGCCCACACGGCTCACCGCGTCGAGCCAGTCGACGGAGCCTCCCAGGTCGTAGCCGGTACCCGACGCGATGCGGTTGGCCCGATACTCGTCGGCACTGAGCATGTCGAGTTCCTTCTTGATGACGTCGAACGACACCATGCCATTGTAAGTTGTGTGCAGATTTCCGTCGCGACTGCCCTTCTTGGTGGTCACGAGGACGACGCCGTTGGAGCCTCGTGTGCCGTAGATGGCACTGGCCGCACCGTCTTTCAGGATGTCGAAACTCTCGATATCGTTGGGGTTCAGGTTGGTCAGGTTGCCGCCGGGAATGCCGTCGATGACGATCAACGGACCCAAGCCGGCCTTCCGCGACGACACACCCCGCACCTGAATGCTGGCTTGGTTGTTAGGGTCGCCGGCACCGGTGTTGGTGATCGACACGCCCGGAACCTTGCCCTGAATCATCATCGAGGGGTCAACACTGGCCACTTTGGTGAAGTCTTTGGAGGAGACATGGGAGATGGCAGAGGTCAATTCCTTCTTGTCCATCGAGCCATAGCCCACCACCACCACCTCATCGAGGTTGGCTGCGACGTCTTCTGTCAGTTTGATGGTGAGCTGTGAACGGCCGTTGACAGGCACTTCCTGCGTCTTGTAACCTATATAGGATACGTGGAGCACGGCCTTTTCGCCGCTTACCTTCATCGTGAAGGCGCCGTCCAGGTCGGTGGCTACGCCGTTTTTGGTTCCGGCCTCCATGACGGTGGCGCCGATAACGGGCTCGCCGCTCTTGTCGGTCACCAAGCCTTTCACACTGAAATTTTGAGCAAACGCACTCACGGAACACAGAATCATTGCCAGCAGGGCAAGCGTTCTGTGCCATGAGCCGTCCTTGTTTTGCACGGGTTTCATAATCATTGGTTTTAAGAGAATTGTCATTAGTCAATTGATAGCTTTGCTGCTGAAGAACGGTTGTTCATGACCGACCGTCATTCAGTGGTGCAAAGATAACTTAAAATCAATGATATAAGAATGCGAGGTATTGAAAATATAGTGCCTTTAGCTTGTCAAGTGATTGGTATATAGTGTTTTGTGATTTTGAAAAAGGCTTAAAAAGTAGTGGCTTTTAAAGCCTTTGAGACTATTCTTCGTGGTGTTTCCCTATGTTCATCACCTGCGTTTCCAGTTCGTCCCGCTCGCCCCTGGCCTTGTTCCGCACCCTTGTGCGGTAGTTGTAGATGGTCGTGGTGGAGTAGCGGAGGAACTGCGCGATCTTCACGCTGTCGGTAATGCCCAGGCGGATGAGCGCGAAGATGCGCAGTTCGGTGTTGAGCTTGTGCCCGGTTTTCGGCACAATCGCTTCGCCCGGCTGTAGCAGTGCGTTGAATTCTTCGACAAACGAGGGGAAGAGTTGGATGAAAGTGTCGTCGAAACTGTCGTAGAACTCGGCCAGTTCGCTCTCCACTTCCCGGTTGGAGACCTTCACGGCCTCTTTCAACTCTTGCGTCCGACCCGTCGAAAGCAGTTTGCTGAGGTGGGTGCGCAGCTGTTTCATCTTCTCCAGATAGATGGAACACTGGTCCATGTAGCGGGCGATGTACTCTTCCTTGATGTAGGAATTTTCAGCAATCAGCAGGTTTTGCTGCTTGATTTCCTTATTATATTGGAGCAGCTGACTGTTCATGTCGCGCAGTTTGGCGTTGACCTCGGCCAAGTCTTGCCGTGCCTTGACCACTGTGGCCTTCTGTCGGAGCACGTAGCGCACGGCAAAGAGCAGGCAGACGGCCAGCAGACTGACCAGCACCAGGGCCCAAACGATAATCATCTGCTGCTGGTGTTTCTTGGCCATGTAGGCCTCGTTGATGATGGGAAAGGTGTCGAGAATCTCCAGAATGCGCAGTCGGGCGTTGCAAGCCTTGGCGTCCTGCATGCAGATCGTCAGGTATTTGTAGGCCCGGTCGACGTCTCCTTCCTGGAAAAGGATGGTCGCCAGCTTGCGCAAGGATATATATTCGCGGGTGTCGCTCTTCATGTCTTCGATGGCCGAAATGATGTAGAAGCGTTTCGACAGTTCTTTTTCGTCGAGATGGCGGTAGGCTTCGGCCAGGGTGTAAGCGTAGCCCGCGTCAAAGCGTCCGTCATCGCTGTGTCTGAAAGGTTGCAGAAATGAGAGCGCCTGCTTGTACTGACCATGTGTAATCAGCTTGTCGGCGTAGACCATTCTGTAGAGTTCCGAAGACGGACTGTTGTGTGCCAGCAGCGAGTCGCGGTAGCGGTCGGTCAGTTGCGAATAGTCTTCCTTTTCCTGTTCGGTGACGGCATAATCAGCCATCAGCCCATAGAGCGTGCGTGAAAGGTGATAGAGTAGCGGCCGATTGATTCCCAAGGGCTTGTTGTCATGCAACGGTTGCAGCATTTCGTAGGCCTCCTTGAACATTCCTATCGTTGTAAGTGTTTCTATCTTATGGAGTTTGGCGTTTATAACCTGTTGCGCGTCGTTCGCCTTCACAGCCTTCTGATAGAGCAGGTCGGCATAGAATAGGGATGAATCCGTATTGAATGCGGCATATTCGCTGGCCAGTCGGTCGCAAATCTCCATCTGTTTCTGTTGATTTGTACCGCTTGTGGCCTTCAATTCGCGGTGCAGTTGTCGGATGGCGCGCTCCTTGTTGGCGATGTAGGTGGGGCGCATCTCGATGGCTTTGTCCAGTTCGTTGAGCAGACTGTCGTTCGTATCGGCCGCCATCGTTAGACTGTCGGCCAGTAAAAGGATGAGTAGATATAGGTATTTCTTCATTTTGGAGCTTCTTTGACATGGCGTTTCCGAAGGATTCTGACACCTCGTAGCGAATCCATTGCAAATATATTATATTTTTTCTGCATAGCAGTTGTTTTGTCGGAACTATTCGGCGATTTCTTCGTAGACTCATGGAAAAAGTCGATTCAGCCATCTGTTTGTAGTTGTTTTCTTTTCAAATACGCTTGCGTATGGCGTCTTTCGGTGTCGAAACGTTTTTCTGAGGCGGCATGGCACATGTTTTGGAAAGTTCTCGACAAGCCGATAGAGCATGGTTGATGGGGCGTTGGGTTCGTAGTGTTGTCCTTTGCCTTTCCAACCGCTGCCCTTTCAGCGGCCGAAAGGGCAGCTTTGAGCTTGCAAAAGCAGTGCTTTGACAAGACGAAAGGGCTGCTTTGACGCCGTCATCGACAAGCTTTTGCAAAAACGTCACGGTCTGCCCGAAAGGAGGAGGGGCTGCGGAGCGGAAGCGGCTTGTGGGCAATGGAGCATTCCAAGCTTCACATTTCCCACTCCAAGCTTCACATTCCCCACCCCAAGCTTCACATTTCCCATTCCAAACTTCACATTTCCCACTCCAAGCTTCACATTTCCCATTCCAAACTTCCCATTCCACACTTCTCATTTCACATTCCCCACTCCCCGTCCCCTTGCTGTGGATATGGTTTTGCTGCTTTCCCGTGCAATAATCCTGCGTTTGTTCCGTTTATACGTTCAGATACATCTTTTATAAGTCTTATTATTTTGAAAGTTATGAAAAAGTTAATGTTAAGCCTCTGCATGACTTTGGTCGGCATGGGGGCCTTTGCACAGCGGGGCAACATCGAATTGGGAGGGAAGTTGAATTGTGCTTCCAGTCAGCCGAAGGTGGGCGTGGGCGTCGTGGCCCGCTATCAAATAGACCGGAACTTCCGTCCGGAACTGACGCTGAACTACTATCCGGAAGACGGACACGTGTCGGCTTGGGACTTGAATGTCAACCTGCATTACATCTTCGACATCACCAATCGGTTCAAGCTCTATCCTTTGGGAGGCTTGGGAGCCTTCACCTACGACAACAGTTGGGTCGTTCCTGACGGCAGCAGCTCCAAGCTTGGCTTGAATTTGGGCGGCGGTCTGCAGTTCAACATCACCCGCGAACTGCATCTGAACGCCGAGACCTATTGCCAGTTGGTGTCCGACAATGGGCGGGGCGTCATGAATGTGAGCCTTGTCTACGTGTTCTGACATTCGGAACGCACGTTTTCCAACTTACAGCAGAGGATGAGTGGGCCGCTCCCAATGCTGTGATAATCTGTAGAATATGTCGTTTGACACCGCTTCTACAGGTTTTTTATGTTTTTTTGAGGGCTTCCGTTTTGGTCGTCTCATAACTTTTTCGTATCATTGCAGTTGACTTTGTTGGATAACTGATTTGTTTTTGAAAAACGAAAAGTTATCCAAAACGTTTTCATAAAGTGCTTATAATCATGTGATTGACATAAATTAACGTGCTAAAAGTTTTCCAAAATGGAAATCGTGTCCATTTATTTGCTATCTTTGCGAACAGATATTAACCAGCAATTCATTATTATTTATTTGGCATTACAATGATACAGACTGTAGTAAAGCGTGACGGGCGCATCGTTGGTTTCAACGAACAGAAGATCATGGCTGCAATCCGCAAGGCCATGTTGCACACCGAGAAGGGTGAAGACGAGAATCTGATAGAGAAGATCTCCAGTCACATTATTTATAAAGGGAAGCCGCAGATGACGGTGGAGGCCATCCAGGACGCCGTCGAAGTGGAGCTCATGCGCAGCAAGCGCAAGGATGTGGCGAAGGCATACATCCAGTATCGCAACCAGCGTTCCATCGCCCGCAAGGCCAAAACGCGTGATGTCTTCCTCGATATAGTCAACATCAAGTCGAACGACGTTACGCGCGAGAATGCCAATATGAACGCCGACACGCCCGCCGGCATGATGATGAAGTTCGCTTCGGAGACCACCAAGCCGTTCGTCGACGACTATCTGCTTTCTGAAGAGGTGCGCGATGCCGTGGAACACAACTACCTTCACATCCACGACAAGGACTATTATCCCACCAAATCGCTCACTTGCTGCCAGCATCCGCTCGACCGCATTCTGAACGAAGGGTTCACCGCAGGGCACGGTTCGTCACGTCCGGCCAAGCGCATAGAGACCGCTTCGGTGCTGGCTTGCATCTCGTTGGAGTGTGCTCAGAACGAGATGCACGGCGGACAGGCCATCCCCGCCTTCGATTTCTACCTGGCTCCGTTCGTTCGTTCCAGCTTTGTTGAGGAGATGAAAAGCCTCGAAAAGCTCTACGGACAGGACTTCTCGCATCTGTATCAATGCGAAATCGACGACTATCTCTCGCGCGACCTCGACGGATTGGAGGGTGAAGAGCGGGTCGTACAGTTCGCCGTCAACCGCACGGTGGCCCGCGTCCACCAGTCGATGGAGGCTTTCATCCACAACATGAACACCATCCATTCGCGCGGCGGCAACCAGGTTGTGTTCTCAAGTATCAACTACGGCACCGACATTTCGGCCGAAGGACGCTGCGTAGTGCGTGAGATTCTGAAGTCGACCTACGAGGGTGTGGGCAATGGAGAGACCGCCATTTTCCCCATTCAGATATGGAAGAAGAAGCGGGGAGTGAACTATCAGCCGCAAGACCGCAACTACGACCTCTACCAACTGGCCTGCAAGGTGACGGCCCGCCGCTTTTTCCCCAACTTCATCAACCTGGACGCGACGTTCAACCAGAGCGATGCCTGGCGATTGGACGACCCGAAACGCTACTTGAACGAAGTGGCGACGATGGGTTGCCGCACCCGCGTGTTTGAAAACCGCTTCGGCGAGAAGACATCCATCGGCCGAGGCAACCTCAGCTTCTCCACCATCAACATCGTGAAGCTGGCCATCGAGTGCATGGACGTTGAGGATCGGCAGCAGCGCATCGACAAGTTCTTCGCCAAATTAGACAACTTGCTGGAGGTGACGGCACGTCAGTTGGACGAGCGTTTCCAGTTCCAGAAGACGGCATTTGCCAAGCAATTCCCGCTGTTGATGTCGAAACTCTGGATCGGCAGCGACAAGTTGAAGGGCGACGAGTCCGTGGAGAGCGTCATCAACCAGGGCACGCTGGGTATCGGTTTCATCGGATTGGCCGAGTGTCTCAAGGCTTTGACGGGCCGACATCACGGCGAGAGCGATGAAGCGCAGCAGCTCGGCGTGAAGATTGTGACCTACATGCGCGACCGGGTGAAGGATTTCTCGGAGCGTTACCAGCACAACTACTCCGTATTGGCAACGCCGGCGGAGGGTCTTTCGGGCAAGTTCACCAAGAGAGACCGCAAGCAGTTCGGCGTCATTCCGGGCGTAACGGACCGCGACTACTACACCAATTCCAACCACGTGCCCGTCTATTACAAGTGCTCGGCGCTGCACAAGGCGCAGGTGGAGGCCCCTTATCACCAGCTGACGTTGGGCGGTCATATCTTCTACGTCGAGATTGACGGCGACGCCACGCACAATCCGCAGGTCATTATGAACGTGGTTGACATGATGGACAAGTACAATCTGGGCTACGGATCGGTCAACCACAACCGCAACCGCTGCATGGACTGCGGCTACGAGAATGCCGACGCCGAGCTGGAGGCATGCCCGAAGTGCGGTGGCCGCCACATCGACAAACTGCAACGCATCACCGGCTATCTCGTGGGAACCACCGACCGCTGGAACAACGCGAAGCTGTCCGAGCTGAACGACCGCGTGACGCACGTCGACACGCCCCAGGCCCAATAGCGGAAGCACGATGATCAGCGTTCTCGATATCGTCCACGACACGATGGTCGACGGCCCCGGGTTCCGCACTTCGGTCTATTGCGCGGGCTGTTCGCATGCCTGTCCGGGGTGCCACAACCCACAGTCGTGGGACATGGAGGCCGGCCATCGGCTGTCGACGGACGACATCATGCGGGAAATCATCAGCGACCCGTTTGCCAACGTCACCTTCACGGGGGGCGACCCGATGTTCCAGGCCGTGGGATTCCTGGACTTGGCCAAGGCCATTCGGCGGGAAACGGACAAGAACATCTGGTGTTTCACGGGCTTTCGGTTCGAGCAACTCGTGGCGAAGGCTGAACAACGGGCGTTGCTGGAGCACGTCGACGTATTGATGGACGGCCCCTTCATCCTGCCGCTGCGCAACCCCGACCTGCTCTTCCGTGGCTCGTCCAACCAGCGGGCCATCCTTGTGGGCGAGTCGTTGCGCCAAGGCCGCGTGGTGGAGTTGAGCGACGAGGACATCCTGTCCATGTAAATTGGTTTGTAAAGTATGAATACGACAAAGGCGTTGCCCATCGGCAACGCCTTTGTCATTTCATCTTGACACTTGTCCGGTCATCTGATGACCACGTTGTCAATCAGATAGGAGGCCGTCGGGACAGGCTCGTCGCAGCCTGGAAGCGGCGGACATGGCTCCTGGTTGGGCGTGTTTCGGTCGGGCAGATTGCGATATTCGCCCGTCCGGAAGCTCAGTCTTTCGACGCCTTTCACGGCATGCAGCGTGACGGTGGTCGTACCGTTGCAGGACACCTGGTTGCCGTCGACCGCGAGTTCCACCTGCAACCAGCGGTCCGTCTGGTAGTTGCCGCAGGGTTGGTGGTTGAGGCTGATGACGCCGCCGTGGAGCCGCAGGCAGGCCACCCGCTCGCCGTGGCGGTCGGTAAGGTCTATTTCAAGCGGGTCGTCGTTCTCCTTTTCCACTTTCAAGTCGAAGCGGATGGTCGCCTTCGTCGTGTTCTCGAAAGTCCGGATGGCCCTGGCGTAGTCGTAAGGGTCGGCGTCCGTGAGGCGCAACTGGTGGCTTTCGTTGACCGAGACGGGGCACCAGGCCGGACTGTAGATGTTCCAATTGGGAACGGAAGCACCGGGACGGATGTTGTCGAAGTTGTCGTCGACGGGGCCACTCCAGGTCGTTCGGACGGGCAACTGCACCCGGCTGACCCATATATCCTCCTTGTTGACGCTGTAGCAGAGCCACATGTTGCTGTCCGAAGGCTGCTCTTCGCCCTCCGTAATGCCGCGGACGTAGCACGGTCCGAAGTCTTTGTTCTCACCCATGAACCGCCGTGGCGGCACTTCGCCGTGCACCACGCCGATGGAATCGTAGACAATGCCGTCGTCGCCGGTCATCGTGACGAGCGGATAGCGGTAGGGTTGCGTCTCTATCGGGTTGAAACAGAGCGCGAAGCGGCCGTCGCGGGTGCGCTGTCCCCACTGTTTTCCGCCCGCCATGATGAGCGACGGCACCCTGACCGGTGTCGACCAACTCCGTCCTTCGTCGTCCGACAGGGCCGCGTAGGACCACTTCCACAGGGCCACCACCTTTCCGTCGCGCCGGTGGTAATAAGAAGTGGCCTGCACCTTGTTGACCGAATCCTTCAGCGTATAGAAGCCGTCGAGTCCACGGTCTTCGTCAATCCACTGCAATGTCTTGAGTTTGTCGCCGAGCAAAGCCCGGCACGCCGCCTTGAAAGCCTTGTCCTTGGACGACGTGTAGAAAGGAAACGCCGTGTTGGAAGCGTTCCACTGCGCGTGCGAAGAGTAGCGGATGAAGTGGATGGGGCCCATCGTGCCGTCCTTCCTCACCTCTCTGGCCACCCGGCCGATACCCCCCTCCTTGAACGGGTCGTAGCTGTGGCCGTAGAATCCCACGACGAGCAGCTTACCGTTGGGCGCATGGTAGAAGCCCATGCGCTGGTGCATGATGTATCCGTAATAAGGTTTGGGAAAGCCGACGCCCTGCGGCGCCTTGTATTCGGGGAACGCCACCATGGGCTTTCCCCAGTGGCGGCCGTCGGTCGAAGTGACGACGAGCGTGTGGCCGGGCGGTTGGTGCTCGTCTTTGGGGTTCGACAGATACTCCAGATAGAACCTCCCGTTCCAATAAGTCATGTTGGGCGCGTGGTTGTAGGTCCATCCGAAGCCGTCGGCGCGCTCCGGATGCGTCCTGTTGGCACGCATCACCTGGATGTTTTCCGTGCCGATCGCGTAGCGGAAACCGCCCTCATGCAGTCTGGGATTGCAGATTTCGCCGCCTATGTAGGTCACGGGTTCGGCCAGGGAGCCGCTTTGCGCCCATGCGGCGGCAGGGATTACGGCTGATAAAAGCAAGTAGAACAAATGTTTCATGTCATCGGTATTGATGTTGCAAAGGTAGGACGGCCGTGCGATTATGGCCCTTTTGCGGCGTTAAAGGTGGTTAAAGTCGGGACGTTGCAGCCGAAAATGTCTATATTTGCCCTGTCGGCAAGCAGGCTTGCCCATCCGTTTTCCCCATAAAATCCCCATCATGGAAATCAAGAGACTGTTCATCCTTTCTTTGTCGGCCTTGTCCGTCATTGCCGGAGAGGCCCAGGTGACCCTCACCGTGAGGCACAAGGCCCGTGCCCGAATCGTCTTGGCCGACACCACGCAGGCCACTCGCCAGGCCGCCCGCCTGCTCAACACCTTCATCCACCGCATGGGCAACGACCGTCTGCCCGTGGTTGGCCCCTCGCGGGCGCGACATGGCGACGTCTTTCTGGGCGGACACACCGACAAAGCCGGTGAAGACGGCTTTGAAATCACCTGCGACACCCGCGCGTTGCGCATCAGGAGCGGCGGCGACAAGGGCGTCGTGCTGGGTGTGGCCCACCTGTTGCGGCGGCATTTCGACTGCGACTATTTCACGCAGAACGCCTGGCGTGCGCCCCAGAAGGCCACGATGGTCGTGCCGAGGATTGCCGGATGGACGGAGACGCCGGCCTTCCGCTACCGGCAGACGCAGAGCTACGGCAACGCCGACGAGTTGTATCGCCTTTAGTTCGGGCTGGAAGAGCCGCGCCAGATGTTTGTCGGCGGCCTGTGGGTGCACACCTTCAACCGCATTCTGCCCGCGGCGGTCTACGGCAAGCGCCATCCCGAGTGGTATTCGCTCATCAACGGCGAGCGCAGACCGGGCGAACACAGCCAGTGGTGCCTGACCAACGAAGCGCTGTTCCAGCAAGTCTGCCACCAGCTCGACTCCATCTTCGCCGCCAATCCCGGGCTGAAGATGATTTCAATCAGCCAGAACGACGGCAACAACACCAACTGCCATTGCGACAAATGCGCGGCCGTCGACGCCGAAGAGGGTGCCGTGTCGGGCAATTACATCCGCTTCCTGAACAAACTGGCCAAGCGTTATCCCGACAAGGAGTTCTCTACGCTGGCCTATCTGTTCACCATGATGCCGCCCAGACACGTGAAACCGCTGCCCAATGTCAACATCATGCTGTGCGACATAGACTGCAAACGCGAGGTGCCGCTGACCGACAACGAGAGCGGTCGTCAGTTCATGACGGCGTTGGAAGGCTGGAGTCGCATCTCCGACAACCTCTTTATATGGGACTACGGAATCAATTTCGACAACGTGGTGGCCCCTTTTCCCAACCTGCACATCCTACAGAAGAACATCCAACTCTTCAAGAAGCACCACGCCAACATGCTCTTTGAGCAGGTGAACGGCACGAAGGGCACCGACTTCGCGGAGCTTCGGGCCTACATGATAGCCCATCTGATGTGGAATCCGGACCTCGACGCGGACAGCCTGATGGCGCGTTTCATGACCGGTTACTATGGCGCGGCGGGCAAACATCTCCATGATTACCTGAAGATGATGCAGGGGGCACTTCTCGCTTCGGGCACCCCGCTGTGGATTTACGACTCTCCGATCACGCATAAGGACGGCATGCTCAACGCCACCCTGCGCAAAGCCTACGACAAATGCTTCGACAAGGCCGAGCAAGCCGTGCGCCATGACCGGCCCAGACTCGACCGGGTGCGCGTCAGCAGGCTGCCCTTGCAGTACGCCACCTTGGAGATAGCCCGCACGGAGCCCATGACCGACGTGGCGGGAGTGAGGAAATTGCTGGAGACGTTCCGTCGGCGTTGTGCCGAATATGAGATTCCGACGCTCAACGAGCGCAACAACCGGCCGGCGGAGTATTGTGCCTTGTATGAGCAACGCTTCCTCCCTGCGGGCGACGACGGCAATCTGGCCAAGCACGCGGCCGTCACCTACCGCCTGCCGCCTGCCGAACGCTACCGTCACATCGCCGCGAAGGCGTTGACAGACGGCCTCTACGGCGGCACTAGTTATGTGGAAGGATGGGTCGGTTGGGAAGGAAAAGACGCCGAGTTGACCCTCGACCTGGGGCGCGAGACGGCCCTGCAGACCATCACCAGCGACTATCTGCACCAGTTGGGGGCCTGGGTCTTGCTGCCCAAAAGCGTGGAATATGAAGTTTCTAAGGATGGAAAAGCCTTCAAGGCGTTCGGCAAACCAATCGTCTTCGGCGAAGACCGAGACCCTAAAATCAAGTTCGTCGACGCCACGGCGACCGAGGATGAGCCTGTGAAAGCCCGCTACATCAAGGTGCGTATCACCACTTTGGGCATGTGCCCGTCGTGGCATTACGGCGTGGGCTACCCCGCCTGGTTCTTCATCGATGAAGTGAAGGCCTACGCCCATCCGCCCCGGCGGTAGGGCGGAAGGGCCGTTTGCTCAATAGCAGCTGCGTTGCAGGATGCGCGCGGCTTCGTCCTTGTCGCTGCTGAACCTGAAAACCTGATAGATGGTGTAGCCGTTTTGCGGGTCGACGATGCGCGGAGCCATCATCCTGAGGGCCTTCAGTTGCTTGTCGGAAAACGAAAACATGCCGATCAGCTTGGCGCATTGGGCGCACGTGAAGTAGCAACCCAGCGACGCCACCTCTATCAACGCCATCTTGTTGTCGTCGAAACTGGCGTTCCTCACGCGGTTGTAGACGATTGAAAAGTCACGTTCCGACAGCTGGTAGCCCCTGTCCGGATAGCCGGGATAGGTCCGTCCCATGCCGGGATAGCCGTCGTAGGGGGGCATGGGTATGGGGAAGAACTGGCGGTCGGGGTCTTTGCCCGGGTTCAGTTCGATGTCCTGATAGCTCACCACCCTGCCGTTGTTGTTGAAAATGACGATGATGCGATGGTCGTAGTTCAGTATTTTCTCTTTCAAATACTCCCATTGCTCGCCATACTGGTTGAAACTTGTGCTCTGCGGCCGGCCCAAAATGGCGATGACTTCCTGCTTGGTCATGCCCCGTTCCACGATTCGCTTGTCTGCCATCACGTTCGTGTTGAAAGCCATCAGCATGAGGATGAGCAGCAGCGTGAATTGCCATTGTGTTCTTTTCATAACGCTTTTATTTTGAGTTGATGTCGCAAAGATAGCGCGATTTCTCAACAATCGGAAGGGGAAAACCCTATGTCGGCAAGTAAATTCCCTAAAGACGAGTGGGTGCTTGCGGCCTTTCGGTGGGGCGAAGCGTATCTCCGATTGGGAAAAACGAGAATCGGAGGCCCCACGATTCGTGCGTGGAGCCTCCGATGGATATGGGTTGGTTGTTGACCGCTTGTTATTTCAAGTTGAACTTGTAGCCCACTGTCAGTTGGAAGACCTGATGTTTGGTCGTCTCATCGACTCCGCTGATGATCTTGGTGAGCCCCAGATTGTAGCGGGCGTCGACAACGACGTTGTTGATCTCGTAAGAAGCGCCTACCGGCATTGCCAAGTCGAAGCTGTTTACCTTTGCTTCGGTCAAGCCTCCTTCATGCAATGCCTTTTCAAGGTCTACTTCGGCGGAAACGCCTTTGCCTGTCACTTTGACTTTGTCGTTGACCAATATGCCGGGTTGCAGACCGAGTTTGACGGCGAATCCCTTTGCTACATAGACGTTGGCGAGGACGGGAATGTTGATGTAATCCATCTTGATGGTTCCTCCGATGCCTGATTCAGAACCCTTGATACCCTGTTGCGAGTAGAGCGCGCCTGCCGTCAACGCCACCATCGACGTGGCTTGGTATTCAAACTCGGCACCCGCGGCCAAGGCAAATCTGGCGTCTGCCCCCTCGGCGTTGCTCATGCTGGCAATGTTGAGCCCCAACTTGGGCTGAATGGTGATGGCGCCTACGTTGCGCTGTGCGAACGAACTGGCTGCCGCCATCAGCAGGCATGCCACGAAACATAGTTTTTTCATAATCAATTGGTTTAAGAATATAAATATGATAATGATTTTGCAAAGATAACAAAATGTTTTAATACTTTTGTAAAAGTACGATGTTTTTACATTTCAGTTTGTTGTTTTCCCTGCCGTGGCTGCCGTCTTTCGCCGCAAGGAGCCTTCTCTTTCAGCCTTGTGCCTTGTCCGTCTCTTTCTGAAAGCAGGCTGGTCGTTTTGCAACGGCAGCCCTTTCGGCCGCCAAAAGCAGCCCTTTTGCCTTGCAACGGCAGCCCTTTCAGCCGCTGAAAGGGCTGCGGTGGAAAGCGGGGGGATGGAAAGGTGTTTGCCACATCCCTGCAACAAGTCGTCCGCCGCCTTGCCATGACATGAAAAAATGCCGCTTCCGGAAGCTTCGGAAGCGGCATTTTCCCATGTCTGCCACAAGCCTTACTTGCGCCAGAGCTTGCTCATGTCTTCGAGCGTCTTGCCCTTGGTCTCGGGCACGAGCCGCCAGACAAAGAGGGCGGAGACCACGCAGACGAGCCCATAGAGGCCGTAGGTGAACCAATGGCCGAAGTCGTCGCCCGGCGTAAGGTGCATGTTGAACAGCGGAACGAACGTCGAACTGACGATGAAATTGAAGATCCATTGGAACGCCACGGCAATGGCGACGGCCGCGCCGCGTATCGTGTTGGGGAATATCTCGGCGATATAGACCCAGCAGATGGGGCCCCAGCTGAACATGAAGCAGGCGCTGTAGACCATGATGCTGACCATGGTGACCGCTTCCAGCGAGGGATTGCCGAACGTGAGGGCCACACCGAAGGCCCCGAGGGCCATGCCCACCGAACCGCTGATGAGCAGCGGCTTGCGGCCGAGCCGCTCTACCGTGAAGACGGCCACCAAAGTGAACGTGATGTTGATGACGCCCATGATGACGGTCTGCACCATCGGGTTGCTCATGCCCATGTCCTGGAAGATGCGGGGCGCGTAGTAGAGGACGGCGTTGATACCGATGGCCTGCTGGAACACCGACAGCATGATTCCCACGAAGATGCACATGAAGCCGTAGGAGAACAGTTTCTCGGTCTTGACGCTTATCGTGTTCTTGATGTCGTTGAGGATGTTGCGGGCCGTCTCGGCGCCGTTGATGCGCGAAAGGATGTGGAGCGCCTTGTCGTCGCGGCCCGTCATGACGAGATAACGCGGCGTCTCGGGCACGAAACAGATGAGGATGGTGAACAATCCGGCCGGGATGCACTCCGAACCGAACATGTAGCGCCAGCCCGTGGCGATGGTCCAAGGGTCGCTGCCGGGCACGACGCGGCTGAAACCTTCGCCTATCGACTCGATCACGGGGTTGGTGTGGCTGCCCAGGATGATGAAGTTGACGAAATAGACGACCAGCTGGCCGAAGATGATGGCAAACTGGTTCCAGCTGACCAGCATGCCCCGGATGTTGCTCGGGGCCACTTCGCCGATGTACATCGGGCAGATGGCCGACGCCATTCCTACGCCAATGCCGCCCAGGATGCGGTAGATGTTGAAGACGACGAGCAGCGTCAGCGTCGGTTTTCCTTCGGGAAGGACGTAGGATTCGGGCACCATGGAGCCCCAGGCGGACAGGAAGAAGCAGACGCCGGCGAAGACGAGGGCGCGCTTCCGGCCCAGCCGTCCGGCCAGAAGGCCCGACAGCGAACTGCCGACGATGCAGCCGATGAGCGCGCTCGACGACGTGAAGCCGTGCATGAAGTCGGTGTAGCGGAAGTCGGAAGCGTTGAGAAAGAAGGCTTGCAAGCCTTTCTCGGCCCCGGAAATGACGGCCGTGTCGTAGCCGAAGAGCAAGCCGCCCAGGACGGCGACGAGCACAATGGAGAATAGATAGGCCTTGGAGCCCGTTTGATTTTGTTCCATTTGTTATATTAGATTTGTATTCTGATTCGCTTGTTTAGGTTATAAATCTACGCTAATGGTTGATGATAAGTTTGTTATTGGCACAAAATTACGAAAGAATATCTTAACGGACAAGCGGAAAACGCAAAATATCCGCCGATGGAAGGCCTTTTGGCAGTTTTTTTTAGTAAATTTGCAACGATATTGTAGCAGTATTATAAAATATGTGTATCGCAGAAACATTGAACCGATCCGCCGCCGGGTGCCGCTTCGCCTTCGAAGTGTCGCCGCCCTTCAAGGCCTCAGGTGGGTCGGGACGGTTTGATGCGGCTCGTTCATTTGCGGCGTCGGCAGCCCGTGTCGATGACCCTTCAACCCAATGTTTGTTCTGATGAAGTTCGGTGAAGTCATAGGTCAGGAAGCGACAAAGCGCCGTTTGTGCCGGATGGTGGCCGAGAATCGGCTGCCCCATGCCATGATGTTGTGCGGCCCCGTGGGCTGCGGCAAGATGGCGTTGGCGCTGGCTTTCGCCTCCCATCTCTTGGGACAGCGCGACGAGGAAGGCCGTTCCGTGCTGGCCGACGAGCTCCAAATACGCAACTCGGAGGCCATGCTCGGCCGTTGGGAGCACCCCGACCTGCACTTCGCCTACCCCGTGATACGCCCTGCCGGCACGTCGGCCGAGCACAAGATGGTGAGCGACGACTTCGCCAAGGCATGGCGGGAGATGATTTCGGAGAGTGCTTATTTCTCGATGGACGAGTGGTTGGACAGGATGGACGCGGCCAATCAGCAGGCCATCATCGGCGCGGGGGAGAGCGATGAGTTGATTCGCAAGCTGAGCTTGAAGTCCTATCAGGGCGGTTACAAGGTGTGCGTGGTCTGGCTGCCCGAGCGAATGAACCAGGAATGTGCCAACAAACTGCTCAAACTCTTGGAGGAACCGCCCTTGCAGACGGTGTTCGTCATGGTGTGCGAGGAGCCCGACCGGATCATCGAAACCATCCGGAGCCGTGTGCAGCGCATCGATGTGCCGCGGTTGTCGGCGGAAGATATTCGGCAGGCGCTCGTCGAACGGCGCGGACTGGAGCCGGAGGACGCCCGCCGCACGGCCCGGTTGGCCGACGGCAACTGGCTGAAGGCGATGGAAACGCTGAATGCCGGCAATGAGAATCGCCAGTTCCTTGACTTGTTCATCATGCTGATGCGCTTGGCATACATGCGCAATATCAAAGACCTTAAGAAGTGGAGCGAGGCTGTCGCGGGCCATGGGCGGGAGAGACAGCGGCGCATGTTGTCCTACTTCATGGGCATGATACGCGAGAATTTCATGTACAACTTCCGGCAACCGGAGCTGAACTACATGACACAAGAGGAGGAACGGTTCTCCAAGAACTTCGCGCGCTTCATCAACGAGGCCAATGTGGTGGAGATGACGGAGCTTCTTGAGAAGGCCAGACGCGACATCGGACAGAACGCCAACGCCAAGATCGTGTTCTTCGACCTGGCCTTGCAGATGATCGTTCTGCTGATTCGCAAATGACGCGGACGTACAAATACAACTATATATAACCATGATGGCGGGTCGACGGGTGAACGGTTGTTCTGCGAACGACGTGCGCCGAGGTGCCGGCCGCCATCTGTCAGCTAAAAAAATATGGATTTTAAAGATATGAAATTTGAGATATTCAGGGGTTGTGACCGTGGGCTGAGCTGCAAGGGCTGCGGCCGGCAGGACCGACAGCTGAATACCTACGACTGGCTGGCCGACGTGCCGGGCAACACTCTCTCCACGGACTTGGTGGAAGTGCAGTTCAAGAATACGCGCAAAGGCTACTACCATAACGTCAATCACTTGGATTTGCACAAGGGAGACGTGGTCGCCGTGGAGGCCAATCCTGGCCATGACATCGGCGTTGTCACCCTGACGGGACAGTTGGTGAAGCTCCAGGTGAAGAAAGCCAACATCAAATCGCCCGATGACATTCGGCGAATCTACCGCATAGCGAAGCCCGTGGACATGGAGAAATACAAGGAAGCCAAGAGCCGCGAGCACGCGACGATGATTCAGAGCCGGCAGATCGCCAAGGACTTGGGCCTGCAAATGAAGATTGGCGACGTGGAATACCAGGGCGACTGCAACAAGGCCATCTTCTATTACATCGCCGACGAGCGCGTGGACTTCCGCCAACTCATCAAGGTTCTGGCCGAAGCGTTCCACGTGCGCATAGAGATGAAACAGATAGGTGCCCGTCAGGAGGCCGGCCGCATAGGCGGAACGGGGCCTTGCGGACGTGAGTTGTGCTGCGCGACGTGGATGAAGAACTTTGTCAGCGTGAGCACCAATGCGGCCCGTATACAAGACATTTCGCTCAATCCGCAGAAGTTGGCGGGCATGTGCGCCAAGCTGAAGTGCTGCATGAACTATGAGGTGGACTCCTACGTGGAGGCCAGTCGCCAAATGCCGAGCAAGGAAATTCAGCTGCAGACCATGGACAACGACTACTACTTCTTCAAGAGTGACATCCTGGCGGGGCTTGTAACCTATTCAACCGACAAGAATCTGGCCGCCAACCTGGAAACGATTTCGGCCAAACGGGCACGTGAAATCATCGAGATGAATCGTCGGGGAGAGAAGCCGCTCGGCCTTCAGGAGGACGGAACACCCCAGAAGGAGAACAAGCCGAAGGATGTATTGGAGGGCGATATCAGCCGTTTTGACAAGAACAAGAAGAAAAAGAAGGGGGCCAATGGCCGTCAGAATGGCAAGCCGAGAAGGCCCCATGCCGACAGGCCGCAGGGCGACAATGCGCCTGTGGCCGGGGGAGAGGCCGACAACAGAGCTGCCGGCAACCGGCGGCAGGAGCACCATGGACGGCGGGAGCAGCGGCCCAACGGCGAACAACGCCCGCAGCGGCAGCGAAACCGTGGCCCAAAGCCCGAATCGGAGGCGAAGGAGAAGACTGAATAAGGGTATGAAATCGAAGTCGGTTTTCGTGTCGTGGGCGCTTTTCATGGCGGGGGTGCTGTTGTCATGCACGGGCAACAAGGTGTATGACAGGTACGTACACACGCCCGTCAGTGGCTGGGAAAAGAACGATACGCTCGTTTTCAACCTGCAGCGCATGGCCGACTCGGGTGATTACACTTCGGAATTGGGGCTACGTGTGACGTCGGACTATCCTTTCATGGGGCTGACGCTTATCGTAGACCAGTGGGTTTATCCCGCAAGAAGACATTATGTCGACACGCTGAATTGCAAGTTGATGGACGCCAAAGGCAACAGCATGGGCGTGGGAATGAGCTATTATCAGTTCCGTTTTCCCATCAGGGAGTTGCCGTTGCACCGAGCCGACAGCGTGGTCGTGAAGATACGTCACGACATGAAGCGCGAGATATTGCCCGGAATCAGTGATGTCGGATATTTGTTAAGAAAGGAATAACGCCAGGTTGTTCCTTTCTTTTATTCTAATCTTGGCCAAACCCCATTGTCTTTGACGGGCGGAATGCCTTTTCTTCAGGTGCGGATGAGGTTGCGTCCCGCGTCTATTCTGAGGAAGATGAACAGCAACAGCGTGAAACCCCACAGCGATGAGCCGCCATAGCTGAAGAACGGCAGCGGAATGCCGATGACAGGTGTCAGCCCCAAGACCATCCCCACATTGATGAAGACGTGGAAGAGGAAGATGCTCAGCACGCAGTAGCCATATATCCGGCCGAACTTGAACGGTTGCCGCTCGGCCAAATGGATGAGGCGGAGTATCAGGAGGAGGAACAGAATCAGCACGCCGGCCGAGCCGAGGAAGCCTTCTTCCTCGCCCACGGTGCAGAAGATGAAGTCCGTGTCCTGCTCGGGCACGAACTTCAACTTGGTCTGTGTTCCGTTGAGAAAGCCCTTTCCTCGCAGTCCTCCCGAGCCGATGGCAATCTCGCTCTGGTGTACATTGTAGCCCGCGCCGGCCAGATCTTCGTCCAATCCCAGCAAGACATTGATGCGGACGCGCTGATGTGGTTCCATCACATGGTTGAGAACATAGTCGGCCGAGTAGAAAAACGCAATCGAACCGAGCGTGAACAACAGGATGTAAAGGTAGGAGGAAAGGCGTGACCGAAGCCATTGATAGCCCAGGTAGCCCATCAGCAGGCCGCTGAGAATGAGCTGAATCCACATGATGTCGAAAGGAATGACATAGATGGAGAACAGCAGGAAGACGGCCGTGACGCCCAGACAGGCGCCCAAGATGAGTCTGGTTTGCTTCCTGTTGCCGCAATATACATGCACCATCACGCCCGAAAAGACCTGCACGAGCAGCAGTACGACAAACTTGCCGATGGACGTCGGCGTGTCGAGCAGCATGACTTCTTCGAACCGTATGCCCACGACGAAGTAGATGACCATGGCCACCCCCGTGAACAAGACGCTTCCCGGCATTCCCTCGCGGTAGAACATGAGGAAGAACGACAGGTAGACCAAGGCCGAACCGGTTTCTTTCTGCGCCACGATGAACAGCATGGGCAGGACGACGATGGCCACCGCGGCCGCAAAATGCTTCCAACGATGGATGTTGAAGCCGTAGGTGCTCATGAATTTGGCCACCGCCAATGCCGTGGCGAACTTGGCAAATTCGGCAGGTTGCAGGCGGAGCGGGCCCAAGACGAGCCACGACCGCGAGCCTTTTATCTCATGGGGATTGAATATAGTGAGGAAAAGCAGCAGAAGAAGGGCCGCATAAATGACGTAGGCGAACGTGTCATAGAAGCGGTCATCCATCATCAGGAGGACGAAACCGAGGCATATCGACGTGCCGATCCATAAGATTTGCATGCCCGAACGGGTGGAGAAACTGAAGATGTCGGTGTCTCCATACGTGTAGCTGGCGCCGCAGACACTGATCCATCCGAACGCCAACAGCGCCAGATAGAGCCCTATCGTCCACCAGTCGAGTGAGCGAAGGATGCTGGGATGTTTATCGGTTGTGCGAGCCATAGGCTATTCTTCTGTGTTGCAAGGCCTCGGCTTCCTTGGCAGCCGCAGGCGATAGTTTACCTTTCATATACTGTTCAAAGAGTACGCCGGCTATCGGTACGGCGAAGTCGGCGCCGAATCCGCCGTTCTCCACGTAGACGGCGATGGCAATCTTGGGGCTTTCCATCGGCGCGAAGCCCATGAAGACGGAGTGGTCCTGGCCCCGGTTCTGCGCCGTTCCGGTCTTTCCGCATACGGGGAAGTCGAGATGGCCGAGGTGTTTGCAGGTTCCTTTCAGCACGGACGACCGCATTCCGGCCACGATGTAGTCGTAGGCGCGGCGGTTGGCCTTGGTGTAGCGCCGGTGGGTGAAGGCCGTGTCGAGCGGTTCGGCCTGCACTTTTCTCACCACATGCGGCACGTAGTAGTAGCCGCGGTTGGCTATCGTCGCGCCGAGGTTGGCTATTTGCAGCGGCGTGAGGTTGACTTCGCCCTGTCCGATGGAGATACTGATGACCGTAAGGCCGTTCCACGACCCCTTGTAAGCCTTGTCGTAGAACTGCGCGTTGGGTATGAGCCCCCGCTTTTCGCCAGGGAGATCAATGCCAAGTCTGTACCCGAAGCCCATGCTGACCATGTAGTCGCGCCACGTATCCATGGCGATGTCGACGTTGGAATACTTCCTTCGGTTGCCCATCATGTAGTAAAGCCCCCAGCAGAAGTAGGCGTTGCACGACGTGCTGATGGCCTCCACGAGGTTGAGTGGCGACACATGGCCGTGGCAGCCCACGTGGAGTCCGCGGTAGTAGAAGCCGTGGTGGCATTGAAACATGGTGTGCGGCGTGATGATTCCTTCGCTGAGATAGGTCAGTCCCTGCGTGGTCTTGAAGGTGGAGCCTGGCGGATACTGGCCCATGATACTGCGGTTGAGCAGCGGTTTCCAAACGTTTCGGGCCAGATACTTGTGCATTTTGCCGCGTTTGCGGCCCACCAGCCTGCGTGGGTCATAGGTTGGGGACGACACCATGCACAGGACTTCGCCCGTGGAAGGCTCTATCGCCACGATGCTTCCTATCTTTCCTTCGAGCAATCGCTCGCCGAGTGCCTGAAGCTTGATGTCGAGACTCAGCGTAAGGTCTTTGCCGGCAACGGGGCGTTTGTCGTAGCGGCCGTTCTGATATTTGCCCTGAATGCGTCCGTGGGCGTCGCGCAGAAGCACACGGACGCCCTTCTCGCCGCGCAACGCCTTCTCGTAATACCGCTCGACGCCCAGCTTTCCGATGTAGTCGCCGGGCTGGTAGTACTCGTCTTCCTCGATGTCGGCGGGCGAAACCTCGCCAACGTCGCCCAGAACGTGCGCCGCAAAGGGGTACATGTATTGTCGTATGCTGCGCTTCTGCACATAGAATCCGGGAAAGCGGAATATCTTTTCCTGAAACACGCTCGACTCCTTGTCCGACAGTTGGTTCATGAACAACTGCTGCGTGAACCGCGAATAGCCCGGGTTGAGGCTTCTGTCCTTGATGGTCTCCATCCGCTTGACGAAGAATTCCTTCGTGATTCCCAGCGCCTGGCAAAATTCGGTGGTGTCGATGCGGTCCTTCGCCTCGTTCATCACCACCATGACGTCGTAAGCCGGCTGGTTGTAGACCAGCAGTTCGCCGTTCCTATCGTTGATGACACCGCGCGAAGGATATTCTATTTTCTTCAAGAAGGCGTTGCTGTCGGCATTCTTCTTGTAGTCGTCGCTCAGGAGTTGCAGCGTGAAAAGCCGGATCATATAGACGATTACGATTGTAAACGCTATGCCACCGATGATGAATCGCCTGTTTTCGAGCTTGTAGTCTTTCATCTCTTACGCATGTTCTCAAGCACCAGGATGAGGACTGACGTGAAGGCGGTCGAACCGCCGACGCATTCGAGCCACTTGATCCAATTGAAGAAGTTGAACGTTTCGAGCGTGAAGAAGCAGAGGCAAAAGATGAAAACGACCAAAACGGTGAAGAAAATGAACTTGTTTACGCCCAGCGTCTTCATGCTCGGCTCCAGGTCTTCTGCGCTGTCGCGGGGCACAAAGACCTCCAGCAGCGGCGGTTGGATGAGCCCGATGAGCGTGAGCGAGCCCATGGCGACCCCCGGCGTGTTGGAGAACAGGTCGATGACGGCACCCAATGCGAAGCTGACGAGCAAGGTGGCCCAGCGTGGGAAGTTCCTTCTGGTCTGCAGGACGAAGGCCACGTAGGGCAGGGGAGTGGCGTAGCCGAAGAGATGGATGTGGTTGAGAATCAGCACTTGCACGAGGATCAGAAGTACAAATAGCAGGATTCGTCTTGTGGCGGTAGTGTTCATTGTTATTCCTCCCTTTCCTTGATGGAGTCGTTTGCGGCCTGCATGATTTGGATTCGTTCAGCCATCGCCGTGTTGTCGATGACGCAGACATCGCGCAAATTGGCGAAATCGGTCGACAACTTTACGTTCAGACGGTAGGAAAGGCCGTCGCTTGAGTTGTAGACATGCAGTATCTTTCCGACAAGAATGCCCGGTGGAAAGACCGAAGAGTAGCCGCTTGTGACGACCAGGTCATAGAGTTTGAAATGCGCGTGGCGTGGAATGTCGTCCACATAGGCCAGGTTTGTGGCCCCGCCCGTCCAGTGGAGATAGCCGAAATAGCCGCGTCCCTTGATGGTGCAGCTGATGTTCGACTGTGAATTCAGCACGGGAAGAAGGATGGAATAGTGGTCGGAGACCAGGTAGACGATACCCACGACGCCGTTGCCGCAGACGACTCCCATGTCTTTCTTCACGCCGTCCTTGGCCCCTTTGTCGATGGTGATGAAGTTGTCGCGCCTGTTTACGGTGTTGCTGACCACCTTGGCGGGAATCAGCCGGTAGTCGGCCAGCAGCTGCAACTGCCTGCTTTGCGGCATTGCGGCGGCGCCGTCGCGCTGTTGTATGGAGTCGGTGAGCAGGCGGACCTGCTGTTCCAGAAGAAGATTCCTTTGCGTCAGTGCCTCGTTCACCTTGGTCAGCGCGAAGAACTGCTCGACGCTTGCGCTCCACTCGAAGACTTTTCCCGAGACGGCGTTGGCCGATGTGAACCACACACTGCCCTGATAATTGTTAAACTGGAAGAGCAAGACGAAGCTTGCAACTTCCAGTATGATGAAAAGCAACCAGTGGTTGTACCTTGCCAAGAAATCCAGAAGATTCTTCATGAACGCTGTTTATCTCATCAAGAACGAGAAGCGGTCCACGTTCTTCAATGCAATGCCGGCACCTTTGGCCACACTGTGCAACGGGTCTTCGGCTATATGGAACGGAATGTTGATCTTATCGGTGAGTCGTTTGTCGAGTCCGCGGAGCAACGCGCCGCCCCCCGACAGGTAAATGCCATTCTTCACGATGTCGGCATACAGCTCGGGAGGCGTGTTCTCCAGTGCGCTGAGCACGGCATTCTCTATCTTTGCGACGGTCTTGTCAAGGCAGTGGGCAATCTCCTGATAGCAAACGGGCACCTCCATGGGCAGCGCCGTGATGCGGTTCGGGCCGTGGACGATGTAGTCTTCCGGAGCTTCCTCGCCCAGGTCGGTCAACGCCGAGCCCACATGAATCTTGATTCGCTCGGCCATACGCTCACTGACTTTCACGTTGTGCTGGCGACTCATGTATTCCTGGATGTCCGCCGTGAGGTCGTCGCCGGCTATTCGGATGGAGTTGTTGCTGACAATGCCGCCCAACGAGATGACGGCAATCTCCGTGCTGCCGCCTCCTATGTCGACAATCATGTTGCCCTCGGGGGCTTCCACGTCGATACCGATACCGATGGCGGCGGCCATCGGCTCGAAAATCAGGTAGACGTCGCGTCCCTCCGCATGCTCCGCGCTGTCGCGGACGGCACGCAGTTCAACCTCGGTGCTGCCCGACGGCACGCCGATCACCATCCTCAATGACGGCGAATAGATGCGGCTGCCCGTGTGAACCATCTTGATGAGGCCGCGCATCATCTGCTCGCAGGCGGTGAAGTCGGCGATGACGCCGTCGCGCAGGGGGCGGATGGTGCGGATGTTGTCGTGTGTTTTCTCATACATCATCTTGGCCTTCTGGCCCACCGCAATCATCTTGTCGGTGCGGCGGTCGAGGGCGACGACGGACGGCTCGTCCACCACAATCTTGTCGTCGCTGATGATGATGGTGTTGGCCGTGCCGAGATCCATTGCAATCTCTTGTATAAACGAAAAAAATCCCATTTGATATGTTTGTTTTATACGATTCTAATGTGGGAAAAGGGTTGCTTTCATTTGGCAAACCAGTTGTGGATGGCCGTGTCGTAACGGCTGCTGACGCCGAAAGCCCGCTCGGCGAAGCGCTTGCGGTCTTCCAAGTCGGTGCAGGCGCCCTTCTTGTCGAGGATGTCTTGCAGCATTTCGTATTCAGCTTTGCTGGGAACGATGACCACGTCATTGAAGTTTTTGGCGCCGGCGCGTATGAGAGAGATGCCTCCGATGTCGATTTTCTCGATGATGTCGGCCTCCGATGCGCCGTCGGCCACGGTCTGTTCAAACGGATAGAGGTCGACGATGACGAGGTCGATGGCCGGAATCTCGTATTGTTTCATTTGCTCTTGGTCGCCCGCATGGTCGCGGCGAGCCAGTATTCCGCCGAAGACCTTGGGGTGCAGGGTTTTCACCCGGCCGCCGAGAATGGAGGGATAGGTGGTCACGTCTTCCACTTTTTGGCATTCATAGCCCAGTGATTCGATGAATTGCCGGGTGCCCCCGGTGCTTAGGAATTTGACACCTTCTTGATTGAGTCTGGCCAGTAATCTGTCCAAACCATCTTTGTGAAAGACCGAGATGAGCGCGGTCTTTATCTGTTTTGTGGCAGCCATGTTCTATACCATTGTATGTTAAGACTGCAAAAATACGAAAAATAGCGTAATATGCCTGTCTATTTACGTTTTTTAAGATAGTGTCCGGTGGCTTGATTCGCCCACCGTTGCAGGCCCGTTTGCCTGTCGTGGGCGGTTTTCAGGGTGCGGTGGAGCTGCAGGCGAACGGCGGTTCGCGTGCGTTAGTTCAAGGAATAGATTTATAAAGGATTCCCTTGCTTTTGCAATAGCTGCCTTTTTACAACGCAAAAGGACTGCCGTTGGCGGCTGAAAGGGCAGCTTTGGCAAGCTGAAAGGGCAGCTTTGGTAAGCCGAAAGGGCGGCTTTCGCAAGGCGGTGTCAGCCCAGGTATTTCATCAGGATGCGGGCGTAGCCGCTGTCGCGCAGCTTGGCTATGCTCTTCTCGCGAATCTGGCGCACACGTTCGCGGGTGAGTCCCAGCTGGTCGCCTATCTCTTCGAGTCCCTTTTCGTGGCAACCGATGCCGAAGCACTCGCGGATGATGGTGATTTCGCGGTCCTTCAGCACTTTCTTCAGCACGCTTTCCAGTTCCAAGGCCATGGATTCGTGGTCCACCTGCTTGTCTGTCCGCGTGTCGTCGCCCGAGGCCATGATGTCCACCATGCTATTGTCTTCGCCGTCCTGGAACGGCGCGTCAATGCTCACATGGTGGCTGTCGGCCATCAAACTCTGGTCTATCTTCTCCTCTTCGATCTTCGTTACGTTGGAAAGTTCGGTCAGTGAGGGCTTGCGTTGATACTCTTGTTCAAACTTGTTGATTTCCCGATTGATCTTGTTGAGTGAGCCAACTTGGTTCAGCGGCAGCCTGACGATGCGGCTCTGCTCGGCGATGGCCTGCAGAATGCTTTGCCGAATCCACCAGACGGCATACGAGATGAATTTGAATCCACGAGTTTCGTCAAACTTCTCCGCAGCTTTCACCAGCCCGATGTTTCCTTCGTCGATGAGGTCGGTGAGCGAAAGGCCCTGGTGTTGGTATTGTTTGGCGACCGAAACCACGAATCTCAAGTTGGCGGTCACGAGCTTTTCCTTGGCCCGTTCGCCCTCTCGGCCGCCTTTCTTGATCTTCTGTGCCAGTTCGATCTCTTCGTCGATGGAAATCAATGGGGCACGTCCGATCTCGACAAGGTACTTGTCCAAAGCCTCGCTGGAGCGGTTTGTAATACTCTTCTGAATCTTTAGTTGTCTCATTCTTTTTACCTGTTTCTTTTTATTTTCCTAAGTTCATCGTCCTGAAAACTTGCTGCTGACCTTGGAAAAGATAAGATGCTATACGTATATACCTTTTTATAAAGGCGTGCAAAGGTAACAATTAACCCTATACGTGTCAAGTGGTTTTAATGAATATTTGGCGAATGTCCATTAAATTACGTAACTTTAACATGTATGGGGCTGCTATTTTCTGATTTTATGGCCGTTCCGGATGTAAATGCCTGTGGGCAGAAGGTCGAGCGAAGTGCCGACATACTGTCCTTGCAGGTTGTAAATCTTGGTTGTCGACGCAGGCTTGTTGCGTTTCATTCCGATACGCGGCACAGGCGTCGGGCTTTTCTTCTTCATGACAAGAACGTCGTCGATGAAGAATCGTTTGCTGCCGTAGAAAGCCAGTTTGTGGGTTCCATGGGCCGTGAAAGGAATCGTGTAGGTGGTGAAATGGTCGCTGCTGATGTCCTTGGCGGTATGGATGGGCTGGGAGTCGAGCCGGATGTCGAGCGTGTTGCCGTCCTTTTTCCAGACGGCCAGCTTGACGGAGAGCATATAGTCGCCGTCAAACGCGATGGCGGGCGATATGAGATGGCCCGCGACGGTGGAGGTTCCCAATTTCATACAGCCTTTTCCGGCTCCGCCATGGTTGTATGTCCAACCGGAGTGGTCGGTGTAAATCTTGCTGCTGGCTATCCTTCCACTGAATTTTCCGTCGTTGCCGCCTGTGCCGTTACAGTCTTTGAACGACTCATAGAAGAGTGTGTCATTCTCTTCGAGGGGCTTGACCTGGTTGGCGCTGACGCAGAATGAGATGTTGCCGTCGGCCTGTTGCACGATTTGGGTGATGTTGCTCAGCATGAACCGTGTGCCGTCGGTGTTGTTATTGTAGAGCTTTGCCGCCGGAACGGTCTCCCTCGTCAGGCTGTTTTTGTCGCCATAGGGGAAGAGATTGTGGGTGTCTCTCCCCGTCGATTTGAACGAGTAGCTCGGCTCCCGGCCGTTGGCTGTGATGAGCGTACACCGTGGATGTCCGCTTTCTGTGTTGACTTGGTTGTATATCCATGCAGTTTTGTCATAATCGACATGGGTGACCATCAGGCCCCTGTCGGGCAAGTCGGCGTCCCATCCTTGCTGTTGGCGGTTCTCCAGCAGGTAGAATTCGTCTTTGTGGGCGTCGTTGTACAGGATGTAGGTTTCGCCGTTTTGGCTTATGGGCTGCTGGTTTTCTATGATGGTGTCGCCCTGCAGGACGATGGGAGCTTGCCAACCGCAGAGCCATTTCTCGTAGGCAGTGTAGCCCGAAGGCGTGTGACCTCCGCCACCGAAGCAGCCGTTGCTCATCACCGACCATGATCCCATGTCGGACACGCCAGTGTTGGAGGTGTCATAGAAGTCGGGCAGTCCCAGACAATGGCTGAACTCATGGCAGATGGTGCCGATTCCGCAGAGTTTGTCTCGACCGTCCAGCTCGGGTCCGCAGGCATAGGTGTTGATGAAAACATCGCCGATGGCCAATCTTCGTCCGTAATCGGAACTCTGCAAGTTCCATTCGTGGGGCCAGATGGTTTCCTGTTCGCCGCCGTCGGCTTCACCCTTGCCGGGATAGAGGACATAGACTTGGTCCACTTCGCCGTCTCCGTCCCAGTCGTAGTCCTTGTAATTCACGTCACCTGCGGCCAGTCGGCACGCTTCCGCAACCATTTCGCCCGGTCGTCGGTCGGCGTCTTCCCCGTCGATATTGGCATTGCCGCCGTAGTAAGCACGCTCGTGGCCCAGTTCGTAGGTGCCTTTCACGTCGAAACTGAGGTCGAAACGGCCGTTGCTCTGTGCCATAAAGTAGTCGTGGACGCTGCCTTTTATGGCTCCTTTCTGATAGTTTTCCTCATTGACCAACTTGTCAAACGTCTCCCGCGTATGGGCTTCTTTAAATTTGACATCCTTGAAGTTGACCAGCAGGATGACTCCTTTCTTCTTGCCTTCGTAGGCCGGCGCGCGGCGGTTGCCCCTCAACCGCTTCATCCTTTGCCTGGCCCTGTCGTATGCCCGCGTGGCGAGACGGCGTTCGGTGCTGGGATTCAACAGGGTGAAATAGGTCCCATTACCTATATATTTGTTACCGGATTCATCTATATAATAATGTAGAAATTCGTCTCCCACAAGCTTGGCACGAACGGTTTTGCCGTCTTGCAGCGTGATGGTTCGCCATTGGTTGTCCTTGGCCGGTATGGCGAAGAGGGTCTCGACGATGAGCAATAGAAAGATGGTGGCAATGGTTTTACGCATGGATAAATGGCTAAGTGTGCTGCAAATATACAACAATTATTTTGCTTTTCTATCCAATTGCTTTAACTTTGCAATCAAACTTGTAAATAATTATTATGGAAAAACAGGAAAAAGAATCAATCCAATTGCCGGAAAATGCCTTTCGGGAGTTGAAGAGTGGTGAGGAGTATGAACCCATCATGTCGCCTCAGCAGGTTTATCCGGAGGTAAACTTCTGGTCAGTATCGTGGGGAATCGTCATGGCCGTGTTGTTTTCTGCGGCCGCGGCCTACCTTGGTTTGAAGGTGGGACAGGTCTTTGAGGCCGCCATCCCTATCGCCATTATCGCCGTTGGCGCGTCTACGGCCGCCAAACGCTCTAAGGCTTTAGGCGAGAATGTTATCATCCAGAGTATCGGTGCCTGCTCTGGAGCCGTGGTGGCCGGTGCTATTTTCACGCTTCCCGCTATCTATATTCTGCAGGCAAAGTACCCCGACATGACGGCTTCGTTCTTTAAAATATTTCTCAGTTCGGCCCTTGGTGGTATCATTGGCATTCTTTTCTTGATTCCATTCCGCAAGTATTTCGTCAGCGACATGCACGGCAAATATCCTTTCCCCGAAGCAACGGCCACGACACAGGTGCTCGTTTCGGGCGCTAAAGGTGGCAATCAAGCCAAGCCTTTGCTCATTTCCGGACTCGTAGGTGGCCTTTACGACTTCATCGTAGCAACCTTCGGGTGGTGGAATGAGAACTTTACGACCCGCGTGGTGGGCTTCGGACAGCAGTTGGCCGACCATGCCAAGCTGGTGTTCAAGGTCAATACGGGTGCCGCCGTGTTGGGCTTGGGCTATATCATAGGTTTGAAATACGCCTTCATTATCTGCATGGGCTCGGTTGCCGTGTGGTGGCTTATTGTGCCCGGTATGGCCTTACTCTTTCCCGATACCGTCCTTAATATCGGTGGAACGACCGTGACGACGGCTGTCGGTGCTATGACGCCCGAACAGATTTTTGCTACTTACGGCAAGAGTATCGGCATTGGAGGCATTGCCATGGCCGGTATTATCGGTATCATCAAGAGCTGGGGCATTATCCGAAGTGCCGTCGGACTGGCCGCAAAGGAAATGGGGGGCAAGAGTATAGACAGCGTTGACGTGGCCCGCACGCAGCGCGACATTTCGTTTAAGATTATAGCCATCGGTTCGTTAGTAGCCATTGCCGTTACATTCGTATTCTTCTGGCTCGGCGTGATGCACAACCTGCTTTATGCCATCGTAGCTATTCTGTTGGTAGCAATCATCGCTTTCCTCTTTACGACCGTTGCCGCCAACGCCATAGCTATCGTAGGAAGCAATCCTGTGTCGGGTATGACGCTAATGACACTTATCTTGGCCAGCGTCGTTATGGTAGCCGTAGGACTCAATGGGGCCGGTGGCATGGTGGCCGCGCTGATTATGGGCGGCGTTGTTTGTACTGCATTGAGTATGGCCGGCAGTTTTGTTACAGACCTGAAGATAGGCTACTGGCTTGGCACTACGCCCAAAAAGCAAGAGACATGGAAGTTTTTGGGCACGCTGGTTAGTGCCGCTACGGTGGGTGGCGTGATGATGTTGCTCAACGACACCTACGGTTTCGACCCCAACCAGACCGGCCATCTCGTGGCCCCGCAGGCCAACGCCATGGCTGCCGTCATCGAACCGATGATGAACGGGGCCGGCGCGCCCTGGGTGCTGTATGGCATTGGCGCGCTCATCGCCATCGTCTTGACGTTCTGCAAGATACCCGCGCTGGCCTTCGCCTTGGGCATGTTCATCCCGTTGCAGCTCAACGTGCCCATCCTCGTGGGCGGAGCACTCAACTGGTTTGTGACGACACGCAGCAAGAACGAGGCCTTGAACCTGGCCCGTGGCGAGCGGGGAACCCTCATCGCCAGTGGTTTCATCGCCGGCGGAGCACTCATGGGCGTGGTCAGCGCACTGCTGCGCTTCGGCGGTTTCAACCCCGTCAGCGAGCATTGGCTGGCCAACCCGTTGTCGGAAATATGCTCGCTCGTCGCCTACATCTGCCTCATCCTCTTCTTCATCCGGCAGACTAAGAAGGCCGAAGCGTAGCGGTCGGACGGCAGTCCTTGGCAAACAAAAATCCCTCCATGGCCCAAAAGTCATGGAGGGACTATTTTTTAGTGAGTTGCTTTCCAATCAATCGGCACGCCTTTTCAGGCGATACCCTTGGTGGCGAGAAAGGCTTCACCGTATAAAGTCATTGCTTTTACGTAGGAAGCGGCAAACTTTCTCAGTCCATTCTTTACATTTTGTGTCAATCTTTCCATTTTCTCAATCTCCTATCGGCACTGCTTTGCAGCGCCCATTAATTGTTATCCTAAGCACAGACCCACTCTTCGGGTCTGATTATCCTGACGGTCTCTCTCGAAACCGAGGGCAAAGTTAGGCGGAAGAAAACGGATGTTCAAAACCCAAACGGACGATATTTGTGAAAGATGGGCATTTCTTGACGGATGTCAAGTGCTTTCAAATCGGAAGCTTCGCCTGTCGTTGCAAGCGCGTCCGGCAGCGGGGTGGGCGTCTTCAGCCCTCATTGACACAGGTGGCTGACCAGAATCTTGACGCCGATGGCCACGAGAATGACGCCGCCGATGAGCTCCGGCCTGATGCAACGGCAGATGCGGTTGCCGAACCGTATGCCGAGCATGTTGCCCGTGAGGCCGAACAGCAGCGACACCAGCCCGATGATGGCCAGCGGGAGCATGAGGTCGGCGAGCGTGCGGTAGCCTGTGAAGGCGAAGGTTATGCCGATGGCGAGGGCGTCTATGCTCGTGGCGAGAGCCAGGATGAGCTGCGACTTGAGGCTCACGGGGTCGAAAGTCTTCGCTTCTTCGGGCAAAAACGAGTCGCGAATCATGCGCCCGCCCAGGAAGGCGAGCAGTCCGAAGGCTATCCAGTGGTCGTAGGCTTCGATGTAATGGCTGAAGCGCGTGGTGCCCAGCCAGCCCAACAGCGGCATGAACGCTTGGAAAAAGCCGAACAGGAGCGACATGCGGAGAATCGCGGGCCATTGCGGACGGCGCAGCATGACGCCGCTGATGATGGATACTGTGAAGCAGTCCATGGCCAGGGCGATGGCCAGCAGCGTCAGATCTATGAAGTGCATCATGTTGCAAAGGTAAGCTTTTGATTTGAAAAAAGCCCCTTATGAGCGTGCAAAAGCTATGCTTTTGGCGCATGAAAGGGGGCTTTTCACGCGGTCAAAGCATAGCTTTTGAATTGCAACCGGCCGACGGCTGTCGGGCGGCGTGCCGCTTCGGGCGGCTTCTGGTGCTGTATGTACCTGGCAGAAAGGGAGTTATGGCTTGGAGACGTAGCGGCGCAGGTCTTCAGGTATGCACACCTTGTCGCTGTGAATCTGCTCCAGGATGCGCAGTCCCTCTTCCGTTATGCGGAAATACCTGTATCGGTAGTCCAGGTCGCTGCCTTGTCTTTCTATGTACTGCCTCTTTTCGAGCGAGGCGATGACCTTCGACGTGTTGGATTTCGTCAGGTTCATCTTGTCGGCGATGTCCTTGGCCTGCATGGGTTTGGTGTCTTGAAGCAGGCAGAGCAGCATGCCTTCGTTGATGTTCAGGCCGAACTGCCTGTCCAGTTCGTGTTCAAACCTGACAATCGCTTTGTAGATGTCCCTGATTTGGCAGATGCAGCTGTTGTCCATAGCAACCTCCTTGTTTTAAAAGTTTATCGTTTGCAAAATTAGCGACTTCTCTTTGATAAACCAACTTCTGACGGGAAAAACGTCAGCGAAGCCGTTTCCGCATGCCGTCGCCCTGCTTTGCGGGCGGAGTCGTCGGTCGGGCGCGTTCCGTGGCACGGCGTCGGCTTGGAATGGGCAAGCCGGGGTGTGCCACGGCGCACGCCTGACGTCAGCTGAGTTCGGAGAACTTCTCCACGTCCATGACGAACGCGTGGACGGGGAAGTTGTCTTCTGTGGCTCGGTTGAGCGCGTTGACCTGGCGGACGACCTCTTCCGCGGCCTGTTCTTCGGCGAAACTGAAGAACACCAGCGAGTCGGTCTTGACACGCAGCAGGCGGGAGGAGAACCAATTCAGGTCGTCTGCCGTCTTGCGGTCCTTGTAGCCGGTGATGTCGGCCGTGCTGAAACGCTTCACGCCCGCGTCGTGGAGCAGTTTGATGACGCTTTCCCTGAAATCGACAAGGCTTAATACTACGATAAGTTTCATGTTATTTCACTTTGTTTTTGAGCATTTTGTAATACAACAGCGGCACGACGACCAGCGTCAGCACCGTGGACGTGAGCGTACCGCCGATCAATGCGATGGCCAGTCCTTGGAAGATGGGGTCGAAGAGGATGACGATGGCCCCCAGGAGCACGGCGCCGGCCGTCAGAACGATGGGTGTGGTGCGGATGGCCCCCGACTCGATGATGGCTTGTTTGAGCGGAATGCCCTCCTTGAGGCGTATGTCGATGAAGTCGATCAGCAAGATGGAGTTGCGTACCATGATACCCGCCAGGGCGATGAAGCCTATCATCGACGTGGCCGTGAAGTAGGCGCCGAGCAGCAAGTGGCCGAGCGCAATGCCGATGAGCGACAGCGGTATGACGGTGAGCTGCACCAATGGCGTGAGGAAGCTCTGGAACCATCCGACAAGCAGCATGTAGATGATGATGATCACGAAGAGGAAGGCCAGTCCCAGGTCGCGGAACACCTCGTAAGTAATCTTCCATTCGCCGTCCCACTTGAGCGAATAGTCGTCCTCCAGCTCGGGTTGCTGCTTGAACTCCTCGCTGATGTGGTAGCCGGCGGGCAGCTTTATGCCCTTCAACTTGTCGGAAATGTCGAGTATCGGATAGACGGGACTCTCCAGTTCGCCCGCCACTTCGGCCGTCACATAGACCACACGCTTCTGGTTCTTGCGTGAAATGCTCTTCTGCTTGACGGTCTCCTCCACCGTGACCAGGCTGCCGACGGGCACCGATTGGCCACGGGCGTTGACGACGTTGGTGCTCAGCACGTCTTCCACACTGGCCTTGTCAGCTTCGGAGAGCTTCAGCGTGACGCCCACCTGGTTGACCATGGCCGGCTGGTGGAGCACACCCACCGGGACTCCCGACAGCGCGCCGCGCACAACCTGTGCCACCTGGGCTTCGGCAATGCCCTGTTTCATGGCCTTGTCCTTGTCCACTACGAAGCGGAACTCCTTCTGGTCGTCTTCCACCATCCAGTCGACGTCGACCACATTGTCGGTCATGCGCAGGATGGACTTCACCTGTCGCGCCACATCCATCTGTCCTTCATGGTCGGGGCCGTAGATTTCGGCCACGATGGTGGACATGACGGGCGGTCCGGGCGGCACTTCCACCACCTTGACGTTGGCCCCGTAGCGTTGGCCAATCTTCTGCAACGCCGGCCGCATGGCCTTCGCGATGTCATGGCTCTGGACGTTGCGGCGGCTCTTGTCAAGCAGATTCACCTGGATGTCGGCCACGTTGTCGCCACGGCGCATGTCGTAGTGGCGCACCAGGCCGTTGAAGCTGATGGGGGAGGCCGTGCCCGTGTAGATCTGATAGTTGGTCACCATTTCGTTGCGGGCTATCTCCATGGCCAGCTCTTGCGCGACGGCGTTGGTTCGCTCCAGCGTTGTGCCTTCGGGCATGTCGACGACGACCTGAACTTCGTTCTTGTTGTCGAACGGAAGCATTTTAACCGAAACCGACTTGGTGAAGAACAGCGACACGGAGCCTACCAATACGACGGTGAGGCCGAGCATGAAGGCCCATCGTTTCGTGCGGCTTTTCAGGAACGGCTCCGTCATGGCGCGGTACAATCGGTAGATGCGCCCCTGCTCGAGGGCGTTCTCGGTGTGTCCGTCGGTCGCGTCGTCCTTCCCCGCTTTGCACTTGCCCTTGTATTGCAGGAAGAGGAAGCCGAAGTAGGGCGTCAACGTCAGGGCCAATAGCAGGGAGAAGGTCATGGCGATGGCCGCTCCGATGGGCATGGGACTCATGTAGGGTCCCATCATTCCTGACACGAAAGCCATCGGAAGCACGGCCGCGATGACGGTGAGGGTGGCCAGGATCGTGGGATTGCCCACCTCGTTGATGGCATAGATGGCTGCTTGCAGCGGCGGCAGCTTGTTGTGCTTGAAGTGGCGGTACATGTTTTCCGCGATGATGATGGAGTCGTCGGTCACGATACCGGTGACGAAGACCAGCGCGAAGAGTGTGATTCGGTTCAGCGTGTAGCCTGTGAAATAGTAGGCGAAGAGCGTCAACGCAAACGTGATGGGCACCGAAAGGAAGACGACCAGGCCGCCGCGCCAGCCCATGGCCAGCATGACGAAGAGCGTGACGATGACGATGGCCAGGGAAAGGTGCAGCAGAAGCTCCGAAACTTTGTGTGCGGCGGTCACTCCGTAGTTGCGGGTGACCTCCACCTGCACGTTGTCGGTGATGAGGTCGCGCTTCAAATGCTCCACTTTATGGGTGATGAGCTTCGCCAGTTTCATGGCGTCGGCGCCCTTCTTCTTGGCGATGGAGATGGTGACGGCCAGATGTTCGCCCGGATTGGCCTTCTGTTGCTCGGCATGGCCGGCCCCGTAGCCGAATGAAAGATAGTTGTCGGTCTCCTTGGGGCCGTCCTCTATCTCGGCCACCTGGTGGAGGTAGACCGGTTGGTTGTCATTGGTTCCGACGACGGTGTTCCTGATTTCGTCCGCATTCGTGAAGAAATTGCCCACCTGCGTGGAGAAAGCACGGTCGCCACCGACGACGTTGCCGCTCTGCAGCTGCACGTTGTTGGCCTGGAGAGCCTGCGCGATGGCGTTCATGTCGACCTTGCTCGCGGCCATCCGCTCCTTGTCGAGCCGGATACTCACCTCGTGCGGGTTGCCGCCGATGACATCCACGTGGGCCACGTCGGGCACTTTCTTGATTTCGTTGCCCACGACCTCGGCCAGCTGACGGAGTTGGAAGCTGCCGACGCTGTCGCTCCACAGCGTGAAGGCCAGCACCGGGACGTCGTCGATGGCCCTTGACTTCACCAGGGGCATGGTGGCGCCCTGCGGCATGCGGTCCATGTTCTTCATCAGCTCGTTGTAGAGCTTGACGAGCGACCGTTCCACGTCTTCGCCGACATAGAACTGGACGGTGAGCATGGCCATTCCGTCCATGGACGTGGAGTAGACGTCCTCCACTCCCTTGATGTTGGAGACGATCTTCTCCAACGGCGCGACGACGCTGTGCTCTATCTCCTTGGGCGAAGCGCCCGGATAGCCGACCATGATGTCGGCCATCGGCACTTCTATCTGTGGTTCCTCCTCGCTGGGGATGAGGTATATGCTGAAGGCACCCATCAGCAGGAAGGCCATCACCAGCAGAATGCTGAGTTTGGACTTGATGAAGGCCCCCGCTATCATGCCTGATATTCCTTGTTTCATAAGTGTCGGTGTTTAGTTTGTTGTCTTAATGCTGCGCCCGTTGTACAGTTTGACGCCGCCGCCGCGAATCACTTTGGCCGAAGCGTCGAGTCCTGAAAGCACTTCGATGCGCCCGTTCTGGGTTCTTCCCAGCCTGATCCAGCGCAGAGCGGCCTTGTTGTCGGCCGTGACCACGTAGACTCCGGTGAGTTGGTCGCGGCGAATGACGGACGACGCCTCGACCCACACGCCTTGCCTGGGCTGCGCCGTCGTGGGCATGGGCACCCGAATGCCGGCGTACATGCCCGCCTTGAGACGGCCCTTGACCTCCTGTGGCAGCGCGATCTTCACGCCATACTGGCCGCCGGTGGTCTCGGCGGAGGGACTGACCTCACTGATGTGGCCGACAAAGTGCAGGTCTTGCGACTTGACTTCCATCCGGACGGGCATGCCCGGCTTGATGAAGGGAATGCTGCTTTCGGGCACCGACGCTTCAACATCAAGGTCGCCGGTCTGTTCGAGCACGAGGATGGGCATGCCGGGTGCGGCCGTTCCGCCCTCGTCCATCATCTTTCGGGTGACGGTGCCGGCGAAAGGAGCGCGTATGTCGGCGTAGCTGAACATCGAGTTGACTTCTTTCAGGCTCTGGCGGGCCATCTGCAGCTTGGCGTTGATGGACGTTCGGTTGAGCTGCATGTTCTCCAGTTCCTTGTCCGACACGCTTTTCTGGGCGTGCAGGGCCTTGTAGCGGTCGTAGTCCTTGTTGGCGTTGCGGGCGGCGGCCTCCGCTTCCACGACCATCGCCTGCACCTGGGCGCGCTTGGCCTTGAGGTCGTCGCTGTTGATGGTCACAAGCAGCTGGCCTTTGGCTACGTGGTCGCCTTGCTTTACATGAATCTTGTGGATGTAGCCCATCATCCGCGTGCTGACGAAAGTGGTCTGCTTGGACGACACCATGCCGCTGACGAGGAGGCTGTTGTCGCTCTGCGCCGTGGGGGAATAGGTGCTTACGGCGACGGAAGGCTCTTCGCCTTTCGGCTTTTCGGTTGACGAGCAGGACGCCATTAGCCCGATGGCAAGAAGTCCTGGCAATGTGGTTTTAAAGAGGGATGACATAAATGGTTCTATTTTTTTGCGGTGATTAATTGCTGGTAATATCTTGTTATGTTGTAGTTCATGACAGCCTGCGCTTTCTCAAGCTGTGTTTTCGAGAACTGTGCCTGCGACATGAGGAGGTCGGTGGTGCCGACCAGTCCCTCTTTGTAGCGGTTGCGCATGATGCGGAGGGCCTCGCCGGCCTGCGCAACGCTCGTTTCGTGGCGCTTGATTTCAAACGCAAGGTCGGTCAGGTCGCGGTTGTTCTTCTCCACTTCCAGCCTGCTCCGGTCGATGTGCTGCTGCAATTGCAGCTGCAACCTGTCCCGTTGCAGGCTTGCGGCGCGTATCTTGTGCCTGGTCTGGTTGCCCGTGAAGATGTCCCAGCTCAGGTTCAGGCCCATCATGTAGGAGTCCGACTTGAACCGGAATATGCGCTTGTCGTTGAACTGATAGCTTCCGAAGGCGTTCAGGCGCGGCAGGTAGGCCATCTTGAGCGACTTCACCATGACATTCGTGGCGTCGAGGCCCCGTTGCATGGCCATGATGTCCGAGCGGAAAGGCGAGAAAGTGGGGGTCGTCTCTTCGTTGTCGGCCAGCCGGAGGCTGTCGGTGGACAGGGTGGCGCCGCCCGTTTGCGGCTTGTCGCCCATGAGCAGTAGGAGTCCTTCCGATGCGTTGGCGATGTTGCTGCGGGCCTTTGCCAGCGCGCTTTCAACCGTATTCACCTGCACTTCGGCGTTCAGCACGTCACTTTTCTGTATCAGTCCCTGCTTGTAGAAGTTGTCGACCATCTGCCGGATGGCCTTGACGTCGGCGAGGGTCTGGGCCAATATGCCCGCGCTTGCATAGGCGAATTGCAGCTGGGTGTAGGCTTTCTGCACCTCATACCTGATGTATTCCTTTGTATATTGGGTCTGATACTTGGGAATATCCTCCATAATCTTGGCTCCTTTGCGGCGATACCACATGTCGACGTTCAGCAACGGCAGCTTGACATCTATGCCGGCGTTGAAGTTGCGGGCCGTCCCCGGGTCGTTGAGCTTGGCCGGATCGAAGTCCATTGCGGTGACACGGCTCTGCTGAAGGAGGAATCCGAAGGCGTTCAAAGGGTTGTTGGTGGCCATGGCGGTGTAGCCCAGGGAGACCTGGGGAAGGAAGATGGCGTCGGTCTGGCGGTATTCCGCCTTGCCGATGAGTTCGCCGATCTTGGCTTGTAGGATATGGCTGTTGTTCTGCTCGGCCTGCCGTATCGCCCTGTCCATGGATATGTAGGAGGGCGTTTGGGCATGGACTTCAGCCCCCAGAAGGGCCGTGAGCAGGGCGATGGCCTTGATTGTATCTGTATGCTTCATCCTTTTGGAAGTTAAAAGTTGGTTTATGGAAATTCAATCGCGCAGCGATTGGAAAGTAATCGTGCAGCGATTGGAAAGTAATCGTGCAGCGATTGGAAGCCGATCGTGCAGCGATTGCCGTCTGATCAGCCCTCTTTTGCAGGCTCGTCGTTGGCCTTTGTGAAAGTTGTCTTGGGCTTCTTATTCTTGATGACGCATTTGTTGCCGATGCAACAGGATGGATTCAGAAACGCCATCGTTATCAGAAACACGCCCAAGACGACGAAGACGACGCTGCCGGCGTAGGCTCCGTATGCGGCTCCTGCGGCTCCGATGAGGATGCGGAACAAACTGAAGAAGTTCAGTCTCTTTATTAACTCTTTCATGTGATGCACTTTTGGTTTGACAATAGTTACCTTTTTACGTTTCCAAAGGAAACAATGCAAAGGTAAGAAAAGTATCTTTGATAATCTATTTCCTTTGGAAAATAAATTTGATTTTAAGATAAATTAGTTGTTGTAGGGATGTGTTGACAATTCAAACGGTTGTCAATGCGCTTGTGAAAGGCAACGAAAAAGGCCATATTCTGCAAGCGGTTGTTGCGGAATATGGCCTGTATGAGAGGATGACGGGCTTAGTTTCTGAAGACGAGACCTTCGCCGAAGGAGTCGAGGAGGATGGGTTTCTCACGCGAAACCTCCTCGCTCAGGATCTTGCGGCTCAGCTCGTTGAGCACCATCTCTTGGATGGCACGCTTCACGGGACGTGCGCCGAACTGCGGATCGTAGCCCGCTTCGGCCAGCGTCTCGATGGCCTGCGGCGTCCATTGCAAGTCGTAGCCCTGCGGTTCGAGCATTTTCTTCACGCGGTTCATCTGCATTTCCACGACTTGGGCAATCTCCTCCTTGCTCAACGGCTTGAAAGTGATGATGTCGTCGATGCGGTTGAGGAACTCCGGACGCATGATTTGACGGAGTTGTTCGCGTGTGGCGTTGCTCGTCATGATGATGATGGTGTTCTTGAAGTTGACCAACCGGCCCTTGTTGTCGGTCAGTCGGCCGTCGTCGAGCACCTGCAGCAGCGTGTTGAACACGTCGGGATGCGCCTTCTCAATCTCGTCGAAGAGCACGACGCTGTACGGTTTGCGCCTGACGGCCTCCGTCAGCTGGCCGCCTTCATCGTAACCTACGTATCCCGGAGGCGCGCCGATGAGGCGGGTGACACTGAATTTCTCCTGATACTCGCTCATGTCGATGCGCGTCATCATGTTTTCGTCGTTGAAGAGATACTCGGCCAGCGCCTTGGCCAGCTCCGTCTTGCCGACACCGGTGGTTCCCAGGAAGATGAAAGACGCAATCGGGCGCTTCGGATCCTGCAGTCCGGCGCGGCTGCGCCTCACCGCGTCGCTCACGGCCGTGATGGCTTCCTCTTGTCCGACGACCCTTTTGTGAAGCTCATTCTCAAGGTTTAGCAGCTTCTCCCGTTCGCTTTGCAGCATTCGGCTCACGGGTATGCCCGTCCAACGGCTCACCACTTCGGCGATGTCGTCGGCCGTCACCTCCTCGCGCACCATCTGTTCGCCCTGCTGGGTTGAAGCCAGTCGGGCCTGAACGGCCTTGATGTCCTCGGCCAGACGGGTCAGTTCGCCGTACCGAATCTCAGCGACGCGCTGGTAGTTGCCCTCCCGTTCGGCCCGTTCGGCCTCGAACTTGAGGTTCTCCATCTGCTGCTTGTCCTGTTGAATTTGGTTGACGAGCGCCTTTTCGCTTTCCCACTTGGCCTTGAAGGCGTTCACTTTCTCTTTCAGTTCGGCGATTTCACGGTCGAGAAGAGCCAGTTTGTCGGCGTCGTTCTCACGCTTGATGGCCTCGCGTTCAATCTCCTTCTGCTTGAGTTGACGATCCAGGTCGTCCAATTCCTCGGGCACCGAGTCGCGTTCCATGCGCAGTTTGGCAGCCGCTTCGTCCATCAGGTCGATGGCCTTGTCGGGCAGGAAGCGGTCGGAAATGTAGCGTTCGCTCAGTTTGACGGCCGCGATGCAGGCGTCGTCCTGTATTCTTAC
This sequence comes from Segatella baroniae DSM 16972 = JCM 13447, assembly GCF_000426585.1. GTDB lineage: Bacteria > Bacteroidota > Bacteroidia > Bacteroidales > Bacteroidaceae > Prevotella > Prevotella baroniae. Next base: position 87,622 of record NZ_AUFQ01000005.1, read on the forward strand.
CTTGTGGTGGTTCTCGTATCGTTCTTTCAAACCACGGAGAATGCTGATGGCGTCAAGCTCGTCGGGCTCGTTGACCATGACCGTTTGGAAGCGGCGTTCGAGCGCCTTGTCCTTCTCGAAGTACTTCTGATACTCGTTGAGGGTCGTGGCGCCGATGGCCCGCAGCTCTCCCCGGGCCAAGGCAGGCTTCAATATGTTGGCCGCGTCCATGGCCCCTTCGCCTCCTCCGGCACCGACGAGCGTGTGAATCTCGTCTATGAAGAGGATGATGTTGCCGTCGGCGTTGGTCACTTCCTTGATGACGCCCTTGAGCCGCTCCTCAAATTCGCCCTTATACTTGGCTCCTGCCACGAGCGCGCCCATGTCGAGCGAGTAGAGTTGCTTGTTCTTCAGGTTCTCCGGCACGTCGCCGCGCACGATTCGCTGGGCCAATCCCTCCACGATGGCCGTCTTTCCGGTTCCCGGTTCACCTATCAATATGGGGTTGTTCTTGGTGCGTCGACTCAGGATTTGCAGCACACGGCGAATCTCGTCGTCGCGTCCGATCACCGGATCGAGCTTGCCTTGGCGCGCCCGTTCTATCAGATTGATGGCGTATTTCTGCAACGCCTGGTAGTTCTCGTCGCCACTTTGGCTCTGCACCTTCTGTCCCTGACGCAGTTCCTGGACCGCCATCATGGCCTCTTTCTCGGTCATGCCGGCGTCTTTCAGTATGCGGCCGGCGACATTGTTGCTGTCGAGGATGGCCAGAAGCATGGGTTCTATGCTGACGAACTCGTCGCCCAACTTCTGCGAAAAGTCCATCGTGCGCTGCAAGATGGCGTTGGTGTCGTTGCTCAAGTAAGGCTGTCCGCCCTGCACCTTGGGCAGATGGGCTATCTCTTGTTGCAGGGCCGTGTTGACGGCATTGGCGTTCATGCCCAGCTTTTGGAACATGAAGGCGACCACTTCCTTGCCTTTGTCGATGACGCCGGCCAGCAAGTGGACGGGCTCTATGCTCTGTTGCCCGTTCTGCTGCGCAATGTTCACCGCCGCTTGTACGGCTTCTTGCGCCTTGATCGTGAATTTGTCGAATGTCATTTTCGTTTCTCCTTTCTTATATTATATAATGTGTAGACGTTTGTCGGGGAGCCTGCACGGCTTCCGAAAGCATTTCTTCAAAGGTCGTTCCCAAGGAGAAAGTCGGCCAAAATGGCGTGTTTTGATGTCAAAAAGGCAGCTTTGAACAATGGAATGGGCACAAAAAAAACGCTGCATGGCCCATGGCTGCAGCGTTGTTGCAATTCGTTTGCCGTGGTGGTGGGCTGTTTTGCGCCATCACCGGTGCTTTGCGGAAAGAGGGGGATTCGAACCCCCGAAACGCTTTTGGCGTTTACACGCTTTCCAGGCGTGCCTCTTCAACCACTCGAGCATCTTTCCTTCAATCGGATTGCAAAGGTATTACTTTTTCATTGATTATCGGCAAGAGGCATAAAGGATTTAAAATTCTTTAATAGATGGGCCGAATATCGCGGCAACATTCTCATTGGTGGCGCGAGCCAGTTCGTCTTCGGTCACGCCATAGCTGCCCGCCAGCGTCTTCCCGACCTCCACGATGAACGCGCTCTCGTTGCGTTTGCCCCGGTAGGGCACAGGCGCCATGTAGGGGGCGTCGGTCTCCAGCACGATCCGGTTGAGCGGAACGGCCGCCGGAAGGTCTTCGCGGAGGTGGCTGCTCTTGAACGTCAAGACGCCGCCAATGCCCAAGGCAAACCGAGGCATGCGAAGGAACTCACGCGCTTCCTGCCTGTTGCCCGTGAAACAGTGGAACACACCGCCCGGCAGCGTTTGCTCGTATTTGCGCAATATGGCCAGAAGTTCGTTCTGAGCCTTGCGGCAATGGATCATCAGCGGCAGTCGGGTTTCCACCGACCAGCGCACTTGTTCTTCAAAGGCGGCCAGCTGTTCCTGCTCAAACTCCCTGCTCCAATAGAAGTCGAGGCCGCATTCGCCGATGGCGATGACGTGCGGATCCGAGGATTGGAGGTTGCGGTCGAGCATGGCCCGCATGGCTTTGAGCACCTCCTGCCAGTCTTCTTTCACCTCTTCGGGCTGCAGACCGATCATTGGAAAGGCGTAGCCCGGATATTGGCGGCATATCCGCATCAGGGCGTCTATCGACTTCAGGTCGACGGCGGGAATGAAAATTCGGCCCACCCCGGCTGCTTTGGCCCGTTCGATGACCTGCGGCAGGTCGTCGGCGAAGTCGTCGACATCGAGGTGGCAGTGTGTGTCTATGATCATATCAGTAGAGATGTTCTTCGTTTTTGCGGTAATAATAAACGATTCCCAGCCTGCGGCATTGGGCATACCGCACCTCGGGCGGCTCCTCGGCGTAGTGCGTTTCAACCTGATTCCACAGCTCTTGCAGTATCGCATCTACGTCGGGACGCAGTCTCATCAGCTCGGTCAGGTCCTGCTTGGTGCGTCGGGCAAGTCGCTGTTGCCGTTCGTAGAACTCGCAGAAGATGTCCAAATGGGTCGTGACAATGCCGATGGGAGGGTTGTAGATGGGGCGTCCACCGGCTTTGACGCGGGCCTTTTCGCCCTCGATGGCTTTGCGTCCCCATTCCGTCAGGCCCGCAATGGTCTTGATGTTGGGCAGACTGGTGTCGCCGGTGTCGAGCCCGTAGAGCGGCAGGACGGCGCGCTTCATCTCCCCCCGTTCGACGCACATGAGCAGCACTTGCAGGAAATGGCTCACATATATGGTGGCATTTCGCTGCAGTTTCTCCATCTTCGTGTTGTGGCGGGTTTGCGCCTGAAAGCTGATATGGTATTGTTCGACGGCCGTTTGCAGATGTTCACAGGCTGTCTTGGCCCGGTTCAGCACCTTCCAGTCGATGAAACGGTTTCTCACCGTGTAGATGTCATCGCAGTCGAGCAGCGTCTTCAGCGCCTTCAGTCGGGCCGCGTCGGTTTTGGGGAGTTTTCTGTAGGGCACGGTTCTGCGTGTTTTGTGGGGGCGTTCAGTATGTCCGGTTCATCATTCGCATGGCGTAGGCGGCCAGCTCCTGCTTCCGTGCGTCCGGAATCCGCACGGCGTCGAGATAGCGTTGGCTCTCTTTGAAGTAATGTTCTATCTTTTCCTGCGCCAGTTGGTCGATATGGAGCGCGTTGTAGAGGGCCGTGACGGCAGCCACCTTCTCTTCCCGATCGAACGTGACGGCGTCGATCCAGCGCTCAAGTTCGTGTCGTTGCTGGCCCGAAGCCCTGTTTTGGGCCTGTATGAGCATGAAGGTCTTCTTGTTGGAGACGATGTCTCCGCCGATGTTCTTGCCGAAAACGGCCGCATCTCCATAGACGTCGAGGTAGTCGTCTTGCAGCTGGAAAGCCAGTCCTATCTGTTCGCCGAACTTGTAAAGGTTGTCGATGTCGCTCTGGGGGGCGTCCGCCAGGATGGCGCCGATCTTGAGGGCGCAGGCCAGAAGCACGCTCGTCTTGAGCCGAATCATCTCTATGTATTCGGCCTCCGTCACGTCGTCGCGCTTCTCGAAGTCCATGTCCATCTGCTGGCCTTCGCCTATATCCAACGCCGTCTTGGTGAAGACGCGGAGCACTTCGGGCAGAAGTCCGGGACTGCATTGGGCCATGTGCTGGTAGGCGAGCACCAACATGGAGTCGCCCGACAGGATGGCGGTGTTCGGATTCCACCTTTTGTGGACCGTGGCCTTGCCCCGTCGCATGTCGGCGTTGTCCATGAGGTCGTCGTGCAGGAGCGTATAGTTGTGATAAGTCTCCAAGGCGACGGCCGAAGGGAGTGCTTCTTCGACATCGTCCTTGTAGAGGCAGTAGGCCAACAGCATGAGTGTGGGGCGGATGCGCTTGCCCCCAATGCTGAGAACGTAGCGTATCGGGTCGTAGAGACCTTCCGGTTTGCGGTCGCCGGTCAGCTTTTCGAGTCTGTCGTTGACCTTGGTCAGGATTTCTTCAGCGGTCATTTGAAATGTATTGTTACAATTTGAAGTTGATGGGAATTACAAACATGGTGCGACACGGCTTGTCGTTCTGCCTGCCGGGCTTCCACTTCGGCATCATTCCGACTATGCGCATGGCCTCCCTATCCAGCAGGGGATGGACCGACTTGGCTATCTTGGCGTCGACAATCGTGCCGTCCCTGTTGATGATGAACGACACGACCACCTTGCCTTCGATGTGCTGTCGCTGGGCCGGAGTGGGATAGTTGAGGTTCTGGGTGAGCCATTTCATGAAGGCGACGATACCTCCCGGAAACTCGGGAAGCTCTTCCACGACTCGAAAGTGCAGCGGGTTGTCGTTGTCGTCGACGGCCGCCGGCTGCTGCGCCTGCTCTTGTGGCCGGTCGTCGTCGGTGGTCTTCGCGCCCGTCTCCAGCCCTTCTGTCAGCCGTTCGTCGCTCGCTTCGGTCAGTTTCTTGGTCAGTCGGGCGGGTCTCTCCACCGGTTTGATCTTCCGACCGGCCGCGGGCGACGCCGTGGGAGCCGCCATCATGTCCTTCGCGTCCATCGCGGGCAGTAGTTCGATGTCGTCGTTCACGTCGTCGGGCAGTTCTTCGCTTCCGATTGTCGAACGGCCGTTCCCCGTGTACTCAAGCGCGGTGAGCAGCAGCATAAGAACGAGGATGATTCCAAGCAGAAAATACGTTCTTCGCTTCTGCTCCAAATCGGCGTTTTTCGACTTCTTGATGTCCACAATGATACTTCTGAAGCGTCTGTTTGTCAGTGTAAATAATGATACAAAGTTACGCTATATAATTGAAAAATACATTATCTTTGCCGAATATTTAGGAAAATATATGAAAAAGGTTGGATTCTCACTTTTGCTAAGCCTTGTAGTTGTGTTGGCTACGGCCCAGGAAAGCCAGACGGAATATAACTTTCTGCGGTTGCCGGTGAGCTCCCATGCCGCCGCTTTGGGGGGCGGCAACATCTCGTTGGTGGACGATGACGCGTCTCTCATCTATCAGAATCCTGCTCTTTTGTCGAGCGTCAGCGACAAAAGTCTGTTCTTTGGCTACATGAGATACATGCACGACACGAATATGGGGGCCGCCGCCTTCAGCCGGACGCTGACCGACCGTGCCAGCTGGGCGGTCGCAGGGCAGTATGTGGACTATGGAACGATGAAGCAAACGGACGAGGCCGGCGTGGCGACGGGCCGTTTCAAGGCCAAGGACATTGCGCTTTCGGGCTGTTTCTCCTATCTTCTGACCGACCGGTTGGCCGGTGGAATAGCCGCCCGTTTCATCACTTCCACGCTGGGAGAGTACCATGCCGTGGCCGTGGGCGTGGACTTGGGACTCAACTACTACGTGCCCGATGACGAGTTTTCGCTGTCGTTGGTGGCCCGAAACTTGGGCGGACAACTCAAGGCTTTCGCCGATGATTACGAGCCAATGCCCATCGACATACAGCTGGGCGTCTCGAAGCGGTTCAGCCATACGCCTTTCGGCGTGCACCTGACGATGGTCGACCTGAACCATTGGGACTACAAACTGCTCCACCATTGTCAGGCGGGAATCGACGCGCAGCTGTCCTCCGCCGTCTGGATTGGTGTCGGCTATCGGTTCAGGCAGGGGCATGACATGCGGATTTCGGCAGGCGAGGAGGAAGTCGTCACGGGCGGGGCGGGCTTCACGGCCGGCGCGGGGCTCAACCTGGAGCGCTTCAAGTTGAATCTGGCCTACGGCAGATACCATGTCAGCAGCCATTCGTTGCTGTTGAACGTGGGCTTTTCTCTTTGAATTTAACATTAAACAGACTATATGAAGAAGATTACCATTGCCATAGACGGCTTCTCGTCGTGTGGCAAAAGCACGATGGCCAAAGACCTGGCCAAAGAGATTGGGTATGTATATGTCGACACGGGTGCCATGTATCGGGCCGTGACGCTCTACGCCTTGCGCCACCATCTGCTTCAGGCGGACGGCGGCATAGACGAGGAACGGCTGCGGCAGGAGATGGACAGGATACACATCACGTTCCGTTTCAACGCCGACGCCGGCCGACCGGACACTTATCTGAACGGAGAATGCGTGGAGCACGAGATACGCAGCTTGGAGGTGAGCAAGTTTGTCAGTCCGGTGGCCGCCTTGCCTTTCGTTCGCGAGACCATGGTGAGCCAACAGCAGGCGATGGGTCGTGAGAAAGGCGTCGTGATGGACGGCCGCGATGTCGGCACACTGGTGTTTCCCGACGCCGAACTGAAGGTGTTCGTGACGGCCAGTCCGCAGGTGAGGGCCCGGCGGCGGTATGACGAATTGAAGGCGAAAGGCATGCCCGCCGACTTCGACGAGGTGCTTCGCAACGTGGAGGAGCGCGACTATATCGATTCGCACCGCGAGGTGTCGCCGCTGTGCAAGGCTGCCGACGCCATCGAACTGGACAACGGCGAGATGACCATTGCCGAACAGAAGGAATGGCTGATGCGCCTTTTCAGGAAGGCTGCGCAGTGCTGACGTCTTGCCATCGCAGCCCTTTGAGCTTCCCATCGCAGCCCTTTGAGGTTCTGATCGCTGCCCTTTGAGCTTCCGATTACAGCCCTTTGGGCTTCCCATCGCTGCCCTTTTGCACCGCAAAAGGGCAGCGATTGTTTTCCGGGGCATGGCTGTTGCAAAATGACGGGCCTGGAACGGCCGTTGCATCAATGGTCAACCAATTCGTGGAAACTAATCTGATTATCAGCGTTTTCTATGCTATCAAGTCTTTATGGATGTGACAAAACGGTATATTTTCAAATGTTAAACTTATAAATTAATGGCTTTTTTATTTGGAAAATAATAAAATAGTTACTATATTTGCACCATGAAAGCTTGTGAATAAAGCAACAAATGATCTGATAGATCCAAATTCTGATTCATTTCTAAGGCCACGAAAAAGTGGCAAAGATAAAAGATGACCGATTAAGGGTTGGGCAGACAAAAAACAAGCAATTGAAACTAAAATGATGGTAAATAGAAATTAGATTATAAATTTTGAGTTAATTACTGTTTTTTTAGGGAGGATTTCTTCGGGAGAAGGAATCCTCTTATTCGTTTGTCGGGGTTTGTTCCCGAAGTCTCTCCTCCATGGCGATGCGGCGATATTGCGCTGGTGGCATGCCGAAATGCTTTTGGAAAACGCGGTAGAAGGTCTGTATCTTCGGCACGCCGCAGTCTGTCGCCACTTCGCCGATGGTCATTTCAGGACGGTTTGTCAGTTGTTCGGCCGCCCTTTTCAGGCGAAGTCCGTTGACATAGTTCACGAACGACATGCCCGCATATTTCTCGAATAGGGGGGCGAAGTTGTTCTTTGACACTTTCACCAGCTTGCGAAGCACGTCTCTGTTCAGTCTGTGGTCTCGAAACATCTCCTTCTCTACGATGTATTTTGCCAGCTTTTGGAATACATCTTTTTCTTTTTCAGTCTTCATTTGCGTTCTATTTTTGTGTTTGATGTAGTCTTGTCTTGTGTCGTTGGCTGGTGGCTTCACGGCTCCTGATAATGGTTCGTGATGTAGTCGCGGCATTCTTCCATCAACCACTTGGGCGTGCTGGTCGCTCCGCAAATGCCCACTGTCGCCTTGCCGCGGAACCATGTCATGTCGATCTCTTCGGCCCGCTCTATCTGGTAGCTGTCGGCATTGACGCGTTTGCACTCCTGGAAGAGCACTTTTCCATTGGAACTCTTGCGTCCGCTGACGAAGATCACGACGTCGTGGCGGGCCGCGAAGGTCGATATGTTGGGCATTCGGTTGGCCACTTGCCGGCAGATGGTGTCGAAACTCTTGAACTCGGCGCCCTCGGCGATGTGGGCCTGGATGTATTCTATGATGTGGTGGAACTCGTCGAGGCTCTTGGTGGTCTGCGAATAGAGGTAGATGTCGCGGTTGAAGTCCAGTTGTTTCACGTCGTCGAACTTCTCGATGACGATGGCGTGGCTGTGTGTTTGGCCTACGAGGCCCAGCACTTCGGCGTGTCCGTTCTTTCCGAAAATCACGATCTGCCGTCCGCCGTCCGCCGTCGAGGTGTCGTCGTCGCATTCATACTGCTTCTTGATGCGCTTCTGGAGTTGCAGCACCACGGGACAGGTGGCATCGATGATTTCGATATGGTTGCGGCGGGCCGTCTCGTAGGTCTCGGGCGGCTCGCCATGTGCCCGCAGCAGCACCTTCACATGGTGCAGGTCTTTCAGCTGGTCGTGGTTGATGGTGACGAGTCCCCGCCCGTGTAGCCGTTCCACCTCCATGCCGTTGTGTACGATGTCGCCCAGACAGTAGAGCGTCTCGCCCTTGGCCAGCTCCTCTTCGGCCTTCTTGATGGCCGTGGTCACGCCGAAGCAGAAGCCGCTTCCGTTGTCGATTTCAATCTGGATCATGCTTATTTGGCGTTGATGTTGATGACGACTTTGGGCTGTTCCGGGTCGTTGGTGATCATCAAGACGCGCGGACGCTGCTTTTTCAGTATCTCGCGGGTCCCCGCAATCTTGAGTTTCGCCGTCTCGCCGGGCTCCAGTTTCGTCTTGTTCAGCGACACTTCGAGTCCTGTCGTGAACATTTGCAGGTTGCGAATCTCAAGCGTCGTCCTGCCGCCGTTGGTGAGTTCGATGGTGCCCCGCAGCTTTTTCCTGTCGCCGAAGGTGCCCAGGTTCAGTTCCTTGGCGCTGAGATGCAGCCGGGGAGCCAGCTTCAGTTGGTCGCTCGTCATGTTTTGGAATGCGGGAAGCAGCACGGCCGATACCGGGAGTTCGATGTCGGCGGCCACTTTGTCGCCCGGCGCGAAGCCCAGATACACGCTCGTCTGCGACAATCCGAAGTCGCGGAGCTTGCGGGAGTCGAGCGTCAGCAGCAGTTCCCCTTGATGGCGGGGTGCTATTTTGGATGGCGACAGCTCGGCGGAGAGGTAGTTTGGCAGGTGCATCACTTGTGGTTCGGCCGTCCGGTCGGAGTTGTTGTAGATGTGAACCTTGACCGATGGGCGTTCGCCGCGGTTGATGTCGTCGAACTCTATCTCGTTCTTGTCGGTCTTCAAGTCGCCCAAGTCGTATGGAAAATCGCCCACATAGCCTTTCAACTCCTCAACGACGACGCCGCGAATCTTCAACATCAGCGGTTGCTTTCGGTTGCTTGTGTAGAGTCCTATCTCCTTTTGGAAATGGCCGAGGGTGGCCGCGTCGTAGGTAGCCTTCAGCGTATATTCCTTTCCTCCTGCGATGGTATGGTGGTCGTCGACCACCGTCGTGCAGCCGCAACTGGTGCGCACCTGCTCTATTTGGACAGGTCTGCTGCCCTTGTTGGTCAGCTTGAACTCTACGGTGATGGGGCTGCGGTAGCGCACTTGCCCCACGTTGATGGATTCTTTTTCGACAATGAGTTTCTGGGCCATGACGTTCAAGGTGGTCATGGCCAGCAGAGAGAGTGCTAATATCTTCTTCATAATCATTTCACTTGCAAGTTGAGCGCCTTGCCGCGACCCATGTATTCGGGGCTGTACATGCACTTTGCCGTGCATGTGCCGGAGGTGTAGTCGCCCGCCCGGTCGATGTAATATTCGGTTTCGACGACATGTGTGCCTTTGGGAAGCATGTCGTAATAATAATAGGTGGCCTCGTCTTTGGCGGCATAGTAGGTCCCTTGGCTGTAGCCGCTCAGCTGTCGGACGGGTTCCATGCACGCGGCGCGGTGGTCGGCCACTTCGACGAAGTCGTAATCGCGGTCGGCCGTGATGGTGATTCTCACCTTGATCTTGTCGCCAACCTTCGCCGTAGCGTTGGGAAGAATGACTTCCCGCTTGACGCCAAGCCCCATCGCGGCGTCTGAAACCTCACTCGTCTGCTGCCTGAACTCGGCATATACCGCCCCCCAAGTCACTCTGTCGGCATGGTTTTCGGCTGTGAATGTGCCGAAACGGCGGCCCGTCTGTCGTGCCTGCACGTAGCCGGTGGCGGGGATGGCGGGCGTCGTGGCCAGCGGGTGGCCGTCGAGTTTGAGCGTGGCCGGTGCCGCGTTGTCGGTCAGCGTGGCGATGTTGCCGTCTACGAAACCATAAACGGCGTTGACACAGTTGATGGGTGTGTCCCATTGCTGGGTGCGTTTGCTTTGCAACAGCCAGCGTTGCATCTCCGCAATGGTCTGCCTGTCGTCGGGCGTAATCAGCTTTAAGGCCTCGATGGCTGCCACTTGTGTCGGTATTTTGTAGTCGCACCAGGAGTAATAGGCCTTGCGTGTGTCGAAATAACGCCCCATTTCCTCTTTGTAAACCGTGTATTGTTTTAGACTGTTGAGCTGTCGCAGGGCTTCGGTCTCCTTACCGGAGCGGCCGAGGATGACAGCCATGGTCGCCTTCCCGTAGATGGTGAGGGCGGTGGGGTGGGCTTCCACCAGCTTCAGAAGATACTGATAGTCGGCTTTGTCTTGGTTCTGGTGGCGGAGCGCGCACAGATACAGATAGCGCACGGCACTCTCGCTGGGCTGCAGGTTCTTGTCCCCCTCCTTCTCACGGGCCTTCAAGCGGGCCACTTCTTTGGCCGTTTCCTTTTCGAGATAGCCCATGCCGGCTTGCAGAATCTTTGCCGTGGCGTCGTCGTTGGTGCCTGTCATCATGTTGAGACGCTGCAAAGTGGTGCATACGGAGAGCGTGATGTAGAGACTGCCGGGGCCGTTTTCCCACCAGCTGAAGGATCCGTCGGCTCGCTGGAGCTTCTTGATTTGCGCGAGATTCGCGTCGAGTCGGCTCTTGATGGTGTTGCCGTCGAGATAGGATAGCAGCTGTTCCTGGCGTTCGTTGCCCCGCAGGGCGTCTTGCAACCAAGGCGTATTTTCAAGTTCTTGGGCCAATGTGACAAAGGCACTCTTGGCCTCCGGCTTTGGAGAAAGGCTCCAGAGTCGGATGGTTTCGGCTATCTTGGGATTGCCGGAGATGATGTGCTGCGCAAGACTGTTGGCATAATAGGCGGTCGTTTGCGAGATGGCGTTCTTCGTTTTGTCGGCGGCTACCGTCGGAAGCGTCTTGATCATCAGCCAGGAAGGGTTGTTGGTGTATTCGATCGTGAGTCGGTTGCCGGCTTCTTTCACGGGAAACAGCTTGTCAACGTCGATTGTTTGCGTGCCGGCGTGAATCTGGCTGAACGCGACGGTGTTCATCACGTTCTCCTTGTTGTCGAGAATGGGGAGGTAATGTTGCTCTCCGTCGCTGAAGTTTGCGCCTTCCACCGTCATTCTACAGATGAGGACGCCGGCCTGTTTGTCGGCCGTTACGGTTTCGGGGTCGAACTTGAACGTGGAGGCGACAGTCTCCTTGGCGTTGATGGAGATGTTCCTGGACTGCGCGAACACGACTTTCTCGTTCTCGGGGTTGACGAGTTGCAGCGTCAGTCTGCCGCTTTGCGCCTTGTCGGTGGTGTTCACGATTCGGCAACTGAGCAGCGGCTGGTCGCCGAAGCGCACGAAACGCGGCATGTTCGGCATGACCATCAAAGTCTTCTGGGCCGTGGCTTCCGTCTGTTCCAGGCCGTAATTCATGGCCTTGTCATGTGCGAAGCCCATGAATTTCCATGTCGTTACGCTCTCGGGAAGCGTGAAGCGGAGGCTCACGTGCCCCTGTTCGTCCGACTCCAAGGCCGGATAGAAGAACGCGGTCTCGTTGAAATTCTGTCTGACGGATGGCGTTTGCGACCGCCGTGCGGGCTCTTTCGTGTTTTTGTCTTCAGCTGCCGTATCGTTAGCTTCGGCTTCCTTGACGTTGGTACGAAGTGCTGTTTCGCCCATGGGAGTGGCTTCCAGCTTGCTGAGCGCCATGCTTTTGGCGTATGCCATGCCCGCCCTCGTCTTTCGCGGACTGCTTGAATCAGCTGCGTATGCCATCAGCTGAATGCCGAAATACATGTCGTTCCAGTTCAAAACGGCGGGGTCGAGCTTCGTAAAGTCGAGTTCCTTCTCCTGCAAGGCATGGAAAGGCTCTTCTCCATAGAGGCTTGTCGGCTGGAAGTGGTTGCCCTCCCACAAAGCGATATAAGGCAAGTGGCGGTGGAGGGGCAGGCTGAAGGCCCAGCTGTGCGGGGCGATGTCGTCCAGACTCTTGTCATACAGCACGGCCATCAATTGTGCCTTGGCGGCCTTCCCCTTGTTGTCGGTGATTTGGAGCTTCCATGTTTCGTCCTGGCCGGGTGTCAGGCGGTCGCGGAACGTGAGCCATTTCATGTTCAAGGTCTTGTCGGGCAGCGGCTTTTCGAGGCGCACCTGGTGCGAATAACACCTGCCGTCCTTCACCCATGCCATGGAAATGATAATGCCGTCGCCGTACTCTTCCTTATATTTAAAGGTACGCGTGCGCACTTCCTTGTTGAGTTCTACGTGTCCTTGCTCCACCAACTTGCGGTCGGAGAATATGTCATAGACCACATGCACGTGCTCGTCGCTCGATCCGAACTGCACGGACACGGCCTGGCCGTCGGCTGGGAAGCCCTTGGCCGAGGTGACAAACCAGTCGTGGGTGTCGATGGGTGCCGTCTTGTCTTTGAACGAATAGACCACAAACGTATAGTTCAGGGTGTCCGTTCCGCAAGTGGCCGACAGCGTGTGGAGGCCCGATGGCAGATTCAATTTACCGAGTTCAACCTCTTGGTTGGCTGCGGTCGTGTATGTCTTGGCGTCGATTTGATAGTTGACGGTGGCCTCCATCTCTTTTCCCAGCAGGTTGGTGTAGGTGAATTTGAAGGTTCCCGGGCGCGCTTTGTCCAGCCGGTCGGCGAGGGTAGTGCCGAAGATGGTCGTGCGGTTGCTCAGCGGCAGGGTGGTGGAAGCTTCGTGGCTCTCGCCTGCCATGTCGGTGACGACAGCCTGAACGACGTAGCTGTAGTAGAGCGCCTCGCCCTTTCTGCCTTCCGGCAAGAGCATGGGGACGCGCGCCAAGAACCTCCCTTCGGCGTCGGTGACGGTCGTGTCGGGGGCGAAGGTGTATACGTTTGCGTCGTATTGGCGGGCCCAGAAGAAGCGAGGGCGACGCTGAATCTTCAACGTCACGCGTGCGCCGGCGACGGGAACGCCCGCATAGCGTCTGGCAACGCCTTCCACTTGGATGGTGTCTCCGCTGCGATATGCCTTGAGGTAGGGGGGGAAGGCGACGTCGAAAGTCGGCCGCTTGTATTCTTCCACGCGGAAGTTGCAGCTTCCCTGTCGGTCGGCTTCGACCGAGAAGTAGCCCGTCAGCCCCGTGCGGGGCAGCGCGAAGTCGGCCGAAGCCGTGCCGTAGTCGTCCGTCGTGACCGTCTTCTCGGCCTGCATCTTGTAGTTTGCGTCACGAAGTGTCAGTTTGATGGTCTTTCCCGCGGCCACTTTCACCTCGTCGTTTCTGTGTCTGGCGGTGTAGGCGACCACCGACGTCTTGACGATTTGCCCAGGGCGATACAGACTGCGGTCGGCAAACACGTTTATGTTGAGCTCCGCATTGTCTGCTTCATCAGGGAAACTGATGTTCCCGTTGACAGCTATCTTGGGGCGAAACCTGTCATTTTCGGTGTAGACCATCATGGAGTAGGGCTCTTCCTTGCCCGTATAGATGGCTTCACCGTTGCGGTCTGTGGTTACAATCTTGATGACTTGATCCTTCCGGGTCTGCCAGTTTTCCTTCGACAGGCGGATGTGTGCGCCGGCAACAGGTTGCCCCGAAGCCGCGTCCAAGGCCACGAGTCTCATCTGGTGGTTGGGAAGCGGTCGGGCCAAAGCCGTCAGGCTGCTGACGTGCAGGAGCTTTCTTTCGGGCTTGACGTCCTTGTTGTCCGTCGTAAACTCCAGTAGATACACGCCCGCGGCCAGTCCGTCGAGCTGCATGGAGTCGCAACATATCTTGTAAGGAGGCTGCCCCACATATCTATGGGTGGTCGTTGTGGTCGTATTCGCCAAGAGCAGACGACTGATTCTGCCATAGTCGTTTGGCTGATTGGGGTCGAGTTCGAGTGCATGGGCGGTGTTGAGACGGGTCACCGACATCGTTATCGACTGCAGGTTGGTGATTTGTCGGATATAAACGAGCTTCGCTTTATTCGGCAACAATACGTCTCTGTCCATCTCGACGATGAAGCTTGGCAGGGTGAGACGCCTCTGCGCGTTGCGCAGAATGTTCATCCGGGGCCATGCTCCCCAGTGACTTAAGGCGTAATTGATGTAGTTGTATTTGTCGATGGTGGACGCGTCGGTGGCTCGGTCCATGAAGTTGTAGCGCTCGATGGCCAGCTCTCCCGCCACCGTCAGGTCTTTATAGACGTTGATCAGCGAGTCGATGGTTTGCAGATACTTGGACTTTCTCACTTCCAGGACATCGGATTTCCGGTCTTGTTGTATCAGTTCGAAGACGCAGAGGCAGGCTGCCGAGCGGTTGTTGTGCTCGCTGTACCACTTGTACATGGTCTTGAAGTCGCCCGTTTCATAGCCGATGACGTGCAGAAGGTCATTATAAAAGATGTGGCTGTCGGTGCCTTCGCGGAGCAAAGGCTCGTAAACGCCGGCATTCACGCCGGCCAATCTGTCGGGATGACGCATGGCTTTCTCAAACCATTTCTTGCTTTCGGCCTTGCAGTCCCGACCTTCCAGGTTGAGGTTTTCATACACTTTGCCGAGCGCGCATTGGTAGACGGCGGCCAATGTGATGTTCTTGCCGGCGGCGGCCTCTTCCTTTTCCAACCGACTCAGTGCCACGGGGATGGAATCCTCTGATATCTGTCCTTCCACCTTGGCCCTTTTGAACTCCGCCTTGAGCAGATGACCGTATTTCTGTTCGGCTTTCGCCTTGTGGGCAATCTTCGCCAACATGTCAAGTTCATCCTTTGGGAGGTCTTTACGCTCCAATTCGGCAACTCTCTTCCACAGCGTATTGTAACTTTCCGCCGCCCCTGAAAGCGGCCACCATGCGAGCATTGTCATGAACGCAATGAGTAGTTTCTTCATAATCCGCAACCTCTTTAAACGTTGATATAGTGCAAAGATAGAGATTTTATCGGGACGCCCCAAGGCAATGGTGCACTTTTTATGGCTTGCGGTGGCCTTTTCACCGCTGTTTTGATTCTTTTATCAATCAAAGTGTTACCTTTGCAAACATAGAAAGAACGACAACTTAAAATCAAATCACTTCAACAACATGACTATGAACAAGAAACCGCAGTACGGTCACTTTGACGATGCTCGACGAGAGTACGTCATCACCGACCCCAAAACGCCGTGGCCATGGATCAACTACCTGGGCAATGAAGACTTCTTTTCTTTGATTTCAAACACTGCCGGAGGCTATAGCTTCTACAAGGATGCCAAGTTTCGCAGGCTCACCCGCTATCGATACAACAACGTTCCCATGGACAATGACGGGCGTTACTTCTACATCAAGGATGGTGAAACGGTGTGGAATCCTGGCTGGAAGCCCTGCCGCACGCCGTTGGACTTCTACGAATGCCGCCACGGAATGAACTATACCCGCGTCACGGGCCGCAAGGATGGCGTGGAGGCCAGCGTCCTTTTCTTTGTGCCGTTGCACAAATGGTGCGAAATACAGAAGCTGACGCTGCGCAACCAGACTGCCGAGGTCAAGCAACTGAAGCTCTTTTCCTTCCAGGAATGGTGTCTTTGGAACGCCGCAACCGACATGGAGAACTTCCAACGGAACTTCTCCACCGGTGAGGTTGAGGTCGAAGGATCCACTATCTATCACAAGACCGAGTATCGGGAGCGCCGCAATCATTTCGCGTTCTACCATGTCAACCAACCCATCAGCGGCTTCGACACCGACCGGGAAGCCTTTGTCGGCCTTTACAGCGAGAAGAGTTTGCCCGACGCGGTGGCTGCCGGAGCCTCCCGAAACAGTGTCGCCCACGGCTGGAGTCCCATCGCTTCGCATTGCGTCGAGGTGACTTTGCAGCCGGGCGAGGCCCGCGATTTCATCTTCCTTCTGGGCTATGTGGAGAATGAACAGGACAGGAAGTTCGCCGCACATCAGGTCATCAACAAAGAGAAGGCCCATCTGTTGATTTCCGAATTCGACACGACGGCGAAGGTGGACCGTGCCTTTGCCGACCTCAACGCCTATTGGGACGGGCTGTTGAGCGTATTTACAGTGAAGAGCACGAACGAGAAACTCGACCGCATGGTCAACATCTGGAATCAATACCAGTGCATGGTGACGTTCTGCATGAGCCGTTCCGCCAGCTTCTTCGAGAGCGGTATCGGGCGTGGCATGGGCTTCCGCGACAGCAACCAGGACCTTGTGGGCTTCGTCCATCAGATTCCGGCACGCGCGCGGCAGCGCATCATCGACATCGCCTCCACCCAGTTTGCCGACGGAGGCTGCTATCATCAGTACCAGCCGCTGTCCAAGCGTGGCAACAACGACATCGGCGGCGGCTTCAACGACGACCCCTGTTGGTTGATTTTCGGCACGGTGGCCTACATCAAGGAGACGGGCGACTTCTCCATCCTCGACGAAATGGTGCCGTTCGACAATCAGCCGGGCACGGAAGTGACGCTTTTCGAGCATCTCACGATATCCATGAACCATGTCATCGAGCACCTCGGGCCCCACGGACTGCCCCTCATCGGCCGTGCCGACTGGAACGATTGCCTGAATCTGAACTGCTTCAGTTGGGATCCGAACGAGAGTTTCCAGACCACGGAGAACAAGAGCGAGGGCAGCCAGGCCGAAAGTCTGATGATAGCCGGTCTCTTTGTCGTCACGGGCAAGGAGTATGTGGCCCTCTGCAGCCGTCTCGGCAAGGACGAAGAAGCCGACCGCATGCAGCGGGCGGTCGACGCCATGCGGCAAGCCGTGAAGCAACATGGTTGGGACGGGGCGTGGTTTCTGCGTGCCTACGACTTCTATGGCCGCAAAATCGGCAGCAATGAAAACGCCGAAGGCAAGATTTTCATCGAGTCGCAAGGCTGGTGTACGATGGCGGGAATCGGCCTTGAGGACGGATTGTGCGACAAGGCGCTCGACAGCGTGAAGGAACGCATGGAGTGCGAGCATGGTATCGTGCTCAACAACCCGGCCTTCAGCACGTATCATGTGGAGATGGGAGAGATCAGTTCCTATCCCGAAGGCTACAAGGAGAATGCCGGAATCTTCTGTCACAACAATCCGTGGGTCATCATCGGCGAGACCGTTGCGGGCCGTGGAGACGACGCCTGGCGGCACTACACGAAGATATTGCCCTCTTACATCGAAGAGAAATACCAGCTGTTGCACAAGGTCGAGCCTTATGTCAACTGCCAGATGGTGGCCGGAAAGGACGCCGCCCGCCCCGGCGAGGGCAAGAACTCCTGGCTCACGGGCACGGCAGCGTGGATGTGGTACACCGTGAGCGAGTTCATCCTGGGCATTCAACCCGCCTACGACGGCCTGCTCATCAATCCTTGTCTGCCCTCTTCGGCCACGTCCTACGAGGTCTTCCGCAAGTTCCGTGGCGGCGAGTATCGCATCAAGGTCAGCAATCCCGACGGCGTGCAGCATGGTGTCCGTCAGGTCAAAGTCGACGGTCGGCCCATCGACGGCAACCTTGTTCCCGTCATGGAAGGGAGCCATGACGTGGAAGTCCTGATGGGATAGGCCTTGTGCAGGCTGCTATGACAAAAGCGGAAACCGACCTTGGCGTTGTCCATGGTCGGTTTCCGCTTCGTTTGTATTGGCATGCAAGTCTTCAAGTCTGCATTGCAGGCGTGCTGGTTTCAGTGCAAGCAGACCAAGTTCTCATACCATTCCTTGGGGTTGGGATGGTCGTCGGCTTCCCGATAGGCCTGTTCAAATCGGCCATACAGCTCCTTATACTTTATTCCTTTCGCAATGATGGCCTTCAAATCCTGTGTGTCGAGTGGCGTAATCTTCATGCCTGCGATGTATTGGTCGGTATTTTGTACGTCAAAATAGGGCACGTGTTTCCTGCATTTGAAGTCGCTTATCACGTTTATGTGCAGGTAGGTTGTCATGAATATGCCGTAACTGTCCTTGTTGCCGGTCCTCAGTAGGTGGTTGCCCACGTGCCTTGAAACGGGTTCCATCTCCATTCTTCTCTGGTTGGTGCCGTCTGCCAACGTTGCTTCGAGCAGCAAGTGATGGGCGGGATAGTCGGAAGTCGGGTCGTATTCATATACGATGTCGGCCTCACCGCCGGCCGCATGGGTGACAGGAAGCAAGTTGGCGTCAAGCGAAAGCTTGAGATAGTCCAAGAGTTTGCCCCGTCTTTCGCTCGTCTTATACCAGATAATGCCCAGTATATACTCGAAGATGGTGGGGATGTCGGCGTTGTCCGTCACCAGCAGATTGATGTTCTTGTCGTTCCGCACTTCGAAATCGTGGAGCAAATTGAGCAGCGTCTTGTCGTCAAACCTTTCGTCTATGAGCGTGTTCAGGCGTTTGTAGCGTATCCGGTCCACTTCGTCGTAGGCCTCGTTGATGTCGACAATGCTTGTCCCCAGCTCCTGGTTCAGCCCGTTGATGACCGCTTTTTCGTCGAAAGCCAGTGTCGGGCATATTTCTTCCAACGTGCTGTTTCTGAACAGAAGTTCGCTTTTCTGAAAGGCTTGTTCGTATAATTGCGTGATGGCTCTGCCGAAAATGTATTTCGGAACGACATCGAGTATCACCCGGTTGTCCGCAAAGATGAAGCAATTCGTCAGCCCCAGATAGCGTTGGTTCAGGTCTCTGTAGTCTTCGAGCGTAGCCTTTGCCTTGTTCAGGTGCATGGTCTTGAAGAAGAAATCCTTGAAGGTCGCTTCCGAAGTCACCGCCTCCAAGGGCAATGGAAGCAAGTGTTCCAACGGCGATGCCTTTACGGCAGAGGTCAGGTTCGTGTCGAACAGCAGCGTTTTCCATTTGCTTGAAATCGATGGTTGTAGTCTTTTGAATGACTCAAACAGGGGGAGAATGCGACTGTCGTCGTGCTCCATGTAAACCGCATGCAGTTCGCGATACACCCGAGTGTAGGCTTTGTCATAGGTGGCGCTCTTCCGATTCATGCTGACCGACAGCAACAAGTCTTCTGAAAACTCGTTTTCAACAAAGCGTTGCCGGCCCTCTTTATAGTTTTTCTTGGTGAGCAGAAAGTCGACGAGAATGCGGTCTGTCGAACCTTTGCCGTGTCTTAGCTCCTGGATGCAGTGCAGGATGCGTTCCGTCGAGGTCTTGTCCGTGCATAGCGGCGCAAGATACCGGAACTCGTCGTTGGTCAGATAGTCGAGTTTCGCCAGCAGATGGATGACGACGATGAGCGGCCTGACCAGCTTCTCCGTGTTGTTGTCGCCGAGTTTGAGCAGTTGTTGCAGGTAGAGCAGGGAGTCTTTGGGAATGCCCAGCGGGGTTTTCTCCAGATAGCTTTGGTCTTCCGCCATGTCGAGAAGCTCTTTCCCCACTTCCGTCAGTCGGTGTTCACGGTTGATGAGCCCCATGGCATAAAGCCCACTGGTCTTCTCCCGGGCCGCCTTGTATTTGATTTTGTCGTCGCCTTTGGTGAACCCTTTCGCCACAAGCCAGTCGTAATAACGGTTCTTGACGTCGTAGATGTCGGCCTGTCCCTCTGTGGCAATCTCCCAACCCAGCCCCTTGTTTTCGGGCATGGCCCAGAAATCGTCCAGCAGTCGCAGTTGCAACTCTGTCATCTTGTTGAATGTCCGTGTTCTGAAAGAGGTGTTGCCCAGTTTCCAAAGGAATGAGGCATAGGGTATCTTGTCGTATTCCTGCATGGTGATATATTGGTGTTATGGGGTGGAAAGGTCAGTAATTGGTGATGAGCACCTCCCTGGATTCCGCCTTCTTGGACTTCTTCTGGTAGTTGCTGTGGTGGTAATCCATGAAGATGTCGTGCACTCTGTAGTCGTTGCGGTCTATCCATTCCTGCAACATGTCGTTGCGTTTGCTCTCGTGCTCCAGTACGTTTGACAGGGCAAACCTCACTCCCTGTTCGTTCAGAACGTCCAGAAGGTCGGTCAACTCCTGCTCGTCGTTCCGTGTCCAGCCCGCTTTCTCGTTGTAGGTGGCCGTTGTGATGAGGTAGGGAGGGTCGCAATAGACCAGGCTCCGTTCGGTCAGTTGTCCGAAATCGAAGTCTCTGAAGTCGCGTGTATGGAACTCATGGCTCTGCAAACGCAGTGCGTCGAGAAATCGGACGAGCTTCGCTTCGATGGTCGTATTGAAGTCCCGCTTGCCTACGGGCAGGTTGAATTGGTCGTTCCCGTTGAACCGCAGCTGATTGTTGAAGCCGAAAAGTATCAGCGTATAGAGCAAAATGTAGTATTGTTCGTCTTTGACGGGATGGGCATTGAACCGCTCTCGGAGTTTCAGATATTTCCCGCGATTGTAGACGGAGACGCCAAGATTGGCGTCGCCGCCGTAATAGGAGAAGCTGTGATGGCGCGTTTTGCTGAATCCAAACTCGTCGATCAAGGCATTGATGCGGTCTACAATCTGCCCGTTTTCCATCCTCTCGAATGTACGGAGCAATCCTATCAACGGCTTGGAGATGTCGTTGTAGACGGTGTGGGCGGCCTCGACGTTCATGCCGACGTTGCAACCGCCACAGAACAAGTCGACAAACGTGTCGATGTCCGCGGGCATGTGGGGCAGCAACTGGTCCAGAATGCGGGCCTTTCCGCCGATGTAGTTCAGCGGGGAAGCAATGTACTTCTTTATCTGCGAACGTTGCATAGGAAAAGCCTCTCTTGGTTGTCTTTGTTCATTTCGCTCTTGCCGGCGTCGAATCCGCGGTGGTCTTTCGTGAAAATCCTCACATCGCCGCGTGTGGACAGGATTCTGACGATGTCCTCGTCGTTGAGCTTGGCGTTGGAGCGGGTCTGCAGTTTCTTCCCATTGTTGTTGTAAGAGAACAGGATGTAGCGGCAACGGAGCTTGCCGACGAGGTCTTCCAACGCTTCTGCCGCTTGTCCGTTCTTGCAGTATCTGCTTTTCATCTGGCTGCGATCCATCTTCCTTGCCACGCCGAACACGGCCGGCTTGTCCCAAATGGCGATGTTTTCCAGCAGATGATAGGCGTCGCAATACTGCCTGCTGTTGTATGGAGGGTCGAGATAGGCCACGTCCGTTTCGACCTGTTGGGCTATCTTGTTCGAGTCGGCGCAGTATATACGGTTCTCCGAATGGAGCGCATAGCGGTTGTCGGGAAGCCGCAGGGTCAGCGTGCCTTCATATCGGCCGTCCCTGATGAACGAGTCGTAGTGGCCGCAGGTATGCGAAATGCGGTCCATGGCGTAGAACAGCGACGTGATGACGCAGGCCCGTTCGCGTTCGTTTACGTCTCCCCGGTCGTACAGTCGTTGTATGTCGTCACGGATGAAACCAATCTTCTGGCATGTGGCATGGCTGAAATAGGTGTCTGAAAACTCGTCCGACATATAGTTCTGCTCGTTGCTCGCGTCGTATTGGTTGTAGTGTTCCAGCAGTGCCGTCAGCTTTTCACGGTCGACGGCTTCGGGCGAGAACCAGCAAAGGGCCGCCAGATAGTTGCTGCGCATCATGTCGCAGACGACCAGCCGCTTGTCGGTGAAGGCCGACGCCACGCTTCCTGTGCCCGAAAAGACGTCGAAAAAGGATTGCACATGCGTACAATTGTCCTTCACCACGTCCTTTATCCAGTCCAGCAGCTTGTATTTATTTCCTAAATATCTTCGGTTGCTTATGTTGAAAGTATCTAACATTTTCTTTTAAGGGCTCTTCCTTTAGCGTAATACAAAACTACTTCTTTTTAGTGAAATACGAACGCTTTGGGTGTATAAAAACGTCAAATGTCCTGCAAAT
The DNA here is from genome assembly GCF_000426585.1 of Segatella baroniae DSM 16972 = JCM 13447. Classification (GTDB taxonomy): domain Bacteria; phylum Bacteroidota; class Bacteroidia; order Bacteroidales; family Bacteroidaceae; genus Prevotella; species Prevotella baroniae. The sequence goes on from NZ_AUFQ01000005.1 coordinate 109,397, forward strand.
GGATTTGTTTGGGCGCTTGCGAAGCGGCTTTTCCGGCGTTGCTGTCCCTCCGCTGGCGGCACCGGCGTGGCGGCATGGCGCTCCAAGCCCCGGAACGACGGCGTGCCGGGGTGGTGGACTGATGGTGTTTGTCAATATTTATGACAATAAAAACGACCTTTTGAAAGTGCGCATTCAGCTCGTTGGATGGGCGGGATGGCCGGTCGGGAGCCGAAAACAGGCCGGTGATGCCGCAAAAGGAAAGGGATGGGCGTGCAATCGCTGTGCTCTTGTGCGCTCGAAAGGCTGTTCTGACTGCCTGAAAACGCGTCGGGTGGAGGCCAATCGCCATGCGATGAGGAGACGAAAAGGCCCCTTTGTTACGGGTGAAAAAGGCAAATGGTTGATAATGAGCGTATTGCGAAGATGGCAGAAAACCGCTTGTTTCGGACAAGAAATGATTTGTTTGAAAACAATGGAGCCACGGGAATGTGTTTGTAAAGTTTTTTCTGACATCAATCACCCATCGGCTGCCGCCCCGACACCCGCCCCCGACGCTTCAAATAAAGTTAAATGATAATCGCGTTTTTTGTCGACAGGAATATTATATGTACTTTTGCTTGTCAAAATAGTATCGATTTGTAGTATTTATGAAGAAGATAATGGCTTGCCTCTGCCTGTCGATTGTGCTGATGGCAGTAACGAATGTGCCCGTCTTCGGGCAGCCGACGCCGGGCCGACAGGCCGCCGCCATGCCGCCGCCACGGCCCGCTGCGGGCGATTCGGCGGCTGTCGACAGTCTGGAGGCCGACTCCGCCACGCTGGCCGCTGCGGACATGCCGCTCATGCCCGACGAGTTGGAGGGGCAGGAAGCGGCCGGCTTCCACCAGTTGTTGAAGTCGAAGTTCATCGAAGGCAATGCCGGCTTCATGTCGTTGGTGGCCCTTGCCCTGGTGCTGGGCCTGGCCTTCTGCATCGAAAGAATCATCTACTTGAGCCTCTCGGAAATCAATGCCAAGAAGTTCATGGCCGACTTGGACGACAAGTTGATGGCGGGCGACGTGGAAGGAGCCAAGGACATGTGCCGCGAAACGCGCGGACCGGTGGCTTCCATCTGCTATCAGGGACTGCTGCGGGCCGCCGAATCAATTGACAACATCGAGCGTTCGGTGGTTTCCTACGGCACGGTGCAGGCGGCGAACCTGGAGAAAGGCTGCTCGTGGATAACCCTCTTCATCGCCATGGCCCCCTCCTTGGGCTTCCTGGGAACGGTCATCGGCATGGTGATGGCCTTCGACCAGATACAGACGGCCGGCGACATCAGCCCCACGATTGTGGCCTCGGGCATGAAGGTGGCCCTGATTACGACCATTTTCGGTATCATCGTAGCCCTTGTATTGCAGGTGTTCTACAATTATATCTTGTCGAAGATCGACCACATCACGTCGCAAATGGAGGAGTCGGCCATTTCGTTGCTCGACTCCATCATGAAATATAAGCTGAAGAAATGAAGTTGAGAACGATACGCCAATGGCCTTCCGAGAAGCTCTCGCAGCGTGTGCTCTACGTGCTGATGGGGCTTGTGGCCGTCGTCTTCATGCTTTTCTATCTCATAGGATTCGACTTTCCCTACGAGGAGAATCCCGAATTCAACGCCCCTCTCTTCACCGACGCCATCCTCTGGCTGGCCATGGCGTTGGTGGGGGCGGCCGTGGCACTCGTCGTGGTGAAGAGGATTGTCGACGCCAAGCGCCGGCGGGCTTCCACATCAGCCTGCGAGAACAACGTGCCGACGCGCAGGATTGTGCGGTTGCTGCTCTGTTCGCTCGTAGGTGTCGTGGCGTTGTCGGCCGTCGTGGCGTCTTCCGAGCCGTTGTCGATCAATGGCGCGGCCTTCACGGACAAGCTGTGGCTCAAGTTGGCCGATGTCTTTATTTATACCGGCGGGGCTTTGCTGGCGGCAGCCGTGGCCGCTGTCGGCTATGGCGCCACCCGCTATCGACGTAAGAGCAAATGAAACGCATGTTCAGAAGACGCATTCGTCAGGTTCCCGGACTCAACACGACATCGACGGCAGACATCTCTTTCATGCTGTTGATATTCTTCTTGGTGGCCTCCTCCATGGATGTCGACAAGGGAATTGCGCGCCAGTTGCCGCCCGCCGACACGAAGCGGGAGCAGAAAGAGGCCGAGGTGGACCGGCAGGACTTGCTGTTGCTGACGATAACGGCCGACAATCGGTTGCTGGCCGACGGCGAACCCCTGTCTCCCGGGCAGGCCGGCGGGCGGATAGAGCGGTTCATCGAGGAGCGAGGCGCCGCCCACCTGATTCAGGTCGACGCAGACCCGGCCGCCGCCTATGACGTCTATTTCCAGTTGCAGAACACGCTGGCAATCGCCTATCGGCACTGGCGCGACGCGATGTCGCGGCGCAAGTTCGGCAGGGGATATGGCCGGTTGACGCCGGTCGAGCGTGACCGGATTCGCGAATTGTGTCCGCAACGCATCTCGGAAACCTACCACACGGCAGCGAAAGGAGGCCCGCAATGAGCCGATTCCGCCGTTCCCGCCCCGAAATGCCTGGCCTGAATACGGCCTCGTTGCCCGATTTGATATTTTCGGTGCTGTTCTTCTTCATGATCGTCACACACATGCGGCAAGTCACGCTCAAGGTGAAGTATCGCGAACCGCAAGGCAGGGAGTTGTCGAAACTTGTCGGGAAGTCGGCCGTCACCTATATATATATAGGCCGACCCATGACGGCCGGCGTCAGATCGGACCGCACGGTCATCCAGGTCGATGACAAGCTGGTCACGCTGGCAGAGCTGTCAGACCATATTGCGGCTGTGCGGAGCCGCATGTCGCCCGAAGACCGTCAGCAGATGACGGTCTCGATCAAGGCCGACCGCGACACGAAGATGGAGTTGATAACCGAAGTGAAGCAGGCGCTTCGCCGAGCAGGAGCGTTGAAAGTGAGCTATTCGGCAACGCAGAAGACCACGAAGTGATTCGTGAAGGCTCATTTGCGACAACTCTTTTAATTGTTGTTGTTTTTTGTTATATTAGGAATAAATCAGCATAAAACGTGCGGTTATCTTGCAACATTTAAACTTTTATAGTAATTTTGTCATCAAATATTATAATCAAATGGGACATCATAATTTAGATTCTTTAGACAAGAAGATTCTCCGGCTCGTTTCCGAAGACGCGAGAATACCGTTCTTGGAAGTGGCACGGGCCTGCAATGTCAGTGGCGCGGCCATCCACCAGCGAGTTCAAAAGTTGTCAAATTTGGGCATTATCAAGGGCTCTCAGTTCATCATCGACCCTGAAAGGATAGGCTACGAGACCTGCGCTTACGTGTCCTTATACCTGAAAGATCCCTCCGATCACGACCATGTGATCGAGGCGTTGCGCAAGATTCCCGAGGTGGTGGAGTGCCACATGACGACGGGTGGGATGGATTTGTTCATCAAGTTGTACGCCCGCAACAACCACCACTTGGTGGAATTGATTCACGACAAGTTGCAACCATTGGGCTTGTCGCGCAGCGAAACGATCATCTCTTTCGGCACTTCTTTCGACCGTCAGTTGCCAATCTCGATCATAGAGGACGGTTTGGCGAAGGAGGAAGCCGCTACTGACAGCGAGAAGGCCGAGTAGTGAGTCGCCACAGGCCATACAAGAAATCCTGCAATGAGCCTTTGCGCCGATTGCAGGATTTCTTTTTGTTTCATTTCGGGGTGCCCCGGGTGTCTCGTCTACTTTCTTTCATAGTCTACGAAGTCATAGCTGTAGGCATGTTTCTCGTCTTTTTCGTGATGTTCGCGGGCCGTCGGCGTCCAGTCGTCGTATGGCGGGAAGAACGCGTCGGCCTTCCGGGGCGTGTCGTCCACTTCCGTCAGGCGCAGACGGTCGGCCTTTTCGATGGCTGAGGCGTAGAGTCCGGCCCCGCCGATGACGTAGATGTCCTCATCGGGGCGGCAGTGGAGGAGCGCCTCGTCCAGCGATTGGAAACATTCGCAGCCCTCGAATCGGCGTGGACTGCGGCTCAACACGATGTTGCGGCGGTTGGGCAACGCTCCCTTGGGCAGCGACTCGAAGGTGCGCCGGCCCATGATGATGGTGTGGCCGGTGGTGAGCGACTTGAATCTTTTCAGGTCGTTGGGCAGCCAATACAGGAGTTTGTTCTCGAAGCCGATGGCTCTGTTGCGGGCCACGGCGGCAATCATGTGGATGTGCATGGGCTTATACGGATACTTGGGCCGGGATGTGAGGCCACGGTTGATAGTCGGTCAGTTCGAAATCCTCGTACCGGAAGGCGAAAAGGTCTTTCACTTCGGGATTCAGTTTCATGACGGGCAGTGACCGCGGCGTGCGGGTCAGCTGCAGCTTGGCCTGTTCCAGATGGTTCAGATACAGGTGCGTGTCGCCCGTCGTATGGACGAACTCGCCCGGCTTGAGGCCCGTCACCTGCGCCATCATCATCAACAGCAGCGCATAGCTGGCGATGTTGAACGGAACGCCCAGGAAAGTGTCGGCGCTGCGCTGGTAGAGTTGCAGGCTGAGGCGGCCTTCCGCCACGTAGAACTGGAAGAGACAGTGGCATGGCGGCAGCGCCATCTGGTCGACTTCGGCCGGATTCCAGGCCGAAACGATCATGCGGCGGGAGTTCGGGTTGTGCCTGATCAAGTCCAGGACATTCTGTATCTGGTCGATGGTGCCGCCTTGATAGTCGGGCCACGACCGCCACTGGTGGCCGTAGACGGGGCCGAGTTCGCCGTTTTCGTCGGCCCATTCGTTCCAGATTCTCACGCCGTGTTCCTGTAGATACTTCACGTTGGTGTCGCCTTTGAGGAACCACAACAATTCATAGATAATGCTCTTCAGATGTAATTTCTTCGTAGTGAGCAGAGGAAAACCGTCTTCCAGGTCGAATCTCATTTGATGACCGAACACGGACAAGGTGCCGGTGCCGGTGCGGTCACCCTTCCGATGGCCTTCCGTCACGATTCGATTGAGTAGGTCTAAATATTGTTTCATCGCTTTATGGTTTGATTTTCAAGATTGGCGCGAAGGGCGGTTGATGGCTGCTTTTTATCTTCCATTCCTGTGGAAAGAGGTTGTTGGCCCTGTTGCCGAGGTTCTTGGCGAAGCCGAGCGCCTGTCCGTGGAAGGTGACCAGGACGATTCCGCGCGGCGTTTGCGGTGGCAGTATGATGGCTTCGCGGCGCAAATAGGCGATGGCGGCAGGGTAGTCGACATCGACCGTGGCGTAACGCCCCTTGTGGGGCAGGATGGAGAGGGCCTCCGAGATGTCGGGTATCAGGTCCTTGCCCTTTTGCTGCGGCGCGCTGACGCCATGCGCCAGGACGCGGAGCCCTTTCATGTCTTTCTCTTTCCAGGCCGCCAGCGGCTTGTCGGACGGGCGGGGGAGCGTGTCGGCGGCCCCCCGCTTTCGCAAGACGGCCATGAAGAGCCCCTCGCCGCGGGTCTTTCCCGGGATGAAACGGTACATGGGGTGACCGTCCGTCAGGCTTCCCGTGATGTTCCATTCGGGCTTTGTGGGGATGGTCACGAAGTCAGCACCCAGTTCTTGGGCTATCCAGTTGGCGTTTTCCTCGTCTTCATGCGCGTTGAAGGTGCATGTGGAATAGATGAGATGGCCGCCGTCGTTCAGGCATGGCCAGATGTCGCGGACGATTTCGCGCTGCAATTGGGCACATTTCGCCACGTTGGCGGGACTCCATTCCTCGATGGCACCCTCGTCCTTGCGGAACATTCCCTCGCCGGAGCAGGGCACGTCGGCCAGGATGAGGTCGAACTTGAGCCGCGTTTTCTGATAGTCGCGGGCATGGTTGTTCGTCACGTAGATGTCGGGGTGGCCGAATTTCAGGACATTCTCGCAGAGAATCCGCGCCCGGAGCTTCACGGGTTCGTTGCTGAAGAGTACGCTTCCGGAGGGCAGCGCGCCCATGACGCAGGTGGTCTTGCCACCCGGAGCGGCGCAGAGGTCGAGCATGTGAACGGGAGAAGGGGCCAGTTGTCTGACGACATGGGCCACAAACATGGATGAAGCTTCCTGTACGTAATAGAGACCGGCATGGAAGAAGGGGTCGAACGTGAAGCTGGGGCGGTCTGAAAGATAGAAGCCTTCGTCGCACCACCCTATCGGTTCATGGGCTGCGGCCGGTTCCATGCCGGCCGTCTTGAATGGGTTGAGGCGGAGGCTGACAGGCGGTTGTGCCGCAAGGCCTTGTTCCAGACAGGCGAAAAGTTTGTCGCCCATCAGCCGGCGCGTGTAGGAAGTGAATGCTTCGGGAAACTTCATAACGATTGCAAAAGTAGAAAAATAATATTGTATATAGGCGGCAAGCCGGTCATATTTAAGAAAAAATGTCGTTACTTTGCAACCAATGTCCGGCACTTAGCGTCTAAACAGTGAATCATTTGATAAAAACTATGAACATGAAAAGATATTTTACAGCCCTGATTTTGAGTCTTACGCTGGGAACACTCGTAGTAAACGCAGGCCCCAAGCACCGTCATCACCCTGTCGCCACGGCTGTGGCAGACTCTTCAAGCACCGGCATTGAAGCCTATTCGGACACGACGAGTGTCGCCGCGGTTGAAGATACGGTCGCCGACGAGCCGGCATTTGTGGACAAGGATTTGAATTCCGATTGGGAAGAGACAGCCGTCCAGCACTTTCTGAACAAACTTTTCGCGGGTACGTTGGGCGTCGGGGGCGTCTTGTTGGCTTTGTTGGTCGTCGTATTCATATTCCTATTGCTGCTTTCACCTTTCATTATATTGGCCCTGATCATCCGTTTCATGCTGAAGAGACATAACGACCGGGTGGCGATAGCCGAGCAGGCCATGGCGACAGGACAGCCGGTGCCCGATGGAGTGAAGCCGCGAGACGGACGATCGGATGAAGCGTTGTGGCAGAAAGGCGTGAAGAACGTGTCGCTGGGCATAGGCTTGGCCCTGTTCTTCTACTTCCTGGGAGCGTCTCCGTTGGTAGGTATTGGCGTGTTGGTGGCCTGTATGGGCGGCGGACAAATCTATATCGCCAAGAAGTCCGCGCACCGTGACCCGTCAAACGACAAAGAAGACCCTACACCGGAGTTCTAACGATTTTGAAAGAATTGGACGATATCTCTCTTGTTACGCAGGTGGCTGTGTTTCACAACCGCAAGGCTTTCGACAAGCTGGTTGTGAAATATCAGTCACCTATACGTCGCTTCTTCCTCAACCAGACTTTGGGAGACGCGGCGTTGAGCGACGATCTCGCCCAAGAGTGCTTCGTGAAGGCATACGTGAACATCAGACAGTTCCGTGGTTTGTCGGGGTTCTCCACCTGGCTCTACCGCATTGCCTATAACGTGTACTACGATTATGTGAGGAGACACAAGCTGACGACGGACCTGGACACGGCGGAAGTGAGGCGGGTAGGTGCCGACCATGTCTCGATAGCCGAGCAGATGGATATTTACAAGGCACTGGAAATCCTGTCGGAGACGGAACGGTTGTGCGTCACCTTGCAGCTGATGGAGGGCCACCCCATCGACAAAATCTCGGAAGTAACCCACTTGCCGCAGGGAACCGTCAAGTCGCACCTGTCCCGAAGCAAGCAGAAACTGGCAAAATATTTAAAGCAGAATGGATATGAAGGATAATGATGAAGAACTGATAGCGCGATTCTTTGCGGACAATCGGCAGGAGATTGCCGACGACGGCTTCACCCGACGCGTGATGGAGCGGCTTCCCGGGAAGGCGTTGTGGCTCAACCGCCTTTGGACTGCGGCCTGTATGCTCGTCGGGCTGGGGCTTTTCGTCCTGTTGGACGGGGCTGCCGCCATACAGGGCGTGTGGCTCCGGTTGAGCGGCGACTTGGCGGGCAGCCTGGCTTCCTTCGAGTTTGGCGGCGTGTCTCCTTTCCTAATCTATCTCGGTGTGTTGTCGACGGCCATCGTCGCAGTCTACAATATGGCGGAAAGTACGAATTGACGACTTCGTGATGTCGGTCGGCTACTCTTCAATCATGTAGTTTTCATCGGCGGTGTTTTCCTTCTTGGCAGCTTTCAGCGCGTCCTTGATGAGTTTGCCGTCCTTGTCCAACAGGCCGAAAGTCGTCTTCGTGACCCGAAATTCGGTTCTTCTGTTCAGCTGGTTGCAAATTTCCTGATTCTCTTTCGTTTGCTTTTCGATGAATGCTTCGGTCAGTTCATCACCTTGTTTGAGCCACGTGTATTTCTCCGTCAGCTTGCGGTTGGCGGTCTTCGGCATGGCTTTTCCATACCCTTTGGCCGCCAATCGTTGTGCGGAAATTCCTTTTTCAATCAGATAGTTGACGACAGCTTCCGCCCTTCTTTGTGACAGTTGGCGGTTGTATTCGGCCGTTCCACGGTAGTCGCAGTGCGCTCCCAGTTCGATGGCGACATGCGGATTGTCGTTCAGGAGTTGCACCAGCTTGTCCAAGGTCTGGGCCGATTCGGGGCGGAGCGTGGCCTTGTTCAGGTCATAGAAGATGTTGTCGATCAGTACCGGGGCCGTGATGGACGCCAGCGGGAACTGGATGACCTGCTCAAAGCTCTCCTTGCGTGGGATGACTTGCGTTTCTTCCTTGTGATTCAGGTAGCCTTTGCACGTGGCCAGCATGACATAATCGACACCGGGATGCACCTCTTGCGTGAAAGAGCCGTCTCCTTTCACGCTCAACCGCATGTTCGTGCCGTCGTTGCCGACCAAGTACACCTGAGCCTGCGGCAGTTCGTAGCCGTCAATCTCATAGACCCAGCCCTTGATGGTCTGCACGATTTCAGGATTCTCGAAGGCATATAGATGGTCCCAGCCATGTCCGTCGTCACGGTTCGAGGCGAAATAGCCTTTGTTCTTGAAGCCTTCAAAGGTCATTCCGAAGTCGTCTGCCATGCTGTTGAGCGGATAGCCGGGATGCGAAAGCGTGTAAGTCTGCCTCACCTTGTCGTATCGTGCGATGTAGATGTCGAGCCCGCCCATGCCCGGATGGCCGTCGCTGGAGAAATAGAGGTCGCCGTTGGGGCGGAAAGAGGGGAACTCCTCGTTGCCGGGCGTGTTGATGGGCTTGCCCAGATTCTCCACGCCACCCAGTCCGTGGGCCGTGATGGCGACGCGCCAGATGTCGAGTCCGCCTTCGCCGCCGGGCATGTTGCTCGTGAAATAGAGCCACTTGCCGTCGGGAGAGACGGCCGGATGGGCGAAGGAAGACAAGGTATCGCTGCTGATTTCGAGCTTCTCGGCCTTGCCCCATTGGGCGTCTTGCATGGCCGATGTCATGATTTGAGCCATTCGGGGATTGGCCGCATCTTCCTCACATTGCGTCAAATACATCGTTCTTTGGTCCGGGGAGAAGACGCAAGCTCCTTCGTCGAACGCCGTATTCAGTCCTCCCGCGACGGGTTCGGGCTTTTGCCAGTTTCCTTTGGCGTCCTTGGTGCTTCGGAAGATGTCGCCGGGCTTGGTGCCGGTAATGCCGCTTGGGCCGTCACCTTGGGCGTCGTTGCGTGTGGAAGTGAAATAGAGAACATCGGACTGGTCGCCCACGAGCATGGGGGAATACTCCGCCCGGCGCGAGTTGAGCATGGGCATGCGTCTCACCTGATAGCGGCTGCCGTTCTTTTTCCACACCGGTGCCATGCGTGCGGACTGCAATCCGTTGCCAATCAATATGGAATCGTCCCTGTTCTCTTCGTGCAAAGCCTGGAACAGTTTCTCCGCCTCCTTGTATTGTCCGCCCTTCAGCAACAATCGGCCAAAGCGCAGGCGTTCTTCTACGGTCATTTTGCGATAGCGTCCCATGTTCCGAAAGGCGGCGATAGCCTTCGGTGTCTGGTTTGTTTTCTCATAGCAAAACGCCATTCGCTCGGCAATCTTGCCCCGTTTTTCCCGCTCCTTGGCGGGTGTTTTCTGATAAGCGAGCTTGAACTGAGCGGCCGCGTCGAAGTATTCACCCAAAGCCAGGTGCTCTTCGCCCTTCTTCAGTTGTTGTCCGGCACCACAACCTGTCAGCAGGAACAGCATGGCCGCCAATCCGAACTTGCCATATCGCATCTTCATCGTGATGATAACGTACAGAACTTACTTTCTATTGTCCTTGTCACCGTCATTTGTTATGGTGATCCGTCGATTGCTGTTGTCGCACAAAACGTCGTTGATAATCTCCGTAATCTGGGCTTTCAGCTCGTTGATGAACTGTGTGGGATCGTATTTCCGGTGCTCTATGTCGCGTAGCTTCTTTTCCCAAATGCCCGTCAACTCGCAGCTTTTGAGCAGTTCCTCATGAATCGTGTCGATGAGTTCGATACCTGTCGGCGTGGCCATGAGGTTCTTCCGCTGGCGACGGATGTAGTGTCGCTTGAACAAAGTCTCGATGATACCTGCCCGGCTGGATGGTCTGCCAATGCCGTTTTCCTTCAATGCTGTTCTCAACTCTTCGTCTTCAACGAACTTTCCGGCTGTTTCCATGGCGCGCAGCAGCGTAGCCTCCGTGTAGTATTTGGGCGGTGTGGTCTGCTTCTCGGTCAAGGTGGGTTGGTGTGGGCCGCTTTCGCCTTTGACGAAGGTCGGCAACGTGCGCTCTTCGTCGGTCGGCTTGGCTTCATCGGCCGTTTCCGCTTCCTCCTTCTTGTGTTCGTAAACCACGTGCCAGCCTGGGTCGAGAATCTCCTTGCCCGACGCCTTGAACTCTATCGAGTCGATTTCGCCCAAGACGGTGGTGGTGGAAAACTTGCAATCGGGGTAAAACGCGCTGATGAAACGCCGTGTGATGAGGTCGAAAACATGACGCTCCATGTCGGAAAGGCCTTGTGGAACGACACCGGTGGGGATGATGGCGTGGTGGTCGGTCACCTTGCTCGTGTCGAAAACTTTCTTGCTCTTGGGCAACGGCTTGCCTCCCAGTGGCCTGACAAGGTCGGCATAGGGTGAAAGACCTCCGAACTTCGTCTGGAAAATGCCGTTCATGATCTGCGGACACTTCGGATATATGTCGTCGCTCAGATACTGTGTGTCCACACGCGGATAGGTGGTGACTTTCTTTTCGTAAAGGCTTTGAACGAGATTGAGGGTCGTTTCGGCCGAAAAACCAAACTTCTTGTTGCAATCCACCTGCAAGGAAGTGAGGTCGTAGAGGTGAGGCGGGTTCTCCACTCCTTTCTTTTTGCCGACACTTGTGACGGTAAACGGCTTGCCTTCGATGGTGGCGAAAGCATCTTCACCTTCTTCCTTGCTGGTGAACTTGCCTTTTGTCGCCGTGAATTGCGTGTCGCGATAGATGGTGGCGAGAATCCAGTAAGGCTCTGGTTTGAAGTTTTCAATCTCTTTCTGTCGGTTGACAATGAGTGCCAGCGTAGGGGTTTGTACGCGTCCGATACTCAACACCTGGCGGTTCTGGCCATATTTCAGCGTATAGAGGCGTGTGGCGTTCATGCCCAATATCCAATCGCCGATGGCCCGCGACAGTCCGGCAAGGTAAAGAGGCTGGTAGTCGCTTTGATCTTTCAAGTTTTGAAAGCCTTCGCGGATGGCTTCGTCGGTCATGGAGCTTATCCACAATCGCTTCACGGGGCACTTGGCCTGTGCCTTCTGCATGACCCAACGCTGGATAAGCTCACCTTCCTGGCCGGCGTCGCCGCAGTTGATGATACCGTCGGCGGCTTGCATGAGCTTCTCGATGGTCGCAAATTGGTTCTTGATGCCCTGGTCTTCGATGAGTTTGATACCGAATCGTTGCGGTATCATGGGTAGAGCGGCCAGGCTCCAGTGCTTCCAGTTCTCGGAATAGTCATTGGGTTCTTTCAGACAACAAAGGTGTCCAAAGGTCCATGTCACCTGGTAGCCGTTGCCTTCCATATAGGTTTTCTTGTCACTTGTGGCACCTATGATGCGGGCAATGTCTCTTCCAACGCTGGGTTTCTCTGCTATGCAAACTATCATTGTGTTCTCTTTGCTTCGAATTGCAAAGATACGGGTTTTAATTTTCATGACAAAGGGCCGCCTTTATCTTTTGGATGAAACGCCGCCTCTTGACAACGGCGTTTCAATCTTGCCCTTGATGCGTTGAAACGATTTTAACATGACGATTTAGTTGTTATTCCCTTGTGATTTCGTACCTTTGCAACACCAAACTATAATAGGTATTATAATGAGAGAGTTTTTAAGGATGGCGTGGGTGCCCGTGTTGTCATGCGCCCTTATGTCATCGTGTGTGAAAGACGAACCGCTCAATGCCGAGTGCGACATAGAGGCCATTTCGTTTCATTTGAGTCAACCTGATGACGTGTTTTACAATGCAACCGACACCCTTCAAAACGTGTCATCAACCGTTTCTGAGATTATAGTCGATGTGCGCCGCAAGGCTGATATCAGCGCATTGGCTCCTGTTTTTAAACTTACGGATGGCGCGACGGTCAGCCCCGCGAGTGGTTCTGTGCAAGATTTCAGCCGTGGGCCGGTCACCTACACTGTCACTTCGCAGGACGGTGTCTGTCGTCGTGTCTACCAACTGGCCGTGAAACCCGTGGCCAAGATGTTGAACGACACGGTAAAGTTCAATTTCGAACATGTCATTTCGTCGGGAATCGGCAATGGTGTGTTGTACCATGAATGGCAGGAGCGGCATGCCGACGGCACCTTGTCCACCGACTGGGGTTCCGGCAATGGAGGTTTTGCCATCACGGCATGGGACAAAACCACGGCCGACTTCCCTTCGGTGTCGATCGAAAATGGCATGGATGGCAAGGCCGTGCAGCTCACCACCCGCTCCACAGGCATGCTCGGGGCCATGATGAAAATGCCGATTGCGGCAGGAAACCTCTTCTATGGTTTCTTCGACCTTAGTAACGCGGCCATGAAACCGCTGCAAGCCACGCAGTTTGGAAGGCCTTTCGACCGCAAGCCGATTCATTTCACAGGCTACTATCAGTATAAGCCTGGTGAGAAACTGACCGACCGGAATAATAAAGTATTGGCCGACCAAACCGACAGTGCCTCCATCTATGCCGTGTTCTATCGCAATCATGACGATGAAGGAAAGGCCATTGTGCTGGATGGAACGAATGTGAAGACAAGCAAACAGATAGTCGCCATGACCGATTTGGGCTATGTAAAGCCTGCGGACGGTTGGACGGCATTCGACGTGGAGTTCAACTATACGGCTGATCTCGACCTCGATTTATTGGCAAATCGGGGCTATAGTCTGGCTCTGGTGTTCTCTTCGAGCAAGCATGGCGACAGCTTCGTCGGCGCGGTGGGTTCGCGGTTGTTGATTGATAAAGTAAGAATCATTTGTGAAAAGGAGGATGTAAAGGAATGAAAAAGATATTTTCAATGGCATGCGTGGCCATGTTTTCATTGGCCGTTCATGCGCAGCAATGTGGTCTGGACGACGTGAAGGTTGACGCCCGGTTGGGTTATAACCTTGGAGGAACAGCGCCCGTAGGGCTTCCCGCTTCCATCCGTGAACTGAAAAGTTATGACTTGACACCCAGTTTCCTGGTGGGTGTCGACGCCGAAAAGCCGTTGGCAAGCCGTCTGGGCCTGTTGGTGGGCTTGCGTTTGGAAAACAAGGGCATGAACGTTGACGCTCGGGTGAAGAACTATCACATGCGAATCAGCAAGGGACAGCAGCAATTGGAAGGACAATTCACGGGCGAGGTGAAGACCAAGATGGCCGAATGGATGCTCACAGTGCCCCTCCAGGCAGCCTGGCACCCTGCCGAAGCCTGGCGTCTGCGCTTCGGCCCCTACTTGTCATACGTGTTTTCACGCGACTTCTCTGGCTATGCGCACGACGGTTATCTGCGCGTGGGCAGTCCAACCGGTGCCAAAGTGGACATCGGCAGTGGGCCCGGGCAGCGGGGCGACTATGACTTTTCGAGTGACATGCGCCGTCTGCAATGGGGTGTTTCACTGGGAGCTGATTGGAAATGCTACCGCCGCATGGGCGCATTCGTCGAATTCAACTGGGGGCTGAGCGGCATTCATCGCTCCAATTTCAAGACCATCGAGCAGACGCTTTATCCTCTTTATGGAACTGTCGGCCTGAATTATAGCCTGAGGTAAGAGACCTTTGGATAAATTATATAATAAAAAGTGTCATGATGGAACTGGCTTCCAAATGACACCTTTTATTTATTACACTGTTATACCCTTTAACCAAGTATTTCTATCCTTGTTCCTCAACCTGCTCCGACAGCTTTTGCAGGCTGCATGGCAGCTGTAGGGAGTCGCAGTTGAGCCGGTGGAGTCGCTCTTCTCCTTTGCTTGTAATGCAGAACTTCATGCAGCGTCTGTCGTCCTTGCAGGTCTTTCGGCGGATGAGGCCGTCCTTTTCGAGCGACGCGATGACCTTCGACGCGTTCGATGGCGTGAGGTTCAACTCCTCGGCGATTTCCCCCGACGAGATGTGGGCTTTGTCGGCAACCAGACACAACAGCATGGCCTCATTGATGTTGAGGCCCAACTTCTGTTGGAGCGAGGCCTCAAACTGCGCGATTGTGCGATAAATGTTTCTGATGCGGCGAATACACTCCTGATTCATCAGCGGTCTTTATTTCAAAAGGGTCGACTTGATGGCCGCTTCAAGCTGCTGCTTGTTCATTGCGCCAACCTGCATCTGCGGCTGACCATCCTTCGGGATGAAGAGCAGAGAGGGGATGGAGCGAATGCCGAACATGGCGGCCAGCTCCTGCTGCTGGTCTACGTCGACCTTATAGATGTCCACTTTGCCCGCATACTCGCCGGCCAGTTCCTCCAAGATGGGTGCCGTAGCCTTGCAGGGGCCACACCAGGTGGCATAGAAGTCGATGATGGCGGGACGTTCGCCTTCAAACACCCACTCTTTCGGGTGCTTCTCAAAGTCCATTACTTTCTTCTTGAACTCGGCTGTGGTCAATTCTGATACTGTCATATTTCTTTTCTCCTTTACTTTTAGTTCTTTATTTACGTTGTTGTTCTGTTGCTGATTCACTTTGTTTTGCGGCTTGCAGGCGGCCATTGTCATGGCGGTTGTGGCTGCGAGCAGGAGTAGGGTGGTTTTCTTCATATCCTTTGGGATGATTGCTGTTTATGTTTGACATTCTTTTGATTTCCCTTGGAAAACGTTGCAAAGGTAATAGAAGGAAGCGACAGCTACAAATTTCTGATGGAAAATAAATCTAAATTAACTATATTCAGTGTGTTATTAACATTTTCCTACGGAAAAAAAAGTGATGTGAAAGCAGCCTTTCGTCAGCATGTTTGGGCTATGGTATGCGTCCTTCGAGCAAGAGGGAGAAGTTCTGTTTGTATGCTTCGACCATGGTTTCGTAGTCGGCCGAGCCTTCGGGGCAGGCCTTGAAGATATCGGTGCGGGCGAATGCGGGGTAAATTTCTTCGTAGTAGTCCAGCATGGCCTGCTTCACGGCACGTGGATTGGTCGCGTCCGCCTTCGCCTCTTGAAGCGTTTGCAGCGCAAACGACCTGAAAAACATCTGTATTTCCTGTTCCAATTCACTCATTTTCATTCTATATTATCAGTTGTTAGTGCAATGTTGGCGTCGTCATCGCGTTGCCTGTCGCCAGCCTCGCCGCGCATGGCTGCGTCTATATTACGTTTCAGTCCGGCGTATTTGACCCGTTTCACGGCACTTCCCTTGAAGAGTTTGCGGTATTGCTCCTCAGTCAGTTGCTGCCAATTGGCCCGCTTCATGCCCAGCAAGTCGGCACTCGGTTGCAGTTCGGGCGTCGTGTTGGGTGTGGCGAAACGGTTCCAGGGGCATGCCGTCTGGCAGCGGTCGCAGCCATAGATGGTGTTGCCCATGGCCTGTCGCGCCTCTTCCGAAAGCGTTCCACGGTTCTCTATCAGCTGATAGCTCAGACACTGTTCGGCGTTGAACGTGGTCGAATGGCGGTGGAGGGCTCCCGTCGGGCACGCGTTGACGCACTTGTGGCAGTTGCCGCAGCGGTTGGGCATGGGGCTGTCATATTCCAATTCAGCCGAAAGGAAGAGTTCGCCCAGGAAGAACATGCTCCCGGCACGGGGAATGATGAGCTGGTGGTTCCGACCGACCCATCCCAGGCCGGCCTTCTCCGCCCAGTAGCGTTCTAAGACCGGGCCGGAGTCGACGAAGATGCGGCATTTGAGGGTGTCGTCGGCCTGCGGTTGCGCTCCGTCCTCCACCTTCCGATACAGACAGTCGACCGCTCCTATGGAGGCGGCCAGCTGCCGCAGCTTGGCTTTCACCACGTCGTGGTAGTCCTTGCCCAGCGCGTAGGCGGCCAACTGGTATTCCTCCTCCGCCATGCGCTGCGCCGGCGCGTAGTTCAGAGCCACGCAGACAATGCTTTTTAGCCCCGGCATGAGCAGCCGCGGGTCGAGCCGCTTGTCGGTGTGGTCGGCCATATACGCCATGCCGGCATGGTGGCCCTCTTGCAACCACGACTTCAACCGCTGTGCCATCAGCTCGTCCACAGGGCCGGCCTTGGCCATTCCGCATGCAAAAAAGCCGAGACGGGTGGCCTCGGCTTTGATTCGGTCAGTCAAAAGTCTTGAATTCATATCCTTGCTCCTTGAGCCATTCGATGGATTTGGGCAGCGCGTACCTGAGCTTGTCTATGCTTTTGAGCGAATCGTGGAACGTGATGATACTGCCGTTGCGGGCATACCGCTTCACGTTGTTGAAGACATCCGGCCCCGTCAGCCACTTGGAATAGTCGCGCGTGACGAGGTCCCACATGACAATCTTGTACTGGCGCGACAGCCACCAATAGACGCTGGCCCGCATCCAGCCGTGCGGAGGTCTGAAGAGATGGGCGTGAATCAGCTCGTTGGCCTTGCTCGTGTTCAGCGCGTAGCTCAATGTCCAATGCTTGAAAGAGCCCATGTGGTTGAACGTGTGGTTGCCGACCTGGTGTCCGGCGTTCACGATGTCGTTGTAAAGGTCGTGATAGCGGAGCACGTTTTCACCCACCATGAAGAACGTAGCCTTCACGTCATACCGCGCCAGCGTCTCAAGAATGAACGGCGTCGACTCGGGGATGGGGCCGTCGTCGAACGTCAGGTAGACCGAATGGTCGTGCTTGTCCATCCGCCAGAGCGCGTGGGGATAAATCCATCGTAGCCATTTGGCCGGCTGTTCGATTATCATGGTCGGTCTGCCGGCTGATTAGTTCTCGGGCAGCACGCCACCCTTGCCCACATAGAGCTTGTAGAAATGCTCGAACTGCTGGCCCTGCTTCACGGCCAGGCCCGCGTCGACGAGCCGTGTTGTCTGTATGATGCTTTGCATGAAGCTCAACTGTCGGAGACAAGACGTCATGGACAGGTTGAACTTGTCTCCTGTGAGGAGCAGACACCAGTTGACATACTGCGCGGTTTCACGCCAGACGGCATTGAGGATTTCACGGGCTTTGGTCTTGTTGCCCAGCAGCGCGTAGGCCTGGGCCATTTCTGTTGCACCGGTCAGGAAACTGTAGCTGAGATAGCTGTAAGGAACATTGTAATTCGGTATCTCGGCTTCGCATTTGGCCAACGCTTTCCGTGCCTCCTCCTTCTTTCCTTCTTGTATCAGCTGGTTGGCCAGCTCGGCGAAGAGGCGCCGGTGCGTGTAGACAAGGCGCAGAACCGTCTCGTCGAGATACAGTCCACGCTGCTTCAGGTTGCCGTATTTGTAGCGGTTCATCAAGTTGTTGTAGACCTTTTCGGTGTCGAAGCTCTTGTTGCCGCTCTGCGGTGTCGTGGTGAAAGGCGTGATGCGGTTGGCCAATCCCTCCTTGACGAAGTTGTCGCCCAGGTTCATGTAGTTGTCTTCGCCCACCGTCAGCGCCACGTAGAGCGGTCGGGTCCAGTTGGCGTTGGCTATCATTTCGAGCATCATGAGGTCGCCTTTGTAGAGCGCGTTCTTCTTTGCCAGCGAAATGACCATGCGGTCTGGGATGGAGTCGCCCGCCATCAGCATGCCGCTGCGCTTCACGGCGTCCTTGTCGATGGTGACATAGACGGTGTCGGTGGGGATGACGTGCAGTTCGTCCTTGCCGTTGCGAACCCAATACTTCAATATGTTCTTCAGTTCAAACGGGCTTTCGCCGAACTGTTTCTTGGCTTCTTCGGGATTCTCCTTGTAGAATTCCATCACCTGCGCCTTGAGACCGGGCTGAATCTGGATGTAGTCGTTCGTGCCCGAGCAGTATTCCAGGCGCGACCATGTGATGGGAACCGAGGGAGAGGTGTAGGCCGGGCGCTTCATCTGGTCGATGTACCAGTCGGTCTGCAGGTAGCTGAGGTTGCAGACGCGGGCGTCCTGACGCACCCCCTCCACGTCCTGGTTGTACCACAGGGGGAAGGTGTCGTTGTCGCCGTTGGTGAAGATGATGGGATATCCTTGGTCCTGAAGCGTCATCAGGTAGTTCTGGCCGAAGTCGCGGCAGGCGTAGCGGCCCGAACGGTCGTGGTCGTCCCAGGTCTGGCTGGCCATCTGGATGGGCACCAGCAGGCAGAGCAGTCCCAAGACGGAGGCCAACACCACGTCGTTTGCCTTGATGTATTTCTTGGCCAGGTCGATGAGGGCGGCCACGCCGATACCGCACCAGATGGCAAAGGCGTAGAACGAGCCCGCGTAGGCATAGTCGCGCTCGCGTGGCTGCATGGGCGTCTGGTTCAGGTAGACCACGATGGCCAGGCCGGTCATGAAGAACAGGAAGAACACCACCCAGAACTGGCGGATTCCGCGCTTGCCGCGCCACGCCTGCCAGAACAGTCCGATGAGGCCCAGGAGCAGCGGCAGACAGTAGAACACGTTGTGTCCCTTGTTGTTCTTCAGGCCGTCGGGCAGCTTGCTCTGGTCTCCCAGACGAGCGTTGTCGATGAACGGAATGCCGGTGATCCAGTTTCCTTTTTCCAAGTCGCCATTGCTCTGGATGTCGTTCTGGCGTCCTGCGAAGTTCCACATGAAGTATCGCCAGTACATGAAGTTGCACTGATAGGACAGGAAGAAGCGGATGTTCTCCAACTGGGTGGGAACCTTCACCGTCATGGGCTCTCCGCAGCGGTCGTAGGGCACATCCGTACCGTCCACGCCACCCATCCAGTCTTCATAGGCCTGCGCGTAGGCACTGCTGTGCATGCGCGGGAAGAACATGTTCTGGGCATAGACGTAGTTGTTCTTGTGGGCGACGACGAAGTAGGAGTCCTTCTCGTCGGCCGATTTCTTTTCCTTGCGGGCGTAGATGGGCGCCCCTTCCTTGCTGACGGGCTTGCACATGTTGCCCTCCTGCTCCAGTTTCACCTGTCCCGTATAGGGCTGACCGTAGAGCAGCGGCCGGTCGCCATACTGGTCGCGGCTCAGGTAGCTGCCCAGCGTGAAGATGTCTTCGGGCGAGTTCTGGTCCATCGGCGGGTTGGCCGACGAGCGGATGACGATGAGGGCGTAGCTCGAATAGCCGATCATGATCATGAGAAAGCCCAGCAGCGTCGTGTTCTTGATGCGTGAAGAGACGAGCGAAAGCTTCTTGCCCCCGACCGTGCGCTTGTAGTTGAGCACAAACCACAGGACGGCCAGCACCAGTATGCCGATGACGGCGGCACTCCAGCCGTAGCCGTAGAAAGGAATGCCCAGCAAGGCGACCGAGAGCAGGAACGAAATGTTCTCCAACTTGTCGTTGCGGTGGTTGTAACTCTCGTAGATCGCCCAAATGACGGCACCCACCAAGAGGACGATGTAGACGATTTCACCCGTGTTGAACGGACATCCCAGCACGTTGACGAAGAACAGCTCGAACCATCCTCCCACGGTGATGATGCCCGGAACAATGCCATAGAGCACGCCCGCCACGATGACGAACGACACCAGCAGGGCCAGCAGGGAGCCTTTCAGCTCGATGTCGGGGAACTTGCGGTAGCAGAACACCAGTACGATGGCCGGGATGCAGAGCAGGTTGAGCAGGTGGACGCCGATACTCAGGCCCGTCATGTAGCAGATGAGGACGAGCCAGCGGTCGCTGTGGGGCTCGTCGGCGTGGTCCTCCCATTTCAGGATGAGCCAGAAGACGACGGCCGTGAACGCCGAAGAGTAGGCATAGACCTCGCCTTCGACGGCCGAAAACCAGAACGTGTCGCTGAAAGTGTAGATCAACGCGCCCACCAGTCCCGAGGCTTCGATGGCAATGAGCTTGCCCAGGCTCATCTCACTCCAGTCCTTCAGAATCAGCTTTCGGGTGAGATGGGTGATGCTCCAGAACAGAAAGAGGATGGTGGTGGCGCTTAGCAGCGCGCTCATCGTGTTGACCCAGCGTGCCACTTGCGAAGCGTCGCTTGCGAAATGGGAGAACAGATTGGCCGTCAGCATGAAGAAAGGCGCTCCGGGCGGGTGACCTATTTCGAGCTTGTAACCGGTCGAGATAAATTCGGGACAGTCCCAGAAGCTGGCTGTCGGTTCAATCGTAGAGCAATATACGACGGCGGCTATCGCGAAAGCCAGCCACCCCATGACATTGTCTACCAGTTTGTACTGTTTCATTATTGTTGTCTGTTATTTCGAAATATCTTCTTGAAAAAAGGTCGCCTGTCTGTCGGCATTCAGGTTCCAACGCGTGCAAAGTTACTATATATTTTTAAAAGTAAAAAGGTAAAAAACTAAAAGAGTAAAAAAACTGAAAGGGTAAAAAGATAAATTAAACGAAAACCTGTCAGCGCGTGGCGCTCCAGGGCATTCCCGCGCGGGAACGCAGAAAAGCGTGGCGCTCCGGGGAAATCCCAAATGGGAAACACGAAATTTCCCGCAGGAAATTCTTAATTTCCAAATGGAAAGATGAAATTTCCCGCAGGAAATTCTTAATTTCCAAATGGAAAGATGAAATTTCCCGCAGGAAATTCTTATTTTCCAAATGGAAAGATCAAATTTCCCGCGGGATTCTTAATTTCCAAATGGAAAGATGAAATTCCCCGCGGGGATTTAACATTTCTAAATGGAAAGATGAAATTTCCCGCGAGGATTTAACATTTCTAAATGGAAAGATGAAATTTCTCGCGGGATTCTTAATGTTTCATAATGGAAATGGAGAATTTCCCGCGGGATTTTCTTTATTCCCCAATGGGAATATGCGTTGGCGCGCGGGATACAATGAAAACCCCCGGCAGCTCGGGCTAAGAGCTGTCGGAGTTTGAGTGTTTTTGAAGTGTTTGGGTTGTCAGAACTTGTGCGAAACGAGCATGTTCTTCGGGTCGAGGGCTTCGTCCAGCTTGTCCTGGGTCATCAGTCCCTTTTCGAGCACGATGTCGTAGACCGAGCGGTTGGTTTCGAGCGCTTCCTTGGCAACCTTCGTACTGTTCTTGTAGCCGATGTAGGGGTTGAGGGCCGTCACGATACCGATGGAGTTCTTGACCATTTCGAGACAACGTTCCTTGTTGACGGTAATGCCCAGTACGCACTTCTCGGTGAAGGTGTCGAGCGCGTTGTGGAGCCAGATGAGGCTTTCGATGAGGCACTCCGTGATGACCGGCTCCATCACGTTCAGCTCCAACTGGCCTGCTTCGGCGGCGAAGCTGACGGTCGTGTCGTTGCCGATCACCTTGAAACAAACCTGGTTGGTCACCTCGGGAATGACGGGATTGACCTTGCCCGGCATGATGGAAGAGCCCGGCGCCATCGGCGGGAGGTTCACTTCGTGCAGGCCGCAGCGGGGCCCCGAGGCCATGAGACGGAAGTCGTTGCAGATCTTCGACAGCTTGATGGCCAGGCGTTTCAGGGCACCGGAGTAGCTGACATACGCGCCGGTGTCGGGCGTTGCCTCCACCAGGTCGGTGGCGGCGACGAACGGTTCGCCCGTCAGTTTGCTCAAGTTGGCCGCGCAGAGCTTCGTGAAGCCGGGCACGGCGTTCAGCCCCGTGCCGATGGCCGTGCCGCCCATGTTGATTTCATGCAGCAGTTTCACGTTGCGGTCGAGGTTGAGTATCTCTTCTTCCAGGTTGTTGGCGTAGGCGTTGAACTCCTGTCCGAAGGTCATCGGGACGGCGTCCTGCAGCTGCGTGCGCCCCATCTTCAGCACGTCCTGGAACTCTTCGGCCTTGTAGCGCAGCGCGCTGATGAGTCCGGTGAGCGAGGCCACGAGGGTCTTGTTCATGCGGATGATGGCATAGCGTATCGTGGTGGGGTAGACGTCGTTGGTGGACTGGCCGCAGTTGCAGTGGTCGTTGGGCGAGCAATACTGGTATTCGCCCTTCTTGTGGCCCATGATTTCGAGCGCGCGGTTGGCGATGACCTCGTTGGCGTTCATGTTGACCGACGTGCCGGCGCCGCCCTGCATCATGTCGATGGGGAAGTTGTCGTGCATTTTGCCGTCGATGAGTTCGCGGCAGGCCTGTGCCATGGCACCCGCAATCTCGTCGTCGATGACGCCGAGGGCGTGGTTGGTCTGCACGGCAGCCAGCTTCACGTAGGCGATGGCGATGACATAGTCGGGATAGTCGCGCATCTTCTTGCGTGAGATGTGGTAGTTGTCAATGCCACGCTGGGTCTGTACGCCGTAATAAGCTTCTTCGGGAACTTTCAATTCGCCCAAAAGGTCGGATTCCACTCTGAATTTCTGTTCTGACATAATATTGTATTTATTCGTTTAAAAAGCCTTGATTCTATACATGAAGCCCAACTCTATGCGGTTGGTGTTGTAGTCTTTCAGCTTGCACTCGTCGCTGAAGTTGACCTTGCGGCCCACGTAGGCCAGGAAAATGCGGAAGTCCTGGTCTTTCGCCGGGTAGTATTCCAGGCTTCCCATGTAGCCGAAGCTCTTGCGATAGTCCTTGCATCGTTCGATCTTGGTGACGCTGGCGGTCTCGTACATGCCCTTGAGCATGAGGTTCCACTGGGGCGCGAACTGCCAGTTGGCTTTGCTGATGAAGCTGTTGTAGTGGACGTCGCTGAAGTAGGTGGGCACGTTGTCGCCGAATGTAGGTTGCAGGTCGGCGGTGGCAATGCCCAGTCGGTCGAGTCCGTCGAAGGCTCCCATGTAGTCGAAGTACCACTGGAAGCGCGGCAGATTGAGCTGTTGGCCGAGGACGAGCATGCGGCTGTACTTGTGTTTGGCCTGCGTCTGAATGCCCCAAGACCAGCGCGTGTTCAGCTTTCCGCCCAGGAAACTGCCGTTCCAGTTGACGATGTAGGTGAGAGGATGGTTGGCCTGCTCCAGCAATCGCTTTCCCGTTCCGTCTTTCTCCACCGAGTAGGCGGGGCTGCCGTAGACGTCGCTCAGCTTGTCGGTGTTGGCGTCTGAAATCTCGACGGCCAGCTCTTGCGTGGGAATCGGCTTGTATGATGCGACGATACCGGCCATGAAGTTGTCCATGTTGTCCACCATGTCGCTGTATTGATAGATGTACATCGGGTTCTCGTCGAACTCGAAGCCGCCCCATATCTGGCACAGCTTGCCGGCCTGAAGCGTCAGTTTGTCGTTGAATTTCCAACCGACCATCATGATGTCGGTGGCCTTCGCGAAGTTGTCTTCGCTCCGTGCCTGGTCGGCCTTGTTGAGACGGTGGCGGAGGCGATAGAAGAGGTGGTCGCCGAGGTTGCCCTTCATCTCGATGCGCAGCTGCTTGTTGGCGAAGCCCGACGTGGCGTCGTCGGCCAGGCTGTTCTTTTCCAGCCGGTAGCTGGCTGCGTAGTTGAAGTACAGGTTGAAGGCGTCGGTCTTCTTTTCAAGCCTGGCCACCTTCTCGGCCAGCGACTTGTAGTCGCCGTCGCAGCCGCCCATGCCGGTGTTGCCGCCCTGCGCGTTCGCGGTCGTTGCCGCCGCCAGAAGGGCGACGGACAGCATTGTCTTTTTCATCTTCATAAGCTTTGAGGGTTTGGTCAATATTCCTGGAAGTATTTCTGAATCTGCTGCCAGTCGTGTGTCTTGGTCAGTGCCAGCTGCAACAGCACGCGGGCTTTCTGCGGATTCAGGTTGAGCGCGGCCACGAAGTGGTACTTGCTGTCGTCGACTTCGCCGTTGAGACAGGTCGGCCCTGTGGGGACACGGCTGGAACGGACGATTTGAATGCCGCTGTTCTGGGCCTTCAACGCCACGTCGAACACGTCCTTGTAGAAGTTGCCGTCGCCCACGCCGGCCAAGACGATACCGTCGAACTTGGCATTCACGAAGGCCTGCATCGGTAGAGCCGAAGCGTTGGCATAGCCATAGACGATTCCCACCTGCGGCAACTTGTCGAGATTGTCGACGTTGAACTCGCTGCGGGTGGTGTGGCGGTAGATGGGTTCGGCGGTGTAGTAGGCCTTTCCGTTGTAGACATAGCCTATCTGGCCGTATGCGCCCTTGAAGGTTGCGCAGTCGGTGGTGTGGCTCTTGTAGAGGTTTTTGGCGTCGATGAGCATGTTGTTCATGCAGGCCATCACGCCATGGCCTTTGGAAGTGGGGTCGCAGAGGGCTGCCACGCCGTTGTAGAGGTTGGCCGGTCCGTCGGCGCTGATGGCCGTCGAGGGACGCATGGAGCCCACGAGGATGACGGGCTTGTCGCTGTGTACGGTCAGCGAAAGGAAGTAGGCGGTCTCCTCCATGGTGTCGGTGCCGTGGGTGATGAGCACGCCGTCGTAGCCTTCGGCATTGAGAAGCTGGTTGATGCGCTTGGCCAGTTTGAGCCAAACCTGGTCGTTCATGTCCTGCGAACCGATGTTGACGAGCTGCTCACCGCTCACTTCTGCCAGCTCTTTCACCTGCGGTACGGCGTCGATGAGGGCCTGAATGCCGACCTGTCCGGCCGTATAGGCCGATGAAGAGGACGAAGCGGCGACGCCGGCGATGGTGCCTCCCGTGGCGATGATGCGGATTTTGGGCTTGGCACATACGGCAATCGTGATGGCGAACACGGCGAGCACGAGCATGGTAAGTCTTAAATTTTTCATAATCAGATGGTTTTAAGTTGGTAATATGAAGTTTTTGGGATAATGAATTCTTTAATAGAAAAAGGTGATGATGAGGTAGCCGACGCCGATGGAGACGAAGGTGGTGATGAATCCGGCCAGCTGGAAGCTGTGGTTCAGCACGTAGCGGCCGATGCGGGTCGTACCCGTGCGGTCGAAGTTGATGGCCGCCACTTCGGTGGGATAGTTGGGAATGAAGAAGTAACCGTTGACGGCGGGGAACATGGCGACAAGCGCCAGTGGGCTGATTCCCAGTCCGATACCGAGCGGATAGAGCGTGCGCACGGTGGCAGCCTGCGAGAACAGCATGATGGACATGAAGAAAAGGGCCACGGAAAAGAGGAAGGGATACTGCGAAACGATGTCGGCGATGTGGGTCTTGAAGAACGCCAGGTTGCCGTTGAAGAAGGTGTCGCCCATCCAGGCGATACCGAATATGCTGACCATGGCGTTCATGCCGGCCGCAAACACGTTGCCCTGCACGGCTTTCTTCACGTCGGCCTTGCTCACGATGAGGATGAGCGCGGCTGTGGACATCATGATGATCTCGATGGTTTCGGGCATGCCGATGCGCGTGGTGGTGTCGTCGACGGTGAAGGAGGGGCGCAGCGAGGGCACGGAACCAAACAAAACAACGAGGAATACGCCCAGAAGGAAGGCGAAGACGGAGTACTGGGCACGCCTGTCGGGGTGCAGTTCCATCTGTTGGAGCAGCTCGGCGTCCTTTTCGGGATTGATGAATCCCTCTTTCACCCTGCGGAGATATTCGGGATCTTTCTCCAGATCCTTGCCGATGAAGTTCTGCACGAACGACGCCACGAGGATGGCGATGAGCGACGCGGGGATGCAGATGAGGAGAATGTCCTTCAGCTCTATGCCGCGGCCGCCCAGCAGGTCGGTGCTGATGACGGCCGCCGTGGCTGCCGAGACGGGACTGCCCGTAATGCCGAGCGAAGCGGCTATCGCGGCAACGCTCATCGGCCGCTCGGGACGAATCTTGCTGTTGGTGGCTATCTCGGAGATGATGGGCAGCAAGGAATAAGAGGTGTGGGCCGTTCCGGCTACGAGACAGAAGAGCCAGGTGGTCAACGGGCCGTAGAAAGTGATGTGGTCAGGATGGCTTTTCAGGAATCTGGCCGCCAAACCGACCAGGTAGTCGAGTCCGCCGGCCGCCTGGAGGGCCGCCGCCGCCGTGATGACGGAGACGATGATGAGCATGACGTCGATGGGGAGTCTGCCCGGTTGCAGGCCGAAGATGAACACGAGGATGAAGACGCCTACCATTCCATAGATTCCGAGACCGATGCTTCCGACTCTGGCGCCTATGAAAATGAGTGCCAAAACGATGAATAACTGTATGAAAATGACAGCGGTGGCCATACGAATCGATTGAAATTAAGAATTTATTGCTGTATCACAATGGCAAAGTTATGCAATTCCGACGGGTGGGCGTTTACAAATTTGCTACTTAATTTTGTAAATTTCAAAACAAATCGTACTTTTGCGACTAAATCGAAACGCATGCAGAACCAGATATTTAACCTGAACGAATTCTCGGCTCGCATACCTGAAGGATGTTATTATGACGCGCAAGTTTCCTACATAGAGGCTTCGGAAGGAAACTTGAAGGCCTTCGCAGGCTGCTCCGCATACTTCAATTTCTATTCAATCGTTTTTGTAGAAAAAGGCTGTTTGTGCTTCCAAGCCAACGGAACGCAGGTGGTTTTGGAAGCGGGAGACCTGTTTTTCGTCACCCCCTATCAGCTTGTTGTGTTTCCGGAGAGGCTTGAGGAGATGCGGGCGGCGCTGATTTTGGTGGAGGCGCACTATTATAATACGGTGAGAAGGGTGGACGACGAGATTCCGAAAAGCATTGTGGAGACCTTTCGGGTGTTGTCGTTGGGCGAATCGCAGCGGCAGGAGTTCGTCACGTGGCACTATCAGATAAAGCATGCCATGATGAAACACCATCTCTATCAGTCGTCGATGATGCGGCATTTGATTCATTTCGGCCAGTTGTTCTTATCCGAAATGATGACGGGAAGCAGGCTGAAGCCGCATGACTCGGGCCACAAGGAAAACATCTTCCGTATCTTTATCCACTTGGCTTATCGCTATTTCAAGGAAGAACATCAAGTCCAGTTCTATGCGGACAGGATGAATATCACGCCGGTTTACCTGACACGGGCCGTGAAGGAGGTGTCGGGCAACACCGTGTTGGCTTATCTGCAGAGCATGCTTTACAACGAGGCGTGCGTGCAGTTGTCGTCCACTTCAAAGACGATTGGTGAGATATCGGAGGATTTGAACTTCAGCGACCAGTCGGCTTTCTCCAACTTTTTCAAGCTGCGTGCGGGCATGTCGCCTGTCGCCTATCGGGGCAGATGAGCCGGCGGGGCCTGCGGCACTCACAATTCAATCACGCGTTTGGCTTCGCGTTTCATCGCGTCGAGGTCGTGGCTGATGATGATGATGGCGCAATGGCGGTTGATGGCATGCAGCATCTTGTACATTTCGCCCTGGAATTGGCGGTCGACGTAGGTGTTGGGTTCGTCCAGGATGACAAGCTCGGGCTTCGAGACGACGGCCCTCGCCAAGAGGACGCGCTGCAACTGTCCGCCGCTGAGCGCCTCGATGTGGCGTGAGGCTAGCGTCTCCAGCCCCATCAGACCGACCACGTCTTCCACTTTCTGCCGGTCTTGGCGTGTGTAGCGATAAGGGAAAAAGGTGTGGCTTTCGAGTCCCGAAAGGATGACGTCTCTCACGGAGATGGGAAACTTCTTGTCTATATCGGTATATTGAGGCAGATAACCCATTCTCAGACTGTCGGTGGGGCGGCCTTCCCGATAGTAGACGACTTCACCGCTTTGTGGCTTCTTCAGTCCCAGGATAATCTTGGCGAGGGTCGTCTTGCCGCATCCGTTAGGCCCGGTGATTGCCGTAAAGTCGTCGGTCTCGATGTCGAAGTTGACATCGGACAGGACGATGTGCCCGTTGTAGGCGGCCGATATGTCTTGAAGTTGTACAAGGTGGGCCATCTTCGTCACTTTAGTTTCTCCGCTATCCGGACCATCTCCTGGTCCCAATGGTAGTTCAGAGGATTGATGTCGGTCATTGTCGCACCGCAACTCTTGGCCACGATGTTGACATTTCGATTGGCGAATCCTTTCTGGACAAAGAGCGTTTTCACCCCTTTGTCGCGCGCGTTGGCGATGACTGATCGCAGCTGCGTGGCACTCGGCTCCCGTCCTTCCTCCTCAATGGGGATTTGCGTGAGCCCGTATTCCCGGGCAAAATAGGTGAGGGAAGGGTGGTAGATCAGGAAGCCCCGCGTCTTGTCCTTGGTGAGTTTGAGTCTGATGGCACGGTCGACGCGTTCGATCTTGTCGACCAAATTGTCCAGATTGGCCTTGAAGTAGGTGCTGTCCTTGCTGTCCACCTCCGCCAGGGCCTTGTAGATGTTGCGTGCCATGCGCAGGGCGTTCGCCGCACTTGTCCACGTGTGCGGATCCTCTATGCCGTTGACGCTCTTCTGAAGATGGATGTCGGCCGACGCGTCGATGATGATCATGTGCGGCGCATTGGTCTCCAGCTTCTTCATCCATGTCCTTTCAAAGCCGAGGTTGCCCACCTTGATGTAGAGGTCGCTGTTGGACAGGTTCATGATCTGCTGGGCCGTGGGCTCATAAAGTTCGGGGTTGCCGCTCGCCGGCACGAGGGTTGTGACGTGAAATCTGTCGCCGGCAATCTGTTCGGTGAAGTAACGAAGCGGTTCGATGCTGACGGTGATTTGCCTTTCGGCCTTTTTGGGGCCGGGCATGCAGGAACTAAGTCCGACTACGGACAGGACTAAAACGATGTATCTGATGAATTTTCCCATGGAAATACTGATGAGTGAGATGAAAAAATTGGCTCTCATGAGCCCTAAGACAATGGTGATGGCACTCCCGAGGAAGGGGATGAAGGCGAAAAAGCCCATCCACGAGCCATAACCGCCCATGAACTTTTTGGCTCTCTCCAGTTGGCGGGGCTTGACACGCAGGTAGTGCTCGATCCAATCCATGCGCCCCATGCGTCCTATGCCATAGTTGAAAAGGCCTCCCAGTACATTGCCTACCGTACTGAAGACGATGAGTTGCCATGGATGGAGTCCTGTGGCAAGCAGTGCCAGCATGACGACTTCGCTGCTGAAGGGAAAGAAGCTGCCGGCAAGAAAGGCCGACAGGAACATGCCCCAGTAGCCCCAGTTTATAAGAAAGTCAGTAATGGTTGCCATGAGTTGAGCGCAGTTAGGAGGAAAGCAGTGACGATGATGGCGATGAACGACAGGTTGGTCACGAAAGTCCTGGTGAATGTGATGTAGTGGGCGATGAGAGGTGCCACGACTGTGATGAGAACAGGTGTCAGCAGGGGAGCGTGCTGCGGTTGGAGGATGATGAAGCAGAGGGTGAAACCAAGCAGGATGATGATGGTTTCGTATATCATCCGCGTCTTGATCTTGTCCAAATAGCTGTTGCGAAGGAAGTGGATGCTGCCCATGACGCCCAAGAGCGCGAAGTAGGCGAGCGACACGAGGGTCATCGTCGAAGGCAGGTTGTAGGGGAAGAGATTGTCGAATGTGGCGATGGACTGTATGTGCGTGGAGATGAACTCCGTGCGTCCCTGATACAGCAGAAGCCCGCCCATGAACCAGTAGGGCGCGAGAAGCCCCATGATGGAGGCCAGAAAACTGCGCCAAGTCATGGAATAGAGGCGCGCCGCCATCAGGAACCAGACGACAGGGACGAAGAATACAATTTGGATAAACCACAAACTGGCGATTCCCAGCATGGCGAACGCAAAGAAGATGGTGCCCATCGAACGCTTGTCCTGGTAGGAACGGAACAGGAACAGCAGGTGTAGGATGAAACACAACTGCACGATTCCCGCCGTAATAGTTGTGGAAAACAAATGTAAAACGGTCAAGTCCAGCATGAGCAAGGAGCACGACACCATCCTGCTGTAGGTGCGTAGCAGCGCATTCCGATTGTTGAGTTCCACCATGAAGTAGGTGGATACAACCATCAATCCGAACTGAATCCAGCGCGTTTGCCCAATCAGTCCGGTCGAAAGGCATGCCAATAGCGCCACAAGAGCAGTCGCCGGCAAGGCGAACCGACTCTCGGCTATCCTGTTTTGTAACCTTTTTACTTTCAAGTGACTTGTTTTATAAGTCCTGGCCGATGTCCCTTCTGAAGTATTTGCCGGTGAACTCGATCTTCTGTGCTTCTTCAAAGGATTTCCGAAGAGCCTCTTCCTTGTCCTTGCCATAGGATGACACCGCGATGACACGGCCGCCATTGGTCACGACCTGCCCCTCTTTTTCGGTGGTGCCGGCATGGAACACGACGCTTCCCGCTACCTTGTCGAGGCCTGAAATGGCATATCCTTTCTTGTATTCCTGCGGATATCCGCCGCTCACGAGCATGACGCTGACCGCAGCACGCTCGTCAAACGAGATTTCGCGTCGGTCCAAATCACCCAGGGCGACGCCTTCAAACAAATCGACGATGTCGCTTTTGAGCCGCAGCATGACGCTTTCCGTCTCCGGGTCGCCCATCCGGCAGTTGTATTCGATGACCATGGGCTCGCCTTTCACGTTGATGAGACCGAAGAAGATGAATCCCTTGTAGTCGATGTTTTCGGCCGCCAGTCCTTCGACGGTGGGACGAATGATGCGCTCTTCCACCTTCCGCATCCACTCTTCGGTGGCGAACGGAACCGGAGAAACGCTGCCCATGCCGCCCGTGTTCAGGCCAGTGTCGTGTTCGCCGATGCGCTTGTAGTCCTTTGCTTCCGGCAGAATCTTGTAGCTTTTGCCGTCTGTCAGGACGAAGACCGAGCACTCTATGCCGTCCAGGAACTCCTCGATGACCACTTTGGCACTGGCATTTCCAAACATGCCTCCCAGCATTTCGCGGAACTCCCGTTGCGCCTCTGTCAGCGTCGGGAGGATGAGGACGCCTTTACCGGCTGCCAACCCGTCCGCCTTCAGCACGTAGGGCGGCTGCAAGGTCTCCAGGAATTTCAGGCCTTCGTCGAGCGTCGTGCCGTCGAAAGTTCCGTAAGCGGCCGTCGGAATGCCGTGCCGCTTCATGAATCCCTTGGCAAAATCCTTGCTGCCTTCAAGCACCGCGCCGGCTTTCGACGGCCCGATGACGGGTATTGCCTTTGTTCTTTCATCCTCCTTGAAGTTGTCGTATATTCCCTTCACCAGCGGATCTTCGGGTCCGACGACCACCATGTCGACGCCATTGGCAAGGGCGAAGTCCTTCAGAGCTTCGAAGTCGTCGGCCCTGATGGCTACGTTCTCGCCGCAGTTCACGGTTCCGGCGTTGCCCGGAGCGATGTAGAGCTTCTCACACTTGCTGCTTTGCGCAATCTTCCAGGCAAGGGCGTGCTCACGGCCACCACTTCCCAACAATAGTATTTTCATATTCTTTATTTCAGATAGTCTTCAAAATATTGAGAGATACGCTCATGAAGGTGCGTACTTTGATGGCCCCGCATGTTGTGAGGTTCGCCCGGGTACATGAAGAAGTCAGGCTGCGTGTCGTCCAGAATGCACTGATGGATGAACGACTTGGCATGCTGCGGCAAGACAACAGGGTCGTTTTCGCCGATGATGACTTGCAGTTTTCCCTTCAGGTTCTTGGCTTGTTTGATGAGACTGGTCTTGGCATAGCCTTCCGGATTGGTCTGCGGAGTGTCCATATAGCGTTCTCCGTACATGGCTTCATACCATTTCCAGTCGATGACCGGACCGCCGGCAACGCCCACCTTGAACACGTCGGGATGGTTGGTAATCAGCGAAATGGTCATGAAACCACCGAAACTCCAGCCGTGGACGCCCATCCTGTTTTGGTCGACGTAGGGCAATGACTTCAAGAAATCAACGCCTTTCATCTGGTCTTTCATCTCTTCCTGTCCCAATTGGCGGAATGTGGCTTGCTCGAAAGCCTTGCCCCGGTTTTCACTTCCCCTGTTGTCGAGAATGAAAAGCAGGTAACCTTTCTGCGCCATGTAGGTCTCCCATCCTCTGCTGCAATAGTTCCAGCGAGCGTCTACGTTGTGGGCATGGGGGCCACCGTAGACATATATGATGGTGGGATATTTCTTGTTGGGGTCGAAATTGACAGGTTTGACCATGCGATAATACAAGTCTGTCGTGCCGTCGGTAGCCTTGATGGTTCCACAACTGTACTCCGGCACCTGATAACCCTTCCATGGATTCTCCGCCGTGAAGTAGTCGGTGCGCCGTGCTTTGTCGACGTTGATGATTTCAATCTTGCGTGGAACGGTCGGCTCGGAATAGTTGTCGGCCAAGAACGAGCCGCTTGCGCTCAGCGAGGCGTTGTGCCATCCCTTGCCGTTGTCGAGCAGTTGCCGCTTGCCGTTGTCCACATTCACCATCCAAGTGTTTTTCTGGATGGGGCTGCATTCGTTGGAAGCATAGATGATGGCATGCTTTTTCGTGTTGAAACCAATGAAATCCATTACGATCCATGGGCCTGACGTGAGTTGCTTGAGCATCTTTCCCTGTGTATTCATCAGGTAGAAATGGTTGTAACCGTCCTTCTGACTCTGCATGACAAAGGCATTTGGATTCCATGGAAGGAAGGCGATGGGGTGCTGCGGCTCCACGTATTTCGCGTCGGTCTCGCGATAAAGTTCAGCCAACTTGTCACCGGTCTCCGCGTTGTAGCTCACCAGCCGGCAGTCGTTTTGGTCGCGATTCAGTTCAAACAGATAGACCGTCTTGCTGTCGGGACTCCATGCGGGGTTGGTGAAATAGCGGTCTGTGGGGTCGCCGGCTTTCAGATAGATGGTCTTTCCGGTCTTGATGTCGTAGACACCGATGGTCACTTGGTGGCTTGTTTCACCCGCCATGGGATATTTTTCGGGTGCGGCCTTGGCGCTTCGCGACTCTCCCGGCGCGGGAGTCCAGTCGTTTTCGGGGAAATCCACCAAGGGGTAGTCGTTCACCATCGACTGATCCATGCGGGTGAAAGCCAGCTTCATGCCGTCGGGCGACCAGAAAGTACCTTTGTGATAGCCAAATTCGTCACGGTGGACGCTGGTTCCGTACAATATGTTCCGTGACGCGTCGCGTGACAGCTGAATGTCGTTTTGTCCCTCGTTTTCCTTCGGTGTGCGGATAAAGAGGTTGTAGCCGCCCCATTCTACATAGGCCGTGTGGCGCGAAGTGGCGTTCCAGTCAGCCTTGTCTTCGTCGGCCATGCTTTGAGTGAATACGATTTTATGAGCCTTGAAGTCCACGAGCGTGCGTGTCGCGTTGGCCTCTATCATCACCAGCGGTTTGCCGCCATAGGGGAATCGTGCATGATAAAGGGTGCGCACGGCGGTGGCATCATGGCCGTTCATCCACTTGTTGATGTCTGCCAGTGTGAAAAGCGTCTTTTCCTTTCCGGTCGTTTTGTCGACGATACTACACTTGTCGATGTCCAGCCGCACCAGTTCGTCACCCCACCAGGTGAGCCATCTGTTCTTGGCGACCATCTTGTGGTAGTTCTTTCCGCCGAAATTCAAGTCTTCCAGCGTGAAAGTTTTGAGTTGTTGGGCCTGTGCCGACATGGCGACGATAATCGATACCAATATGATAAGAATCCTATTCCTCTTCATCGTTGAATCTCCTTTTCCCTCCGAATTTACCTGTATGTTTGCCACTCCTGTCAAAACGTTTGCCCCCATAGAAGCCACGGTCACCTTGCCGTGCGTCGCTTCTACCGCGTCTGTCATCGCCACGCCCCTTGAACTCTCCACGTCTGTCTCCAAACTCCTTGCGTCTGTCACCGAAGTCTCCACGTCTGTCGCTGAAGTCTCTGCGCCTGTCGCCATACTCTCTTCGTCTGTCAGACCCTAAGTCCAGTTCGTGGTGGTGGAAAGAGAACGACCGGATGTCGCCTTCCTCGTTCGATTCCTGTTCGTCGAGACGCTTCTTGAACTCTCGGTTCTTCTTGAAGCGGTGCTTCTCAGCCATCTCTCGCTTCTCCTCTTCCGTCTTTACGATGCCACCTTCTGACCTGAACTCTCTCATCTTGCCGTCGAACATGGCATACTTGCGAAATTCGCACTCCAGACTTCCATTGAATACGGGAATCTTGATGGAGGGTTTGAGTCCGATTTGGTCGAAGCA
This sequence comes from Segatella baroniae DSM 16972 = JCM 13447, assembly GCF_000426585.1. Lineage (GTDB taxonomy): Bacteria > Bacteroidota > Bacteroidia > Bacteroidales > Bacteroidaceae > Prevotella > Prevotella baroniae. The sequence continues at coordinate 143,504 of NZ_AUFQ01000005.1, forward strand.
TTCTTCACGAAAGCTCAGCACCCAGGCGTCGTTGCCCGAAAAATCGTGCTTCAGCCGTTCACCTATCATCTTGTAAGTACCTAACAGGTTGGGGGTGGAAATGCGTTCGCCGTAAGGTGGATTCGTTATCATGATGGCTTTCTCAGCCGGTTTTGTGAAATCCTTGAAATCCTGTTGTTCGACGGTGACGTACTTGGTCAGTCCAGCCGCCTTGACATTGAGGCGTGCCGTGTTGACTGCCTTCATGTCGATGTCATATCCGTAGATGTGATGTTGGAAGTCTTTTTCCTGTGAGTCGTCGTTGTAAATGCTGTCGAAAAGGTCTTGGTCGAAGTCCGTCCACTTCTCGAAGGCGAACTCCTTGCGGAACACGCCCGGGCTGATGTTGCGTGCGATGAGTGCGGCTTCCACCAGAAGTGTGCCCGATCCGCACATGGGGTCGATGAAATCGGTCTCCCCGTTCCAGCCCGTCATGAGAATCATGCCGGCCGCCAGCACCTCGTTGAGCGGCGCCTCGACGCTTTCCTGCCGATAGCCGCGGCGATGCAGACTCTCGCCACTGGAGTCCAAGCTCAATGTGGCGTCGTCTTCAGCCACGTGAATGTTCAGCCTAATATCGGGATTGCTCACGCTGATGTTCGGCCTTTCGCCCGTCTTTTCGCGGAATTGGTCAACAATGGCGTCTTTCACCTTGTAGGTGACGAAGCGGGAGTTGCGGAATTCCTCTGAATAGACCACCGAGTCGACCGAGAAAGTCTTACCTTTTTCTATATATTGGCTCCAGTCTATCTTCTTGACCTCTTCATACATGTCGTCGGCCGAACGAGCTTTGAAATGGGCAATAGGCTTGAGGATGCGGATGGCGGTGTGCAGTTGGAAGTTTGCCCGATACATCATTTCCTTGTTCCCCATGAACGATACCATACGTCTTCCAGCCCGTACATTGTTTGCACCCAGCTGGGTGAGCTCCTTGGCCAAGACCGTTTCCAGTCCCATGAACGTCTTGGCGATGAGTTCGAATTCCTGTTCCATTGTTGATTTTCAGTTTATCTATTTTTATCTTTACTTTCTTTTCTGTACTTCTTGGTCATCGGTTTCATGTCTTCCGTCACCCAAACGTTGGCCCCTACGACGCATCCTTCGCCCACGGTGACACGTCCCAGAATGGTGGCGTTGGCATAGATGACGACATTGTCCTTGATGATGGGGTGTCGGGGGATTCCTTTGATGGGGGTGCCGTCGTCGTCAAGCGGGAAATTCTTGGCCCCCAGCGTGACGCCCTGATACAACTTGACGTGATTGCCGATGACGCATGTGGCGCCAATCACCACGCCCGTGCCGTGGTCAATGGTGAAGTAGCGCCCAATCTGGGCCCCCGGATGAATGTCGATACCCGTCTCCGAGTGGGCCATCTCGGTCATCATGCGGGGGATGAGCGGCACCTTCTGCTCGTGGAGGGCGTGCGCCACCCGATAGTTGGTCAGCGCCTTTATCACCGGGTAGCACGAAATCACTTCTGCCTGGCTCACGGCTGCCGGGTCACCTTGGTAGGCCGCCTCTATGTCCGTGGCCAAAGTCTTTCTGATTTCTGGGAATTTCATGATGGCTTGGGCCGCCAACACCGCAGCCTTGTTGCTTCGGCGGTTCAGTTGTTTGCGGCTTTCCTTCTCGCATTCGTCGGCAAAGCAGAGGCCTGCCAATATCTGGTCGCTGAGCAAGGCATGGAGTTTCTCCAGTCTTACGCCGATGTGATATTGGATGGTGCTGAGGTTTACTTGGGAATTTCCGAAATATCCGGGGAGCAATATTGAACGTGACAGGTCTATAATAGCTTCAAGCGCCTTGCCCGAGGGGAGCGGATTCCCGTCGCGGTGCTGATGACACAGACCTTTTAGTGAATCCGGTTCCGACAAAGCTTCAACAGTGGCTTGCAGCTGATGAGTCAATTCAAGCTTACTCATGAGTGGTGTCTCAATATTTCGGTGCAAAGATAGTTAATTTTATTGATATCCAACATGGGCTTTTGGAAAAACATTGGAAAAAGAATATATCTCCAACTTGCTTTTGGCTTGTTCTTTTGGGTGATTTCGTTCGGTCGGGATGATTTGTCCTTATATAATTGGTGGCAATGCGTGGCAAAAACAATTTGCAAGGCACGTCCGAGGGTGATCATCATAATGCCATTCAGTCCAAATCTGTTCATTGGAACGAGCTGGAACACGATTTTTGTTTCGTCCATAACGCGATGACGCAACAGCTGTGAAGTGTGCCGGCCGACATGGAAAGGCGTGGCATGCCCTTACTCAATGCACCTCGTCTGTGCAGGAGAAGAAGGACGAGGGTTGGAGAAGGGGCTGGAGTCATTGTGACAGCGTGCCCAATCGGCGACGGCCGCCCGCAGATTGCGTTGCGCCACGTCGCTTTTCAGCGCTTCCGTCCGCGACTGTTCCACAGGCGTTATGGCTCTGACGTCGGCGAAGCCTGCGGCAAGTAGCCGTTCGCGATTCGACACCTGCCCGGCAAACAGGTACACAGGAACAGGTGGATGGCTGTTTAGGGCCTCCGACAACAGGATTTGAGGTAGCTTGCCCATGAGCGTCTGCGCGTCCGACGCGCCCTCTCCCGTCAGCACAAAGCGGGTGGCAGGAAGCAGACGGGACAGTCCCACAGCCTGCAAAAGCAACCGGGCGCCCGACCGACACGTGGCATTCAGGTATTGCATCATGGCATAGCCCAGTCCGCCGGCTGCTCCCGCACCCGCCTCCTGGCTGCGGTCGTAGCCGAAGTGACGTGCCGACACTTCCGCAAAACGGCAGGCACGCTCGTCGAGCACACGCACCATGGCGGCGTCGGCACCCTTTTGTGGGGCAAAAACCTGCGCCGCACCTCGCTCGCCACATAGTGGATTGGTCACGTCGGAGGCAAGCGTGAAGCTGCACTGACGAATGATGTCGATGTCGTCGAAGCGTCCAGAGGGAGCCAGCGCGTCAATCAAAGCCCGTATCATGCCGATTCCAGCGTCGCTCGTGGCGGTTCCTCCCAGGCCAATCACAAACTCCCGACATCCGTCGAGCATGGCTCTGGCCATGATTTCGCCCGTTCCGTAGCTCGTAGCCCGCATGGGGTTGCGTTCTTCCGACTGCAACAAGGCCAGGCCCGAAGCCTGTGCCACCTCGATGACGGCCGTGTCACCCTGTCGCAGATAGTGGGCTGTGATGCGCCGCATCATCGGGTCGTGCGTCGCGACGGGGATGAGCTGTCCGCCCACGGCACGCCGATAAGCCGTCAGCCAGCCTTCGCCACCGTCGCTGAGCGGCAGGGATATGAAGTCGTCGTTGGGAAAATACGGTCGAAGAGCGGACAAGGCGGCCGCATTGGCCTCGTCGGAAGTCATGCAGCCTTTGAAGGAATCGAAAGCAAGGATGATGTTCATGTAAGTGACAATAGGCAAACGCAGGCTACTGAAGCCTGCGTTCATGATTTCATTTCAACATGAAAAGTATAGAAAGCGCCATTACGCTTTGGCTTCCTCTTGCTTTTTGCCGCCCGGCAGAATCAGGTTGAGCACCACGCCGACAATCGCCGACAAGCCGATACCGGAGATGGCGAAGCTGCCCGAAGACAGAACGGCGCCACCCAGGCCCATCGTCAGCATGACCGACATGATGATGACATTGCGCGTGCGCCCCATGTCCACGCCATGGTGCATGAGGTTCTGAACGCCCACGCTGGCTATCGTACCGAACAACAACAGCATGATGCCACCCAGAACAGACTGCGGAATGGACTGCAACACGGCACTGAACTTCCCGACAACGGAGAAAACCAACGCCGTTGCGGCCGCAATGCGGATGACGGCAGGGCTTGTCACCTTGGTGATCGACATGGCACCCGTCACTTCCGAATAGGTTGTTTCGGGAGGACCGCCCAGAAATGCGGAAGCCAGACAGGCCAGACCGTCGCCCAACATGGTGCGGTGCAGGCCCGGTTCCTTCACGAAATCCTTGCCGGCGACCTCACTTACCACGTAGACATCACCGATATGCTCCAGCACCGGCGCGATGGCCACGGGTATCATGTAGAGGAACGGTGCCCATTCGAAATGCGTTATCGTGGCAAAAGATACGGGGAAATGAATCCAGTCAGCCGAAACGACACCCGAGAAGTCGACTTTTCCCAATAAGATGGCTGCCACATAGCCCACGGTCACGCCCGCGATGATGGGCACCAACTTGAACAATCCCTTGCCGAAAGTCAACACCAGGATGGCCGTCAGCAGCGAAAGAAAAGCCAAAGGCCAGTCGGTTTTGGCCATATCGACCGCACTCCCCGACAGCGAAAGACCGATGAGGATAATCACCGGACCGATGACAATGGGTGGAAAAACTTTGTCGAGAAACTTTTTTCCCTGCCATCTGACAAGCGCGCTCATGACGAAATAGACGAGCGAAACGCCGGTAAGTCCGGCCAATGCGCCAGGTAGTCCCCACTGTTTGGAGGCTTCGATGATGGGCGCGATGAAGGCGAATGAACTTCCAAGGAAGATGGGTACCTTGCCCTTGGTGACGAAATGGAAGATGAATGTGCCCAGGCCTGCGGTGAACAGCGCCGTGGCGGGGTCGATACCGATGAGCAACGGCACCAGCACCGTAGCCCCGAAGGCCACGAAGAGGAACTGAATGCCCACGACGGTCTTGCGACCCGCTGAAAGATTTTCAGTCATTTGAAATGTATAAAGATTGGTTTAATGGAATGACAAGCTGTGGAATGAAGCTGTAAAAGCGTTACAATCCGAATTTATAGCCTACGGTCAATTGAAAGACGCTGGTGCGACTTGCGGGCATTTGGCCTTTCTCCCCGCCCTTGGAATAAAGGTTGACGACGCCCAAGAGATAGCGCATGTCGACCACCAGCCCGTTCGGGAAGTCATAGGAAAGGCCCAATGGAACGGCTGCGTCCACCTTGTGAACCTTTGCCGTGCCTGCCACCGCCGCTGTCAGATAGCCTTCTTTCGACTCTATGTCAACGTCACAGCGCGCCTTATCCTTCACATTGTAGGCCGGTTGCACGCCGGCTTTCAGCGCCAGGCCCTTGTACACGTAGCAGTTGAGCAGAATCGGGAGGCTGATATAGCTCGTTTCCACGCTCAGTTGCTTGGCCACACCCAGTTTGAGGCGCTCTTCCCCACCGCCCGGCAAGGGCACATCACCCAGCGGAACGTTGTCGTATCTCACCCCTTGCTGGCTATAATAAGCGCCCAAGGATATGCCCAGTCGCGAATTGAACTGATATTGTGCCTCTACACCGCCGACCAACCCGGACTTGTTTGCCATTGCAGTCGTCCCAAAAACATGGCTTGAGAAAGAAGTGCCATCGTGTAGTGTCGGTTCCCCATCAAGCTTTTTATTTATAGCGACAATCACATAGAACGGCGGTTCCTTGGTGGGCTTGGAAACATTCAGACCGATTTTAGGCGTTATCGACCAGGTTTTGGGCTTCTGCTGCGCCCACCCCACGAGGCTGCAAAGCAACATTGACATGACTACAAACTTTTTCATAAGGAATTGTTTTATTAAAATTTGTACAAATATATGGCTTTTTGACCACACCATCAAGAGATTCCTATAGTTTTTATCACGCAGCGAACGCATTTCACTTTCTATATTTATGGCGTCAACGAGCAACGACGACAGGGCGATAGTGGTCTTTTCCAAATTTCATCGGCTGTATTTTCACCACTTTTAGCACTGCTTTACGCTATGCTCAAGTTGCTGATAACAAATAATTTATGAACAACATGAATGTTCCTGTAATCCACTTTTTTTCGTCATGACCCCAAACCGAATGATGTTTGTCCTATCTTTGTAGAAGAAAAGGCCACCATACCATCGGGAACCATCCATCATTTGACACTTAATTTAAATTCTAATATATGATGAAAAGGAAGAAATTGTTATTGCTTATGTCTTTCCTGTTGTCGACAATAGTTGCCGTTGCCCAGGACTTGCACGTTTCCGGTACCATTCAAGATACGCGGGGCGAGGCCCTCATCGGCGCGACTGTCATGATGAAAGGCACCACCAAAGGCACGGTTACGGATGTAGACGGACGCTATTCGATAGATGTGCCGAGAGGATCGACGCTCGTCATATCCTACGTTGGGGCACAACCCAAGGAAGTGACGGTCACAAGGACGCAGTTGGATGTCGTCATTGACGTCGGCAACCAGGTGCTCGACGAGGTTGTCGTCACCGCACTCGGAATCAAACGCGAAGAGAAGGCGTTGGGATACTCCGTTCAGAAGCTGTCGAGCGACATGGTACAGAAGGTCGGCGGCATTGATGTGACCACCTCGCTGACAGGCAAGGTGTCGGGCATGCTGGTGAGTAACTCTACGGAGTTTGCCGCCGCGCCGACGATAACGCTGCGCGGTGAGGCGCCACTGATTGTGATTGACGGCGTGCCCTACGCCAATATGACCATGCGCGACATCGCCGCCGAAGACATTGAGACCATCAGCGTGCTGAAAGGAGCCTCGGCTTCGGCCCTCTATGGCTATCGGGGCGCGAGCGGCGCGGTCATGATTACGACGAAGAAAGGCCGGGAAGGCAAAGGCGGCGTTCAGGTTTCTCTCAACTCAAGCACGATGTTGTCGGCCGGTTTCGTGGCCATTCCCGAGAAGCAAAGCCAATACGGACGCGGCAAGAACAATGTCTATGACATGAATTCCGACCAGTCGTGGGGCGCCCCGCTCGATGGAACTGTCCGCAACCAGTGGGATCCTATAGCTAAGGAATACCGCGAATATCCCTATACGGCGGTGGGAAAAGACAATTTCCGCAACTTTTTGCAGCAAGGCGTCATCACCAACAACACGCTGTCGCTCGACTATCACACGAAGAACGCTTCACTCCGCTCGTCCGTCAATTGGACTTACAACAGGGGACAATACCCCAACAGCACTTTCAACAAATACGGATATACGCTCAGCGGCGACATCCAACTGGGCAAATTCACGTTCAGTTCCAACATGGCTTACCACAAACAAAGCTCTCCAAACATAGGTTTCAACGGCTATACGAACTACGATCCGATGTACACCTTATTGATATGGACTGCTGCCGACTATGACATCCGCGACTATAAAGGCAACTATTGGATGGTGCCGGGCGTGTCGCAGAACTTCACTTACAAGTCGACACACAACAATCCGTACTACGACCGCAACCAGCGCGTTCGCTCTTCAGACCGCGACATATTCAACGCTTCGGTGGCATTAGGTTATGAATTGACTGACTGGTTGAAAGTGACACTGAGGTCGGGACTTGACTTTTATCTCGACAGACAGCAGATAAAGGTGGCCCAAGGCTCGTATGTCTCGACGGGAAACACGGGCGTTGCCGGCGGCGCGACATGGATAGGACAGAAGACCGGTGCCTTTGCGACAGGACGACAGTCGGGCTACAGCATGAATACAGACCTGATGTTGAACGCGACAAAGACGTTCGGCGACTTCTCGGTAGAAGCCCTTTTCGGTGGAACCGTCTATTATACGCAGGATGAAAACATCTATGGCAACACCGTCGGAGGTATCTCCGTGCCGCAGTTCTTCTCGCTGAAAGCCTCGGTCGAAAAGGCGAATGTCGGCTCCACGATACAGAAGATGCAGGTGAACTCACTCTACGGACGGATAGGCGGCTCGTGGCGAAGGCTGATCTACGCCGATGCAACCTTCCGAAACGACTGGTCTTCCACGTTGCCTTCCACGGACAATGCCTATTTCTATCCGTCACTGGCGGGCAGTTTTGTCATCTCCGAGCTGCTGCCCGAGCCCTCCAAAGACTGGCTCGACTTGTGGAAAGTGAGGAGTTCGTGGACTGTTTCCAAGACACCTCCGGCCATATATGCCACCAATACGAACTATACGGTCACCAATGCGGCATGGGGTACGCTCTCTTCCGCGGCCATGCCACTCAAGCTGACGGTAGGAGAAGTGAATCCAGCGTCGTCTTCTACGTGGGAGATGGGTACGCAAGCCATCTTCTTCAAGAACCGTTTAAGCGTGGACATCACCTACTATCGCAAGCTCATGTATGACGCCTTGGTGTCGGGTTCGCTCTCCTCTGCTTCCGGTTTCACGGGGAATTACGTCAATTCAGATGAGGAAATCGTGCGCAGAGGTTGGGAAGTGACCATCAGCGGCACACCTGTCCGCACCTCGGAGTGGCGCTGGGACGTGGCCGTCAATTGGTCGAAGTATGCCCGTTACTACCATAAAATCGACCCGGTGTATTCCTCCGACAATCCATGGGTGAAGAAAGGAGAGCGTGTCGACGTGTTCCTGGTGAAGGATTACGCCCGTGATCCCGACGGAAATCAAATCTACAGCAACGGCCGCGTGCAGTTCAATCCATTCCTTTCGGTGTATGGTCACAGCGATCCCGATTGGATTTGGGGACTGAGCACGCTGGTTTCCTACAAGAATTGGACGCTGAGCGCCTCGCTCGACGGGCGTGTCGGCGGCATGATCAGTTCGATGACCAACAGTTATCTGTGGACTTCGGGGTCCCACCCAGGCACGCTTACCGCCGAAAGAGCGGCCGACGCGGCCACGCCAGGCTCCAAGAACTTCCTCGGACAAGGCGTGAAGGTGGTGTCGGGAAGCGTGAAATACGACAAATACGGCACCGTGTTGTCCGACGACCGTGTGTATGCCGCCAACGATGTCTACACGACCTACAGCCAATATGCCCAGGACATGCACACCGGCATTGCGTGGGGTGGCAACAGCAGGCCCGCCGACAGCTTCTCGGGCACCTTCTTCAAGTTGCGCGAATTGTCACTTGCCTACACGCTTCCGACGCATTTCACCAGGCGCTGGGCCAAGTCGGCTTCGCTGGCGTTGGTGGGTCAGAACCTGCTGATGTGGGCAAAAGACTTCAAGTATTCGGATCCCGATGGCGGAACGGAGAACTTCAACGACCCTTCGGTGCGCTATATCGGACTCAATGTCAAAGTAACATTCTAATCCTTTTCCTAATTTGAACGGCTATGAACAAAAAGATAATCACCTTGTTTTTAGGCAGTCTTGCCATGGCGGCCATCCTGTCGTGCGACGACAACTTCGAGGAATACAACACAAATCCCGACACCACCACCTCCGTCACGCCCGAAATGCTGGCTACGGGGGCGTTGAAAAGTTCCATGTTGCTGGGCGGTGACGGCAAGGCCTACATCGGATACAACGCCCTTCCCAAGTATGTTGCCTACATAAAGGAAGGCGCCTACGACCCACAATACAATCTGATAGGCGCTTGTACCTTCGCTTCCTACCACTCAATCCCCAACATGGAACAGATGGTGGAGTACGCGAAAGGCGGCGACTATGAGGATTCGTTCCGCGGACTGGCCCTCTTTCTGAAGGCATTCAACGGCTACCGGCTCACGATGATGACCGGCGACGTGCCTTATTCCGACGCCGGTCAGGGGAAGAAAGGCAACACGAAGCCGAAGTACGACGCCCAGTCAGACGTGTTCGCGGCCGTCTTGGAAGACCTGAAAACGGCCGAAGAGCACTTTGCGAAAGGGCGCGACTTCAGCGGAGACTTCATCTATGGCGGCAAGGTTGCCAAATGGCGGAAGGCCGCCGCCGTGCTGCAGCTCAAGGTGTTGATGTCCTTGGGCGAGAAGATCACTTCGGAACAGAAAGCCCGGTTTGCGCAAATCGTTGCGGAAGGACATCTCTTCCAGGGCAACGGCGACAACATGAACGTGGTCTACACCACTGCTACGGGCACATGGCACCCGCTCTACAACCAGCCGTTGTTCGATCCGTGGACTGTCCTTTCTGACGTTGTCGTCGACGAATTCAAGCGTTTGGGCGACCGAAGACTCTTCTATTATGCCGAACCTTCGGCAGCTCTGACCGCGTCGGGAAAGGCCGACAACGACTTCGAAGCATACGCGGGAGCCGACCCCATGGCCGATTTCAACCAATTGAACCTGGACTATCTGGCCCAGAAATATTCGGTCATCAACAAGCGTTATCAAGCGGTGATGAACGGAGACCCGCTCTCCAGGCTCAGCTATGCCGAACAATGCTTCATCCTGGCCGAAGCCGTCATCAAGGGATGGGTCAGCGGCGACGCCGCGACCTATTACCGACAGGGCGTGGAAGCGGCCATGAAGATGGTTGCTGCCTATGACGAGAAGGCGACCTACTGCCACGGCATGCCCATCACCGACGACTATATCCGGACATATCTCGCAGGAACGGCCGCCTTCGCGTCCTCCTCTGCCGACCGACTCCGCCAGATATGGATGCAACGCTACTTGCTGAAATTCCTGCAAGACGGCTACGACGCCTATATGGAAATCAGACGGACAGGCTATCCCGTGCTGAAGGTGAACGCCGAAACGAGCCTCAACATCGACAACAAGGCGGCCCTGCCCGTTCGCTGGACTTATCCCGCGACCGAGATGCAGACCAACGCCGACCACGTCAAAGAGGCTCTTTCGCGCCAGTTCGCCAATGGTTACGACGGTATCAACGAACGCATGTGGCTACTTCAATAGGTTCGATTATAATCGTTGCTTCCACAAACGGCCGCATATCCATGGCCGTTGTGGAAGCATTTCACCAACTGTCAAACGGAAAACAATGACCCACACAATACGCAGAGCCATTGCCTTGCTACCCTTCCTCCTGCTCCTTGCGAGCTGTTCCACCCTCTTTGCGACAGGCAACGAAAAGACAAAAGACGCCCATCATCGCAATCAGGTAGCCGGACAGACGGCTTATCGCCTCGTATGGCACGACGAGTTCGACTACAACGGATTGCCCGATTCCACCCGGTGGAGCTTCGACACCCATGGAAACGAGTCGGGTTGGGGCAACAACGAACTGCAACATTATACGGCATCGCGCCTGAAAAACGCCTCCGTCAGCGACGGATTACTCCACATCACGGCCCATCTGGAAGACTATGGGAACAAGCGATACACTTCGGCCCGCCTCTTCACGAAGGGACATGGCCAATGGTTGTACGGCCGAATGGAGTGCAGAGCCAAGCTGCCTGCGGGCCGAGGAACGTGGCCGGCCTTCTGGATGATGCCCGCGGAAGACGCTTATGGCACGTGGCCGGCAAGCGGAGAGATCGACATTATGGAGAATGTGGGCTTCGATCCGTCCAACATCCTGGCCACAACCCACACCCAACGGTTCAACCACATCATTGGAAATTCAGTGAGCGGAACCATCTCCGTGCCCACTTGCAACACCGAGTTCCACGTTTATGCCATAGAGTGGGACGCACAGGAAATCAGGGGTTACGTCGACGGACGCCACTACTACACCTATGCCCGTCGTGAAAAGGGGTGGGAGGCGTGGCCCTTCGACCGACCTTTCTACATCATCCTCAACCTGGCGATAGGCGGAAACTGGGGTGGAAGGATGGGTGTGGACGACACCATCTTCCCCTGTTCCTACGTCATCGACTATGTGAGGGTCTATCAACAGATGTAGAAAACAGACGTAATACTTGATATTTTCCGGCGAATCGTTTATCTTTGTCATCAAAAGATAGCAAAGATGAAAAAGACAGCATGCACATTTCTCTTGCTGACGATGGCGCTTCAGGCGGCGGCCATGGGGTGGAATCAGCTGGACAGCCTCTACCGTTGCATTGACAACGCCATTGGCCGGTCGGCCGAATTCATCGCCGTCAGAGAGGCGAGAATCGGCAACCTGCGCGCAAAACTAAGCAAAGCCGCGGACGACCGGGGGCGTCTGGACTGCACGCTTCGGCTCTATGAAGAGTACAAATCCTATCAAAACGATTCCGCCGTCGCCTATCTGACAAACGCAATCTCGCTGGCCGTGTCGCTCAAAGATGGCGACATGGCCGACTGCTGCCGCTCGTTGCTCGCCTTCCAGTATTCTTCTTCGGGCATGTACACGGAGGCTTTCACAATGCTCGACGCCCAAAAAGCGAGCCGACTCCATGGAAAAGCCCGCTCACAGTATTACATTTCACCCACCCATCTGTATGGAGAGGTGGCCTATTACACCAGTCCGCCGAGCCTGCAACGCCGTTTCCAGGCCCGTGCCGACTCGTGCCGGCGCCGCTTGCTTCAAGTTCTCGGCCCCGAAGAGGACATCGCCCTGCAATATCGGGAGATGGAGTATTACAACAAGAAGAACTTCGCCAAGGCGCTCGAAATCAACAACCGACGCATGAAAGGCCTGCGCCCCGACGACCACCAATACGCCGTCGTGGCCTTCTACCGCTACCTGGACTACTATCTGGCCAAGGACACGCTCACCATGAAGTACTGGCTCACGCAGTCGGTGCTCAACGATGTCAGGAACGCGGTGATGGACCAAGGGGCTATGTGGGAGCTGACACACTTCCTGATAGACGGCGGTGACGTGGAACGGGCCTACCGCTACATCGGATTCGCCACGGATTGCGCCAACCGCTTCAACTCGCGCATGCGCAACTGGCAGATAACCTCCACGCTCGCACGCATCAACAAGGTCTACGAACAGCGGCAAAAGGAAACCAACACACGCCTCCAGGGACTTGTCGGGGGTATCAGTCTGCTGTCGTTGCTGCTGTTGGCCATGATTTTCTACAGCCATCGGCAGCACAAACAGCTGGCCGTCGCACAGAAACAGCTCAAGCAGAAAAACCACGAATTGATCGCTTCCAACGAACAACTGTCCGACGTTGTAAGGCAACTCAACAAGACGGTGAAACTGCTCGACGACTCCAACAAGGTGAAAGAGGAGTATGTCGGGCGGTCGCTCTACATGTGTTCGGTCTACATCGGCCGAATGGCTTCCTTCAGAAAGCAGGTCATCAAGCGCCTCAAAACCAGGCAATATGACACCCTCTATCAAGACACGAGGAAGCAGGATGATGACGAAAAGGAAGCGGAAGAGCTCTATCAGAACTTCGACTCGGCCTTTCTGCACCTCTATCCCAACTTCGTGGAAGAGTTCAACCGGCTGCTGCGCCCGGAAGAACGCCTGCCGTCGTCTTCCACCAACCTCACCACTCCTCTCCGCATCTTCGCGTTGATCCGCTTGGGAATCGACGACAGCGGCAAGATAGCGGAGTTCCTGCATTATTCCGTCAACACCATCTACAACTATCGGGCCCGAATCAAGAACGGCGCCTTGGGTGAACGGGAACTCTTTGAGGAGCAGGTGAAGAAGATAGGGATGGCGAAATGAGACGGCATTGACAAGCCTTGCCGACGCAACGGCATGTCACCGCCTTTCCCAAAGCAGCCCTTTCATCTTATCAAAGCTATGCTTTTGCGTTCCCAAAGCAGCCCTTTTGGCGGCTGAAAGCAACCTTATTGCAAGGTAAAAGCACTGCTTTGGGAAACCAACGGACATGCCATGTCAACTTGTACGCGAAAAAATGGAGAAAAGTCTCTCTGTTTCAAGGCCTTGCAAAGCCTTCAAAAGCATTCCCAAACCAAGCCGATGGTCGTCCATATCAGAACTGGAAGTAGATGAAAGGCTGGATTGTGGAGCTCTTGACCTGGATGACGACATAGATGACGGTTGTCAACAGCAACGCGTAGACCAGCAGGTTGCAGCGGCGCAGCACGCCTATCATCCGTTCCTGCCAGGCGTCGGGCAGGAAATGCGTGAGATAGCCAAAGGCCATGAAGGCCAGGACATACCTGTAGCCGCCCACGAACTGCGGCCAAAGTTCGGCATGGAAGTTGGTGAATATCTGGTGGATCATCGTCCAACCCGCCGCAAACGACGCATGACGGAAGAATATCCAAGTGAAACATACGAAGTGGAACGTCAGCAGAATGGCCAGCCATTTTCTGACACCACGCGACCGATAACGGCGGTCGTGGCGTAAAACTTCCTGACCGAAGTACTTGTGTGCCGCCAAGGCCAGGCCGTGCATGCCGCCCCAAGCCACGAAATTGAGGCTGGCCCCGTGCCAGAGGCCACCCAGAAGCATGGTGACGACAAGGTTGACGTACTGCCGCAGCTTGCCCTTGCGGTTGCCACCCAACGATATGTAGATGTAGTCGCGAATCCAACTGGACAGCGAGATGTGCCAACGGCGCCAGAAGTCGGTGATGCTCGTCGACCGGTAAGGCGCGTTGAAGTTGAGCGGGAAGTGGAATCCCAGCAAGAGCGCGATGCCGATGGCCATGTCGCTGTAGCCGCTGAAGTCGCAATAGATTTGCAGGGCGTAGCCGTAGACGCCCAAAAGGTTCTCCAATCCGCTGTAAAGTGTGGGATTGTCGAAGATGCGGTCTACGAAGTTGAGACTGATATAGTCGCTGATGACGGCCTTCTTGAACAGTCCGATGACGATGAAATAGACGCCACGGGCAAACATGTCGCGCGTGATGATGATGGGCTTGTCGATTTGTGGCGCGAAATCGGAGGCACGAACGATGGGTCCGGCCACCAGCTGGGGGAAGAACGACACGTAGAACGCGTAGTCCAAGAGGTGGGGCAACGGCTTCAGGGAGCCACGGTAGACGTCGATCGTGTAGCTCATGCTCTGGAAAGTGAAGAAGCTGATACCCACGGGGAGGAAGATGTCCCAGGGCTGGAAGTTGTGATCGATCATCTGACTGACCATGCCGGCGAAGAAGTTGGTGTACTTGAAATAGCCCAGCAGTCCCAGGTCGATGAGCAGGCTCAACGCCACGAGCCACTTGCGACGCCGTCGAAGCGACCGCACCAGGCTGTCGTCGGCGGCAGCCCGGTCGGCCAGAGCCTGGATGCGGCGGGCGATGAGGAAGTCGCTGACCGTGACGACAGCCAGCAGGAAGAAGTAGAAGCCGCTGCTCTTGTAGTAGAAATAGTAGGAAAAGAGCGTCACGAAGAGCAGCCGAGACCGCAGTTTGTGGCGCAGCAGCATATAGACGAACGAGAATCCGAGAAACAGAAAGAGGAAGAGACCGCTGGAAAATATCAACGGTTCCTTGGCGTTGTATGTCAGAAGATCGATGAGTCGCTGTATCATTGTTCCATTGCCTTGCGGCGTTTGTAATTTTTCAGTCCGGCCATAAACGAAGGAAACACCTTCCGGGCCACCAGTCTGCCGCCGCCGAAACTCAGATGCGTATAGTCTTTGTTGGCCATATTGCGGTCTACGAGCCTCTTCATGCTGCCCTCGCCGCCCATGGCCTTGTAGAAATTGAGGAATCCCACGTGGCAGTCGGCAGCCAGTTGCTCTTGCAGATTCACGAGATTCTTCACCTCCTTGAGCGTCGTTATGCCCTCGGCCGAACGCTGGTCGCGGTCGGGGACGCTCACCACGAGAATGCTGGCGTCGGGAAACGCGGCGTGGATATTGCCTATCGCCTTCTTCATTCCCTCGATATACACTTTCAGGATGGGCACGGTGTTGCCCTTGACAGCCTCGTTCAGTCCGTAATGGACGATGATGAGGTCGTAGGGGCGCAGGCGGGCGAAGTGGGCCAATGTATTGATTGGAATGCGGGCCAGCTGCGTGCCGGACGAACCGCGCATCGAGAAATTGTCGAGAACGACGCCCCTGTCTGACTCCAGGGCCATCCCGAAGAGCGTGGTGCGGGGCGACACACCCGTGAAACGATAGCTCACCGAAGCCATTTCGCCTTTCGTCTCGATCATCTGAACCTCCTCCGAAGCGTGAGTAGAGTGGTCGCGGGGAAGAGTGTTGCCCGCCACGACCCGAACGTCGATGGCCTCGGGGGTGCGCAGAAAGAGCTTGGCGCTCTGCCAACCGGCGACATGGGGCTGCAACCTGGAGCCTTTCGTCGTGACGCCGGCACCTTCGGAAGGCACGTAATAACGTTGGGCAATGCCCTGGCGGGCCGTTTCAAAGGGCTTCTTGACGACGGAATGCTCGGCAATGCCGCTGTAATGCTGGTTCACGGTGCGTCGGAACGCCGTCATGGGCGTCCCGCAGTCGACCCATCCCACGCCGGCACCGCCGAAACGGTTCTGAAACAATGCCCGCAAATCGCCCGTGAGGATGTCGCCTTCGATGAACGAGTCGCCGAAATAGGCGATGCGGACGGGGCGGTCGAGCGTCTTGACATGGGCCAACTGCGCGTAGAAATGGTCCATGCCTCCGCGTCTGCCGCCCGAAAAGTCGAGAATGGGTTCCACATCCTTGGGCCAGACCTCCTTGAACGCGACCTTCCTGCCGTGGCTCACGACAGCCACGACGGGCTTGGGGGCCTTTGGAGCAGGCACCACTTCCACGTCTTTCTCATAAATGTCGGGTAGTATCTGACTGAGCAGATTGACGTGTCGCAATTCGGTTCCGCCTATGCTGAGTGTCGGCAACTGGTGCATGAGCAGAAGAAAGAGCACCACCAATCCTGTCAAAGCGAAAGTCCTTGCAGACTGATTCATTGCAATCTTCTTTTTTGAAACGGCTGCAAAGTTAGCAAAAATAATGCAACCGCTTCAGCCTTCGGCTCATTTATTGGACTTTTCCTGCCATAAATTCACACAGGTCAAGCCGTTTGGAAAACGCTTCCCGACGACGACCAAGACATCGTTCGGCCGCTTACACCTTTTATATATATATGCCACGGTGGAATGGCGGGCTTGTTTTGCCCGGTTTTCGGAAAGTCCGCCGTCGTTTGCCGGGACGTTTACCCACGTTGGGCATTTGACACCTGTTTTGCTTTGGCGTTTGCCCACGTTGGGCATTTAACACCTGTTTTGCTTTGGCGTTTGCCCACGTTGGGCATTTAACATCTGTTTTGCTTTGACGTTTGCCCACGTTGGGCATTTAACACCTGTTTTGCTTTGACGTTTGCCCACGTTGGGCATTTAACATCTGTTTTGCTTTGACGTTTGCCCACGTTGAGCATTTAACATCTGTTTTGACGTGACGATTTCTCCCGCCGCGCATTCAACATCCGTTTTGACGTGACGTCTTCCGAGCCACGATTTTCCGTCTCTGCGAATGGCGTGAGCCGCAGGGGCGTGAGGGAAATGGCATTTCAACAAATCGCCAACCGACTTTACACGCTCTCTTATCCGGCATGGAGAAGAACCTGCCTTGAAATGATGGCAAGATTGTTGGAGAAGCGGCATTGTCCTTTTTCCATTTATAGCAAGACGCTTAGGCGGCATTGGACGGCGGAGGCGTGGAGGTCAGGCTGAAAAGACAAATCGCGGAGGGCCATGTTGTCCTCCGCGATTCGTCTATTGTCATTGAATGGTCGCCTTCTAAAGGGGCTTGTACTCCACGAAAGCTTCCATCGCCTCGTAGCAGGCCAGGCCAAGGTCGTCATACAGTTTGGCCGTACCTCGGTTGCGGTCTTCGGCGCGCTGCCAGAACAGGCGTTCGTCGTTGCCCAGGAACGGCGCGCTCTCCATCTGCGAGCTGTGCTTCAGGATGGAGTTGCGCTTTGCGCGAAGTTCTTCGGGACTCATCGGAACGCACATTTCGATGTTCTCGATTTCCCATTCGGCCCATGCGCCACGGTACATCCAGATGCGGCAGTCCTTCAACCACTCGGCACCGGCTTCCTTTTCGAGGTCGATGGCTGCGAACACGGCGTCGGTACACTTGCGGTGTGTGCCGTGGGGGTCGGCCAAGTCGCCGGCCACGAATATCTCGTGCGGCTTCACTTCCTGCAACAATGCACGTACAATCTCCACGTCCTTCTCGGTCATTGGCAGCTTCTCGATCTTTCCACTCTCGTAGAAGGGCAGGTCGAGGAAGTGCACATGGTCCAAAGGAATGTTGTTGTAGGTGCAGGCCGTGCGGGCTTCGCCGCGGCGGATGAGGCCTTTGATGGTTCTCACGGCCTGTGTATCCATGTCGCCTTCCTTCTTGGTGGCGAGGAAAGCCTTGATGTCTTGGTACATCTTCTTGATGACTTCGTCCTTGGAGTCCATGAAAAGTTGGTTGAAACCATTGACAAAGTGCATGAAACGAGTCACCTCCTCATCGCCGACGGCTATGTTTCCTGAGGTCTGGTAGGCCACGTGCAGGTCGTGTCCCTGGCTGACGAGCCGCTGGATGGTGCCTCCCATCGAGATGACATCATCGTCGGGATGCGGCGAGAACACGACGACACGCTTGGGGAACGGTTTCGCCCGCTCGGGACGATAGGTGTCGTCGGCGTTGGGTTTGCCGCCCGGCCATCCGGTGATGGTGTGCTGCAGGTCGTTGAAAATCTTGATGTTGGCGTTGTAGGCCGAGCCGTAGAGAGCCAGAAGTTCGCTCAGTCCGTTCTCGTTATAGTCCTTGTTGGTCAGCTTCAAGATGGGTTTCTTGGTCACTTGGCAAAGCCATGTGAGGGCTGCGCGGGTCAACTTGTCGGTCCAGTTGCAGCTGGCGACGAGCCACGGATGGATGATGCGCGTGAGCTTGCCTGCCGCCGAGAGGTCGATGACCACATGCGCGTCGTTGTGGGTTTGCAGGAAGCTGGCCGGAATGGCGTCGCTCATTTGCCCTTCGACGGTGGCCTTGATGATGTCGGCCTTCTCTTCGCCCCACGCCGTCAGATAGATCTTGCGTGCGGCGAGGATGTCCGAGATTCCCAGTGTGATGGAACACGGCGGAACGGGGTCTTGCAGTCCGAAGCTCATCGTCATTTCCTGGCGGCTGGTGGCGTCGATGAGGATGAGGCGGGCGGGCGAGGAGAGAGTGCTGCCCGGCTCGTTGGTGGCGATGTTGCCGATGCGGCCGATTCCAAGCAGCATGATGTCAATGCCGCCGAAGGTCTGGATGCGCTCTTCATAGAGGCGGCATTGCTCCTGAACGCAGTCTTGTGACACGGTTCCGTCAAGCGTATAGATGTTCTGCTCTGGGATGTCGATGTGGTCGAGGAAGCGTCTCCGCAGTTGCGAGATGGCACTGTACTGGCTGTCGGCTTTGAGTGGGAAATACTCGTAGGCGTTGAATACGATTACATTCTTGAAACTGATCTCCTTCTTTTCATAGCGTTGAATCAGTTCTTGGAAAATGGGAGTGACCGACTGGCCTGTTCCCAGGCCGAGCACGCAGTACTTTCCGAGTTGGCTTTTGGCCTTGATTTCGTTGCAGATGGCGTCGGCAATGCTGCGGGCGCCCTCTTCTACCTTGGGGAAAATGTCGGTGGGAACCTTCTCCATGCGTGTGATTTCAGAGCGTTCCACCGCTGTCTTGGGCGCATAGAAGGTCTCCGGAATCTTGTTTAAAACGATTTCCGAACTTAAATGAAGTCTCATTGATTTAATGTTTAATAAGTGTTGGGAATTGGGGGTGGGTTAGAGATTGTCCTTCTCTATATCTTTGAAGTATCTGTAGGTGCCGACTTTCAGCTCTTCGGCTGCCGCTTCGTCGGCCACGATGACGGCGTGCGGGTGCTGTTGCAGGGCGCTGATGGTCCAGGCTTGCGTCACGGGGCCTTCCACCGCAGCCTGCAAAGCGCGGGCTTTGTGGTGTCCGTTGACGAGAATCATGACTTCCTTGGCGGCCATCACGGTGCCGACGCCCACGGTGAGTGCGTGCTTGGGCACCTTGTTCACGTCGTTGTCGAAGAAGCGGCTGTTGGCGATGATGGTGTCGGTGGTCAATGTCTTGACGCGAGTGCGGGAGGTGAGCGACGAGAAAGGCTCGTTGAAGGCGATGTGGCCGTCGGGGCCGATGCCGCCGAGGAAGAGATCGACGCCTCCGGCCTCAACCATCATCTGCTCGTAATGGGCGCATTCGGCGTCCAGGTCGGCTGCGTTGCCGTTCAGTATATGGACGTTCTCTTTCGGACAGTCGATGTGGTCGAAAAGATTACGGGCCATGAACGAATGATAACTCTCAGGATGAGACTCCGGAAGGCCGACGTATTCATCCATGTTGAAGGTCAGAACATTTTTAAAACTTACCCGGCCTTGTTTGTAAGCCTCAACCAAGGCTTTGTACATGCCCTCTGGCGACGAGCCGGTCGGCAGGCCAAGAACAAACTTACGCTCAGGTGTTGGGTTGAATTCATTAATTCTTTTAATCACATGTTCGGCCGCCCACTTGGACAACCGGTCGTAATCTTTTTCAATAATTACTCTCATGGTGTCTTTTAATGAAGTTAGTATAATATGCTTAAGCCACAAAGGTAGCAAGATTATCATGAAAAGCAAAATAAATTTCAAATGATTAAGATTTTAAAAGCTGTCCTATGGACGATTGCAAAGTGAGCCTGTCAAAAAGCATTGACGGCTAATAAAAGCGGCACTTTTATTTTGTGATATGCCTCTTTTGGTGTATTTTTGTAACACAAAAAATATTGTTCCTCAAATCCGCAACTAAGCCCTTGAAGGTTCTTATTGCGTTTACACGTCCTCTCATTACTGAATTTGCAGATAATTTGAACTTGAAGCACCCACTTCTGCCTACAATATCCCCTTACCCCACAATGTGACTTGAGGCAATACACAATATCATTCCCATAAGTTGTAGGCACTATCCAAAATCAGTCTGGAAAACATCTGCGTAAGCATAATTACAGGTATAGATATTCAGCACATACCGCCTTGATGTCTTGATCCACTTGGCTGGTACAGAGATAAACCTGAAGACAAACGCTTTTATGCGACTTGTTACATTGAGTCCGAACTTCTTTACGTCAAGTCTTTGAAT
>NZ_AUFQ01000006.1 GCF_000426585.1 Segatella baroniae DSM 16972 = JCM 13447
CATCCACAGCGTGCAGCCGTTCAGATGGAGGCGGTCGGCAAGGAGCAGGCTGTGGCTGCCGGTGTTTTCGCAGCAGAACAGGCAGTTCGAGAGTCCCTCACCGAGGTCCTGCCCGAGCCAGCCGAGCAGTTCGTCGCAGCCTGCTTCGCTGTTGGGGAACCGGCGGCATTTGCCGTCCATGACGGCCACGTCAAAGGTCTTCTTTGAGAAGTCGATGCCGATAAATACGTTCTTTTCTTCCATTTTGTAGGTCTTAATCGTTAACTTTGCCGGGAGGATTGACCGAAAAGCTGTATGTGCTAATGCTCTAAGTAGGCTTGAAGCCTGAAAATCTATCTGGCATTTGCAGCTTTGAGGGAGGGGGCTGTCGCCCTGCCAGGGTATCAAGGTACCATCAGGGTTGTTAGTCTTCATCCTCCCTCGGTTAATCCTTACCTTCACACAACAAAGGTAACAAAAATTAACCTCGTTACAATACCCTGCAAAGTTAGAGCAGGGGTGCGAGCGAAGCGAGCTACCCTGCCTAAGTTTTGGTGTTAGGGAGCTAGACCGAAGGTCTTGGTCTTTTTACATTTGAACCATCGCTTTTTGCGGGAAAGCCCGTTTTCAATCAATACACGTGCCCATCATATCTGCCTTGTTGCATGTGTCTTGCATGCTTCAAAATCAATTGGCAATTCCGACGGCTCACCCTTTATACCCAGCAACATCCACCACAAACTTAAAAAGACCAAGACCTTCGGCCTAGATGTCTCTGGCGCTGGGCAGATAGGGTAGCTCGCTTCGCTCGCAACCCTCCCCTCTAAAAAGACCAACCGCTGCGCGGTAGCCACACAACACCTCATTCAGACAACGACCAAAACCTTGCGTGGTCGAACGAACGCTACGCGGTAGCCCGCAACACCGCGTTTCCTATTCCCCAACCCGCCTTTGAAAGAGGCGATTTTCCGCCATTTCACCGCAAAAAGGGATGGCGGTGGGAGCTGTACGGCCGAAGGGGAAAGAGAAAAGACGCGCCCACGGGCGCGTCGTTGAACGTCTCAGACGACAAGGCGTCAAGACATGGGGATTTCGATGGGGACAGGTGGTGCATTCCATATCAGTCCGTCATACACGGGCGTCAAGACATGGGGATTCGATGGGGAACGCCGGCAGCCTGGCAGGACGGGGCGTCAGGCCTTCGTCTGCTTGTCGCGGATAAGCTTGATCTGCCGCAGCAAGTCCTGATAATGCACCTTGTCAATGCCGTTGCTCTTGTCGAGCTGGCCCTTGACAAAGGCTTCCACCTTGTCGAGGTGCACCGTCAGGTAGAGCAGCGCGTCAGTGTTGAACGACTTCAGTTCGCTGGCGGCCTTCGTCTCCTTGGCCGGCGGGTTCAGACAGCGGTCGATGTTGCCGACATAGAGGCGTTCTAGCGAGCGGCGGCACTTGTCGCCCAACCCGTCCGAGGCCGTCAGCGGCTTCCACACGGTGGAGAAGAGCTTGTCCAGATAGGTGTCCAGCCGCAGGGCCTTGGGCGACAAGAAGGAGTCGTCGTAGATTTTCGACAGCATGGAGAGCTTCATGGCGTGTTCCAGAAGGCGGCCCTGGCGGTTCAGGATGTCGCTCGACGGATTGACGCCGACCTTGTCGACGATGTTCGAAGGATAGAGCCAGAGCGGCGCCTCGAACACTTGGCGGCCCAGGAAGTCGAGAGCCTCCAGCTGAAGGGCCGCGGGCTGCAGCTCGAAAGGCTCCTTGCCGGGCATGTTGTTGAGATAGCGGCCGCCCAGATGCGTCGCCACATGGTTGCAATAGCGGCCGTACTGGTCGCGCACGCTGGCATACATCTCCGCCAGGTCGGTGTAGCGGTCGTTGTCCTGACGCGTCCATTCGGGCAGGCTGGCCACCACACGCTTCAGGTTCCTGATTCCGTAGTCGCTGGCCTTCATGCTGTTGTCGCCCAGGTCTTCGGTCTGTGAGCGCGGGTCTTCGTCCATGCCCTCGCCGCCGAACCACAGTCGCGGGTTGGCAGCCAGTATCCTGGTGGTCTCGGCCATCAGTCCGATTTTCTCGGCGTGCTCGTCCTTGAACTCGGGGCGATACTGATACCCCCACTTGATGGCCCATTTGTCGTAGTCGTTGACACGTGGGAAGAGACCTTTCGGCCCTATACCGTCCTCCGGCTGGGCCACGTAGTTGAAGCGGGCGTAGTCCATGATGCTGGCGGTGTGGCCATGGCGCTCCACCCAAGCCTTGTCGCGAAGCTTCTCCACGGGCGTCGCCCAGCTGGCCCCCATGTTGTGGCGCAGTCCGAGCGTGTGTCCCACCTCGTGACTCGACACGAAACGGATGAGCTCGCCCATGAGCTTGTCGTCGAAACGCATGCTCCTGGCACGCTTGTCGAGCGGCCCGCACTGGGTCATGTACCACTTGGTGAGCAGGTTCATCACGTTGTGGTACCAGCAGATGTGGCTTTCGACGATTTCGCCGCTGCGCGGGTCGATGATGTGCGGCCCGTAGGCGTTCTCTATCTCGGCCGGCAAGTAGCGCAGAAAGCAGAAGCGTGCGTCGTCGGGGCTGATGTCTTCGCCCTTCGGAACCTCCCTGGCGGCAATCGCGTTCTTGAAGCCGGCGGCCTCGAAGGCCACGTTCCAGTCGTCGATGCCGGCCTTCAGATAGGGCACCCACTTCTTGGGTGTGGCGGGATCGATGTAAAACACAATCTGTTTTTCAGGCTCGACGAGCTTTCCCTGTGCGTAGGCCTTCTTGTCCTTGGGCACCAGCCGGAAGCGTGCGGCCACGCGCTCGGGGTCGGTCTTGTGCTGGTCGTCGTCGAAATAGGTGACGGCGGTGGTGAAATAGCCCACACGCTTGTCCCAAAGGCGCTTCCGCATGGGCGTCTTGGGCAGCAACACCATGCTCGTGTTGAGACTCAGGGTGACGTTGCCGGTGGCGGTGGCGGGTATCTTGTTGGACGGCGTGGCGCTGTAGGTGCGCGTCGAGCGGATCTCCACGTTGATGGGGAAGGTCTTGATGGTGTCGATGTAGGAGCGGTCGGACTGCATGCCGCCAATGCTATACTGCTTGGAAGCGCTGGAGGGCATGCCCATCGAGTTGTTGTCGCGCATCAAGTAGGACGACACCTCTATGAGATTCATGCCCTGTCGGGGGTTCTTGCCGATGATCTTGAACGCCGCGATGATGGGGGCGACGGTCGAAGCCCGCAGCGTCTGGGCGATTCTGGTGTTGGAATCGGCCTCCTGCGACGTCGCGTAAGCCCGCAGATAGAGCGTCTTGGCGTCGTGTTTCTCGAAGTAGACGGTCTCTCTGTTCACCTCTTCGCCGCTGAACTTGCCCACTCCCTGGGGCACCCCGGTGAGTCGGGTGACGGCGAGGATGTAGCGGCCGAGCAGCGAGTCGGGCACGTCGAAGTACCATTTGTCCTCGATATGGTGCACGTCGAAGAGTCCGCGCTCCAGACTGACGCTCTTCTTGATGAGTTCGGCGTATTCGTCCTTCTCCTTTTTCTTGTCAGCAGCCTTGTCTTCTTGCTTCTCTTTGTCGGCCTTGCCGTTTGCCTTCTTCACTTCTTGCTGTGTGGAATCGGCCGAGGCAAACGTCACCGCACCGGCATTGAGGGGCAATGCCAGGGCGAACAGGCCTATCAACAGCTTGTCTTTGATGATCATGAGGTTTATTGGAGTACGTTGTTGCGGGCCAGCATGCAGGCGCCCACGACGCCTGCGCGGTCCTTGAGTTTGGAAATGCAAAGTTGGGTGTCCCTGTTCACGAGGTTGAGTGAGTACTTCAGGACGGCCGAACGCACGGCGTGGAGAATGAAGTCGCCGGTCAACGAGAGCGTTCCGCCAAGGATGACGAGTTCGGGATTGAAGAGATTGATGAGTCCTGCCACGTGCATGCCGAGGTTGTGGCCTATCAGTTCGAGGATGTCGATGCAGAGTGGGTCCTCCTGGTTGGTGGCTTTGACGAGGTCGTGGAGCGTGATTCCGTCGCCGGTCTTGGTCTTCAGTATCGAGGTTTCGCCGTTCCTGATGCGTTCTTTGAAGATTCTGTAGAACGCGGAGCCAGACGCTTCGGTCTCCAAGCAGCCCTTCTTGCCGCAACGGCACAGGATTTCGTTGTCGAAAGCGTGCATGTGACCGAACTCTCCCGAGAATCCCGACTTGCCTTTGTAGAGGTTTCCGTCGATGATAATGCCGAGACCGAGGCCCCAACTGACGTTCAGGAAGAGCACGTTCTTCTCCCCCTTGGCGCAACCCTGCATGTATTCGCCATAGGCCATGGCCCTGCTGTCGTTGTCGATGGACACGTCGCAGCCCACCTTTTCACTGATATAAGCATTCAAAGGCATTTCGGAGAAGTTGTAGAAGCTGTAGCTGTAGCCCGTATCGGGGTTCACCCGGCCCGAAACATTGATGTTGATGTTGAGCACTTTCTCACGGGGGACCTTGATGCGTTCGATGAAATGGACGATGTGGCTGCACAGTTCGTCGAGCGACGCCTGCGTGTTGTCGCACTCGAACGGCTCGTCGTCCATGAGGTCGACCAGGTCGCCGCGGAAGTTCATGAGTCCGATGCTGAGCGAGTTCTGCTTCATGTCGACCCCGATGAAGTAGCCCGAATCGGGATTGAGGCCGTAAAGATTGGGTCGGCGGCCCTCCCCTGTCTCCAACTTGCCGTATTCCAAGACGTATCCTCCTGCACTCATCTCGTTGATGGTCTTGGCCATTGTGGGAATACTAAGGTTGAATTCCTTGGCCAAGTCGTTTGTAGTGGAATTGCCATTCTGGATGAAATAGCCCAGAATGTTGCTTTTCAGAACGACATTCTTGCTGTCTTTCTCTTTTTCAAAAAGGTTCGTCATATAACGAAAAACAATTACTGATGGCGACAAATATACAAAATAATTTTCTGAATCAGAACAAATCCGCCAGATTCCAATGGGTGATTGCGGAGATTTGGGGTATCAACGCCATGGCGATCTTGCACTGTCCCTGGTAGTTGGGGTGATAGTCGGAGCCTGTGTCGGCCGCTTCGGTCACCATGCCGGCCAACGAATTGGCCATGTAGACGCCGGAATACCTGTTCGTCAGCCGCTCGCGCAGATAGCCGAGGGCGGCCTGCAGGTAGCGACTGGCACTGTGGGGGGTGACGCAGAGCACGGGCACGTCGCCGTAACGGGCGCGGATGTTGTCGATCATCTTCAGGTAAGCATTCACATACTGTTCGGGCGTGGGCTTCACGAGAGTGGAGAAATCGTTGGTGCCGAGGTTGATCAGCACGATGTCGGGCCTGCGGCAATTGCCGAAGTCGTAGGGCGTGCGGTTGAAGTCGTCGTAGAGCTGCATGCTGCGGGTCGACATGTTATGGCGCGACAGCTGCACGGAGTCGTTGTAGTTGCGCACCATCCCCATGCCCGAGTGGGCGATGAGCCGATAGTCGGCGCCGAAGTAGCGGGCGATGATGCAGGCGTAGGCCTTGTCGCAGTTCTCCGTTTCGAGTCTGAAACGCTCGCGGGCGTTCTTGCCTTCGGCTCCGTAGCCGCAGGTGTAGGAGTCGCCGTAGACCTCGATGAGCCGCTCTCGGGGCGCCACGGCCTGCAACCGGGCGCCGGCGGCCACGTGGATGGCGCTCACGGTGGTGCATCCGAACTCGCCTTCGGTGCATTTCTGCAACTTCAGCGTGTGCTGACCCTTGCTCAAGCCGTCGACCAATGTGACGAGCCGGCGGTCTTTTCCCGTTATCTTCAGCTTGCGGATGAAGCGGTCGTCTATATATATATTATGGTAGCTGGTGCCCGTTTCGGCCACCTCCACGGCGATGCGGCCGCCCGTGAAGCATGTCTGCATGTAGACGCCGACCCAGTCGTAGCGCACACTGCCGTCGCCGAGGGTCTCTGTTCGGCCTGTGAATGAAACTGCCGGGTCGTCGGCTCTGACGACGCGGTCGGCTCCCGCCATCAGCAACGCCTGCATGACGAGGGCCGTGAGCAATAGAATTCTTTTCATGTCGTGTATCTATAAATTGAGAGTTGAATGTTTGGAAAAGGCTTTGCCGCCTACACTTAGGCGGCAAAGATAAGCATTTTTTCCGAAAACGGCGTCATTTCACCGGCGTGCGGGTCCAATATCGCTCGATGTCCTCAAGCGACATGCCGGCCGTTTCGGGCACGAGCCGCCACATGATGAGCATGTAGGGCACGCACATCACGGCAAAAAGCAGGAACGTTCCGGCAGGTGTGAGGTTGGCCAACATCCACGGCGTGAGCTGCCCGATGAGGTAAGTGCCGATCCAAAGGGCGAAGCCGGCGATGGACATGGCCAGCCCGCGCACGCTGTTGGGGTACATTTCGGACAGCAACACGAACACCACGGCGCTGATACTGACGGCACAGCAGAAGACATAAAGCAGGAAGAAGGTCAGCATGAAATGCACGCCGAGGTGCAAAGAAGCACCGAAAGCGAAGTAGACGGCAATGAGAATGAGGCACAATATCATGCCCGAAACACCGTAGTAGATGAGCTTCTTGCGACCCACACGGTCGATGATGAACATCGCAAGCACCGTTGTCAGCGCGTTGACCACGCCCACGAGCACCTGGCAGAAGAGTGGATCGTCCATGCCGGCGTCCTTGAAGATGGACGGACCGTAATAGAGTACGGCGTTGACACCCATGAACTGGCCCAGAATGGCGATGCAGACGCCGATGACGACAGCCTTCAGAATGCCCGGCCGCAGCAGGCTGCGCCACTCCGACTTGGTCTCCGCCGAGACGGTGGAGCGTGTGTCGGCGATCTGCCGCTCCACGTCCTCGGGCCTGCGGTAGATACCGGAGAATATGACGGCGGCCCGACGGTCGTGATTGCGGGTGATGAGCCAGCGCGGACTCTCGGGGATGAAGCACAAGGTGAGCACGAAGAGCAGGGCCGGAAGGGTTTCCATGCCGAGCATGCCGCGCCAAACCTCACCGACGAAGATAAGCTGCAGCCAGTCGGAAGTGAAGGAAGCGGTGCGCGAAAGGTCGAGCAACAGGTAGTTGACGAAGTACGCCGCGAGGAAACCCACGGTGACGGCGAGCTGATAAAGCGACACCATTTGTCCGCGATAGCGGGTGATGGCGATTTCGGAAATATACACGGGAGCCACGATCGACACGATTCCAATGCCCAGTCCGCCGATGATGCGATAGGCCACGAGCCATCCGAAGTCGGCACTGACGGCACAGCCGGCGGCCGAAACGGTGAACAATACGGCCGAAACGAACATCGTGGGACGCCGCCCGAGCTTGTCGCTCATCACGCCGGCAAAGGCCACGCCCACGATAGAACCTATCAACGCGCAGCCCACATACCAACCTTGTTGAATGACATCAAGCCTGAACTGGGCCGTCACTTGGTCTATCGTACCCGAAATAACAGCCGTATCGTAGCCAAACAGCAAGCCGCCGATGGCGGCTACAAATGCCAGAAAGAAGACGTATCCTAACTTTACTTGTTCCATCATTTTGAGGTTTGTTTTTAATTGAGAAGTTCAGACAGGGAAAAACTGTCCTATTTGTCCGACCAATCCAGCCTGTCTGATTCTTTACTCTTTAGATTCCGAAGTATTCTCGATAGCGGTCGTAGAGGTGACCGGCCTGCAAATAAGCCGATTGAGGACTCATGAAATGGGAAAATTCGAAAGTAATGGCCTTGTCGTAGCCACACCGTTTGGCCGCCTCCAACTTCATGCGGAGCTTGTCGAACTTGATGGGCAGGAAGTTGATGGGCATGTCGCGGTCGAAGGTTTCGGCATTAGTCCAGCACTGCATGCCGTAGCGGTCGGCCAGTTTCTTATTGACGGAGAAGAAGGCATCGAGTTCGTCGTAGTCGATATGCCCGTCCTGGAAGGCGCAGGCGTCCACCACGTCGTGTATGCCGTCGAAGATTTCGTTCCATTCGCGCTCATGCTCCTGCACGCTCACGGCCTGGTCGTTGGTGAGTTTGCCCGTTCCCTGCACGGCTTTCTTGCCATCTATCCACGGCGAGATGAACACCGGCAAGCCACCCGACACGTCCTTGCACTGTTTGCCCATCGTGTGGAACGTGGGAATGCAGCCCTTCGTCTTGCGACTTATCTCGGTACTGATGTACCATCCCTTGAAACTCTTGTGATGACCGTACATCTTCCACGCCTCGTCAATGACATATCGGTTGTCGTCGATTTCCTGTTGCATGTCGCCCGTGTCCCAGTAGTGACCCGAATCGTAAAGTCCGAAGTAGAATTTCATGTCGTATTTGTCGGCCAAACGCAAGAACATGTCGATCAAATCGACCGAAGGCATGTAGCAACCCTTCTTTAATAAATAAGGTGAAGGGTAGGTGATGAACTTCCGGTAGCCCGACCTGATGTCGATGACGGTGTCTATCCCGATGGCCTTCATGTGCCGGAAATCCCGGTCCCACTCCTTCTCGCCCCAGTTCTGATGAGGTATGTCGTGCGAAATCTCGTCCAGAAAGGTTCCCGTGATGCGCATGCCGGCGGCCTTGGGTACGATGAGCCGGCTCTCGCCGTCCGTCACTTGGGCGCGGCTGTTGCCCACCCGCCACTTTCCACGGCCCCGCGGACCTTGCGTTTCGCCTCTCAGCAACTGTGGCGACACTACTGTGGCAGCACCGGCCAGCAGCAGATTCTTGATAAAAAGTCTACGATTTAACATAAAAAAGAGATGTATTACATGGATTTAAATGGTTATTTTATGCGTAATCGGGCGAAATTTACAAAATATTTAAATAAGAACCAAAACTTTTTAGAAAAACTTTTGGAAGTTATTTACAATTCTTTTATATTTGCAACGAAACTAAATGGAAATACACCAACGCATTATTAAAAGTCTAATCAAACCGTTTAACAGCCATGATGAATAAGAAACTATTACTCAGCTTACCAGCCATTCTCCTGGGTGGCATGCTGCTTGCGGCGACACAGTCGGCCTACGCCGTCCCCATGTCACCCGAAGCGGCAGAGACACAGCAACAGGTGAAGGCCGTTGTCGGCATTGTTCTCGACGAAACGGGCGAACCCGTCATCGGTGCCAGCGTTTTTGAAGAAGGCACGAAGAACGGTGTCGTCACTGATTTGGATGGCAAATTCTCCATCAATGTGAAAGCGAATGCCCGCCTGACGGTCACCTACGTGGGCTACACCCCGCAGACCGTGGCCCTCGGCGGCAGGAATACACTGCGCATCGTACTGGCTCCGGCCAGCAACGAGCTCAACGAAGTCGTCGTCACCGCACTGGGTATCAAGCGCGAGAAGAAAGCGCTGGGCTACGCCATGCAAGAGGTGAAGACCGACGGACTGATCGAAAACAAGTCGTTCTCCGTGGCCAACATGCTTCAGGGCAAGGTGGCCGGCGTGCAGATAGCCCAGTCGGGCACCGGACTCGGCGGTTCGACGCGCATCGTCATGCGTGGCCTCAACTCGCTGAGCGGCAACAACCAGCCGCTGTGGGTGGTCGACGGTTTCCCCATCAACGACAGTTCGGTGGAACAGGCCGATCAATGGGGCGGTTCCGACTATGCCGGCGCGGCGTCGGAAATCAACCCTGAGGACATCGAAAGCATTTCCGTGCTGAAGGGAGCCAACGCCGCGGCCCTCTACGGCTCACGCGCGCAGAATGGCGCCATCGTCATCACGACGAAGAAAGGCCGCCGCGGACAGCCGCTCCGACTGGAATACAACGGCACGCTGGACGTCACGACCGTCTATTCGCCCTACGACTACCAGAACATTTACGGCCAAGGAGCGGCCGGAGCCTATGACAGCAGCGCCAAAGCCAGCTGGGGACCGAAGATGACGGGCCAGACCGTGGAGAACTGGCGCAAGCTTTTCTACGGCGACGACCGCTACTCTTCCTACGCGCTTACACCGCAGAAAGACTACATCAAGGACTTTTATCGCACGGGAGTGTCCTACTCCAACACGATAACGGCCACCTCCGGAGGCGAGAACATCAGCGGCAGACTGTCGTTCACAGACACCCGTGCCGACGACATCACGCCCAACTTCAACCAGAACCGGCAGTATATCGACTTCCATACGGAGATGAACAACAAGCTCATCACTGTGGGAATCAAGGCCAGCTACATGCACCAGAAGACCAACAACCGCCCCGGACAGGGTGAATACGGCCAGATGGTGCAACTCGTGAAAATGCCCCGCGGCATTCGACTGAGCGACTTGGAGAACCCGAGAGGTATCGGGGCCTACATCAACAATGCCGAAAACTGGTCGGGACCGAGCGACAACTTCTCCAACCCCTACGCCCTCTGCGCCACAGAAAACGGCAACAAGGTCGTGCGCAACCGCTTCATGGGCCAGCTCAGCGCCACCGTCAGGTTCACCGACTACCTGCGGCTGACGGGCCGGGCCGGCATGGACTGGTACAACGACGCCATCAAGAACTACAACACGTTGCCCGATCCGACGTCCACGGCGTCGCAATATATCAAAAGCAGTCAGACCAACCAGGAGTTCAACGCCGACCTCATCCTCTATTTCGACAAGCGTTTCGACGACTTCTCCGTCAACGCCAACCTCGGAACTTCGGTGGAGAACACGAAGTACGACGCCCTTTCCAGTTCGTCGGGACGCTTCGCCATCCCGGGCACCGTCACCCTTGCCAACGGCCTCACGCAAACGACGAGCGAGGGATTCTCGAAGAAAGAGATTCAATCCGTGTTCGCCCAAGCCACCTTCGGCTACAAGAGCATGGTCTACCTCGACCTCACCGGCCGCAACGACTGGTCGTCGACGCTGCCTGCCAAGAACCGTTCCTACTTCTATCCCTCGGTCAGCGTGTCGGGTATCATGAGCGAAATGTTCAAACTCCCCGACTGGATGAACTACTGGAAGCTGCGCGCCTCGTGGGCCATGGTGGGCAACGACACCGACCCCTATCAGCTGGCCACCCTCTATTACCTGTGGACTACGGGTGACAAACTCGACGCAGAGGGCGACAAGGTGAACCCCAACATCATCAAGGAATACCTCAGCAAGACCAAGGCCCTGGCCGACTTGAAACCCGAAAAGACCAATTCGTTCGAGATAGGAACCGAATTCCGCTTCTTCAACAACCGTCTCGGACTTGATTTCACCTATTATAATACGAACACGAAAGACCAGATTCTCAGCGTCGGCATGCCCGGTTCGTCGGGCTATACGGCCAAGAGTATCAACGCTGGTGAAATCAAGAGCCACGGATTCGAGCTCATGCTCAACGGCACCCCCGTGCAGACGAAGGACTGGCAGTGGGACTTGAACCTCAACTGGGGCATGAGCCGCACCACCTGCGAGAGCCTCACGGAGGGCATTTCACGCTTCACGCTGGGCGAAACGCGTATCGCCAAGGTCGTCGTTTCGAGCGGCGGCAAGTATGGCGACATCGTGGGCAAGGCCTTCAAGCGCGACGCCAACGGCAAGATCGTCGTCAATGCGAGCGGTCTTCCCGAAGCGGTTGAAGACCAAGTGGTCGGCAACATGACTCCCAAGTGGACTGGTTCCGTGGGCAGTTCGCTGCGCTACAAAGACCTCACATTCAGCTGTCTGGTCGACATTCGGCACGGTGGCGAGTTCGTGTCGGTGACCGACGCCTACGCTTGCCAGCAGGGAACGTCGTCCCGCACGCTGAAGGGACGCGAGGCAAACGACCTCATCGTGGTTGACGGCGTGACCGAAAGCGGACAAGCCAACACCGTGGGCGTCACCTCCGAAGCCTACTGGAACGCCATAGGAGGCCCCACCGGCGTGGCCGAAGCCTTCATCCACAGCGGTTCATACATCAAGATGCGCGAGCTGTCGCTGGGCTACATCCTACCCCAGTCGTGGTTCCGCAACACGCCCATCAAGTATGCCAAGCTCTCATTGGTGGGCCGCGACCTCTTCTATTTCCACAAGAATGCGCCCGTCAATCCCGAAGGCGCCTTCTCACGCAGCGACTACGCGCAGGCTTTCGAGCTGGCTTCACTGCCTCCTACACGGAGCTTCGGCCTCGCACTCAACGTTAAATTCTAACCAAACCGAACCGACTATGAAACGTAATATCATCAAAACTATAGGACTTTTCTGCATCGCCGGCATGGTCATGGGGTGTACGGGCGACTACGACAAGATCAACACCGACCCCACAGGACTCACCGACGGAGACCCCGGCTACATCCTTCCCTACATGATGGAGCAAGGAAGCCGCATGGGTTCGTGGGAATATCAGGTGGGCGACAACCTGCACACCAATCTCTACGCGCAGTATTTCGCCAACTCGGCCGCCTACTTCAACTCCGACAACTACACTTTCCGAAGCGATTGGGTGACCGACGGCTTCTGGAACAGCTACTACGTGGGCGTGCTGAAGCAGTTCAAGAACGTGAAGGAAATCGTGGTCGAGAAGCCACAGTACGACAACATCTACCAGGTGATGCGCATCTTCACGGCCCGCTGCACGGCCCAGACGACCGACATGTTCGGCGACATCCCCTACACGGAGGCCGCCACGGGCACCAGCAACGCCAAGTATGACAGTCAGCAAAGCATCTACACCGACCTGTTCAAGGAGCTGACCGAGGCCGTCACGGCCCTCAACGCCCACAAGGACGACGCCGCACAGGCGAAACTGGCGACCACGCAGGACCTCGTCTACCAGGGCGACCTCGCCAAGTGGATTCGTCTGGCCAACTCGCTGCGCCTCCGCTACGCCCTGCGGCTGGCCTACGTCGACGCCGCCACGGCCAAGAAGGAGGCCGAAGCGGCTCTCGCGGCCCCCGGCGGACTGCTCTCCGGCAATGCCGACAACGCGGGGGTCTACATCTCGGGCACCGGTTCCAACGGCTTCCCGCTCTTCCAAATCTCCGGATGGGGTGAGTTCGCGATGAGCAAGACGATGGAGAACATGCTCAAACAGACCGGCACCGTGCTCGACCCACGCACCACTTTGTGGTTCGGACACACGCCCGGCTCGACGGCGGCGTCGCCCAAATTCCAGGGCGTGGCCAACGGACTGCCCTCCGACAACATCCCGGCCGGCGACGAACGCTCCTACGTCTGGGGCTACCAGTACATGCCGGGCTGGAACAGCGCCGACAACAGCGAGTCATCCTTCTGCATCTCACGCCCCATGAAGCTGATGGACTACGCCGAAGTGTGCTTCCTCAAGGCCGAGGCGGCCCTTCGCGGCTATACCGGAGCGGGCGATGCGCAGCAGAACTACCTGGCCGGCATCCAGGCGTCGTTCGACAACGAGCGGACCGGCGTCGACGCAAAGTACTACACGACAACCTCCGACAACACCTACAAGACCACGGGCGGCGTGGCCTGGACGGCCGAGAGCACCATGGAAGGCCACCTGAAGCAAATCCTGACGCAGAAGTGGCTGGCCCTTTATCCCGACGGCGTAGAGGCCTGGACGGAGTTCCGGCGCACAGGTTACCCTGCGCTCACGCCGGTGGTGCAGAGCTTGGAGAGCACGTTGCCGCTGGGAACGTTCGTCAAGAAGCTTAAATACGTGGACGACGAGACCCGTGACAACCCCAACGCCAAGGACGCTTCGCTCAACGGCGGCAAGGGCGACGGCATGGCCGTCCGCGTCTGGTGGGACACCGCCCGCTACAACTGACCCCATCGACACTCCCCGTTGCGGAGGAAAAGCGACGGCTTCAGCCTCCGCAACGGCTTCTTCCATAGAGACTTGACCACGACCGCACGCCTGTTTTCGCCCGACGCGAAAGCCATCGGCACGCCACCGTTTTCCAAAAGGGCTGCTTTCAGCAGCTGAAAGCAGCCCTTTTACCTTGCAAAAGGACAGCTTTTACACGCTAAAAGGGCTGCTTTTGCAACACGAGGGGACTGCTTTGGGAAAACAGCCGCGGCCCGGCCTGACTACAACGAAAAAACATTGTGAAGCCGAAGAGGCTTCATCCAACTTAAACTATCAACCAACCAACCTTTAATGTCCATGATGAATTTCAG
The DNA here is from genome assembly GCF_000426585.1 of Segatella baroniae DSM 16972 = JCM 13447. Taxonomy (GTDB): domain Bacteria; phylum Bacteroidota; class Bacteroidia; order Bacteroidales; family Bacteroidaceae; genus Prevotella; species Prevotella baroniae. The sequence goes on from NZ_AUFQ01000006.1 coordinate 14,005, forward strand.
CTTATCAACAGGAAATTCAGTCTTTCCGAAGACTTTGACGCTGACACTGGCCCTGCTGTTCGCCCTCGTTCTCGACGCGGCGGCACAGACGGTCAGGGGCGTCGTGAAAGACGCAGCGGGCACATCGCTCCCCGGAGTGACCGTGCTCAGAAACGGAGACGTCAAGAACGGTGTCATCACCGACCTGGACGGCAACTACAGCATACAAGCGAACAGTGCCGACTACTTGACGTTTTCGTATGTAGGAATGAAGACCCAGCGTGTCAGGGTGGGCAACCGCCGCACCATCAACATCACGCTGGCCGACGAGTCGTCGACGCTCAACGACGTAGTGGTCGTGGGCTACGGCACGGCCAAGAAGCAGTCGCTCACCGGAGCCGTCACGGCGCTCAAGGGCGACGAGCTGCTGAAGGCGCCGTCGACCAACGTCGCCAACATGCTGGGCGGCCGCATGGCCGGTCTGACCTCCGTGCAGACCTCGGGCGAGCCGGGCAACGACTTCGCCGCGCTGCGCATCCGCGGCTCGCAGTATGGCGCGCTCTACATCGTCGACGGCGTGGCGCGCTCGATGAACGACATCGACCCCAACGACATCGAGAGCATTTCGGTGCTGAAAGACGGGGCCGCGGCAGCCGTATATGGCCTCAACGCCGCCGGCGGCGTGGTCATCATCACCACCAAGAAGGGGCGGCAGGGCAAGACGCGGGTGTCCTACGACGGCCAGTACGGTATCTCCGTCAACGCCAACTTCCCCACATTCATGAACGGACCGGAGTACGCCGACTACTACAACATGGCCGACCTGATGGACAAACTCACCGGAACGACCCTCAAGTCGCGCGACCAGTACACGCCCGTCTTCACCAGCCAACACATCAAGGCCATGCTCAACCACGACCCGACGGACGGCTGGGACAACGTCGACTACATAGGAAAGGTGTTCGGAACGGGCCACAACCAGAAGCACAACGTGACCCTGGAGGGCGGATCCGACGACATCCACTACTTCCTCTCGGGCGGTTTCATGAGCCAACAGGGCAACATCGCCAACTTCAACTACCGTCGTTACAACGTCCGTGCCAACATCGACACGAAGGTGGGACGCGACTGGAAGCTGACGTTCGGGGCCGTGGGCACCGTGGGCCGACGCCAGACACCGGGATATTCATCGGGTGGTGCCGACGACGGAAGCCAAAGCGATGAAGAAGAAGTAGGATGGCTTTCTATCGGGCACCAAGCTATTATGATGCACCCGTTTCTGCCCGAAAAGCACAAGGGACTGTACACAGGAACACTGCCCAACAACGCCGGCGTTTCCTATAGCCCCCTCGCGGCTATCTACGACTCGGGCTACGGACGCACCCACAGCTTCGAACTCAACTCCAACTTCAGCCTGCGCTACGACGCCCGCTGGCTCCGGGGCCTGTCGTTCGCCTTCACCGGCGCCTACGACTACCTGAGTTCGCAGAGCAAGAACCTGGCCACGCCCTACAAGACCTACACGATGTCGATGGCGTCGGACAACTTCGGCACCTTCATCCTCAACGACGACCCGCGCAACTCGGCCGAAACGCTGAACCACGTGAGCGACGGACAGTACACCACCCAGAAGCTCACGGGCCAGTTCCGCCTGGAATACGCCCGACAGTTCGGCCGCCACAACGTCGACGCGATGGGCCTGCTGGAAATCAACGACTACAAGAGTTCCAACTTCGCGGGCTACGTCGACCACGTGCCTTTCCCACAGATAGCTGACCTTTCCTACGGCCAGGCCATCACGAGCAGCTCCCCCGTCTCGGGCGTCAACAACCACACGCGCACGGCGGGCTACGTGTTCCGTCTGAAATATGACTACGCCAACAGATACTTGGCCGAGTTCAGCGGCCGCTACGACGGCTCCTACCACTTCAGCGGCTCGGGCAAGCGCTGGGGCTTCTTCCCCTCCTTCTCCGCCGCCTGGCGCGTTTCGGGCGAAGACTTCATGGAAGGCGCCCGGGGATGGCTCGACGACTTGAAGGTGCGCGGCTCCCTCGGACTGCTCGGCAACGACAATGTGGCGGCCTATTCCTACCTCAGCACCTACGCCTTCGCTACGCAACGGGTGTTCGACGGCACGGCCTACAGCTCCATGTATACCAGCGGCATTGCCAATCCCGCGCTGACCTGGGCCAAGACCCGCACGACCAACATCGGCCTGAACGCCACCTTGTGGCACGGACTGCTGGGCCTGGAGTTCGACTGGTTCTACAATCTCAACTACGACCTGCTGGCCTCCAACAGCGGCGGCAAGGCCCCCTCGATGGGCGGCTACTACCCCACCTACGTCAACAACAACCGCTACAGCAACTACGGTATCGACTGGACTGTCTCCCACCGCAACCGCTTCACGCTCGGCGGCAAGCCTTTCGACTACAACGCGAGCGTCAACATGACCTATGCCAAGAGCAAGTGGCTGCGCTATCAGGACGACCCCAACGCCCAGGAGTGGCGCAAGGTGGTCGGCACCAGCGTCGATGCCTACAGCGCCTGGGTGGCCGAGGGGCTCTATCGCTCGGAGGAGGAGATCACCAAGTCGGCCTGGTACGGCTCAAGACCCAACCTGGGCGACATCAAGTTCAAGGACTTGAACGGCGACGGCGTCATCAGCGAGCAGGACAAGGCCCGCATCGGCCGCAGCAACCGCCCGCAGATCATGATGGGTCTCAGCCTCGGCGCGCAGTGGAACGGCTTCGACTTCAATGCGCTCTTCACCGCCGGACTGAAGTTCGACGTGTCTTTGCTCGGCACCTACTACAACGGTTACGACGACAACACGGTGTGGAGCCAGACCTTCAAGGAAGGCGCCAACTCGCCGTTGTGGCTCGTGCAGAACTCCTACAGCCTGGACAATCCCGACGGAAAATACCCCCGCTTGACACTGGGGAACGTCAGTCATGGCGGTGCCAACGGCCTGGCGTCCACCTTCTGGATGAAGAAGGGCGACTACCTGCGGTTCAAGGACTTCCAAATAGGCTACACCCTGCCCGCCACTTGGCTCAACGCCGCCGGCATTCAGAAGGTGCGCTTCTTCGTGGAAGGCTCCAACCTCTTCACCATCGACAACCTTCCGACAGGCGTCGACCCCGAGTCTCCCCGCGTCAACAACGGCTACTACCCCCAGCAGCGCACGTTCCTGGGTGGTGTCAACATCACTTTCTAACTTTAAAAGGATACATCTATGAAAGCTAAATATTTAGGTCTCTGCTTGCTGGGAGCCTCTCTGGGCCTGTCGTCCTGCAACGATTTCCTGGACCTGAAGCCTTCCGACAAGGCCACCAACAGCCTTGTGTGGAGCTCGTCCACCAACGCGCAGATGGCCATCGACTATTACTACTGCCTGCTTCCGGCATTGAGCAGCTTCGGCACGTACCAGTGTTCGGTGGGCATGGCTGAGGGATTGACCGACGAATTCAAGTACGGCAACATGACATTCAATGCCTTGATGTACATTCCCAACGAGATTTCCTACGGCGGACTGCCCCTGACGGCGGGCTACACGGACACCTATCTGGGCGTGTGGGAAAGCACCTACGAGAACATCCGGCGCATCAACGAGTCGCTGCAATACCTGCATCGCAGCAGTTTGGGCGAGAATGACGTGAAATACTTCGAGGGACAGCTGCGCTTCTTCCGCGGCATGTGCTACTTCGAACTGCTCAAACGCTACCACCAGGCCATCCTCTACACCGAGGACTTGTCGCAAATCAGTACCAACAAGAAGCTCGACAGCGAGGAGGAAGGCTGGAAGTTCGTGCAGGCCGACCTGAAGTTCGCCGGCGAGAACCTGCCCGTCAGCGCGTCGGCGACAGGCCGGCTGACCAGCGGAGCTGCCTACGCGCTGCTCTCCAGGGCCATGCTCTATTGCAAGGACTGGACGGCCGTGAAGGAAGCGGCCGAGAAGGTCATCGCCATGAAGTACCAGCTGACCGGCAATTACGCCGACGCCTTCACCGGCGGCAACTCCGAGGCCATCTGCCAGTACACCTACGACTCGAAGATAAGCCTCACCCACTCCTTCGACACCTACTATGCGCCGGGCGGCGACAAGGCCCTGGACGGCAACCAGGCCGACGGCGGCTTCGGAACGCCCACCCAGGACATGGTGGAGGAATACGAGATGACCGACGGAAAACGCTTCGACTGGGCCGCATGGCACGAAGCCGCCAAGACGGGAACGACGCAAGCGCCGCCCTACGACAAGCTGGAACCGCGCTTCAAGGCCACCATCCTCTACAACGGAGCTACGTGGAAAGGCCGCAAAATAGAGCCTTTCGTGGGCGGAACGGACGGCTGGTGCCGCTGGGAAGCCGACCCCAAGACCAACGGACGCACCACCACGGGCTACTACCTGCGCAAGCTGGTGGACGAAAACCACCACTTCACGGCCGTGCAAAACAGCACACAGCCCTGCATTGTCATCCGTCTGGCCGAGGTATATCTCAACTATGCCGAGGCCTGCTACCGACTGAACGCCGCCGCCAAGGCCCTGGAATACCTCAACAAGGTGCGCGAGCGCGTCGCCCTGCCCAAGCTGACGGGCCTCAGCGGCGACCGCCTTTTCGAGGCCCTGCGCCACGAACGCAAGGTGGAACTGGCCTTCGAGGGACTCTACTACTGGGACATGCGCCGCTGGGAGCTGGCCGACCAGACCTTCACGGGCATTCGCCGGCACGGCCTGAAGATTGAGAAGATGGGCGACTTGTACCGCTACACCTACGTGGATGTCGACAACCAAGACCTCAACTTCCCCAAGAAGCTCTACCGTCTGCCCGTTCCGGTGGGCGAACTGAACAACAACAAGGAGATCGACCAATTCCCCGAATGGAAATAGAACTGTGTCATGAACCCGCAAAACATCAACATTTCAAAGTTATGAAAAAGCAATTCCTATATATCGGCGCCTTCGTGGCGGCACTCCTCTCGCTCGGCAGCTGCGCCGAAGAGGAGCACGTGGACGCCACCGCCGACCGGGCAGGCATCTCAAGCCTCACGGCCTACTTCACGTCGGGCACCTATGTGGACAAGGCCGTCGTGACCTGGCAGCCCCAGAACAGCAACGACATCACCGACTACGTGATTCCCGTGCCCTGGTATTACCCAGAAGAGAGCGACAACACCACAGAGAAGGACATGTCGCAGTTCAAGATTGTGGCCACACTGGAGAACAACTGCAAGATCGACCCGCCCATCACCGTGCTCGACTTGACCCAGAAGAACGCCTTCACCTACACCAACCCGTATGGCGAAAGCAAGCAGATCACGATCTCGGGACAGCGCGTCAAGTCGTCGAAGTGCGCCATCAAGTCCATCCTGGTGCAGCCGGGCTACCTGCAGGGCGTCATCGACGAAGACAAGAAGACCATCTCCCTGCTCACCGCCGCCGACCTTTCCGACATGACGGCCGAAGTGGTGCTCGACCCGCACGCCACGATTTCGCCCGACCCGGCCCAGCCCCACGACATGAACGACGGCTTCCAGTTCACCGTGACGGCCGACAACGGCACCGACAAAAGCGTCTACAAGGTCATCAAACACATACCGACCAAGATTCCATCGGGCATTCGCACGGGCAGCGAACTCAAGCTTTTCGAGAACGACATGACGATGTTGGGCGTGGCCACGCCCAACAACACCCACCCGACGCTGGCCTCCATCGGCAGCTTCGTCGTCCTGAACCTCGGCGACGGCTCCGCGCCACAGTACTTCCGTAAGGTGACGGGCACCAAACTGGGCGCCATCAACCTCGGAGCGGCCAAGGCCGACGGCGCCATCACGAGCGACTGCGCCGGCAACATGCTCATCTGCAACTACGCCGCCAGCGGTTCCACGCTCAACATCTACAAGACCAACGACGTGACCAAGGCCCCCGAACTCTTCATCAGCTATGCCAACAACCTCGGAGTGGACATCGGCGCGCGCCTCCACGTGCAGGGCGACCTGGCCCACGACGCCATCGTCACCGCCACGCCGAACGTCTGCCAGAACGCCATCCGCTGGATTGTGAAGGACGGCAAGGCCGGTCCGGCCGAGAACATCCTGTTCGGCAGCGTGCCGGCATGGGGCGGTCTCGATGGAATCAGCAAGGTCTGTGCCGCCGGCACCGACGTGAAGGACGGCTGCGTGTTCAGCTATTACGGCGACGGAAATTGCCCGGCATACTACGCTCCGGCCTGGAGCGGCGCCAAACAGATACTCTCTGCCAACAGCAACGAGAAGGGCTGGGGCTACAATACGGGTGCCGCCGACATCCGGGCGTTCAACAAGAACCGCTACTATGCCATCTACGAAATGGGCTATTGGCCCAACTGGGGCTTGCCGGGACATGTCTACATCTACGACGCGGGCGACCTTTCATCCATCAGCGGCAACGTCAACACGAGCAGCGCGCTGGCCTCCATCATCTCCACGCCCGACCTCTACGGATCCGTGGGCTACGCCGGTGACAACCGCTTTGCCGACGTCCTGGTGACACCGTCCGAGGATGGCTACTTCCTCTACGTGTTCTACGCCTCCAACACCCACCTTTCCTTCGGTGGATATCAATTCGACTGCTTTGACAAATAACCAATATGAAACGTATGAAAAGACTTCATTGCCATATTCCGGTGCTCCTCTTGCTGCTCGGGCTCTCCGTTCTCACGGCCTGCAACAGCGACGATCATGAGGACACCATCGCCAACTGGAAGTGGGACAAGGGCCTACAGCCCGAGGAGAACACCGACATCACCCGCCTGGGGTGGACCAACGTGAACGCCGACTACGGCCGGTTGCCGGCCTACATCAACGTGTACAAGGCCGTGAAGACGCCCGACGACAAGCCCGCCGTGGCCTTCATCGCCATTGCCGAGCTGGGAACCGACAAGGCAAAGTTCAGCGTCAGCAACGACATTCACTGGAGCAAGAAGGCCGGCGCCAACGGTAATGAGAAGCTGTTCACGCCCACCGAGTTCTACAACAACTACGAATCACCGGTCGTTGTCATCAACGGTGGCCTCTTCTTTGAGTCCGGTGGCTTCTACTACTCGCAGAGTTCGTGCTACAGCGAAGGCTCCATGCTCAGTCCGAACCAGAACTATTGGTCGGAGAACTGGACCGACTTCTGGTATCCTACGATAGGTTTCTTCTACCAGGACAAGGCCGGTGAGTTCCACGCCACGTGGACTTACTACGCCAGCGACGGCAAGGACTACAGCTACTCGGCCTGCAAGAAGATTGACAAAACCAAGCCCGAGACGACTGCCCCCGACGCCAACTCGCCCTCGAAGGGCACCGTCATGAACGACGGGACGGCCGTCTACGGCATTGGCGGCGTCAGCGTGCTGCTCCATGAGGGCAAGGTGATGAACACGTGGGCCGACGAACTGCTCGACGTGGCGGCCAACTCGGCCCAGCCCCGCACGGCCATCGGCTACGACGCGGCCAAGAAACGCCTCGTGTTCTTCGTGTGCGAAGGTCGCCGGATGACGCCCGACGTCCTGGGAATGACCACCGCGCAGGTGGCCGACATGCTGAAAGCCATCGGCTGCACCGAAGCGCTCAACCTCGACGGGGGCGGTTCGAGCTGCATGCTCATCAACGGCAAGCAGACCATCAAGCCGAGCGACAAGAAAGAACGCGCCGTCATCGACGCCTGTTTCATCAAATGATAAGTTTCTTCTGTAACCTGGGGAGGGTGGCCGCATGAGCCGGTCGTTCTCCCCTTTGCCTCCTTTTTTATATGAATATGCTATCCATGATTCAGACACTACTGCTCAGTTCACTGCTTTTGTTCAGTTCCTGCGGCTCGGGCGACAAGCCCGACAACGGCGGAACGACACCTCCCACCCCCACGCCGGGCGGCGAAACCGTCCATAAAGCGGCCAAACCCCGCTACATCTGGATAGACGCGCCGGCCAACTTCAGCCGCTTCGCCAACAGCAAGGAGAACATTCGGGAAGACCTGAAGAAGGCGAAGGAAGCGGGATTCACCCACATCGTGGTCGACGTCCGCCCCTACACGGGCGACATTCTCTTCAAGAGCGCCGCCGGCCACGCCGTGGAACAACTCGACTACTGGGAAGGTTCCGCCTACAAATACTACAAACGAACGGCCGACTGGGACTATCTGCAAGCCTTCATCGACATCGGTCACGAGCTGGGACTGCGTGTAGACGCGGCCATGAACACCTTCGTGGGCGGCTCGATGAACCCCTACGGCCTCGGCGGACAGGGCATGCTCTTCCGTGAAAGCGGCAAGAAGGGCTGGGCCTCGACCTACTATCTCGGCTCGGGGCTGACCAACGGCATGGACCTACCGGTCGACGCGGGCAACTACTACGCCACGCGCTTCCTCAATCCGTGCAACGACGACGTGCAGGCCTACCTCCTCGACCTCATCGGCGACCTGGCCCGCTACGACCTCGACGCCATCATTCTCGACCGTTGCCGCTACGACAACCTGCAGGCCGACTTCTCCGACGACGCCAAGACGAAGTTCCAGGCCTACATGAAGGCCAAGGGTGTCACGTCGTTCGCCTTCCCCCAAGACGTGGCCAAGGCCGGTTCGGAGGGCTACGCGGGCCAACCTGCCTACTTCAAGGACTGGCTTGCCTTCCGCGCCAAGACCATCTACGACTTCATGGGCAAGGTGGTGGCGCGCGTGCGGAGCGTCAACAGCGACGTGAAAGTGGGCGCCTACGTGGGTGCCTGGTACGCCGACTACTACCATTCGGGCGTCAACTGGGCCAGCCGCGACTACGACCCGTCGGTCGACTACCCAGCCTGGGCCAACACAGACTACCACAAATACGGCTTCGCCAACAAGCTCGACGTGCTTCTTCTGGGCTGTTATGCGGGGGCCTCGTCGGTCTACGGCACCACCGAATGGACCATGCAAGGCTTCTGCACGCAAGCCGCCAAGAAGTTGAAGGGCGACGTGAAGTTTGCGGGAGGCCCCGACGTGGGCAACCCCGACGGCTTTCCGGGCGGCAACCAAGCCACGGCCGTCACCAATTCGGTCGACGCCTGCATCAACGCCGGCGACGGTTACTTCGTCTTCGACATGGTCCACATCCGCCAATTCAACTACTGGAACGCCCTGAAAGCGGGCATAGACAAATACCTGAACAGCCTGAAATAAACGATGCGACGGTTCTTTTTCTTCCTTTTACTGCTCCTGGGACTGACCGCCCACGCCGCTCCGGCCGACGTCAAGACCTACGACGTGCTGGTGGTGGGGGGCGGCACGAGCGGCGTTTGCGCCGCCGTACAGAGCGCACGCCTGGGCAGCCGCACGCTGCTGGTGGAGCGGACGCCCTGGCTGGGCGGCATGCTGACGGCGGCGGGGGTGAGCGCCACCGACGGCAACTACCATCTGCCGAGCGGCATGTGGGGTGACTTCCAACAGGCGCTGATTCGCCATTACGGTTCGGCGGAGGCCCTGCGCACGGGCTGGGTCAGCCTGATCCAGTTCGAGCCGTCGGTCGGCAACGCCATCTTCCGGCAGTGGGTGGAGGGCGAAAAACGGTTGCTCACCTACCTGCCCGAGACCGAATGGACCGCACTGAAGCGGCTGAAGGACGGCTGGCAGCTGACGCTCACGCGCCACGGCAGGCGAACACGGGTGAAAGCGCGCTACGTCGTCGACGCCACCGAGCTGGGCGACGTGGCCAAGGCGGCCGGACTGACCTACCACGTGGGCCTCGACGCCCGCCGGGACACCCACGAACCCATGGCCCTCACGCAGCGGCAGAACCTCATCCAGGACATCACCTACGCCATGACGCTCAAGGAATATGCCGAGCCGAGGCCGACGGCGCGCCCCGAAGGCTACACGCCGATGGAGTTCCGCAACTGCTGCGTCTGCGCCTACAACGACTCCGTGCTGCCCCAAAAGCCGTGGTCGAAGGAGATGATGTTGAACTACGGCCGGCTGCCCAACGGCAAATACATGATCAACTGGCCCATGTGGGGCAACGACATCTACCTGAACGACATCGAATGCAGCCCCGCCGAGCGCGACAGCCTGCACCGACAGGCCAAGCGGAAGAGCCTGCGCTTCCTCTATTTCATGCAACACGAGCTGGGCTTCGACCGCCTCGACCTGGCCGACGACGAGTTTCCCACGCCCGACCGGCTGCCCTTCATGCCCTACTACAGGGAGGGACGACGCTTCGACGGTCGGATTCTCTTCACGCTGAACGACATCCTCGACCCCTACGGGCGCCCCTCGCCGCTCTACCGAACGGCCGTGGGCGTGGGCGACTATCCCGTCGACCAGCACCACAACGAGCGGCCCGTGGACAGTCTCCACCTGCCTTCCATCCCCTCGTGGGGCCTCCCCATGGGCGTGTTCTTCCCCAAAGGCGAGCCTCGTCTGCTGCTGGCCGAGAAGGCGATATCGGTGACCAACCTCGTCAACGGCACCTCGCGGCTGCAACCCGTGGTCATGCAGATCGGCCAGGTGGCCGGAACGCTGGCTGCCATGGCCGTTCGCGGGCGGACACTGCCCCAGCGGCTGTCGGTCAGGGCGGTGCAGACGCAACTGCTCCGCACGGGCAACTACCTGCTGCCCTTCCTCGACGTGCCGAAAGACGACCCGCGCTTCCGCCCTTACCAGCGCATCGGTGCGACGGGACTGCTCCACGGCGTGGGCCGCCATGTGGACTGGCAGAACGAGTGTTGGCTGCAAGCCGACAGCCTGTTGCGCCGCCGCGACCTGCAACCGCTCGGCGACTTCTATGGCCTGACGGAACGGTTCGACGGTGACAAGCCCGTTTTCATCCAAGAATTACGGGCCTTGCTCGGCCGCATCGCCAAGGAAAAGCGACTCCGTCTCTCCGCCCCCATCGAGCGGCTGACGGCCGACTGCCTCCGCCGATACAGCTTGTCTCCGACCGAAGGGCCCATAACCAGGGGTGCCTATGCCCTCCTGCTCGACCAAATCCTCCACCCCTTCGAGAGCGTCGACGTAGACCTCGAAGGACAATTCATCAGAAAATAAACCATCAATCATCACCTATGAGAAAAATACTGGCCCTCGTGGCCTTCTTCGTTGTTTGTTGGAATGCCTCGGCACAGGAACTGCGGTTCCGTGCCGACGGCACTTTCAAGATCGTGCAGCTCACCGACCTCCACTATCAGCTCGACAACCCCAAGTCGGCCCCGGCCTTGCAGAACATCGACAACGCGCTGGTGGGCGAACGCCCCGACCTGGTGGTGCTGACGGGCGACATCATCTACTCGTCGCCGGCCAAGGCCACGTTGCTCAAAGTGCTGGAACGGCTGGCCGCCCACAACATTCCGTGGGTCTATGAGTTCGGCAACCACGACTACGAACAGGGGCTTTCCAACCGCCAGCTCTACGACATCGCCCGAGAGGTGAAGGGCTGCGCCATGCCACCCGTCGCCGCCGGGCAGGAACTCGACTTCGTGTTGCCCGTGCGGTCGCACGACGGCAGCCGTGTGGCGGCCAACCTCTACTGCATGGACTCGCACGCCTACGCGCCCAAGGGCTACAAGACCGACGGCTACGCCTGGTTCACCTTCGACCAGGTGGCCTGGTATCGCAGCCAGGCCCGGGCCATCAAGGCGGCCAACGGCGGGCTGCCGATTCCGGCCCTGGCCTTCTTCCACATCCCACTGCCCGAATACCACGACGCCGTGAGAGACGAGAACGCCATCCTGACGGGCACCCGTCAGGAGGCCTGCTGCTCGCCACGGTTCAACTCGGGCATGTTCGCGGCCATGTATGAGGGCGGCGACGTGATGGGCATGTTCGCGGGTCACGACCACGACAACGACTATTCCGTCATGTGGCACGGCATTCTGCTGGCCTACGGACGCTTCGGCGGCGGCAATACCGAGTACAACCACCTGACACCCGGTGCCCGAATCATCATCCTGAAGGAGGGCCGGCGTGCCTTCGACACCTACATTCGGCAGATCGACGGCACAGTCGTCAACCGCTCCTCCTACCCTGCCAGCTATGTGCAGGACGACTGGCGCAAACGCTGAGCCCTCCTCTTCTTTTCAAAAGCAGCCCTTTCAGCGTGTAAAAGCATAGCGATTGCACGCTGAAAGCACAGCTTTTACAAGCTCAAAGGGCAGCTCCGGCAACGCCAAAGCATCGCCCTTGCAGAAGCATCGGCCGACGGCCGCGCACGACGGGCCCGCAACGACACTTTCGACAGCCACGCGCCGTGCCGCGCGCGATGTGCCCTTCCTCCCCACAAAGGGGCCATTTATCTAAATAAAACCACCTTTCAGGCTTGAGTTTTTCACCTTTTCAGCTTACCAAAGCTTGTATTATTAAAATATTTAATTAAATATCTTGTTTTATCTAAAACATTTTGTTACTTCAATTGCTTTGTATTATATTTGCAAAAGTTGGCATATCAGAACCTAAACCTCTATCAGTTTGAGCCAAAAAGAAATGAAACATCTTGTTCTCTTCACCTATCTTTTGTTCATGTCAGCCCTCGGTCAGGCGGCCGGAAAAATCAAAGTGGCCTGCGTCGGCAACAGCGTGACCTACGGCTACGGCATTCCCGACCGGGAACGGAAGTGCTATCCCTCCGTCTTGCAGCAGCGGCTGGGGGCCGGCTATGAAGTGAAGAACTTCGGCCACTCGGGCACCACGCTCCTCAACCAGGGCCACTGGCCCTACCGCGAGCAGACGGAATACCGCGACGCGCTGGCCTTCAAGGCCGACCTCGTGGTCATCCACCTGGGGCTGAACGACACCGACCCGCGCAACTGGCCCAACTACAACAGCCTCTTCGACAAGGATTATCAGCAGCTCATCGGCAGTTTCAGGGCGGCAAACCCCAACGCCAAGATATGGATTTGCCTGATGTCGCCCATCTTCGACCGCCATCTGCGCTTCCAAAGCGGCACCCGCGACTGGCATGCCGCCATCCAACGGCACATCCAAAGGATAGCCCGCACCAACGCAACGGGCCTCATCGACCTGCACACCCCTTTGTATGAACGGCCCGACTTGTTTGCCGACGCCATCCATCCCAATGCCGAAGGCGCCGGAATCATCGCCCAAACGGTGTATGCCGCCATCACCGGCGATTACGGCGGACTGCGTCTGCCGCCCCTATATGGTGACGGCATGGTGATGCAACGCCGTCAACCGCTCGTCTTCCGCGGCACGGCCAACGCCGGAGAGAAGGTCGACGTGGCCTTCAACGGCCGCCGACAGACCGCCACGACCGGCCCTGACGGCCGATGGGAGACGGCCTTTCCGGCCATGAAGGCGGGCGGCCCCTACGAAGCCCGGATAGCCACGAAAAGCAAAAAGCGCAACATTCGCGACATATATATAGGTGAAGTATGGCTCTGTTCGGGCCAGTCGAACATGGAGCTGCCCGTCCGTGCCACGACAAGTGCCGACGACGACCTGGCCCAGGCGGGCCGGCAGCAGCGCCTGCGCCTGTTCAACATGCCCACGCTGTACCCCACCGACGCCGTGGAATGGCCGCGGGAGACGCTCGATTCGGTCAATCGGTTGAAGCTCCTGCAGCTCGGTCCGTGGCGGAAAGCCGACCGGGAGAGCGTCGAGGGCTTCTCTTCCATCGCCTATCACTTCGGCCGCACGCTGGCCGACAGCCTGCGCATACCCGTCGGTATCATTTGCAATGCCGTGGGTGGCACCACCACCGAGTCGTGGATAGACCGCCGGACGCTCGAATGGGACTTCCCCGTCATCCTCCGCGACTGGTACGACAGCGACTTCGGACAGGCGTGGGCACGCGGACGGGCCTTGCTCAACATCGCCAACGCCGACTCCTTCGCCATCCAACGCCACCCCTATGAACCCGCATACATGTTCGAGGCGGGCATGCTTCCGCTGCGGGGCTATGACGTCAAGGGCGTGGCCTGGTACCAAGGGGAGTCCAACGCGCACAACATGGAGCTGCACGAACGCCTCTTCCGCCTGCTCCAAAAGAGCTGGCGGGGCTTCTTCCACCAGCCCGACATGCCTTTCCTCTTTGTTCAGTTGTCAGGTCTCAACCGCCCGTCGTGGCCCGAGTTCCGCAATTCGCAACGCCGCTTGGCCGTCGAAATGCCCCATACGTGGATGACGGTGTCGATGGACATGGGCGACTCACTCGACGTCCACTACCGCAACAAGCGGCCCGTGGGCGAGCGGTTGGCCCGCCAGGCCCTCGGCCATGTCTACGGACACGCGCTCATTTGTGAAAGTCCCACCTGCACGAAAGCCGTCGGCGAAGGTCGGGAAGTGCGGCTCTCGTTCGACAACGCCGTCGGTCTGAAGGCGCAAGGCACAAGTCTCATCGGTTTTGAAGTGGCCGGAGAAGACGGCGTCTACCATGCGGCAGCGGCGCGCGTGACGGGGAACGACGTGACACTGAGCAGTCCGCAGGTGGCCCGTCCCGCCTTCGTGCGCTACGGCTGGCAGCCCTATTCGCGCGCCAACCTTGTCAATGCGGCCGGACTTCCGTGCAGCACATTCGTCAAGGAGATAGCCCCATGAAGCATATCAAGTTAATTCTATTTATCTGTATCGTCATGAATGAATTCACAAACGGGCCGCAGGCGTTCGCCGGGGCCTGGCAACTGCAGACCATCGAGCGGGTCTTCGGCTTCCCGACGAACGAACCCGGCATTGAAAAAGGAGTATCAGCATGCTTTGCCGGAACCGCCGGCAACAGCCTGGTGATGGCCGGCGGCTGCAACTTCCCCGACACGCCGGCGGCCGAAGGTGGCAGGAAACGCTACTACCAAGGTATCTATGCCGCAGAAGTCACGGACAACAATCAGCTCGACTGGAGGCTTGTAGGCCGCTTGCCGCAGCCCTGTGCCTACGGCGTCAGCATTCAACTGGAGGACGGAATCCTCTGCGTGGGCGGCAACAATGCCGACCGGAGCTTTGCCGAAGCCTACAAAATCAGCCTCGAAGACGGCCGGGCCGTCGTCACACCATACCCCGCCCTGCCGGTGGCCATGGACAACTTCACGGGTTGCCGCTGCGCCAACACGGCGACGGTGAGCGACGGGCACCGCCTCTACACACTCGACCTGGCCCGGCCCGAACAAGGATGGAGCGAAGCGCCGGCCCACCATGACGAGAAACTGGGCCAGCCCGTCAGCGGCAGTATCGACGGAACGTTCTGCCTGTGGGGCGGCTGCACCGCCAAGACGGCGGAGCGGCTGAGCCGACTCAACATGCCGGGACGGAGCTTCGGCAACCCTTCCGCCACGCTGCCGCCGCCCACCGACACCGTCGGCACGGAAATCTATCTCGGCGGGGCGGCAGCCCTGAACCTGTCGGAAGACGCCATCGTCATCGTCGGAGGGGTGAACAAGGACGTCTTTCTCGACGCGGTGAACAACCCCAAGCCCGGCTACATGACGCACGCCGTGGAGTGGTATCGGTTCAATCCCTACATCTGCATCTTCCAAGAGGGCCGCTGGCACATCGCCGGCAGGAACCAAGTGGGGGCGCGCGCCGGTGCTGCGCTGGCCAAGCAAGGCAACGCCGTCTACATCATCGGCGGCGAACTGAAGCCCGGTATACGCACCCCCGAAATCTATCGACTCAACTTCAACCGCTAAATCTCTATGAAACTGATTGACAAGAAATCATATCCCTGGCTCGTCGTGGCCCTCTTGTGGATCGTAGCCCTGCTCAACTACATGGACCGCCAAATGCTTTCGACGATGCAGGAGTCCATGAAGGCCGACATCCAAGAACTGAATCAAGCCGAGGCTTTCGGCGCGCTGATGGCCGTATTCCTGTGGATCTACGGACTGGTGTCGCCCTTCGCCGGCCTCGTGGCCGACCGCGTGAGCCGCAAGTGGCTCGTCATCGGCAGCCTCTTCGTGTGGTCGGCCGTCACGCTGGCCATGGGTTTCGCCACCAGCTTCGACCAACTGTATTACCTGCGTGGGATCATGGGCGTGAGCGAAGCCCTCTACATCCCCTCGGCCCTGTCGCTCCTGGCCGACTGGCACGAAGGCAAGAGCCGCTCACTGGCCATCGGCATTCACATGACGGGTATCTACGTGGGCCAGGCCGTAGGCGGCTTCGGGGCCGTGGTGGCCGCCATGCTCTCGTGGAAGACCACCTTCCACTGGTTCGGTATCATCGGAATAGCCTACTCTCTGGTGCTGATAGCCCTGCTGCATGAGAAGGCCGGCCACGCCGCGAAGCCCTCCACGCAAGATCAAAAGCCCGGGGCGGGCGGACTGCTGCAGAGCTTCGGCGTCGTATTGTCCAACTGGGCGTTCTGGACCATCCTCTTCTTCTTCGCCGTTCCCAGCCTTCCGGGATGGGCAACGAAGAACTGGCTGCCGACGTTGTTCGCCAGCAACCTGGGCATACCCATGGAAAGTGCCGGTCCGCTCTCCACAATCACCATCGCCGCCTCGTCGTTCATCGGCGTCATCTTCGGCGGTTACCTGTCCGACAAGTGGGTGCGGCACAACCTCAAGGGCCGCGTCTACACCAGTGCCATCGGCCTGGGCCTCACCATTCCGGCCCTCGTGCTGCTGGGCTACGGCCACAGTCTGCCGGCCATCGTGGGCGCGGGACTGCTCTTCGGCATAGGCTTCGGCATGTTCGACGCCAACAACATGCCCATCCTCTGCCAGTTCATCTCCTCCAAATACAGGGCCACGGCCTACGGAATCATGAACATGACGGGCGTATTTGCCGGCGCCGCCGTCACGCAAGTGTTCGGAAAGTGGGCCGACGGCGGCAGTCTGGGCGCGGGATTCGCCCTCCTCGGCGGCATCGTCGCCCTGGCCTTGGTCGTTCAGCTGACCTTCCTGAAGCCCAAAACGGACAATATGGACTAACTCGCATACAACTTTTAAACGATAAACATTATGGAAAAGATTATCGGACTCATAGACGCGCCGTTCACACCGTTCCACGCCAACGGAGACGTCAACCTCGAACCTATCCCCGCCTACGCGGCCATGTTGCAGAAGAACGGGCTCAAAGGCGTATTCATCAATGGTTCTTCGGGCGAAGGCTACATGCTGACGACCGACGAACGCAAAGCTCTGGCCGAGAAATGGGTGAGCTGTGTGCCCGCCGGTTTCAAGGTAATCGTACACGTGGGCAGCTGTTGTCTGCGCGAAAGTGTCGAATTGGCCCGCCACGCCCAGCAGATCGGAGCGTGGGGTATCGGTTCGATGGCACCTCCGTTCCCGAAGATTGGTCGCATCGAAGAACTCGTGAAATACTGCGAACAGATTGCCGCAGCCGCGCCCGAGTTGCCCTTCTACTACTACCACATCCCCGCTTTCAACGGCGCTTTCCTGCCCATGCTCGACCTGTTGAAGGCTGTCGACGGCCGCATACCCAACTTCGCGGGTATCAAATACACCTTCGAGAGCCTGTATGAGTACAACCAGTGCCGCCTCTATGCCAACGGCAAGTACGACATGCTGCACGGACAAGACGAGACAATCTTGCCTTCGCTGGCGCAAGGAGGTGCCCAGGGCGGTATCGGAGGCACCACCAACTACAACGGCCGTGAGCTTGTGGCCATCATGGAAGCCTGGAAACGCGGCGACATAGAGGCCGCCCGAGACCACCAGAACTTCGCGCAGGAGGTCATCAACGTCATCTGCCACTTCCGGGGGAACATCGTCGGCGGCAAGCGCATCATGAAATTGATCGGCTTCGACTTGGGTCCCAACCGCGTACCGTTCCAAAATATGACCGAAGAAGAGGAGCAATGCATGAAAGCCGAGCTGGAAAGCATTCACTTCTTCGACCGCTGCAACCAATTCTAAAGACAAGTGTTATGATTGATACAAGAGCATATATCAGCAATTGGGCGGCCTCCTACAAGGACGACCTGACCCAGAACATCATGCCGTTCTGGATGAAGAACGGCCTCGACCGTGAGCATGGAGGCGTCTACACCTGCGTCAATCGCGACGGAACGCTCATGGACACCACCAAGTCGGTGTGGTTTCAGGGACGATTCGCCTTCGTCTGCGCCTACGCCTACAACAATGTAGAGAAGAACGAGGCATGGCTTCAGGCCGCCAAGTCCACCATCGACTTCATCGAAAAGTATTGTTTCGACAACGACGGACACATGTATTTCTCCGTAACGGCCGACGGACGCCCCCTGCGCAAGCGTCGCTATGTCTTCAGCGAGACCTTCGCCGCCATCGCCATGTCGGAATATGCGCTGGCCACGGGCGACATGCACTATGCCGAAAGGGCCATGCAGGTGTTCGAAGATACCCAGCGTTTCTTGGCCACACCGGGCTTCCTGGCCCCCAAGTTCGAGCCGGAGGTGCAGTTGCAGAGCCACTCCATCATCATGATTCTCATCAATGTGGGCAGCCGTTTGCGCGCCGTGGTGGACAATCCCAAACTAACGCTGCAGATCAACGACTCTATCGACAAGTTGCGTCGCTACTTCATGCACCCCGAATTCAAGGCTTTGCTCGAATGCGTAGGTCCTAACGGCGAGTTCGTCGATACCAATATGACCCGCGTTATCAACCCCGGTCATTGCATCGAGACCAGCTGGTTCCTCATGGAAGAGGCGCGCCAGCGCAACTGGGACAAAGACTTGATGGACACGGCCCTCACCATTTTCAACTGGTCATGGGACTGGGGATGGGACAAAGAGTACGGAGGCATCATCAATTTCCGCGACTGTCGCAACCTGCCTCCACAGGATTACTCGCAGGATATGAAATTCTGGTGGCCGCAGAGTGAGACCATCATCGCCTCGCTCTACGCTTATCTGGGCACGGGCGACGAAGAATACCTCTATCGTCACCGCCAAATCAGCGAGTGGACATACGCTCATTTCCCCGATAAGGAGTATGGTGAGTGGTACGGATACCTGCATCGCGACGGCACGGTGGCCCAACCGGCCAAGGGAAACCTCTTTAAAGGGCCTTTCCATATCCCACGCATGATGATCAAGTCGTTTACGTTGTGTAATGAAATACTTGAAAAGTTCTAAACGAAACCCATCGGATGGAACAACCGGAATATGATTTAATCATGGCCAACTATGGCATTACCCGGCAGCACAGCTACGATATCGTGCTGCTGCCGTGGGGTGCCACAGAGCCTCACAACCTGCATCTGCCTTATCTGACCGACTGTATTCTGTCGCACGACATCGCCGTCGACGCCGCCCGCGTGGCCTTCGAGCGTCACGGAGTCAGATGTATGGTGATGCCGCCCGTCACCATGGGCTCGCAGAATCCGGGACAACGCGACCTGCCTTTCTGCATTCATGCCTCCTACGACACCCAGCGTGCCATTCTCACCGATACCGTAGCGTCGCTCCGTCATCAGGGTTTTCGCAAACTGGTCATCGTCAATGGCCACGGCGGCAATAACTTCCGAAATATGACGCGCGACCTCTCGACGGTCTATCCCGACTTCTTCATCGCCTGCGGTGAGTGGTTTAAGATGGCGCCGGTGGCCGAATACTTCGACCAACCTGGCGATCATGCCGACGAAGTAGAGACATCTGTGATGATGCACTACCATCCCGAGTGGGTCAACCTGTCCGAAGCCGGCCCGGGCGAAGGCCACGGGTTTGGCGTCAAAGCCTTGCGACAAGGCAAGGTTTGGTTGCCTCGCCATTGGAATTTGGCATCGCCCGACGACACGGGTATCGGCAATCCGGCCCTTGCTACGGCCGAAAAGGGTAGGCGTTTTGCTGACGCCGTCGTAGCGGAATACGCCGACTTCCTGCGCGATTTCAAGCAGATTCGGCAACCGGAAGAGCTTTATGAAAGGTAAAAAGGTAAAAAAAGTAAAAAGGTAAAAGGGTAAAACGACCCCTTTTTCCTCCTTTTTACTTTTTAGAGAGTGTAAAACAAGCCGTGTCAGGTCGGTTCATGGGAGCATGGCCATGGTGTACTGCGCACTACCGCCAAGGCGGTAGTGGATGCAACAACTCGCGGCCGGCCGGCGCACCAAGCGTTTCCTGTCGCAAACTTGCATTTTTTCAGTCAATCGGACGGGCCGGCCGGCCGGAATAGCCAGGCTTGTCCGCCCCGTCCGATTGCTTTCAATTCTTCAGGCGAGCCTCTTCGGGGTCGTAGCTGTCGAGTTTCTTCTCGAAATAAGCCTTGAAGTCGCTCCAGCGATAGTAGGGCGCGATGTCGGTGGCGATGGGCAGCGTGGCCTCGTTCTCATTGCGCAGCACCTTGAAGATGACGTCGGCGGGGTCGCCGGGGTCGGTCCCCGTCTTGCGATAGAATATGAACTGGATGTTGCAGGCCATGGGGAAGATGTTGTAGTCGCACCACTTTTCCTGGTCGATTTTTTCGAGATCGTCGATCGACTTGCCCAGTCCGTCGAGGTCGAGGAGGCAGGTGAGCGGCATGACCATCGTGTCGTGGCCGTAGCGCAGCGTGGCGCCCGGATGGTCGAGGCGCAGGCAGCTGTCGGCCGTCGCGATGATGTTGCGCAGCAGGTTGCGCTGGCTGAAGGGCTGAATGCCGCCGCTGAGCGGACTGCCGCCGTAGGAGATGTACCACCAGGCGTTGTTGGTCTTCCAGTAGTTGTAGATTTCGGTGTCGTTGAAGAGCGGCCACAACGAGATGCTGTGGCGCAGTTCGGTGCTCTGCACGTTGCCCGCGTTCTTGATGAGCTTGCCGAACAGGTTGTTGGCGTCCACGTTCTTCTTCCAATACTCCTTGTCGTTGAAGAGTAGGTTCATCACGCGCTCAGGCTTGACATACTTCTTCTTGAAGGCCTGGAACGCCTTCCTGCTCTCCTCCCCCCGCCTGGACTGCAGCTTCTTGTCCTCCAGGTTCATGTAGTACATGTCGTGGTAGCTGGCGTCGTGCGCAATGTTCAGCTGCGGGTTGACCAGCAGCAGCTGGTGCAGGGCGTTCTCCATGGAGAGGATGCAGCGGATGACCACCGTACTCTTGGCGTCGATGTTGGTCGGACCGGCGAATACTTCGGGGAAGTTGTGGGCCATGCGCAGCGCGATTCCCTTGTGCTGCTCGGCTCCACGCTGCGTGAGTTCGCCGTAACGGCCCTTCGCCGCGTCGGCCAGCAGCTCCATCTTGCGCAGCACGTCCTTGCCCGTGGCCGTCAGCTTGCCTGCCTTGTCGGCCTCCTGCAGCACGCCGACCGGCTCGGTGTAGTCTTTCGGGTTGATGAGCCAGCGCGAACCGTGGCGTCCGTAGTGGCTTATATAATAAGGTGTATAGCCTTCGGGCGCGGGGGTGAGCTGCTTCGTGGGTCCGGGATAGGCCCAATAGCTGTCGGCCGCCATGTCGCGGTTGTTCTTGAAGTCCTGTTTCGGGTTCTGGGCAAACAGCGTTGCCGCGCAGGCCAGGGCCAGCGAGAATGATAAGAGTTTTTTCATTGTGATTGGGTTATTGAGTGATTGAATGATTCTGAAGGATGGGCATGACGGAAACAAGGGTCCTCATGCCTCTTGCCGGGCTTGCAGAAACCCTAATACTTGAAGGAACTGCCGCCCAGGAACTCGCGCAACAGGCTGGTGGGCGGCAAGTCCTTGTAGGGCAACGGCTTGAAATGGCGCAGGAACTTGAGCAGCCGATAGGCCTCGCTATACTCCTCGCAGTTCTCCGGAACCTGCTGGAGCAGCGGCTCGGCCTGCGTCTTGATGACCGCCAACTCGTAGAGCATGGCCGAGTTGAACATGGCGTCGGCGTTCTCCTGATAGGGGAAGATCCACTTGTTCTCGCCAGCACGGACGCTGGGCCAGCGGCGGATGATTTCCCGGGCGTCCACACCACGATACTTATAGTCGCGGATGATGCGCCGCAGAAGGCGGTTGTCGGTAGTAGGGATGTAGTTGTGGTCGTCGAGGAGGATGGTGGTGAGCGCCGAAGCGTAGACCCGGAACTTCCGCGACTCGGGTATCCGCGCCGTCAGTTCGGGGTTGAGCGCGTGGATTCCCTCCACGACGAGCACGTTGTTGTCGGCCATGCGGAGCCGCCGGCCGCCCTTCTCGCTCCGTCCCGTCTGGAAGTTGTACTTCGGGAGCTGCACCTCCTCGCCGCGGAAGAGGGCCTGGAACTGGCGGTTGATGAGTTCCAGGTCGAGTGCGTATATGCTTTCGTAGTCGTAGTCGCCCTTTTCGTCCTTCGGTGTCAGCTCCCTGTCGACGAAATAGTCGTCGAGCGAAATCTGCAACGGCCTGACGCCGCAGGCCAGGAGCTGGATGGAGAGCCGCTTGCACGTGGTGGTCTTGCCCGAAGAGGACGGTCCCGCCAGCAGCACGAGCTTCACCTCGGGGCGCGAAGCGATCTGCTCGGCGATGGAAGCAATCTTCTTCTCCTGCAAGGCCTCGCTCACGTTGATGATGTCGGTGGCATGTCCGCCCGCCACCGCTTCGTTGAAGTCGCCCACGGTGCGCAGTCCGAGGATGCGTTGCCAGGCGTGGTGCTCCTTGAAGATGTCGAACATCTTGTCCTGCCGCGTCATCTCAGGCAGCACGCCGGGGTCGGCGATCGAGGGAATGCGCAGCAGCAACCCGTCGTAATAAGGCTCCAGACCGAAGAGGTAGAGCTGCGACGTGTTGGTGAGCAATGCCCCGTAGAAGTAGTCCACGTAGTCGTCGATTTGATAATAGGTGGTGTAGAGCGCGCCGGAGCCGGCGAGCAACTTCGCCTTCGCCTCGTCGCCTTTCTCCCGGAACATGGCCAGGGCCTCCTCCGTCAGCACCTCATGTCGGCGGACGGGCATGCGGGCGTCGACAATCTGCCGCATGCGCCGGCGGATGCGGTCGACGTCGGCCGGGGTGACGGCATGGTCGAGCTTCAAGTCCACGTAGTAGCCGTTCGACACGGGGATGTCGATGACCACCTTGGCGCTGCGGTACAGATCATGGACAGCCTTGCAGAGCACGAAGAAAAGCGTGCGGGTGTAGTTGCGCAAGCCCGAGCCCGACCGCATGTCGAGAAACTCCACCGTCTTGTTCCGGTACAGACGATAGTGCATGCCCTCCACCTTGTTGTTCACCTTGGCACAGATGGGGCCGTAAGGCATATTGAGATTAAATTCCCGGAAAGCGTCAGAAAGTGAACTTCCAATCGCTATGTTTAGAGTTTTTTTGTTATTTTTGCAACAGATTTGTATTACTTGTTTCATTCGTGTTGTCCGATTAAAAGCTCATAGAGTTAGATGAATGTAAAGTTAGTAATAATTATCGACTTGTTGATTAGTAATTAGATAAAAATATGTCGATTTGGATTTTTTTTAAACTTATTGGTGCGCTGGCCCTCTTGATGTTCGGTATGAAGTCGATGAGCGACAGTCTCCAGAAGATGGCAGGGCCGCAGTTGCGACACATTTTGGGCGCCATGACCACGAACCGCTTCACCGGTATTCTCACAGGAACCTTCATCACGGCAGCCGTTCAGTCGTCAACAGCCACGACGGTGATGACCGTCAGTTTCGTCAACGCAGGCCTGTTGACCCTCGTTCAGGCCATTTCGGTCATCATGGGGGCCAACATCGGAACCACTTTCACGGCCTGGATCATGAGCGCCGGTTTCTCTTTCAACATTACCGATTTCGTCTGGCCGGCTTTTTTCATCGGTATTATCCTTATCTATTCCAAAAAACGCAAACTTATCGGCGATTTCCTCTTCGGCATTTCTTTCATGTTTCTGGGCTTGGGCACGCTGCGCCAGGCCGGTATCGACATGGACTTGGCCCACAATCAGCCCGTGCTCGACTTCTTCGCTTCGTTCGATCCCAACAGTTTCGTCACCACCATCGTGTTCCTGCTCATCGGCAGCGTGCTGACGATGTGCGTACAGAGCTCGGCCGCCATCATGGCCATCACGATGATTCTGTGCTCCACGGGCGTGCTGCCCATCTATCAGGGAATCGCGCTGGTGATGGGTGAGAACATCGGCACCACCGTGACATCCAACCTGGCCGCGCTGACGGCCAACACGCAAGCTCGCCGGGCTGCCCTGGCCCACATGTTCTTCAACGTTTTCGGCGTGCTGTGGGTGCTCATCATCTTCAAACCGTTCATCAACATGGTGTGCGGATGGGTGGGCTACGACGTGGACATGGCCAAGGACGCCCCCGGTTTCCTGGCCAACGCGGCCAAGCTGAGTTTCGTGCTGGCAGCCTTCCACACGTCGTTCAACGTGGCCAACACCTGCATCCTGGTGGGATTCATCCGCTGGATCGAGAAGTTCGTGTGCTGGGCCATCAAGCCCAAGGCCAACAAAGACGAAGAAGACTTCCGGCTGCGTTTCATTCAGACCGGTATCATGAAGACGCCCGAGCTCTCCGTACTTGAGGCACAGAAAGAAATCGGCAGCTTCGGTGAGCGCATACAGCGCATGTTCGGCATGGTGATGGAACTGCTGGTGACGAAAGACGACGCGGCTTTTGTCAAACTCTTCACCCGTATCGAGAAGTATGAGAATATCAGCGACAACATGGAAATAGAGATTGCCAAGTATCTGGATCAGGTGAGCAATGCTCATCTGAGCGACGAGACGAAAGGCAAAATCAGGGCCATGCTGCGCGAAATCAGTGAGATAGAGAGCATAGGCGACAGCTGCTACAACCTGGCGCGCACCATCAACCGCCTCCACGCGGGCAAGGAGGACTTCACCGCCGAGCAGTATGAGCACATCCACCAGATGTTCGGACTCACCAACGACGCCCTGACGCACATGAACGTGATGTTCGTCAAGAGCCGCGACGTCCTCGACGCCAACGCCTCGTTCAACATTGAGAACGAAATCAACAACTATCGCAATCAACTGAAGACCCAGAATATCAGCGACGTCAACGACCACCGCTACACCTATGCCAGCGGAACGATGTACATGGACATCATCAGCGAGTGCGAGAAACTGGGCGACTACGTGGTCAACGTGGTGGAGGCGCGCCTGGGCACCCGCCAGCGCGAGGCCTGAACGCCCGCCGCAAAATAAAGAACCCCATCTCTTTGCACTTCCGTTTCTTTGCCGTAACTTTGGCCGCATGAAACAGCGGATACATTTCAGTCATCGCGAAGAACTGTGGAACGCCTGGAGTCACGCCTGCGGAATCCTCATCGGCGTCGTGGCCGGAGCCATCTTCCTTTACATGTGCTTCACCCACGGCAACGGCTGGGCCACCGCAGGCGTGATTCTTTATCTCTTCGGCATGCTCATGTCCTACATAGCCTCCACCTTCTACCACGCCCTTTCGGCCTGGAGCAAGTGGAAGGAGCGGCTGCGACGGTGGGACCACGCCGCCATCTACTGGCACATCGCCGGCAGCTATTCGCCCATCACGCTCGTCGCGCTGCGCGACCAGGGCCTCTGGGGCTGGAGCCTGTTCGTCTTCGTATGGCTCTGCGCCGCCGTAGGAACGGTGATGAGCTTCGTCAATCTCAAGGAACACAGCAACCTCGAAACGTCCTGCTTCGTGGGAATGGGCCTCAGTGTGCTCGTGGCCTTCAAGCCCCTGGCCGCCGTCCTGGCCACCTCCGACCTCCTCTGGATCGTGGCCGAAGGCGTCTGCTACATCACCGGCGCCGTGTTCTACAGCATCAACAGGCGCAAGTACATGCACACCGTGTTCCATTTCTTCGTCCTGGCGGGCAGCATCTGCCACATCATCGCCGTCTGGGGAATCCTGGTGGGCAAGTTGACGGGGTGATGGATTTGCCATGGCAGGGTGATGGATATTCCATGGCGGGCTGCTGGATGTTTGATGACAGGCTGTTGGTTTTTCCATGACTGGCTACTGGATATTCTGTGACGAGCTGCTGGATATTCCATGGCAAGCTGTTGGTTTTTCCATGACAGGCTGCTGGCTGACAAGTAGTAAGTCACAGCCTCGCAGGTGATGAAGCCGGAGGCTTCACCGCTCGATAACCCCGGGTCACCGCTGCGACAGCAGCGTGACTCGGGGTGTCTGCATGGCGAGAAATCGACCCTGGAAGGGTCGCCCAAAGGGAGCATGCGGCAGTGGGCGACCCCGCCGGGGTCGATAGATGAGGGGCGGGCACATCCCCCAGTCAGCCTGCGGCATGACTGGGGGTTACAAAAGAGGTGAAGCCTCCGGCTTCATCACTCCTCCGCCGCATGACGAAGAAAAACAGTGATGACTTCATCACTCCTCCCTCGCATGACGAAGAAACACGGAGACGGTGCCGTCGCAGCCGCCATACTTGCCCAGAAGCTCGCGGATGTAGTCGGCGGTGGCCTGCACTTGCGCCCCGTCGCCGTCGTAGCCGTTGACGAGCACGAGCAGATGGCGGGTGGAAAGGTCTATCTTCGTGCGCTCGTGGTCGCTCGTCGGCGTGCCCACCCCACCCTCGGCGTCGCGGTAGACGGGCAGCCCCTCGATGTTGAGGAGGCCCCGCCCGATTCCCTCATACGGCTCATCCCTGCGGCCGACGCCCAGCGTGAGCGTGTCGCCACGGAACTTGTCGGCGTCGAAACCGCCAATGCTGTAGCCCGAGACCATGCTCGCCAGGTTGATGATGTCCACCAGCGTGTTCACCTGATACAACCCCTTGCCCTGCAAGATGCGGCGGACGAGCGCCTCACCCGACGGGCGGTAGCGCGAAGGGTCCTTGCCGCAGGCCCGGTAGACGCGGCGGGTGGCCGCAATGCTGCCGATGTCCTTGAGCGTCTCGGTGGTGAGCGACGCCTTGAACCGCGCCTCCCGCTCCTCGATTTCGCCCCACAACGCCTCGCTGTAGGGCGTGTTCTCCACCTGCGCCTCGACGCAGCCACACACGAAATCGGGGCACACCGCCTTGATTTCGTCAGACAGAATAATCTTCATCATCGTTTTCTCGTTTTCCATTTGATTGACAACGGCATTGCAAAAGCGAGCCTTTGACCATGCGAAAGGCCCCCTTTCACCGTCCAAAAGCAGGCCTTTCATAGAACAACGGCGGCCCTTCCGCCACGCCCTTTTTAGCTTTTTTACTCTTTTACCTTTTTACCTTTCCCTTGTGCTTTTTACCCTTTTACCTTTTTACTTTTTTACCTTTCCACCTTTCTACACATTAGTTCGTACATGTCGCGGACGGCGGGCTGTGTATGCGTGCGGCTGAGGGCCTGCAACTGCCGGTGCAAGGTCTGCAGTTCGCGCTCCAGGCACAGGCGCACAGCGGGGTCGGTCGTTGTCCGAAGGGCTTCGAGCCACGCCTGCACGCACAGATACTGCATGTCGAGCTGCACGTAGGTGGCCGGCGCGGCGGGGTCGAAGCCGTTGAACAGCCCCCGCCACAGGTCGGCGAAGAAGTCGGAGTCGCCATAGCCGCCCACCTCCAACGCCTGACGGCGCAACGCCGCTATCGTCTTCTCGCCCAACAACTGTCCGAACAGCGTGTTCAGTTGCGGATAGAGCACCTTGTTCCGGTCTTCCAGCAGGTTGGCCTTCACGTAGTCGCAGTCCACTTGCTGCCGCGGGTGAAAGAGATAGGCGTCCAAGTGGGCCATCGCCTGTCGTTGTGCCCGCCCCGGCAGTGGGCCTCCGATGCGGTCGACCAACTGCTTCAGATACGCAGCATACAGCCCGATGGCCTTGCGATACAGCACGGACAGCGCGTGGCCTTGGTCTTGCGGCCGGCGACCGTGGTACACGATGCGGTCGAGACGGGGCAGAACGCGCAGCAGATTCTCCAAGCCTCGGGCAACGTCGGCCGGCGGTTCGGGCACGTCGCGCAACCATTTGCGTAGTTGTTCGCGCCGCGCGTAGCAATCCTTGCCCCTGGTGGGCGCGTAACCGAAGGCGATGGCGCGCACGTCGGCCTCCTCTATCGCCGGCGAAAGGCCCGCCGAAGCAACCCCGTCGGCCGTCGGCCGGTCGGCAAGTCCCAGCAGGCGACCCACCGCCCGCGTCACCTCACGCTGCAACAGTTCGGCTTCCACCACCTTGGAGAAGCGGTCTGTCGTGACGCGCGCGTCGTCGGCACCCCACCGCAGCAGATAGTCGTCCATGCGGTCGCGCAGGAATCCATGCCCAATATTGAGCCGCGCCGACAGGATTTCACCCGTGCGGGGATGGGCGGTGAGCGTCTCCTTCACGCCCGGCAGCCGCAGGTCGTAGGCTATCAACGCCCGTTGCTCTGCGGCGACGCAGCCCTTCGGCAGTTCGGCCACCTGCAAAGCCCCACGCATCCCCGTCTTGCGGAAGGCCTCGTTCCAGGCCAATACGCCTCGCTTCACGGCCATGAAATGCTCCTTCGGAAAGAGCGTGTCGACATAGAAGACAAGCGGACGCGACAAGTCCCAGTGCAGAATCAACGAGTCGCGCACCATGCCGTAGGGGTTTTGGGCGTAGTCTTTGAAGCCAATCGACCGATAATGTGCCCGCGGGTCGGCCAGGCGTATCGGGTCTTCTTTGAGCGGCAGCAGGCGCATCACGCAGGTGACGTCGAGCGGCACGCTGCCTTCGGGCAGCAGGATGAGCGAACTGGAGAAGCGGTTCTGCTCGCCTTCAAAACCGTGATGGCGGCGGATGGTGAACGACACGCCCTCCTTGAACGGATGGACGCGCGTGAGGCGCGACAGGTCGGGCGTCAGCGAGCGGATGAAGGGGTAACTGTAGCGAAACCATCCGTCGCCGTTGAGCAGCTGTTCCGTCACCTCGATGACGGCTCCCTGCCGTGGCGAATAGGTCACGACGGGGTAGGCCGTGCCATCGCCTTGCCTGTTCGACAGGTCAAACGACCTGCGGTAGGCGGGCCGTTCGCCCAGCATGCGCTCCTCATAAAAAGGTTGTTGGAAACAAATCGTGCGGCTGTCGGGCGCAAGGACGCGCACCACGCCCAAGCCTTCGGCGGGTCGCGACAGCAGGTCGAAGCCACGGTCTATCTGCGCCCCGATGGCGATTTCGCGTCCGACGCAGGCTTTCGGGATTTCGACGAACACGCGGTTGCCCGACGTATAAACGGGAAACACGCCGTCGACGCAGGTCATATCCGGGGTGAAAAACTGCTTGAAGTCTTGCAAAGGCTCCTGTGCCTGCCCGCGGGCAATCAGCCCCAGCCAGACCAGCAGCACGATGGTGAATCGCTGTATCATGGTTCTTTCGTTTCTTGTGGTTGCTCATACGGAATCCGCCGCACGAGCGTTTCTATCCGTCTTCGGTTCTCGGAATCGGCCAATTGCCGGCAAAGGGCCTCGCCGTCGGCCCTGATCAGTCGCAGCGAGCACACGACCGCTGTCAACAACCGCGACGAGACGGGGCGCCCGGGACTGTCCGCCAGGCGCAACAGGCCGTCTATATACAGGCTCTGTGCCCGAAGGGTCAGCGCATCCGTAGGCTCGACACGCCGCCACTCGTCCACCAAACTCCGGCGAAGGGTGTCCAGGAATGCCTCGGGCGTCAGCATGTCATCGGCCGCGTCGGCCGCCGCGGCCACCCTGCGGAGGGCCTCCAGCAGGTCGTCCATGAGCGGGCCGTAGAGCTGTTCAAACTCCGTCGTGGCGTCGATGTCCAGCGGTTGGGTCAGCCTCGGGTTGAAAAGCCACTGAGGCGGGCGCGTGACATACGTGGCGATGAACGCCAGCGCACGACAGTTGTAAGCCTCTTTCTCGGGCAGGAACACCGCCGTGGCGCTGTCCGCAACCGCCCGCTTGCCGCCCAGATGGCTGTAGACGTGGCGCACCCAGACCTGGAATTGCTCCACCATGGCCCGGTAGCGGTCGCGCATCACGCAGCGGCCGACCTGGTCGGCGGGCTTCCAGAGCGTGCTGTCGGCGCAGAGCCGTTTCATGTTCTCGATTCCCTGAGCGTTGACGGCCACATGGTCGTCGCCCAAGTCCTCGGCTTGTGCCCGCACGTCAAGCCCACCACCGAAGCGCAACAGGGCGTCGGCCTGCTCCCACCTGTTCCATTCCTCACGGTTGCGTTGCCGCTCTTCGGCGTTCTTGCCGGGGAACAATCGGTAGCCCCAGGCAATGGCCCAACGGTCGTATTCGCCCAGGCGTGCACGGCGGTTGGACAGCTGCACGCGGTCGGAAGGACGCAGGGCATAGTTGCAGCGCACGTAGTCCATGATGGAAGAGGTTATGCCGTGGCGGTTCAGGAAGGCCTCGTCGCGCAGCTGATTGATTGAGAAATGCGAGCTGGCCAGGAAGTTGTGTTCCAGTCCGAGCGTGTGTCCTATCTCGTGGGTGAGCACCATCTTGAGGAGTTCGCGCTGGATGGAGTCGGGCAGAAGCACAGCCCTGGCCGCGGGGTCGTTGGCCCCGCACTGCACGAAATACCATTTCTGCAACAGGTTCAGCACACTGCTGAAGATGGCGACGTGGGCCATGGAAATCTCGCCCGAGCGCGGTTCGCAGGGCGTCGGGCCGTAGGCGTTCTCCATGGGAGATATCTTCCACGAAATGAAAGGATAGGTGGCGTCGTAGAGACAGGCGGCAGCGGTGGAGTCGGAAGGCAGCAGGCGGGCGTCGATGGCATTCTTGAAACCAGCCTTCTCGAACGCCGGACGCCAGTCGCGCACCGCCTCGATGACGCAATCGACGTATTTTGCGGGCATGTTCGGGTCGATGTGGAAGACAATCGGCTTGACCGGCTCCACCAGTTCGCCCCGTTCGTAGCGCGCACGGTCCTCCGGCCGCACCTCCAGCCGCCAGCGTTTGATGAACGACTTGCGGCGGGGCGGTTCGTCGCCGTCGAAATATTCCTTGCCGAGCGTGAAGTAGGCTCCCGAGTTGGCGGCTATCGGTTCGAGGCTTCGGGCCGGCAGCAGTCCGATGAAAAGGCCGGTCTCCCACGTGCCTTCGTAGGAAACGGCAGCCGACTGGCCCCGCCGTGGCGACGGAGCGTTGGCGTAGGTGCGCGCTATCCGCAGCAGCAGACGGTCGTCGAAGCCCTCGACGGAGCGTATCTCGTCCTTGCCACGCACGCGCATGCCTAATTGGAGGTCGAAGGAAACAATGTCGAGCGTGAACAACGGGAAGTTCGTCAGCAGGTCGCCGACCTCGATCAGGCTGCCCGACGGGCCGCGGGCCTGGATGGGAAGGACCTTGTAGAGCCGCTCACGCTCGCTCTGTCGGGCTATCCTGGCATAGGTTCCGGCCGTGTCGGTCATCATGCGCTCGTGCGGCGGATCCATCAACCAGAGTTCGTTTCCGCACTTGCGGAAGCGGAAGAAGACCGGCCCGACCATGTCGCCGGCATAGCCGAACTTCTTCTCCGCGCCGCGGTCGGGGCGTGCGGGGGTCTCAATGAGCGTAGTCATGACGACAAATTCCCGTCCGACGAGCGAGTCGGGCACCTCCCAATAGAGATGTCCGCCACTGCGATAGGTGGTAAACATCCCGGGGATGACACGCACTTCGGCCTTGTCCTTGAAGAAATCGGCGACACGTTGGGCACCCGCTTCCACACAGGCAAGGGCGAAGCACGCCAAAAACAGCAGTCTTCCGTTCATCGACCGCCCCTATTCGTAGTTGTAGGTGATGTCGACAATCTTGCCGAAGGCCTGCGCCGCGTCCTTGTAGACGCACACCCCATTGTCGCGAACCACGTCGCCGGCGGGCGTCAGCCGCAGCTCGACCACGAATCCCTTGTCGCCGGCGTTCACGCCAATGCCCAAGGTCGTGCCCAGGTCGTCGCTCTTTTCGGGGTTCTTGAACTTCAGACAGCTGACGGAAGCCCCTGCCGACTCGTCGTAATGGTAGATTTCGTTGACGCGCTGTCGGTCGAGGTCGATGCGATAGACCTTCGCCCCGGCGGCCATGAAGATGAAATTGTTGGTGTAGGCGTAGGAGGCGGCGAAGCGGGCGACGGCCGGATCGACGCCGTCGGGCAGGTCGACGGTGAACCGGGCGGCGCAGAACGGCTCCTCGCTGCGGCAGCTGAACTTGAAGACCGTCAGCCGGTTGCCACCGGCTGGGGCCGCAATGGCATAGACGTTGTTGCCGAACGAGCCGCCGCAGACGATGTCCTTCACGTCCAGGTCGGTAGCGATGTGGTCGGGGTCGAACACGTTTTCATAGGTTCCTCTTTGCCCGACAGGTTTCAATCGTGTGGGACTGTCGCTCCACGGACGGCCGTAGCGGCGCATGAACACAGAGTTCCGTGGCTTGCCCATGAAGTCGCCGGTGGACAGGGACGACAATTTCAAGAAGCGGTGGTTGGCCTTGTCGAAGAAGTAGGACACGTTCTTGCCCGAGCCGAAGGCCGAGATGGACGGGAAGTTGTCGCCCTCCTTCAGCGAATAGGGTATGCAGGCACAGTCCATGTAGGCGAAGAAAGCCTTGCCGTCGTTGACGAACAACTCGCCGTGACGGTCCATCTTGTACTGCTGCAGCTGGATGGACTTGCCCTGGGCGATGGGCTCGAAGAGAATCTTCTCACCCGGATACTTCACCGTGATGGTGCTGGGCTCGAGGAGCGCGACGTCCTGCGAGGTGGCAATCACCAAGGCGGGCTTCAGCGTGAAGCCGAAGAAGCCGAAGAGACTGGCGGCATCCTTGTTGCCATACTCCTTGCGGGCGGACAGGGCCAGCGGCTTGCCCGCCAGGGGGAAGGCCGCGTTCTGCTCCGACTTGAACACGTCGGGATAGAGATAGAAGCCGTCCGGCGTGCCCTCGACGGCCCCCAACAGGCCCTTCTCGTCCTTCTCCTGAAGCACGAACCAGCATGGATTGAAAGGCTTGATGATGTTCACCTGCCCCTTCTTGTACCATGTGGTGCCGTCGGTCTTGTCGGTCACCACCAGCAGCAAACCGACGTTTTCGGTCTGGAAAGGTTCGATGGTGAGCTTGCACTCCTTGCCCGTTGAGAAGGCCTGGTAGTCGCTCATGCGGTCTGACCCGGCCTTGGCGTCCTCCTTGGTGACGAGCCATTGGAAGCTCAGGTTGGCTTCCTGCTTCGCCAAAGTCTGGTCGATGGTGGGCGTAATCGTCACCTCCACGGGGTCTGTCTTGGGCATGCGCACCCGCGTTTCGGGGATGGTGATGGTCACCGTGTTGACGTCGTGGTAGTCGTAATTGCCCTTGTCTTCGTAGCAACCCGCCAGCGCGAACACCACACCGACGGCTGCCGCTATCTTTAGCATGTGTCTTTTCATCTTCATTTCCTCCTTTTTACTCGTCAAACTTGATTTCCTTGCCATTCTCATCCATGATCGGCGCGTTGCCGGCCGCCTTGTACTGCTTGTAGGCTTCGGCCACTTTCGCGGGGGCGTCGTCGCCCATCTTGGCGTAGACACAGCCGCAGACATCCATCATGAACTTGTATTTGGCGTCGCTGTATTCCTGCCACGTCCACTCTTCCCAGCCGTCGGGCCTGAGCCGCCAGCGCACGTTGAGCGGCATGACGTGCTGCTCTATCTTGCCCTTGTCGAACTGATGGAGCGGATTGCCCAGGTCGAATTCGAGGCTGCAACCGTAGGAACGCGTGCCGGGCTTGAGCTGCGGACAGGCAATCTTGTAGTAGAACGTCTGGCAGACGGTGTCGAGGGCCGTGTAGGCGTAGCTCTTTTCGAGTTCGACGGCGATGACATTCTCGTATTGTTCGTTCTTCACCGCCTTCACGCAGAAGCTCCGCCGCTCCTTCAGCAGGTCGCCCTGAATCCTGACGGTGAAGCTGTCGAGGATGAAGGCCGTCTTCGCCACATAGTCGGTGTCGACAAACTCGCGAATGCGCTGCCTGGTTTCGAAGTTGATGCGCGGCGTCTGGTCATACACTTCTATCTCTTTCTCCTGGCAGGCGGTGTAGAGTCCGCAGGACAATACACCTATTATGATATATATCAATCGTTTCATAGTGGGCTTATTTCGTGTTGTTTCCAAAAATAGACTCGGCATCCGGCAACGGAATCTGGTATTGCTTGGCCGTCATTTCCTTGACGCCACAGCCGCGATAGGTCGTGAACGCGTGCGCCTTGAGGAAGTAGAAGAGCTGTCCTTCGCCGAAATACTCCTTGCGATACTCCTTCATCAGTTCGTTGACGCGCTTCGTCTGCGCGGGACTTTCCGTCGAAGTGGCGTCCGGTTGGTCGTAGCCGGCGGCCTTGATTTCGTCGCTGTAGGAGATACCGCGGGCGAAACGCACGGCGTTCAGGGCTTCCAGGCTACGCGCCTGATTGCTTTCGCACTCGGCAACGATGTAGTACATCTCCGGCAGGCGAATCAGAGGAACGGCCTTCTCGCCGCTGTAGTCGGACGTATTCCTCAACGGTTTCTGGTTGTATTTGCGGCAGAAGGCGTAGGCGCTGCCGCCGTTTCCGCTGACCTCGAACATCTCCGGATTCTTCCGCCAGTCGGTATTGCCGGCCGCTTCGGCCTCGTAGAAGTAGTTGAAGTTGGCCTCGCTCGTGGCGAAATGATACTGCTCGTTGGTGTTCTCCATGTTCATATAGTTGCCGTCGAGCAGCGTGGAGAGTTCGTCCACGTAGATACCGAACACCTGTTCGCCGTAGCGCACCGAGTTGTAGTTGGCCGCCGTCTGCGCGTTGTAGAGCGTGAAGACCTTGTTGGCGGCGATGACGTCGCGCGCGTACTGCACGGCCTTGGCCCTACTCTCCGCGTCGCCCTTGTAACAGTAGACCCTTGCCAGCATGGCCTTCACGGCATAGAGGTTCATGCGAAACTCCCTGCTGACGAGAAACTTGTTCTTCTGGTCGTATTCCGTGTCATACTGGTTGGTGAAGAAGTCGAGAGGGTCGTTCTTTCCCAGCAGTTGCTCGGCCTCGTTCAGGTCCTTCAGCACGGCCTCCACCACCTGGTTGGCCGGCAATACGGGCGTGGCGTCGCGGTCGTAGGTGACGCGGTAGGGGATGGCCGGGGCCGTGGGATTGTCCTTGTAGACCGGTCCGAAGAGGCGCAAGAGGTCGAAATGCAGGAAAGCCCGCATGCCGAGAGCCTCGCCCTTCATGATTTCGTAGTAGCGTTCGGTCTGCAGCACGTCGCGCTTCTTGTCCAGATAAGCCAGCAGGTTGTTGACATTGGCGATGACGTTGTACATCTCCGAGCAGATGGCGTCCTTCTTCTGCATGAAGCGGTTGTTGTAGTCGAAGACGAAACTCTGGTCGTAGAGCTGCGCCTCGTTG
Organism: Segatella baroniae DSM 16972 = JCM 13447; assembly: GCF_000426585.1. GTDB lineage: Bacteria > Bacteroidota > Bacteroidia > Bacteroidales > Bacteroidaceae > Prevotella > Prevotella baroniae. Next base: position 49,041 of record NZ_AUFQ01000006.1, read on the forward strand.
TGTCCGGGATAGGACGAATACAGGCCGGCGAGTTCGTCGAGATAGGCGTAGGTGAGGTCACCGGCATACAGGGTGGTGGTGCCCAGCTTCAGATAGACTCCCGTGAGGGCGTCCTTGAACCCCTCCTCCGTCCGGAACTGCTTGTCCATCGGGATGGAAGTCTTGGAGTCTACGTCCAGCCAATCGTTGCAGGAGCTGAGTCCCAACGCTGCCACCATGAAGAATATATAGAATCGTTTCATAGAAATGTGTCACTCGTTAAAAACCAACATTCAGGGAAAAAATAAACTGTCGCGAGAAAGGATAGCTCAAACCGCGCTCCCGTTTGACGGAAGACCAGTAGAAGAAGTCCTCCATGTTGAAGGCCACCTTGGCCGAACTCAGGCCCAGCTGCTTGATGAACTTCATGTTCTTGCGGTCCATGCGGTAGTAGACGGAGAGCGAACTGCCTTGCAGCACGTTCTCGTCCATGATGAAACGGGACGTAGCCTTCGTGCCCGAACCGCCGTAGTAGAGGCTTCGGAACTGCGCCTTGTCGCCCGGACGCATCCACCGCAGCTGCGTCACGCGGCGGTCGACATTGTATTTCAGGTTGGCGTTCTCCACCTTGTCAAGCAGCGTCTGGTTGTAGACCTGGCCGCCGAAGCGATACATCAGGCTGACGTCGGTGCCCCAGCCCATGTAGGTGAACGACGTGTTGATGTGTCCCTGCCACGTGGGTTCGGTGTTTCCGATGGGCACCACGTCCTTGGCGTCCCAGTTGACGGCACTCGTCATCTCGCCGTTGCGCTTCAGCAGAATCTCGTCGCCCGACGCCGGGTCGATACCCAGCGAGCGGACAACCCATATCCGGTTGACCGACTGGCCCTCCTCGTAGCGCGGCAGCGGCGCGTCCTTTAGGTTGCCGGCGTTCACTTCGTTGATGTGGCGCATGGCTTCGGATATCTTCAGCAGCTTGTCCGTGTTGTGCGAACCGTTCAAGGTGACCGTCCAGTAGGCCTGCTTGGCTGTGTTGCGGTAGGGGATGGCCGACAAAGTGATTTCCCAACCCTTGTTTTCGAGCTTGCCGATGTTCTCCGGATACTGCGCGAAACCGATTGAGGGAGCCAGGCTCACCTGCGTGATCATGTTGTCGGTCACCTTCCGGTAGTACTCGATTCGTGTGGTCAGGCGATGGTCGAGCAGCCCCAGTTCGAGTCCGAAGTTGAGGTTTCGCGTGGTCTGCCACTTGAGTTTCTCGTTGTGCATGGCCAGAATCTCTGAGCCGGTGGCGTCGGACGAGCGGTAGGGGCGCAGCAGATTGGCGTAGGTGTAGTAGCCGTGGGCCTGGTAGGGATTGAAGCCCTGCGAGCCCGTCGTGCCGTAGGTGCCGCGCAGGATGAGGTCGGAGACGAACGAAACGTCCTTCAGGAACGACTCCTTCTTCATGTCCCAGCGCAGTCCCGTCGACCAGAAGGGCGCCCAACGGTTGTCCTTTCCGAACTCGGAAGAGCCGTCGAGGCGGACGTTGAAGTCGACGGAATACTTGTATTGGTAGGAATAGCCGCCGGCCATGACCCACCCGATGCTGCGGCTGGTGCTCTCCAGTCCGCTCACTTTCTCGTTATACTTGCGTCCGAACAGCAGGTTGTCCATGTAGTCGTTGGGGAATCCCGTCACGTAGTTGCCGTAGCTGTCGGACGTACTCTCCTGGACGCTCATGCGGGCGTTGGCCGTGAGGTAGTGGTCCTTGAGCTGTTTGTTCCAACTTCCGGTCAGGTCGAAGCCCCACTTGACGGCTTCGCTCTGGCTGCGGCGGTAGTCGCCGCGCAGCGTGGGGTCGGGTTGGTTGTCGAACGCCGTGTGCTGCGCCGGGCGGAAGATGTCTCGGTGGCCCACACTCTTCGACAGCGAGAACGCGCCTTCCAACCGCAGGTCGTCCGTCACGTAGTATTCCACGCGGAAAAGCTCCCTCACGGTGAAGTTCTTGCTCTGGTCCTTGCTGTGGAACGTGGTGTTGTACATCGGATTCAGGTAGTTGGCATTGCCGCCCAAGTCCTCAAAATTGTCGAGATACTTCGGTATCTCGCCGTTCTTTCCGTAGGCGCGGAGGTAGGGATTCAGGCGGGTGTATTCGCTGAAGCTGCCCCACGGCGTCTCGTCGGCCGTGGAGTTGTCGAGCGTAATGCTGTTTTTCAGCAGCACTTTCTTGAGTCTGTACTGGAAGTCGAGCGACCCTGTCAGCACGTCGCGCCTGCTTCCTTTCATCACGCCGGGCGAATGGTTGTAGCCCACGTACATGCGGTAGCGCAGGGCCTCGTCGCCGCCTTCGAGGGTGGCGGTGTGGCGCTGCTGCAAGGAGGTCTGCAAGGGCTTGTCGAGCCAGTAGGTGTCGACACCCGCGAGCACTTCGCGCAGCTTCGACTGGTACAACTGCCACTTCTGCACGGTCTCTCCGCCGGCGGCATAGAGGCCGCTCTTGAGTTCGGCGTCGAGCTTCTCGCGCGCGTTCATTAAATTATATCCCGTGAGGTCGGGGTTCTCCACGCGCAACTCGCCGCCGTATGTCACCCAGATGCGGCCGGGCTTGGGCGTCTTGCTCTCGATGACGATGACGCCGTTGGCGGCCCGCGACCCGTAGATGGCGGTGGCGGCGGCGTCCTTCAGCAGCACGATCGAGGCCACACGGTCGGGGTCGAGGTCGGCCAAAGTCTGCACAGAAATCTCGAATCCGTCCATGATGAGCAGCGGCTGGTTGGCGTAGGTCTCGTATTCGCCTTGCACTTCGAGCACGCGGCTGCCCGCCGACAGGTCCATGTTGGCCCCGCCGCGCATCCGCATGTCGGGCAGGTTGTTGGGGTTGGAGCCCATATTGATGTTGTCCATCACGCGCAGTCCGGGGGCAACGGCCGACAGAGCCTTGGCGATGTTGGTGGTGCTGAACTTCTTGAGCTCGTCTCCCTTGATGGTGATGGCCGAACCGGTGAAGCCTTCCTTCTTGCGGTTGAACATACCGGTGACGACAAACTCGTCCAATGTCTTGGCGTCCGACTTCAGCCGGATGGTCATGGTGGCGCCGGCGGCGAGCACTTGCGGCTGCATGCCGACGTAGGAAACGCGCACCCGACTGCCCTGGGGCACGTTGCCGAACCTGAACCGTCCGTCGGCGTCGGTCACCGCCTTCAGCTCCGTCCCCTCAACGACGACGGAGGCGCCGATGACGGGCAGCCCGTCTTCGTCGGCCAACACCTGTCCCCGGACTTCGGAAATGACCTTTCCGTCGTTCACGGCAACGACACCTTGCGCCGCCCACGTCGGACAGAGGCAAAGGAACAGAAGCGTAAAGACAATGAAAATCTTTTGCGTTCGATGATTTTCCATAAGCAAAAATTATTATTTGAGTTGTTAGTTGGGATTGCTACTGTTGGGCAATGGAACAGGTTTGACGCGCACGTGGAGAAATCAACAATATCCGTCGCAGACCGATTTCAGCGTTTCCGTCGTCATCTCTATTTTGCAAATATACACATTTATTAATAGGAAACAAACTTCTGTTGTAAAATTTAAGTTAAATCACTGGTTAAAAAGTTAGCTAACGTAAACATTCGGTGTTTTTCATGGAAGGAAAAGCAGGTTTGCGGCCGTGCGGAAGCCGTGCCTTCACCGGTCGAAAGGGCTGCTTTCAGCTGACAAAAGCTGTGCTTTCACCGACTGAAAGCACAGCTTTCGCACGGCAATCGGGCCGCAGTGGCGGCGCGCCGGCGGCCCCGTCACTTCCCCTCGTATCCGTCGATGGCCTCCTTCATCCGTCGGCGGCCGATGCGGGCCAGGCGCGCCGACTTGTCGTAGTCGAAGCCGCCGTAGCGTTGCATGGAGATGTCGACGAGGATGTCGGGCGGGGTGAGGCGGATGGAGAGCTGGGCGTTCTGATGAATCATGATGGACGAAGTGCGGTTGAGCAACGTGTAGATGTTGAACTCGGGATGCACGTCGGCGGGCATGATGCGCTTGAGCAGCCGCAGGGCACGGGAGTTTTCCAGTTCGCGCTTCTCGACGGCCCGCTTCATGCGCGACTGGCCCAGATAGTCGTGCCCGCTCACGTTGACGGCCACCAGCAGGTCGCCCTTGGTGCGGGCCACGCGGTTCAGGGGCAGGGGGTTGGTGATTCCGCCGTCGATGAGAATCTTGCTGCCGCTCTTCACCGGCGAGAAGAAGGCGGGCAGCGAGATGGACGCCCGGATGGCCCCGTAGAGGCTGCCGCGGGTGAAGACCACCTCGTGGCCCGACTCCCAGTCGGTGGCCACGGCCGTGTAGGGTATCGGGAGGTCTTCTATCCGCACGTCGGGCACGATCTCCTTCAGCGCGGCGATGATGCGGCGGCCCTTCACCAGATGGTCGAAGCCCAGCGAGAAGTCGGTCAGGCTGATGATCTTCCGGCGGTCCATCGTCTCCATCCACTCCTTGAAGCGGTCCAGGTTGCCCGTGGCGTACATGCCGGCCACGAGCGCGCCCATCGACGTTCCTGCGATGGAACGGATGCGGTAGCCCCTGTCGACAAGCTCCTCGATGGCCCCGATGTGGGCCAGCCCGCGCGCGCCGCCGCTGGAGAGCACCAGGGCCACGTCCTTCTTGTCGCCCCGGATGCGGCGGACGACGATGTCCTTGATTTCGGTGTATCGTTCCTTCAGGTCCAACGTGTTGATGTCCATGGTTGCAAATTTACGAAATTAAGCGGCAAACGGCCCATAATTGCCAAATAAATGCTAACTTTGCACGAAATATAAAAACAGTACTTAGAATGGAAATCATTAACCTCAGCGAACGGAACTCGATCATCAACCAGTACATGGCCGAGATTCGTGACAAGGAGTATCAGAAAAACCGTCTTCTCTTCCGCAACAACATCATGCGCATCGGCGAGTTCGAAGCCTTTGAACTCTCCAAGACGCTCGACTACGAACCCAAGGACATCGCCACGCCGCTCGGCATTTCGCGCGTCAACGTGCCGACCGACAAGATCGTCCTGGCCACCATCTTCCGGGCGGGGTTGCCCTTCCACCAGGGATTCCTCAACATCTTCGACCACGCCGGCAACGCCTTCGTCAGCGCCTATCGCGAATACAAGGACGCCGAACACCACCAGGTGGGCATTCACGTGGAGTACCTGGCCACGCCGAGCATAGAGGAGAAGAACCTCATCATCGCCGATCCCATGCTGGCCACGGGCGGCAGCATGGAACTGGGCTACAAGACGTTTCTGACCAAGGGCACGCCCAAGCGCATCCACGTGTGCTGCGTCATCGCCACGCCCGAGGGTATCGACCACATCCGCCGCACCATGCCCGAGGACAAGACCACCATCTGGTGCGCCGCCATCGACCCCGGCATGAACGAACACAAGTATATCGTCCCGGGATTCGGCGACGCCGGCGACTTGTGCTACGGGGACAAGCTGTAAAGCCTCCCCCGCCCCTCGAAAGGAGGGGAGTGTCTGCCGGACAACCATACGGAGAAACCGGTGTTCCAACGAACCGATGTCAAATACCCGATGGCCCGGCAGCCCACCCCAACGACCCAAACCCCCTCACATCCCTGTCCCGAGCTCTGGAAAAAGAAATCCCGGCGATTCACTGAAGAATCGCCGGGATGATTGTTTCAAGCAGTTTCGACATTGCTTTGTCGGGTCTTAACGGCGGTCGCCGTCGCGACGCGGTCTGCGTTCGCCACGTTCCGGACGCGGACGACGCTCGCGCTCCACGTAGCCTTCGGGCTTCTCCATGAGCACACGGCGCGAGAGTTTGTACTTGCCGGTCTTCGGATCGATTTCAAGCAGCTTCACCCGCAGCTTGTCGCCCTCCTTGATACCGGCTTCCTCGACCGTTTCGAGACGCTTCCAGTCGATCTCCGAGATGTGGAGAAGGCCGTCGCGGCCCGGCAGTATCTCGACGAAGCAGCCGTAGGGCATGACCGAACGGACTGTTCCCTCGTAGATTTCGCCCACTTCGGGGACGGCCACGATGGCCTTGATCTTGGCCATGGCGGCCTCGATGCTCTCCCTGTTGGGTGCGGAAACCTGCACCTTGCCTACGCCGTCGACCTCGTCGATGGTGATGGTGGCGCCCGTGTCTTCCTGCATCTGCTGGATGATCTTGCCGCCGGGGCCTATCACCGCGCCGATGAACTCCTTCGGAATCTCGAAGGCTTCGATGCGTGGAACCTGCGGTTTGAGTTCGGCGCGCGGCTCGGAGATGGTCTCCATCATCTTGTTGAGGATGTGTTCGCGGCCGGCCTTGGCTTGCATGAGGGCCTTTTCGAGTATCTCGAAGCTGAGTCCGTCGCACTTGATGTCCATCTGCGTGGCCGTCAGACCGTCGCGGGTGCCCGTGGTCTTGAAGTCCATGTCGCCCAAGTGGTCCTCGTCGCCGAGGATGTCGCTCAGGATGGCGAACTTCTCTTCGCCCGGGTTCTTGATGAGTCCCATGGCAATGCCGCTCACCGGCTTCTTCATCGGCACGCCGGCGTCCATCAGCGAGAGCGTTCCGGCGCACACGGTGGCCATGGACGACGAGCCGTTGGACTCCAGAATCTGGCTCACCAGTCGGATGGTGTAGGGGAAGTCTTCGGGAATCTGGCCCTTCAAGCCGCGCCATGCCAGATGGCCGTGGCCGATTTCACGACGGCCTACGCCGCGCTGGGCCTTGGCTTCGCCCGTGGAGAACGGGGGGAAGTTGTAGTGGAGGAGGAACCGTTGGTAGTTCTTGCACAATACGTCGTCGACGAGTTTCTCGTCGAGCTTGGTTCCGAGCGTGCAGGTGGACAGCGAAAGGGTCTCTCCGCGCTGGAAGAGTGCGCTTCCATGGGGCATGGGCAGCGGCGACACCTCGCTCCAGATGGGGCGTATTTCGTCGGTGGCGCGGCCGTCGAGGCGCAGTCCTTCGTCGAGGATGCAGCGGCGCATCACGTCGCGCATCACGTCTTCGTAGTAGCGTGCGGCCTCAGCGTGCTTCTCTTCGCGCTCGTCGTCGGAGAGTTCGGCGTGCTGGGCGTCGTACTTCTCCAGGAAGTCGGCCAGCAGTTTGTCGAACGCGTCGTGGCGTGCGTGCTTCTCCAGGGCCTGGTGGTTGATGTCGTAGGCGGGCTGGTAGAGCTCTTCCTTGATCTGGTTGCGGAGCTCTTCGTCGTTCACCTCGTCGTCGTAGTCGCGTTTCTTGTCGGTGCCCAGCTCCTTGGCCAGCTCGTCCTGCAGCGCGCACATGGGCTTGATGGCCTCGTGGGCGGCTTTGAGCGCGCCGATGAGGTCAAGTTCCGACACTTCCTTCATCTCGCCTTCCACCATCATGATGTTGTCTTTGGTGGCGCCGACCATGAGGTCCATGTCGGCGTCGGCCATCTGTTGGAAGGTCGGGTTGATGACGTATTCGCCGTTGATGCGTGCCACGCGCACTTCTGAAATGGTATAGTCGAAGGGGATGTCGGAGCAAGCCATGGCTGCGGAGGCGGCGAATCCGGCCAACGCGTCAGGCTGGTCGACGCCGTCGGCCGACAGCAACATCACCTGTACATAAACTTCGCAATGGTAATCTGAGGGGAAGAGTGGACGCAGGGCGCGGTCCACGAGGCGCGACGTGAGGATTTCGTCGTCGTTGGATTTGCCTTCGCGCTTGGTGAAGCCACCCGGGAAGCGGCCTGCGGCACTGTATTGCTCGCGGTAATCTACTTGCAAAGGCATGAAATCTGTACCCGGAACTGCTTCCTTTGCTGCACAAACAGTTGCGAGGAGCACTGTGTTGCCCATGCGGAGCACCGCCGAGCCGTCAGCCTGTTTTGCAACTTTTCCGGTCTCAATCGTGATGGTTCTGCCATCAGGCAATTGAACTGTTTTTGTAATAACGTTCATCTAAAAAAATTAAACTTTATTGTTTTGACTAACATCTAATATCTACACGCCGTAGAGGGTCGCTTGCGGCTGAACGCCGCCCCCCTGTCTTTGTGAAACGCCACAAAGGTAGTCATTTTGTCAAGAAATACGTAAGCGGACGTGGGATAAGCCGTTGATTTTACGGATTTTTAATGGTTGCGGGGATGGTCTGTGGCCGTGTCGTCGCGCCCCCGCGGTCGGCCCTCCGCCGTCTCCCCCCTCGGCCGCCGCTTTCCGGAAGGGGCGCGAAAGCAGGCCTTTGGCGTTGTAGGAGCTGCCTTTTGGCATTGTGAAAGCGGCCCTCTGGCGTTGTGGAAGGAGCCCTTTGGCAGGGCGACGGCAGCCCTTCCGCTCCGCACTTTTTGCCTTTTTACCTTTTACTTTTTTATCTTTTTCCCTTTCCCTTTTTGTCTTTTTCTTTCTTATCTTTCGTTTTTACGACTATTTAACATCGGAAAATGCGGATGTTTCCGCCGTTTTTCTATTTTTGCAGCACGATGGCGGCCTTTTATCCGCACGGTCGCCATGCCGTTGAAAACAAGCATTTGATTATCAATAACTTAATGGTTGTAAGCTATATGAAACAAATCAAAATGAGTTTGGCCTTGGGCGCCCTCTGCGGCGTCATGACCTTGGCCTCCTGCACCAGTGACGACGTCGTCAACAACTCCGCCATCCAGCCTGGAACGGCCCAGGGCTTCGCGCCCGCCAAGGCTTCGGACATCTCTTTCCATTCCGCCGGCAGCGTGTTGGCCACCACGCGCGCCACACGTTCGGGCGACAACGCCTTCAAGTCCTACGTCAGATGGGCCGGCGACTTCCCCGCGAAGTACAAGGCAAACATCCCCGCCGACATCACAGACGCCGAAAAGAAGTTTGTTGTAGACTACATCAAGAACCACAAGGACGAAGCCGGCGTCGCGTTCAACTACAGCAACTACTTCATGCAGGCGGCCGGTTCCTCCGCGCAATACTACAACAGGTGGAACGGCTATCCTGAAATGGGAAACGCGAACTTGACCGGTGGCAACGAGATGGTCGACCTTGTCATCAACGGCCAGCGCATCGACGGCTACAACGCGTACAACGGCCACAACACATTGTTCTTGAACCTGCCTTTCAAAGACCCCACCTACAGGGACAAGGCCGGCGACGTCAACCAGACGAAGCACGACGCCTACAAGATCTACAAGATTGAATACAACGGCAAGACGGCCTTCTATCTCGGCTTCGACTACAAGTTCGAGAACAGCAAGGGCGAGCGGCTCAACGGCGACGGCATCTACAACGACTGGGTGGTCAGGATGATTCCGGCCGACGGCATTGACCAGGAGAACAGCGGCATGACGCCTGGAACACCCGAGAACCCCTCCACGCCCACCCCGCCGGCCATCGTGACGGGCAACAAGGGTGAGGTGGAAGTGAACCTCTCGCTCAACGAGAAGAAGACCGACGGCGACTACATCGCCACCAAGCTGTCCATCCACGTGCGCGACACCGCCGACGTGGAGGTGTTCATCCCCGTCGAGGCCCAGTACTACTGCCAGGCCGACGACATGAACATCGTCCTCTCCCACAAGAAGCTGGCCGAACAGTACAACAACTCGGCCAACGACAGGGAGATGGCTTGGACGGTGGCCGGCCAGACCGTCAAGTTGACCGTGTCCTACGCCACCGACGGCATTCGCGTGAAGACCCAGGGCGTGAACAAGGCCGTGCTCAAGGCCCTCCGCGAGCAGTACGGCGACGGCATCACCTTCGAGGTGTGGAACTACTTCAAGAGCGAGATCGCCATCCCCGGCACCGAGAATACCGAAGCGTTCACCCGCGAGAAGCTGCAGCCCATGCTCGACAAGTCGACCGTCAGCTTCACCGAGGCCCCCGGCCGCTATGTCAACGCCTTCGGCGCGCTCTACGACTACGACGACGGCAACCGCAAGGTCTACACGAAAATCGAGAACCAAGGTGCCGAAAACGAAGTGTGGACGCCCTTCACCGACGAGGAATGCACCACGCCGCTGGCCCCCGAGTTCTGGACACGGCCCGCAGGCGAAACCAAATACTACGAGCTGAAGACCCACGTCAACCCGCTCGACTGCATCGTGAAGCCCGCCGACGCGGCATTCACGGAGAAGGGCAAGCTGCTTTACAGCCCCTTCTATAAGAAAGACTGAACTTTTTAGATTGACACTGAAGAGACATCAGACATTTGCAAGAGGCCGCCTCGCGATGAGGCGGCCTCTTTTCGCATGGCGACGGCGGCCCGTTCGCTCTTTCAAGGCAACCTTCTTGTTTTTCAAAGGCAGCCCTCTTGTTTTTCAAAAGCAGCCTTCCTGCTCTTTCAACCCAAATCGTCCTTTAGGATTTAACATGCAAATCGTTATTCCAAATGCCCCATTTGGGTAAAAAGACCAAGACCTTCGGCCTAGTTTCTTATCGTCCGTGCCAGGCAGGGTAGCTCGCTTCGCTCGCACCCCCGCCCTCTAAAAAGACCAACCGCCAAGGCGGTAGTTGGTGTTTTGCCTCACAACCATCTTACATTGTGCGTCAAGGCTCATAAAGGCGGCCATATAGAAAGACCAACCGCCAAGGCGGTTGCACGCGGAGTACACTACGGTTGTATGCACAGTACAGGCGGTAGCAGGCGCAATGCACCATGACCATTGGCCAATGAATGATTTGGAGTGAGGGGGATGTTTCTGTATAGTCGGAGGGACAGCTTCGGAATGATTGAAAAGACTGCTTTTGCATGACGGAAGGACTGCTTTTGCATGACGGAAGGACTGCTTTTGCATGATAAAAAGGCTGCTTCGGCATGACAAAAAGGCTGCGACGGCACGACGGAAGGACTGCTTTCAGAGGAAGGCGGGAGGGCGGCGGCAGAGAGAAAGGGAAGGGCGCTCTTTGGACAAAACGGGCGTTGACTGTCAGGAAGTTATACCGTATTCATGTCTTTTGCAGCCCAAGGGAAAGTGGGAAGTTGGCCATATATTTCATAAAGTTGGCCAAATAGTCTACTCTCTCTTTTTTATATGATTTAATTTTGTAATCAAAAGCGACATCCTTTGATTGTCGCGACGGATTTTGGATATTACAAACCTTGGAAATTATCAAATGTTTAACGCTTAAAAAAGTGTTCGGTCTTGCGGCCGAACCATCGGAAAAATCATGAAAAGAATATTTACGCTTATTACGCTGCTCCTGATGCTGGCCCATCTGGGAGCGTACGCAGGGTATGATTGGCTGAGCTATCAGTATGGCCAGTACAGTGATCAGTGCGTGGTTTATGCCGACCTTGTCGACGGCTCAGCCCAAGCCGTCATGAACGGCAACAATATCCAACACTACGCGTTGGGTGCCTTCATCGACGGGCAATGCCGCGGCATGGCGAAAGCCAAGGTAGAGACTCCCGCTGCCAGTACCGGCGGTGAAGTATGCTATTTCCCGCTCCGTATCGAGGGCACGGCGGCCGACAATGGCAAGACCGTGGCGTTCAGACTGATGGAGTTTGACGATTACGAGAATCCCATTTTGGAGTATGTTGTCACAGGCAACGCGCCCTATACCTACCAGAATGAAGCGACACCTGCGCAAGGCGTGCCCAGCAGCCTCTATCATCTGACGTTCATCAAGCCAACACAGTTTGAGATTTCACCCAGCACCATTCACGTGAACGTGGGCCAGACCATTGACCTGAACGACTATTTGAAGCTGACGCCGACCAACGCCACCAAGCTTGTCGACGCCGCGTTTGAATGCGATAACACAACGTATTTTACCATAACGGACGGTCATCTGCTGAAAGGAACCAAGACAACCCAAGGCATGAACCCTGTGGTGGTACGCTATATGTATATGTCCAAGTCCGACTTGGCCGATGCAGTGGTTTACGTGGACCAGACCGTCACGGGGTTGGAACTAATTACGGACTATACCAACGGCGTCGTTGTCGACCTGGAAGACGGGCTGACCTTGACCCAATATGTAAAGACGGCCTTCAATCTGCTTCCCGCGGGCGTCACCGCCCCGATTCAGTTGACTCCCAACGACGCCTCCGCGCTCGTGTACATGTCATCCAACGACAGATGGGTGCCCAAGAAGGTGGGCAACTACACGCTGACAGCCACCGTAGGAGCGTTCTCGGCCACGTTGAAAGTGAAGGTTCAGCAGCGGGCGCAATCGCTGAAGAGCCACCTCTCGGACATCTATGTATATAAAGACCGCGACATCACCGACCTGCTGAAAGCCAATGTCTATCCGGAGCCTGTAGGTTCGGTTTACAACAACCTGGCTTTTTACCCTACAGAGAATGACGGTGTTCTTCGCAGAGAAAACAACGGGCATATAACAACTATAGGAGTGGGAGAGGCTTTCATCAGGGCCACGGCTTCGAACGACAGCGTTCACTGTACGTTCAAGGTTCATGTGCAGCCCAACGTCACGAGTCTCAACATCAAGGCTAATCCGCTCAATATCGACTGGGACCCCAACGGTGACGGTTATCAGGACATCGCCACCCAGGTTTCGGACAACTTCACCTTCGCGCCGACAGCCCCGGCCGCCAATAAGTATCAGCTCACCTCGTCGGCAACCGATGTCGTGACCGTCGAGGCTGCCATGGCGTATGCCGGCTATATGATCAAGGCCCGCAAAGCCGGTTCTTCCGTTCTGACCGTCACCTATAAAGATAAGGAGACGCGTCTGGACGCAGGGACCTCGACACTTGCCACCACCGAGCGCACCCTCACCAAGACATTCACCGTCAACATCGTTCAGGGGCTTACGGGCTTTACCATTGGCAATGTGGTCATGGGCAACCGCACCACGCATGCGTTGCGGCTGACGCCGGTTCCGGCTGACGCCCAGTTCGATGCCTCGAAGGTGAGCCTCGTCATTACGAACGATGACTCCAACTTCCCCACGACATGGAAGTTTGCGGAGGCTGCGGCTGACGCTACGGGCCTGCAGTGGACCATCACGCCCCGTTCGGTGGGCAAGGGAACCATCGCCGCCCGGTATGACGGCAACACAATAGGTCGGGCCACCATCACCATCGGTCAGGAAATCAATGATGTGGCCGGATGGCAGTGGCGCACCTACTTCGCCGCTCCCGTCGACAACGCCGGTATCCATACGCTTTATGGCGACGACCTGCTCGAAATACGTTCCGCCGAAGACCTGCTCTACAACGACGCGCAATACGGCTACTTCGGCACACTGAAAAGCCTGGAGATGAACAAGTGCTACAAGGTGCGCCTCAAGGATGGCGCGGCTCCGGTGAACGCCATGGCTCCGGCGACGACCATCGACTATCAGCCGCGCCCAGGCAAACGCATCGATGTGAACCTTGCTTGGAACTGGATCGCCTATCCTTACCAGTACGACCGACCGCTGAGCAGTTTCATGCTCGACGGTGGAATCATGACCGGCTCACGCATCGTGTCGAAGGACGGCGGCTTCGCCGAATACAGCGGTTCCGCATGGACGGGCGACCTCACTACGTTGAAGGCCGGCGAGGGCTACATGTTCTACAATTCCCAGCCGACTGCGTCCATGCACCAACTCTCTTTCCCTGCCGAGAGTATGCTTCCGCAGCCTGCCCCCACGTCGCCCGCCAAGCGCAACGGACTTGTTGAAACCAGCGTATGGGCGTATAACAGCGCGGCCTTTGCCGACAACATGACCATCATTGCCGAAGTGCCCGAACTGACACGTGCCTCCGACTGCACCGTGGGTGCCTTCGTGGGCGACGAATGCCGCGGCGAAGGCCGGTTGGTGGAAGGCCGGTATTTCATCACCGTACACGGCAAGGGCGGCGAGGCCGTCAGCTTCAAGCTCTACGACAAGGTGACGGGCGAATACCGCCTGCTCTCGGGCGGCCTGCCGTTCGACAAGATGGCCGGCAGCCTGGCCAAGCCCGTCGTGATGAAGCTGGGCGGAACCACTTCGGTAGGCCAGATCACCGCCGAGTCTTCCGACATCACCGTGGCCGACGGCCGTCTCCACTTCAACGGCCTTCAGGTGAAGAGCTTCCGTGTGAACGCCGTCAACGGGTCCACTCAGCTCGTCAATGACACAGATCTGACACAACTGCCTTCAGGCGTATATATCGTTACTGTCGTGACGACAGACGGACGCACCCTCTCCCGGAAGGTAGCCAGATGATAATTTTCTCTAATGGAAATGTCCCACGCCGATATCGGCGTGGGACATCGTCCCGTTTAATCACCTTCTGTCAATATAACCCTTGAAGCGATGAAAGACAACCTATTTCGCACCGGTCTCGTGGCCGCCGTCATCAGCCTGGTTCCTGTTTCCGGATATTCGCAGGACATCTCACAGATTGCCAAGAGCGACCCGCTGATCATCACGGGAGCCGTGGGCACGCAGAATGCCTACTACCATTCTTCGAGCGGTGGCTTCGCCTCTCCGTTGAGCAATTCGGTGTATGCCAATCTCAACATCAGCTTCTATGGGTTCAGCATGCCCTTTTCTTTCTACTATTCCAACAGCGACCTCAACTTCAGTTATCCTCGCTTCTCGTTCAACATCAGTCCTACGTACAAGAACTGGACACTCCACCTGGGCACGCACGTCCTGCCCATGTCCCCCTACATCTACAACATCCCTTTCGAGGGCGCCGGTCTTGAATACAACGGCCAGCGGCTTCGCTTCGGCATGTTCTACGGTCGTCTCCGCCATGCCATCAACGACAATCCACTCGACCCCAAGGCGCGCAGCCCCCAATACAGCCGCATGGGATGGGGCTTCAAGGTGGGCTACGGCTCCGGCCGCCACTATCTCGACCTCTACGTCTTCAAGGGTTACGACCGTCTCAGCTCCCTGGCCGCGGAATGGCGCCGCACCACCGAGGCCAAGGAGAACCTTTCGGTGGCCCTTCGCGGACACACCTCCCTGGGCAACTGGATGTCGCTCACGGCCAATGTGGCCGCGTCCGTTTTCTCGACCGACCTCAGTGCCGACCGCATCCATTCAGACGAAATCGACAAGTGGGACAAGATTTTCGACGCACGCTACAGCTCGCTCTACCGCTTTGCGGGCGACGTCAACCTGAACCTGTCGCTGGGCGGCGTCTTCACTTCCGTCTCCTACAAGCTGGTGCAGCCCGACTACACGTCGTTGGGCCTCAGCTATATCAGCAACAACTACCAGAGCCTGGGGCTTTCGATGAGCGGTTCGCTCACGCGCAACATCATACTCTCGGGCAATTTCGCCTACCAGAACGACAATCTCAACAACAAGCAACTCTATACGACACGCGGCTACGTCTACTCGGCCAATGCCGTCGTGAACCTGTCGCGCAGCCTGAACCTGACGGCCGGCTACAGCGGCTATCTTCAGCAGCAGTGTGCCGGCACCATGGAAGTGAACGACACGACGCGCGTGAACCGCATCATGCACAACCTGCACCTCGCCCCGAGCTACTCCTTCGAGGCCGGCGGCAACAGCCACACGGTAAGCCTGACCGGCGGCTATACGCAGAACAAGGACCTCAACCCCTTCTCCACGGGCGAGAGCGACGTGAAAACCATCTCCTACGGCGCCGGCTACGGCGTGAGCGTGGAGCGCATCAAGACAGATTTCGGGCTGAACTACAGCCACCAGACCTCCGAAGGCTATGAGCGCAAATACACCTCTGACGTCATATCGGGCTCTGCCGGCCGCTCGTTTCTGGAAGACAAGAACCTGACGGCCTCGCTGACCCTTTCCGCCTGCCGCAACCACATCGCCGGAGAGAACACGAACTGGTCGGTGGGTGTCGACCTCTATGCCGGCTACACTTTGAAGAAAGTACACTCGTTCTCCTTCAGCGCAGGCTACAGCCGCTACAACGACATGAACATCGTCGATGTCATGAAGTATTCCAGCTACGACCTGAACTGCAGTCTGAACTACAACTATACCTTTACGCTGCTGGAACTCAAGCGTAAAGCTTCCAAGAAACAGAAATGAAACGCCCTATGAAACGATACACTATGAATGCAATGAACAGCCATCTCAAGCGCGTCTTCACGACTTTGACGGTTCTTGCCGCCCTCACGTTCAACGCCATGGGCCAGGGCCAGGTGAAGATTATGGTCAGTCCCAAGTACGACCCGATGCCTCCCTCGGTGCTCAACTATGTCGGCGACCCCGGCAAATACTTCCAGATATCTTTAGAGAACATCTCCGACGAGGTGCTCAACGTCTATCTGGGGCTTGAGCTTCAGCAGGTGACCCCGAGTTCGGGGCTGTCGCTGTCGACGCCGCCCGAGGCCATGCCGCAGCAGCCGCTCGTCCTGCTGCCCCACAAGCTGCAGGTGCTGGATGTCGTGATGCAGAAGCAACTCTTCCGTCATCTGAACGTCAACCAGCTTCGCATGACCGGTGGCGTGCTGTCGGACTACACGCGCGGCATCATCGGCCTGTTGCCCGAAGGAACCTATTCGGGCCAGATCACGGCGTATCGCTATCAGCCCGGCAACCGTAACCCCGAGGTGCTCAGCGACCCCATCATGGGTCATTGTATGTTCAATGTCTGCTATTCCGGCTCCGCGCCCCGCTTCCTCCAGACCTTTGCGCCGGCACCTTCCACGACATGGCGCAACAACAGAGGACGGGTGGTCGGCAACAAGAAGGGCACCCTCATCAAGGGAAGTGGCATTCATCATTCCGTCAGGGATGGACTTCATGACGATTTGCTTTCGCAAACGCAATTCGACCTGTCCAATCCGCGACTGGAATGGACACCGCCCATGACGGCATGCGCCGGAACGCGCCAGTATCGCTATTCATTGCGCGTCGTCAAGGCGGTCGACGGCCAGACGGCCGACGAAGCCATGCTCTACGGGGCCGACGTCTATCGACGTTCGGGCCTGATGGCCACCTATTGCGTGCTGCCGACGGCCATCGTGCAGAAGATTGCCCATGCCCCCGGCTTGTACGTTTGTCAGGTGACGGCCGAACCCATTGGCGGCAATGTGGCCGAAAAGAACAACTACGTGCTGTTGCAGAATGGCGGAAAGAGCGAGTTGCTGGTGTTCAACATTTCGGAAACGAAGACGGACACCGCGCAAGAGGAAACGACACCGGAGCAGAAAGACACTGTCGGGACACGGAAAGACTCCGCCGATGCGCTGAAAGACAAGTATCTCATCGCGCAACCTGTATTGAAAAAGCCGCATCCCGATACGGAAGACGTGCGTACGCTGACGCTACAGACCGGAGACTCGATCTGCATGGCGTGGAAGCGTCCGGTCATATCAGAAGCGCTTGTCGCCGATTCCGACACGATTTCGCTGAATTATAAGGTGGAAGCCTGGAAATGGCAGACGGGACAGGACGAGGACGCGCTCAAGCAGAGCAAGCCGTTCTATGAGAAGAACAACATCACGGAACTTGCCGACACCATCTCGTGGAATAAGATAGACAAAGCCCTTGGTGGCTCCGGCCGCATCCGGCTGCGTGTCACGGTGAACTATCCCTTCGGCAACGACAGCATAGTGATAGGCGAGGACGAGGAGAACTATCTCGACCTCACCTTCATCACGTCGGTGGGCGAACGCTTCCCCGACTGTCACCCGGGTGCCTCCGACGCCATCAAGGACAAGACGCTGGGCGACTTCTCCAAGGACGATCTCAAGGACAAGACCGTCAAGGTGGGCGACTTCGAGATGACGGTGACCAAGATAGAGAAGACCACCGTCAAGATCAATGACCAAACCAAGGAGTGCTACAAGGGAACGGGCTACGTCACCTGGATGCTGGAGAACGCGAAGATCATGATCAACGTGAAGTTCGACACGCTCTTCATCAACAAGGATCGGCAGGTATATGACGGCAAGGTCGTTTCGGCCCAGCTCGACTACAACTTCATTCCTTACGACCTGTTCGACAAGTGGGGACTCGACTTCTTCGGCTCTGTAGAGAAATACGGCTTGAAGCTCAACGAGTACATGGCGAAGGAGAAGGACGTTGCCCGCTACTACAAATGGCTGCAGGACGGCTGCATGGTGGTCAAGAACTTCATCAATTCTGAAATCGGGCCGCTCACATTGCCGTTGAAGTTGCCGAAAGAAATCAACAGGACACCGATCGACATCCAGATACTGAAAATGGAGTTCTCGCCCAATTCGTCGTGGATGAATCTCATGGGACTCTTCGTCATGCCCGAGAGCGACTATACGCGCAACGATGTCCTCGTGTTCGGCGCGCCCCGCCAGTGCATCGCGCCCAACAAACTGTTTGCCGAGGCGGGCTGCCTGTCGCTGTTGAGCGACGTGACGGTAAAAGACCCCGGCTCTCAATACGCCTACACCTTCAAGGCTCCCCGGAAACCTTCCTATGCCGAAGACGGCTGTTACGTGAATTGGGATGCCGACACGCTCAGCAGTCTGGCTGTGGACATGGAAGTGAACATCCCCCACATGATGAAGGACGACGGCAAGGGGAACGCCCTGGAGGATGTGCCTTATATAGTAAATGTACGCACGCGTATGCGGAGCTGGAGCAACTGGACGGCCACCGTGGCCTTCGATCCGTTCCAGGTGAAGGGCGCGCCGGGCTATACTTTCGTGCCGACCGGCAAGGGTATCACGTTCGACCACTCCACCACATTCAATACGGCAAACTTCAAGCTGCCCAAAGGCTACGACCTCAAAAAGCTTGGCAATGGACAGACAACGGCGGAAAGCTGGGAGGGATTCTATTTTGACGAGTTCACGATCAAGTTCCCGACCATCGTGGAAGTGACCAGCAAGAAATCCGATAAAGGCGACAAGAACAAAGACAAGCGCCTTTCGCTGAGCGTCAAGAATCTTTATTTCGACGCATCGGGTATCAGTTTCAACATCTCTGCCAACAATATTGTGGAGTTTGGAACCGGCAAGCTCGGTGGTTGGTCGCTGTCGTTGGATGAAATCTACTTCGACGTCTTGCAGAACAGCTTCAACAAAGTAGGCTTCAACGGCAAATTCGGCGTGCCGCTGCTCAAGCAGAAAGGCAAGGATGGCAAGATGGAGAAGGGCAAGATCGGCTACGAGTGCTCCATGAGCAGGGCGCAGAACAGTGGCGGTTCGTTCAAATATACGTTCAAGACACAGCAGGTGGCCGAGGAGTTGATATTCGACGCCTTCCTCGCCAAGATGAAACTGGACAAGGACAAGACCCATTTCTTCGTAGAGTCTGAAAACAATAAAACCCGTGTAGAACTGTGCATGGGTGGAGAAATCTCAATTAGCGGCACCAAGGACAAGACTTTCATGGGCTTGCACATCCCTGGAGTCGCGTTCTCGGGCTTCAGGTTGGCCAACTTCAAGACCCCGGACAGCAAACGGTCGGTTGCAAATAATGCGGAAAGCGCCAATACAAACGCTGCCGAAGGGAGCGGTGAGAAGAAGAACAACGTAGAAAGCGACATTAAAAATTCGCGGAAAGAACTTGCCGGAGAATCGGTCTATGAATACGCGTCGCCCAACGGTGACTTCTTCTTCAGTTTGGGACAATGGAAACTGGCTTCGCCCAGAAAGAAATTAGGGTCGTTCTCCTTTACGCTCGACGACATAGGCATACGCCATGACAACAAGCTCATAGGTCTCGAACTCGAAGGCAGCATCGGCTTCATGGACGACAAGCTCGTGGCCGGCGCAGGAGTCGTACTGTGGGGAAAAATCGACCTGAAGGATTTCGATTTCGATTGGGATCACTGCCAGTTCACCAAGGCCATCATCAAGTCGGGCTTCGGCGGCGTCAACGTCGAAGGCGTCTTCGAGATGAGCGAAAACAAACTGACGGTACAAGGGGAAGAGAAGAAGACCCATGGCTACAAAGGCGGTTTGAAGATCAACATGAAGGGCCTCTTCGACATCGACCTGGAGGGTTCGTGGGGCGAAGCCGTGCGTACCAAGGCCAGTGGCGAAGAAGACACCTACGCCTATTCGGCATTCAGCGTTGCGCTCAATTTTGGGGTAGCGGGCATAGAGATACCTCCCGTAAGAATCAGTGGAATCAGCGGCGGCTTCTTTATCAATACCGATATCAACAAGAATCCGAAGTACAAGAGCTATGGCGGTATGTTCGGACTCACCATCAGCACGACGGGTTCCGACAAACTCGTGACGGCCCCCTTGTCCCTTACCGTCATTTACGATAAGGACAGGAACAAACTCTCTAACTTCATCATGCAAGGCGACGTCTACGCGCTCTATGCGGAAAACAAAGAAGACGCGCTCATCAAAGCCAAGGCGCGGTTCGCCTATTTGAATGAAGAAAAAGAGAAATCGCTGACGCTCAACATCTCTGTCGACGCGAATGCCGATATGAGTGGAGAGTATGAGAAATTGACGGGCAAGAAGCTTGATGGGCCCAGCGCCGGAGATGGAAAGGCCGACATGAACGGCTTCGACGCCAACAACAGTGATGATTCGGGTGACAAGGCCGAGGCTTCCGGAACGCGGAGAGACAGGGAATCGGCCGCCAAACTCAAGATGGGGGTACAGATTCCGATTGAATTGAAGTTTACGATGAAGCCCGATAACTATGTGGGAAGATTTGATACCAAATGGCATTTCTATTTGGGCAAACCTCAATCATCGGAGCGTTGCGTCTTTACTTACCTCGATTTCCAGGTCGGCAAGTCGAGCAGCCCCGTCTACCTGCGTTGCAAGCATGTGGCTGACGCCTATCTATGTCTGGGCAACGAACTGCCCGACAACGGACAACTGCCGCCATTGCCCACGAAGGTACAAGAGTTCTTGAGTACCGATTCCAAGGTGATTCAAGGCAGGAAAGCAACGGTGAAAGAGTTCCAGGGCTTCCAAGGCGAAGCCAAAGGCGGCGTAATGCTCGGAGCCAGCATCACCGGCGAGCTGGCGCTGAACGCCGTGGTATGCTATGCCGACATCGAGATGATAGCCGGTTTCGATTTGTCGCTCAAGAAACTCAAGACGGCCAAGTGTGGCGATGGGCGTCCCGCCGGCAAGAACGGCTACTATGCCAACGGACAGATTTACGGATACGCGTTTGGCGAAATGGGATTGATGCTCAACCTCTGGATCTTCAAGGGTAAGTTGCCGATCATCGAAGCTGGTGTAGGCGCCGTACTGAAAGGCGGACTGCCTAATCCGGCGTGGGCCTACGGCAAGGTGAAAGCCAAAGCCAAACTGCTGGGTGGACTTGTCAAGTTCAACGGCTCCATAGAACTCAAGGCCGGACATGTCTGTATGCCTACCTTTACCAATCCGCTCGACGACATCAACATATTTGAAGACGTTCAGCCCGGAAAAGACGAAAAGGATACGGGATGGGGCAATGACAGCAAGGTGAGTGTCTACACCGAAGCACGCTACACGACCAATATGACCATTGACCGGCAACTGCGTCTGGTCGATGAGAAGGCGGCTTACGACAAAGCCAAATTTGACGAAGACTACATGAACTACGCCAAGCAGTCGGAGCGTGTCTACGTGTTCCATGTAGATCCCGCGATGAAGCTCGAAGAGTTCAATAGCGAGAAGGACACCAACCCATCGGCGGTTTACAAGCTGAAGAACAGCACGACGAACAAGGAGTCGTTCACGCTCACCGGACTTGGCCGACTGAACCCCAACAAGTTCTATAAGCTGACGCTCTCGGGCTATGCCAAGGAGCTTAGAGGCGGAAAGGAAGTAGACCCCGTCTTCAACGACTCTACAACAGGATTCCGAGACGTGCACAGAGCATGGCGCGACACGTCCATCGTTTATTTCCGCACAGGTGAACTGCCGGTGGAAATCACGCA
Organism: Segatella baroniae DSM 16972 = JCM 13447; assembly: GCF_000426585.1. Lineage (GTDB taxonomy): Bacteria > Bacteroidota > Bacteroidia > Bacteroidales > Bacteroidaceae > Prevotella > Prevotella baroniae. The sequence continues at coordinate 70,715 of NZ_AUFQ01000006.1, forward strand.
GGACGTGAAGTTGGCTCTGCCGGAAAATAAAGGATGGGCTTATTTGAATGAAGCCTCCAAGCCCATTCTGTCGCTTTGCGGCTCGCGGAGTGACAAATGGAAACAGGGCTACCAAGTGCAGGCCGACCTGGAAGTGTACAACGACAACACCCATCGCTGGGAAATACCCGACCAGAAAGAAGTCAACGTAGGCTGTACATTCAACGGAGAGTTCTATCTCATGAACAAGAACGGCAAGGCCGTAGGACTGGATGAGGCTATCGCGAACGAAAAAGCCAAGAAAGACGGGGGCAATGCCGCTTCCGGCAATGGTTCAAATAAGGTTAAAGCAGCAGTTCTCAAAGGTAATGGATTTACCTCGGATACATCCCTTGCTCCACTGTTTAATCCTGGAAATACCTCGAACAAGCCTGTTTCTGTTAAGAAAAGTCTTAATCAGGGGATTTCCTCGAGCAAGTCTGCTTCTTCTCGCGCAAGGCTTGGTCAGGGAAAATCCTCGAACGGAGCTGCTTCTTCCGGCTCTGGGTCAAAGAATAATCAGCAAATAGATCCAAACTCAATAATAAAGATTGAGGGCTCTAACAAACCATCCCTCAACATCTCCGCTGGATACGAGGCCAAGATGGAAGAGAAAAAACTTGGAATCTCGGAAGGCAAAGGCGGCAAGCCCCAGGTTTCCTCTCATGGGTCGAAAAACAACACAAGCACAAGCACCACTCCTGCCGAAGATTCTTGGAAAGTAGACACGGTAAAGGTAGTGAGCTATGAAGGGTCGAAGTGTCGAAACATACCTATGGAGGAAATTGTTGAGGCGAATAACAGAGGTGACTATAAATACATTATATGGCAACTGGCCAACAATGCCTCTTTTGGACGCTTTGTAAAAGCTGGAAAGAGATATAGACTGACAATCAAGCAGGTTGACCTCGAAAAGCAACAGCGCAATGTGGCCGAAGTGAAGGAGGCCATGAAGGTGTTCGTAGCCCGTGAACAGCCGTCAGGCAGTTCGTCCCAAAGCTCCAACAAGCCTGCTGGGGGCCGGACGGGTAAAACTTATGGAGGATCCCAAAAAGGCCGTGCTGCCGCAGCAGGTCGCAAGGGAAGAGGGCGGAATCCACAAGGACACGCTTCTGCAAAAATCCATACGACACAGCAAGAAGAGAAGTTGGATTTGGGTGAGTATATGAAAGAGTATCAGAAAGAACTCTCCCAGACGGTAGGGCTTGACTCCTTGAGCAGCATGATGCGAACGTTCAAGCAAACCAGCAACGAAGCTGACTTCACGGTTGGCCTCTATCAGAGTGAGTTCAATACTGTCGACTACTACAGTTTTGCCGCGACACAAGGCCGTGGTCATTATCAAACAGCGGCAGGCGGCCACAAGGATGAAGCGATTTACAGTAACCTGCGAGAGGTTCACTATAATAACGACAGGTATGACTTGGCCACCAAGAACCTCAACGATGTATGGTCAAAAGACCCTGCCTTGGCCATTGTCTACTGGAGCAACTATGGTACGATAGGTAGTGTTCCGATGAAGAAATTCCAGTTCAGCGACAGCACCTACACCAATTCACCGGCAACGAAAGTGGAATGCCTGGCGGATGCCAGACGCGACAACAATGGTCACGACGGTGTTTACAACCTCTCTGCCTTTAGGGCTCAGAACATACTTATGAATGCTGTGTCTAAAATCAGTATCAAACCGCATGGAGACGAGTGTGTGCCTGACGCGATAGGTTCCAACCTTAGTTCGCACGAGGAAAAAGCATTTGAGAAACTGACCGAAGCTTTCGATGAAGACTTATATACGGCCCAAACAATGATGTATGGCTTGCAACGTCTCAAAAAGATGGTTCTGAAATATGTCGGGAGCAAAGATTATATGCTAAGCTCAGCCCAAACCTGGGAAAACAGGGGTAAAGAAAATCGAGAAGCTGTGCGTAAAAAACTCAAGCTCTTCTGCGATGTCAGTGGATGGAATAAAGGACAAAAGAATGGATATGGATTGGTGTTCAAGCCGTCCGATCTAAGGTTCGAGGGTTTGCGTCAAGAATTCATGGATCACATCTATGCGTATGGCTATTCTCAAATGCCCAACGTCACCATTCCGTATATCCAGATACTTTACATCTATGGACTTAGCGTCTTGCCGTCAGGAGAGTTTGATGGAATAAGGCAAGACCGCAGGAACGATGCCTCGCGGATAATAGGCCTCATCGATACCAATATGACCAACTCGTATGTCAAGAGCTACGACTTCAATGTCTTCAAGGTGTCGGGCTACAACATTGCGAATTCAAAATTAGACGTTCGTCCTTCTACGCTCAGTCAGTATAGATATATTGTCGAGGGATGGAAAAAGTATGCCAACACCTCATGGTAAAATGATTATGAAAACAAAAAGACATATCACAGCCCTGCTCTTCGGCCTTGCGGCCTGTTCGGCGGTGGCACAGACAACCGGAGCAGACAGCAGCCAGACCCAGGCTGCCGCCAACCCCGTGGTACACGAACTGCGAGCCTTGGCCCGCCCAACGTCCAACAGCGTCACCCTGCGCTGGGCTCCCGACGACTATGTGGCCTGGAAACTGACACAGCCCTACGGCTACAGCATTCTGCGCGTGTCGTTCGACAAGCGCGAAGGCGCCACGGTCGATACGCTGGCCGAGTGTCGGCCCATCAGCCTTGATGAGTTCAAGACGCGGTTTCCCGCCACCGACAGCCTGGCCGCAGCGGCCGCGCAGGTGGTTTGGGGAGCCAGCGACCTGACGCTGGACCGCACCAAGAGCCGACCACAGAACATGGGGTCGGTGTTCGAGGTGGCCGACCAGCAGCAGAACATCTACAGCTATGCCATGGTCGTGGCCGAACAGCGGCTGGATCTGGCCGAAGCCATGGGCCTGGCCTATACCGACCGCAAGGTGGAGCCGGGCCGCCAATACGACTATGTCATCGTTCCGCTCGTGCCCGATTCCATCATCCATCACCGGCGAGAGGCAATCCACGACGTTGTTGTGCAGGCCGCGCCACGGCCGGCCTTCGGCGCGCAACTCACCGACTCCATCCTCGGGCCGCACGACATCATGCTGGCATGGCCCGACCTGCGCTGGAGCTTCTACGACATCGAATGGCGCGCTGCCGACAGCCAGGAGTGGCACAAGGCCAACCAAAGGCCCTACATGTCGATGGAGCGTGGCGACGAGGCCCTGCCCGACACGGGTTCGGTCTACGTCCACCGTGGCATGCAGCCGGGCAGCTACGTCTACCGCGTCTATGGCTACGACGCCTTTGGCGAACGCACGCTGCCCTCCGAAGAGCACAGCGTGACGCTTCCCGACCTCGTGCCCCCCGAAGCGGCCCATCTGTGGCAGATAGAGATCTTGCGCGAGCAGAAGACCAACCTGCCCACGCAGGCCGTCCTGCGCTGGAAGAAGGAAACACAGGAGCCCGACCTGGCCGGCTTCCTGCCCTGCTACTTCAACCAGGAACTGCTGGGCGACCAGTGGCGACCGCTCACCGACTCGCTCCTTAGCCCCCGCGACAGCGTGGCGACCGTCGACATACAGGGGCTCAAGACCGGCCTGGTCACCATCGCCTGCTACGACACCAACGGCAACATGAACCACTCGCTGCCCATGCAGATGATCATCGCCGACCTCGTGCCGCCGCTGCCACCCACGCGCCTGCGCTCGGTCATCGACGTCGACGGCAACATGACCATGGCTTGGCACCCTTCGCGCTCGATAGACGCCGACCACTACGAAATCTACATGGCCAACGACTCCACCCACGAGTTCGCGCTCGTCAACGACCGTGTGGGCAACGACACCATCTACACCGAGCAGATACAACTCGATCTTGCCCAGCGCCACCGCTACTACAAGATAAAGACGGTGGACAAGGAAGGCAACAGCAGCGAGTTTTCGGAAATGCACGTGCGCTATCTGCCCAACTTCATTCCGCCCACGGCCTGCGTGCTCGACACCATCTGGGTGGAAGAGCCGGGACGGGTTCACGCGGCTTGGCTTCCGTCGCCCCAGAACGACATCGACTACTACAACATCTACCGCCGGCTGGAAAGCGACATGCAGTGGACTTTGCTGCGCTCGGTCAGTGCCGACAGCCTCGACGGCAATCATCGTGTCGCTCTGGTCGACGAGCCTGCCTACAGCCGCAACGACTATTACCAGTATGCCGTGGAGAGTGTCAACGAAACGGGCGTGTCGTCGGGCATGAGCCTCTATGCCCAGGTTCAGGTGAAGGGGCCGCAGACCTTCCCCGTGCACATCAAGCTCGACGGCGTATGGCATGAGCAAGACGGCAAGGTGATGTTGGGCTGGGGCTTCAAGACAGAAGAAGTCGAAGCCATCAGCCCCGACTACTACACCGTCGTGCTGCGCAAGGGGACGGACGACGACGAGTTCAAGTTCATGCGCACCATCAGGAAGGGCGAAGAGCCCGTCTATACCGACAACCTGCTGACTCCGGGCGACAAGGCGCAGTATCTCGTCAGAATAAGATTCAAGGATGGGCGGACGACCGACTTCTCCAACATGGTGGAGGTGGAGCGGCCCGACAAATAAAAGCAATCAGAAAAAATCATGACTCCTATGCACAACGATGGAAAGAGACACCTGCCGCTCTGGTTAGCGGTGCTCTGCGCGCTGTTCAGTATGACTTCGTGCGGGGAGTGGTTTGAGTTTGAAGAGCCTGGCTCCGTCGTTCCCACCAGCATGACGATCGACAGTCACGACATCGTGCTGATGGTGGGCGACTCGCTGAGGCTGACGCCTTCGTTCATCCCCGACTCGGTTTCGTTGAAGACCGTGTTCTGGTATGCCGACTCGTCGGGTGTGGCGTCCGTTCATAACGGCATTGTCAAGGCGCTGAAGCCCGGCGAAGCCAAGGTGCTGGCCGTCAGCGTGTCGGGCGAGCAGCGCGACTCGTGTCGGGTGCAGGTCATCAACAGTTGGCTGTTCAACAAGTCTGCGCATTACCGCTACGACATGGTGGTCTATGCCTCGACCAGGATCGACGGGCTTCCCGAGTTTTCGCCCGACGACTATGTCCTCGCCGCCTTTGTGGGCGACGAACTGCGGGGTGTCGGCGTGTCGCGTCAGGCGCAGGGAATCAGCTACTACGAGTTCCGCATCTACAGCAACCGTCCCCGTGGCGAGACGGTGGAGATACGCGCCTACCGCCGCAACCATACGGGGGTCAGGCTCCTGACACCCACCTTCGCCTTTGACGGCGAAACCCACGGCTCGCTCTCGCATCCGGAGCAGCTGAAAGTAAAGCAAGAATAAGAATGACGGAAGGGCATGGCAGACATATTGTTTCTGCCATGCCCTTCCTTTTCAGGGATTGTGGATGATGGTTTTTCTGAATTGTGCCGGCGTGACGCCCATCTCGGCGCGGAAAGTGCGGTCGAAATAGCTGCGGTCGTTGAAGCCGCACGCGTTGGCCACCTCGACGATCGACAGCTCCGGGCGGCTTCTGAGCAGCTGGTTGGCATAGTCGATTCGTATTTTCGTGACGTAGGCGGCCGGCGTCTGGTCCATCACTTCATGCACCCTGCGGTTCAGCGTGCGTCGGCTCATGCACAGTCGTGAAGCCAGTTCGTCGAGATTGATTTCCAACTGGTTGATCTGGTCGTAGACAGCATGGGTGAACGCCCTCATGAACTCCTGGTCCTTGTGCGTCAGCGTGCGCTTGGCAGCCGTGATTTCATAGGCCGCCAGCTGGTATTTCTCTTGCAGCAGTCGGCGTTCCGTCAGCAGCCACTCCACTCGGATGCGGAGTTCGTTGCTGCTGATGGGCTTGAAGAGGTAGGCGTTGGCCCCCGCCTTGAGGCCGGCTTCCATGTCTTCCTGCGATGTCTTGGCCGTGACGATGATGACAGGCGTCGTGGAGGTCGTGTGCGAAGCCCGCAGCTTCCGACACAGTTCCAGTCCGTCCATGCCGGGCATCATCAGGTCGGTGATGATGAGGTCGGGCTGTTGGCGCTGCGCCTTCTCGAAGCCGTCGATTCCGTCCACGGCAAACGAGAGCTGGTAGTTGGCCGACAACTGTTGTCCGAGGAATTGGGCCAAGTCGGCATTGTCTTCCACAATCAGGACGTGGCGGGCATACTTGTTTTCGTCCATATCCTTTTGTCGGACGGCCTTCGTGTTGACGAAGACCGGGTCGAAGGGTTCTTCCGGCTCTTCCAGTTTAAGCAGCTTCCATTGCCCCTGCCCGTGTTTCAGCGGCAACGTGATGGTGAAGACGCTTCCTTGCTGCGGCGTGCTGACCGCCTTGATGCTGCCCTGCATGGCTTCCACCAGCTGCTTCACCAGCGCCAGCCCTATCCCCGTGCCCAGGTTGCGGCTGTCGGTTTCGGCCTGGTAGAACTCCTCGAATACATGCTTCAGCACTTCGGCTTCCATGCCCATGCCGTTGTCGGCCACCATGATGACGAGTTTGCTGTGATGTTGATAGCATGTGATGTTGACTTCCCCTCGCGGCGGCGTGAACTTGACGGCGTTGCTGATGAGGTTGCGCATGATTTTGTGCAGATAGTCGGGCACGACGTCGGCGATGATGACGTTTTTGCGCGGCGTGAAGTGGATGGTGATGTCCTTGGTCTTGGCCAGCAGCACGCCCCCTTCGACGATCATGCGCAGGTAGGGCACGATGTCGCCCGTGTGCCAGTCGGGCGAGTCGGGAGTCATGCGCACCTTGCTGATGTCGAGCAGCTGATTGACCAGATGGAGCATTTGCTTGCCTTGGCGAACGATCATCCTGCCCGCCTCGTTCACCTTTTCCAGGGCTTTCCTGTCGGCCTGCGCCACCTCCTGGCCTTGGCCCAGGATGATGGTGAGCGGCGTTCGGAACTCGTGCGTGATGTTGGTGAAGAAGCGGTCGCGCATGCGGATGAACTCTTTCTGCATGTGGTTGTTGCGCAGTCGGGCCTGGGCCACGTACCAGAGCATGACCAGCACCAGCACCAGCGCGATGAGGGTGATGCCGAGCATGATGGAGATGGAGCGTTCGTTGGCCAGTTTGGCGTCGGTCACGGCCACGTATTCCTCGTGTTGCCGCCGCGACAGCTGCTGTTGCAGCGTTTCGATTTCAAACATGTTGTTGCTGTTGAACACCTGCTGCCGCGCCTTGTCGGCCTTGGTGTAGCAGTCGAGCGCCTTCTCGTAGTTCCCCAGGTTGCGGTAGTAGTCGGAATAGAGGAAGAAGATTTCCGACAGAAACTCCTTGGCGCCCATTTTCCGGGCCGCCTGCAGCGCCATGTCGAGATACTTCCGCGCCTCGGCGTGGTCCTTCATGGCCACCCTGACGCCTGCCATGGCGATGCAGGGCTGCACCCATAGCCACAGGTCGCGCTTGGGTGAGATGACGGACATGGCCATCTGGTATTCAGCGACGGCATCCTTGAACTTTCCCTCGTGCTGGTAGAGCCGTCCGAAGTTCATGTGGCTGTAGGCCTGGCCCGTCGTGCTCTTGGCCAGCACGCTGTGCTCGTAGCTGCGCTGGAAATAGATTCTGGCCGAGTCGTATATGCCGCGCAGTTCGAACACCTCGCCGATGTTGGCGTTGCCCACGTTCATGCCCAGGTGGCTTCCCAGCCTGACCTCGATGGCGAGCGCCTTGCGCAACATGCTGTCGGCCGACAGGTAGTGGCCTGTCGCCATGTAGGCGTTGCCCATGCCGTTGTAGCCGATGGCGGTGCATTTCATGAGCTTTCGGTCGCGGGGGGCCTTCCGGGCGGTGGTGATGGCTTGCGAGTGGTGGAGGATGGCTTCATAGTAGAGGCCCATGCGGCGGAAGTTGACGCCCAGGTCGTTGAAGGCCGAGGCCGTCATCAGCGTGTCGTTGAGCTGCTGGGCCAGCGTCAGCTGCCGGCGGTGCACCTTCACGGCGTCGATGTAGCGGCTGGCCGACTGATATCCATGCGCCAGTTCGGCCAAGGCGGCCATCTCGCGTGCCGGGTCGCCGGTCTGTTGGCTCTTGCGCACAAGGGCACGGAGCGAGTCGATGTTGGTCGTGTGGTTGTCGGTGGTGTCGAGCATGAGCCACTGCCGGTCCGTATAGGCGGCCTTCCGCGGCGACTCCCGTCGGCAGCCGGTCATGAGCATGGCGGTCATGACCGCCGCCACAATCAGGGTGGGTATCTTGTAACTGTTCATAGGTGACTCTTATGGATTTCCATGACGCGTTCTGAAAAAGTGTTGTCAAGCAGAAATTGCTTATGGTGCTATCAACAGGGACGGAAGGAAGCCATCCGTCATAGCAAAGGTAAAGAATAAAGATTGTAAAACAAAATAAAAAAGCCGAAAAACATCCAATCTTTCATGGCGTGTCGTTATTTGTGATGGTTTTCATCAACATGCCTCAAGAAAGCTCATGAGGAATGCTTCTCCCTGCCGCCGAAACCGCCCAGTGTCAAGCTGATGGCACAAAGCATGGAAAACGTTTTGCAAAAGCAGCCCTTTCAGCCCGCAAAAGCAGCCCTTTTAGCGTGTAAAAGCAGCCCTTTTAGGAGGTTAAAGCACTGCTTTTGCAACTCATTGATTGACAGCGATTAACGAAGGGCGCCACGCCAGGAATGCAAAAAAGCGATAAAACGTTGGCGATTCGGCCAAATAGTCGTACCTTTGCGGCGATTTAATCACTTAGTTATAACGCTTGTGGAAGAATTTGGCTGCTTGCAACCACATAAAAAAATGCTAAAACTGCAAAATCCCTCTCAGATTTTACGGTTACTTGGTGTTATTCCACGCTTTTAAAAGTAATGGAAAAATGAGCTATTTATTTTCTTCAGAGTCAGTGTCCGAGGGACATCCTGACAAAGTTTCCGACCAGATTTCGGATGCGCTTCTCGACCAGTTTTTAGCTTACGATGAGCAGGCACACTGCGCCATCGAAACGTTTTGTACCACGGGACAGGTGGTTATCATGGGCGAAGTGCGCTCGTCGGAGTACATCGACCTACAGAACATCGCCCGAAAGACCATCCAACGCATCGGCTACACGAAGGCTGAATACCAGTTTGACGGCGATTCGTGCGGCATTCTGACGGCTATTCACGAGCAGAGCGACGACATCAACCGCGGCGTCAACCGCCAGAACGAAGACGAACAGGGTGCCGGCGACCAAGGCATGATGTTCGGTTACGCCTGCAACGAAACAGAAAACTACATGCCCGTGTCGCTCGATTTGTCGCATCTCATCATGAAAGTGCTGGCCGATATCCGCCGTGAAGGCAAGGTAATGACCTATCTGCGCCCCGACTCCAAGAGTCAGGTGACGATTGAATATAATGAAAACAATACGCCGCAGCGCATCGACACCATCGTCGTGAGCACGCAGCACGACCAGTTTATGGACGACGACGAGGCCATGTTGGCCAAGATTCACGAAGATGTTGTCCATATTCTGATTCCGCGCGTCAAGGCCGAGTGTGGCGAAAAGATATTGGCGCTGTTCAACGACGACATTCATTATTTCGTCAATCCTACGGGTAAGTTCGTCATCGGCGGCCCCCACGGCGACACCGGACTGACCGGTCGCAAGATTATCGTCGACACCTACGGCGGCAAGGGTGCCCACGGCGGCGGCGCGTTCTCGGGCAAAGACCCATCGAAGGTAGACCGTTCGGCGGCCTACGCGGCTCGCTACATCGCCAAGAACATGGTGGCGGCGGGCGTTGCCGATGAAATGCTCGTGCAGTTGGCCTACGCCATCGGCGTGGCACAGCCCGTAAGCGTTTACGTAAACACCTACGGACGCGGTAAAACCAACCTGACCGACAGCCAGATCGCCGAAAAAATCAAGCAACTCTTCGACCTCCGGCCCAAAGCCATCGAACGTATGCTGAAGCTTCGTCAACCGATGTATTTGGAAACGGCAGCCTATGGTCACATGGGACGCAAGAACGAGGTGGTGAAAAAGACCTTCACCAGCCGCTACCACGAAACGAAGACCATCGACGTAGAGCTTTTCACGTGGGAGAAACTCGATCAGACAGAAGCCATCAAAGCCGCCTTCGGACTTTAACCCATACGCAAGACCCATGTTGCAGACCGACACCATCGCGGCGCAGCAGGCCGGGGACGGGGCGCAGAGCCTACCCCCCACGGCCCACCGGCAGCCCACACCGGCCCAGGTGCTGAGCTGGCTGCCCCGAAACGCCACCCCCGAACAGCAGGACTCGGCCATCCAGGCCCACTTCGAGCCGGGGGAAATCCACTGGAGCGGGCGCCCCGACACGCTCCACCTGCCTGGATGGCCCGTGGGCAAGAGCTATCGCGACGTCAGTCTGCCCCAATATTACAAGGAGTCGTTCTTTTCAAAGGATTCCTTGTTTCACCCCGAACTCACAGGCGGGCGTCTCGGTGTGGCCGGTGACCCCGTTCCCTACACGCCGGCGAATGACAACTTCGTCACCGGCGTGCTCTTCGGCGTCTTCATCCTGGCCCTCGTCGCCCTGCGCCGGCTGGGCGGTTTCATCAAGCGACAGGCCAAGGACTTCTTCTACATCCCCAGAAACGAGTCGTCGTCGCATACCGAAACGTCGGGCGAAATCCGCTTCCAGCTCTTCCTCCTGCTGCAGACGAGCCTGCTGCTGGCCCTCATCTACTTCTTCAGCACGTTCGACGTGGCCGCCGACACCTTTGCCGTCGAGCAGTACCAGGCCATCGGCATCTACGGGGCGCTGTTCGCCGGCTACTTCCTCGTGAAGTTCCTGGCCTACGCCTTCACCGACTGGGTGTTCTTCGACAAGCGTTCCAACACGCGATGGCTCCACGCCCTGCTCTTCATCATCTCCGTCCAGGGCATGCTTCTCTTCCCAATCGTCATGCTGCAGGTCTACTTCAACTTGAGTATCAGAGCGGTAGGCATTTGCACTTTGGCCGTCATCACCTTGTTCAAATTGCTCTCCTTCTACAAGACACATATCATCTTTTTCCGCCAAAAGGGCTCTTTTCTGCAAAATATTTTGTACTTTTGTGCCCTCGAAATGGTACCGTTGTTCGCCCTCTACGGCACGCTGGTATTCACGAATAGCTATTTGAAGATAAATTATTAGGCAAGATGATCAAGAAAATCCTGGTTTCACAGCCCAAACCATCGAGTGAAAAGTCTCCTTACTTTGACATTGCGCGCAAATACAAGGTGGAATTGGTGTTCAGACCTTTCTTCAAGGTGGAAGGAATCACAGCCAAGGAGTTCCGGCAGCAGAAAATCAGTCTTCTGAACTACACGGCCGTCGTCTTCACTTCGCGCCACGCCATCGACAACTACTTCACTTTGGCCAAGGAAATGCGCATCGCCATTCCCGAGGAAATGAAGTATTTCTGCGTCACGGAGACCATCGCCCTCTACATCCAGAAATACACCCAGTACCGCAAACGCAAGATTTTCTTCGGCACAACGGGCAAGGTCGACGACCTCATCCCGGCCATGATGAAGCACAAGAACGAGAAGTATCTCGTGCCACTGAGCAGCGTCCACAACGACAACGTGAAGAACCTGCTCGACGCCAAGAAGCTCATGCACGCCGAATGCGTCATGTTCCGCACCGTGAGCGACAACCTGACCGAGGAGGAAATCAAGAATTTCGACTACGACATGCTGATATTCTTCAGCCCCACGGGCGTGAAGGCGCTCAAACAGAACTTCCCCGGCTTCGAGCAGGGCGACATCAAGATCGCGGCCTTCGGCCCCGCCACGGCCAAGACGATAGCCGAAGAAGGACTGACGCTCGACCTCCAGGCGCCCACGAAGGACCATCCTTCCATGTCGAGCGCCCTCGAAGCCTACTTGTCGAAACACAAATAAGCTGCCGCCGGCACCGCCCGACAGCCCAACAGCACATACACGATGGCAGAAACGGACAGATTCACTTTGTCGAAAGAGGAACGCGTCTACAGCCTCAGCCTGATAGACAGCCTCTTCAAGGGCGGAAAGAGCCGTTCGATGACGGTGTTTCCGCTGCGCGCCGTCTACCGGTCGCTCGAAGACGAAGCCCCGGAGACGAGTTTCCAGGTGGCGGAGGCCTGTCCGAAAATGCTTGTCAGCGTGCCCAAGAGGCACTTCCGCCACGCCGTCGACCGCAACCGGGTGAAGCGGCAGGTGCGCGAAGCCTTCCGAAAGAACAAGCGAATCCTGAGCGGACGCAACGTGGCCGTGGCCTTCATCTGGCTTTCCGACAAGCACGCCGCGACGTCCCTGATAGAGCGAAACGTGACGGCTCTCCTGCAACGAATCAGCGAGAAGATATGAAAGGCTTGAAAAACGTCCTCCACCTGCTGGCCAAAGGCATGAGCCTGCTGCTGATTCTGCCCATCCTTTTCTATCAACGGTTCGTCACCCCGTTCACCCCGCCCTCGTGCCGCTTCACTCCCACTTGCTCCGAATACGCCCGTCAGGCGCTCCTGAAGCACGGCCCCGTCAAGGGTCTGCTGCTGGCCGTCTGGCGAATCCTGCGCTGCAACCCCTGGGGAGGCAGCGGCTACGACCCCGTGCCGTAGCGGTCTTGCCAAGCCCGGCGGCCTGTCATGCGCAACAGGGCCCCCGCGGCCCATGACCTCCGATCAATCAAAAAGAAAAAATATATGAAGAATTTTGTTGAAGAACTGAAATGGCGTGGTATGCTGGCTCAGATCATGCCCGGAACAGAAGAGTTTCTGCAAAAGAATATGGTCTCCGCCTATCTCGGAACAGACCCAACGGCCGACTCATTGCACATCGGTCACCTCTGCGGTATCATGATGTTGCGCCATCTGCAACGCTGCGGCCACAAGCCCTACTTGCTCGTTGGCGGCGCAACGGGTATGATTGGCGACCCGTCGGGCAAGAGCCAGGAGCGCAACCTGCTCGATTCGGCCACGCTGTATCACAACCAGGAGGCCATCAAGAAGCAGGTTTCGAAGTTTCTCGACTTCGACGGAGCCGAGCCCAACAAGGCCGAACTCGTCAACAACTACGACTGGATGAAGGACTTTACCTTCCTCGATTTCGCGCGAGAGGTGGGCAAACACATCACCGTCAACTACATGATGGCCAAGGACAGCGTGAAGAAGCGCCTCAACGGCGAAGCAAGCGACGGACTGTCGTTCACCGAATTTACCTATCAGCTGCTCCAGGGCTACGACTTCCTGTATCAGTATCAGAAGTACGGCGTGCGTCTGCAGCTGGGCGGAAACGACCAGTGGGGCAACATGACGACCGGAACGGAACTCATCCGCCGCACGCTGGGCAACGAAGCCGAAGCTTTCTGCCTCACCTGCCCGCTCATCACCAAGGCCGACGGCAAGAAGTTCGGCAAGACCGAGAGCGGAAACATCTGGCTCGACCGCAACCGCACCACGCCATACGCCTTCTATCAGTTCTGGCTCAACGTGAGTGACGACGACGCCGAACGCTACATCAAGATATTCACCGACCTCGACAAGGCCACCATCGACGCCCTCGTGGAGGAACACCGTCAGGATCCGGGCCGCCGAACGCTACAGAAGCGGCTGGCCGAAGAGATCACCGTGATGGTGCATTCCAAGGAAGATCTCGACATGGCGACGGCCGCCAGCAACATCCTCTTCGGCAAAGCGACCAAGGACAGCTTGGCCCGACTCGACGAGGCGACGCTCAACGACGTGTTCAAGGACGTGCCCCACTACGAACTGGGCAAGGAAACGCTCGGCCAGACAGCCGTAGACCTGTTCTGCCAAGACGGCTGGGACATCTTCCCGAGCAAGAGCGAGATGCGCAAAATGGTGAAAGGTGGCGGCGTAAGCCTCAACAAAGAGAAGCTGGCAGCCTTTGATCAGCCCGTGACAGCCGACGATCTCATCGACGGAAAGTATCTGCTCGTGCAGCGCGGCAAGAAAAACTATTATTTGATTACCGTGAAATAGACCGCCGGCCTGCTTCTCCGACATGGCGACCATGCGTCCCGGGGCCCGACACCGCAGCACGGTGGGCTGCGCGGCGTATGGTCTTTCTTCATCGACGACCACTCATTTTTTATATTCTATGATGAAACGCTTGAACAAGGCCGGCCTCCGGCAAGGTTTCCGCTACTATCTGCTGTCGACACTGGCCCTCGCCCTCATCTTCTTCAGCTACATTTTCCATGGCGCAAGCACCGATGTGATGACGCCCGCAGGCTGGTTTTATTTCGCCGCCTCGTGTCTGACACACGCCGCCATCCTGCTTCTCGCCCCCTTCCTGCTCATCCAGCTGCCGCTCGCCGTTCTGGGATGCCGGCAGCGTTGGGCCAACATGGCGCTGGCCTTGGTCTACGGACTCCTGTTCATCCTGGCCGTGGCCAACAGCTATGTCTATGCCCTCTACCATTTCCACATCAACGGTCTCGTTCTGGAAATGCTGACCGGGCCGGGTGCTTCCGAGATTTTCGTGTTCTCGTTCTGGGTCTATGCCAAGGCCGTCGGCCTGTCGCTGCTGCTCATGGGGACGAGCGGCGCGCTGGCATGGCTGAGCTGCAGGCTGGAGAAACGCCGTCGGCAGCGGCACTTCTGGCGCAACAGCTTGTTGCCACTGCTCGTCGTCTGTCTCTTCTCGCAGGGCGCCCACATCTACGGGGCGGCTACGATGAACGCCGCCATCGTCGAAAGCACCGACGTCATTCCCTATTACTTCCCGCTGCGGGCCAACAAACTGCTGGTGAAGATGGGCCTCGCAGACCGCCGGGAGATGAACCGGCTGCACTTCAAGAGTGGCGGTTCGTCGGTCAGCTACCCGCTGCGTCCGCTCAAGATGCGCAAGCCCGCGAAGCCGCTCAACGTCGTCATCCTCTGCATCGACTCGTGGAATCCGCGCACGCTGACCGACGAATGCACGCCCAGCATCTGCCGGTTCGCCCGCCAGGCCGAGCAATACACCCACCATTTGAGTTCGAGCAACGGCACACGGGGCGGCATCTTCGGCCTGTTCACGGGGCTTCCGGCCTACTACTGGAAGAGCTTCGAGTATGCCGACATCCAACCGCTGCTGGTGGAGGAGCTGCGCAAGGCGGGCTACAGGATACAGGCCTACCCGAGCGCGACCTTCGACTATCCGCCGTTCGCAAAGATGATGTTCGGTCATGTGAAAGGTTTGAACACGAATACGCCCGGCAATACGCCCTACGAACGTGACATCCGTATCACCCGCAACTTCATGGACGACCTCGACCGGTACGACGGACGCCAGCCGTTCTTCTCATTCGTGTTCTACGATTCGGCACATGCCATCGAGGTGCCGAAGACCAAGCAGCACCGGTTCCAGCCCTCGTGGGAGTATTGCGACTACATGAAGCTCAGCAACGACATGGATCCCACGCCCTTCTTCAACCTCTATCGCAACTGCGTGGCCGAGGTGGACTCGCTCATCGGGCTTGCGCTTGACAAGTTGGCGCAGAAGGAGCTGCTGCAAAACACGGTCGTCGTCATCACCGGCGACCACGGACAGGAGTTCAACGAGAACCACAAGAACTACTGGGGCCACTCCTCCAACTACTCCGAATGGCAGACCCGCATACCGCTCGTCTACTACTATCCCGGCTGCAAGCCCGGCAGGCGCGACCATCGCACCACCCACTACGACGTGTCGCCCACCTTGCTCCACCAGGTGCTGGGCGTGACGAACCCTCCTTCCGACCTTTCCATGGGACATTACCTCGACGACGACGCGCCCCGCAACTGGCATCTCACGGGCAACGACCTCTTCTATGCCTTCACGCTGACCGATGGCACCATCGTGGAGAAGCGCGGTTCGGGCACGCTCAAGGTGCTTGACAGGCGCATGAACCCGCAACCCGACTATCAACTCAACGCGCGTGAACTGCAGGAGGCCATCCGCAACATGAACCGCTTTTTCAAATAAAGCGCAAAAAACAAGTCCCAGCCATGCCATCGTGGCATAAAAAGGGCAAAAAGTTTGGCGGTGGACGAAAAATCCACTATCTTTGCAGCCGCAATCGCCATCTGGACGATTGCCATGTTTGTCCTATGGTGTAATGGTAGCACTAGAGTTTTTGGTTCTCTCAGTCGTGGTTCGAATCCGCGTAGGACAACATCACCAAGCGCCGGGCCGTTGAATCATCAACGGCCCGCCTGCTTTTAATACATAAGGACATGCTCCTTTTGCTGCTGTTTTTAAGACATAAGTACATAAGGACATATTTTCCTGGCTCTTTTATAAAGACATAAGTACATAAGGACATATTTTTCTGATTCTTTTATAAAGACAGAAGTACATAAGAACATGTTTTTTCTGCATGGGGCGTCGCAAGCGACGGAATAAAGACATAAGGCAGGCAGGGAAACCAATTGGATATTTCCATGCTCCAATGGTTCTTCTCCCGTTCATTTCACACATCACAATTAAAATTCCACAGTATAATTATGTCTTTATCGGCCGCTTGCGGCCCTTATGTCTTTGTCCTTTTCACCCAAAAAATATGTCCTTATGTACTTATGTCCTAAAAAACATCGCAGAAGAAACATGTACTAATGTACTTATGTCTTGGCACACCAGCAATAAAAGCATGTCCGGAGGCTTTTAAAAGCTGGCCTTTCAGCGGCTGAAAGGGCTGCTGTCAGCACCTGAAAGGGCCGCTTTTACAAGGCAGTTTGCCCACGGCATGAAACGCTCCGATAGCTTTCTACAAATCCGTCCTTTGTCTACGACCACTATGTCGTTGATTCACTTGCGGATATCAAAACAAAGAAGTATATTTGCAATGCAAACCCGCTGACAAGGGAACAAGCAACAAAGACGCCCCGCCATCCACCCCCTCCACCTTATTATATTGTCAACACAAATGGGAAGAAACAAATTCGCGCAGAAAGAGATAGACGAAATAAGCCGGTTGCTGCGGCTCAAGAACGCCGGCAACCGCAAGCAGCAGAAAGAGATACGCCACGAGCTGCGCGTGGAATACGAGTTCAACATCTCCGATTTCAACGAACAGGGCAAGGCTTTCGGCCCCGACGAACTGCGCCTGGCCCTCGACCGCGGCGCCATCCAGGTGCTCGACGACGCCACCATCGCCGACATGAAGGCCAAGCGGCTGCGCGACAAGGCCCGCGACGAGGCCTTGCGACAGCGGGAAAGCCCCGCCGACGCCACCACCGACTGGCAACAGGCCATGAAGGAGTGGGAGAGTTGGCAGGCCCGGCAGCCCGCCAAACCAGCCGTCAGCCCCGAAGAGCCGACAGCCTGACAACAAAAAAAACGAGAACAGCAGTAGGGGTATTTGCATGCCGTTGAGTTATAAGGATTGAAAGGCCGAAGAAACAGAGCCTTCCAGACAGAAAATAACTTTTAAAACGGTAAGAATATGAAGATGAAATTAGCAGCGCTGTCCATGCTTCTGGCAGCCGGCCTGACACAGGCCAACGCACAAATCAACAGCAAGTATCAGTCGGACAGCCGCCACGAGTTCCGCATCGGCTACAGCGACGGCCTCACGCTCAGCGTGGCCTCCATCTGGGGAATCGGACTCGGCGACGCCGTCACCGGCACCACCCGCACCAACGAAACCTCCACGGGCGTGCTCGGACTGGGCTACCGCTACCACATGAACCGCTTCCGGCTGGGTCTCGACCTGGGCTTCGCCTCCGTTTCGAGCAAGTACGACTACGCCAAGAGCAAGCAGAAGGACATCAAGGAGACGCAACTCAACTTCCTGGTCATGCCCGTGGCCGAGATGGTGTATTACAAGAAAGGCGCCTTCGAACTCTACGGCTCGGCCGCGGCCGGCGTAGACCTCACCCGCACCACGGAGAAGGGGCTGACCGAGGCCGGCAAGAAGAACGCCAACACCAAGGCCAAGACCGCCACTGACTTCGCGTTCCAGGTGAACCCCATCGCGCTCAGGGTGGGCAACGACCACATCGGGGGCTTCCTTGAGGCCGGACTGGGCTACAAGGGCTTCGTCACCGCCGGCGTGAGCCTGAAATTCTAGCACGCTTCGCAAAACAAAACAATGAAGACCGACAGAAAGAAACGCTTCCAAACAAGGTTCGAACGCTATTATCCCATGCTCTGCCGCATCGCCGCAGGCTACCTGGCAGACAGCGACGACTGCGAAGACGTGGTGCAGGAACTCTTCATCAGTATCTGGAACCACGGCAAGGACGACCTGGAGGAAGACGCTTTCGTCGCCTACCTGAAAACAGCCACCCGCAACAACTGCATCACTTTCCTGCGTCGGCACAGACGGCTCGACACCGTTTCGGCCGACACGGAAGCCTCCTTGCAGCTCAGCGACACCACGGAGAGCGAACAGCCGACCGACTACGCCACACTGCTCGACACGCTGCTGGCCCTGTTGCCGCCCAAATGCCGGGATGTCTTCATGATGAGCAAAATCCAAAAGATGAAATATAAAGAGATAGCCGCCGCGTTGGACATATCCGAAAAAACAGTAGAAAATCATATAGGCAAGGCCATTCACATCATCAGGGCCTATGCCACCTCTCATCCGACGCTACTCTGGCTGGCTACCTGCTCACAACTAATCAATCTCGGCTTATGGAACATACAAATATAGACGCCATCCTGGCCCGCCATCTGGCTGCGGAGCCCCTCACCGAGGAGCAGCGGCAGACGCTGGAGGCCTACATCGACGCCAACGGAACGGAATATCGCCGGCTCGTCGACGCCATGGAACGCCTGGACCGGGAGGGTCGCGACATACAAGTAGACACGGCGACAGCCTGGCAAAAGGTTGAGTCACGACTGGCGGAAAGCCCCCACAAGGCTCGCGCCGTCAGGCTACGCGCTCTGTGGGTCGCAGCGGCTGCGCTGCTCCTGCTGGTGGGCTTCGGCTTCTACAGCCTCTTCGGGGAAGCGCCCGCGCAGACCTTCGCCAACCATTCGCACCGGACGGAACAGCTGCGGCTGCCCGACGGCACGACGGTGAGGCTCCATCCCCAGGCCACGCTGGCCTACCGGGCTTCCGACCGCAAGGCCGAACGACGGGTGGAACTGACGGGACGCGCCTTCTTCGACGTGAGCCACGACGGCCGCTCCTTCACCGTGACGGCGGGAGAGATGCGAGTGGAAGTGCTGGGAACTTCGTTCTCGGTGGATGCCCGGCTCAAAGGCAACGAACGGGTGAGCGTCGAGACGGGACGGGTTCTCGTCACGGCAGCCGGACAAAAGGCCGTGCTCACGCGAGGACAGCAGGCCAGCCTCAACCACGGCACGCTGCGGAAGAGCGCCGACAGGGCCGAAACGCTTCAGCCGGTCTTCGTTTTCAAAGATACGCCGATACGCGAAGCCGTCGACAGGATGGCGCGCGAGATGGACATCAGGATAGAACTCGACCCGCAACTGGACGACGGCAACCGCATCACCACGCAGCTCCGCTCGGCCAACCCCACGGAGGCCATCCGCGAGATCGCCCTGCTGTGCAACTGCCGATACGACTCGGTGTCGCCCATCCACTATCGAATATACAAATAAAACTTTGCTTAAGACGCTGACAATCCTCCTTCTGTCGCTGGCCTCGTTGACGGCCGGCGCGCAGAACACCGTAGCGGAAGAGACGATTCTGGTGAATCCCTCTTCTGCTACGGTGCGTTCATGGTTTGGCAGGATAGAGCGCGAGGCCCGCGTGGTGCTCTCCTACAACGAGGCGCTCATCCGCATGGACGCCGAGGTGGTCGTTCGGCTGCGAGGCCGGACGACGGTCAGGCGGCTGCTGGCCGCCGTTCTCGATGGCTACAGCTATCGGTTGGTGCCCATGGAGGGGCGCAAGTTGCTCATCCAGGTGCAACCCGCCACGCCCCAGTCGCTGCTGCGCGACGCCAACAGCCTGGCGCAACCGCCGCAGGAACCCACGGGCACCGTGTCGGGGAGTGTCTGCGAGACCGGAAGCGGCGAGACGCTGCTGGGTGCCACCGTCACGCTGACCGACAGCAAGGGCCGCCGCCACTATGCCGTGACGGCCCAGGACGGTTCGTTCCACATCACGGCGCCGCGCGGACTGGGCCGCCTCGACATCCGCTACATGGGCTACGCGCCCCACAGCCGGCCCGTCGTCGTCGGGGCGGCGAGAAGCTATCTGAAGGTGGCCCTCAGCCCCATGGCCTTCGCCATCCGCACGGTCAGCGTGGAACGGCGCAAGAGCATGGAGGAACTCGACGAACTGGCTCCCTCCAATCTCATGGCTTTCAGCCACACGGATCTCTATTCGCAAATCCGCGTCTTGCCAGGTGTGGCGGCCTCGTCGGCCAACATGGACTTCCACGCGGCAGGCGGTTCGGCCGACGAAAACCTGTTCCTGCTCGACGGACTGCCCATCTACAACCCCGGACACATCAATTCCATGCTGACACCGTTCAACGGCGACGTGCTCAAGAGCGTGTCGTTCTACAACGGTTTCATACCGACGCAGTACGAAGGGCGCCTCTCCTCGGTCACCGACTCGCGGCTGCGCGACGGCAACAAGCAGGCTTTCGTCAACACGCTGTCGCTCGACATGCCGGCGGCCTCGTTCGCTTCGGAAGGTCCTCTCCTCAAGAACAAACTGTCATACCTGGTCGGCGGCCGCCACAGCTGGCTCGACTTCTTCGACCGCTACGTGTCGGAGGACAACCGCATGAACCACTCTTTCTACGACATGAACGTCAAATTGTCGCTGCAACTCGACTCGGTGACGTCGCTGTCGTTCTCCACCTACAACTCCACCGACGACTACCGCGACGACGAAGAACGGCGGTCGACCTCGACGCTGCACTGGAACAACCAGCTCTATGCGCTCCACTTCAACACCCACGTGACGCCGACGATCGCCAACAACACGTCGGTGGCCTACGCGCGCCATGCCACAAGGGCCAACCCGGAGGCCTTCGGCTTCGAGAACAAGGGCGAACTCTACAACCGCATCCGCACCGTCCACGTCAACACGCAGTTCACCTACACGCCCGGCAGCTTCTACACGCTGCGCTGGGGCATGAAGGGAATCATGGAAAAGTACGAGCTGACGGCCTTCGGAACCGACCTGAAGAACAGCTGGGAGCCCATCAACCAGCTCTCGCTCTACTACGACAACCGGCTGCGGATCACGCCGCAACTCTACGCGCAGGTGGGAGTCAACTTCCTGAGCTACCTTCCGCGCCACAGCCGGAAGTACAGCAGCATCCAACCCCGCCTGTCGGTGAAGTACGCTCCCGGCCCCGACAACATGCTCTATGCCAACCTGTCGCGCACCGAACAGTTCTTCCACCACGTCAGGATGATAGACATCGCCACGCCCTACGACTTCATCATGCCCAGCATAGAGGGCTTCAAGCCCAGCACGGCCACCCATCTCGAGGTGGGATGGAAGCACTACACGCGCCACGGCATACTCGAACTGTCGGCCTACTACAAGCAACGGCGGGGCGTGCTGGCCCTCCGCCCCGACTTCTACCTCGAAGACAGCAACTGGAGCAAGTGGATCATGCGCGGCAACGGCGACAGCCGCGGCGTGGGACTGTACTACTACGACGGGCTCGGAGCGTGGAAGTGGCAGGCCTCCTACACCTGGTCCAAGAGCCGGGAGTGGTTTCCGCTGCTGGCCCACCTCGGCAAGCTGCCCGCGCTGCACGACATGCCGCACGTGGCCAACGCCGTCCTCTCGTACCAACTGGGCAAGACGTCGCTCTTCACGCTGGGCGGCAACCTGCATTCGGGCCGCATCATCATCGACGAGCATGACGAAAGCGACGGCTACGCCTCGTTCCGCAAGTCGCGCGACCCACTGCGCTTCCGCATCGACGCCAGCTACACGTTCCAAAAGGACTTCGGCAAGTCGCAGCTCCTGGCCCGCCTGGGGCTCTACAACATCGTGGGCAACCCCTCGGAGGACGAAATGCTCTACTATTTCTCCATCAAGATTCAGGAACGCTGCATGCCTTTCGGCACCATCTCGTTCAGATTCTGAGCCTTCGGACAAGGCGGGGCAAGCCTGTCCGACGAGACCTTTCCGGCCGGTCGGCCACCCCCTTCCCGCCCTTCACCCCACAAAAAAAGGCGACCCCCATGGAGTCGCCTCAATATCTTTGGCAATTGCAGGCCCGATTACTTGTTCACGGCGTCGGCAAGTTCTGCGCCGGCCTTGAACTTGGCCACCTTCTTGGCTGCGATGGCAATCTTCTGCTTCGTTGCGGGGTTGATACCTTCGCGGGCAGGACGCTCGTTTACGCTGAAAGTACCGAAGCCTACGAGCTGGATTTTGTCACCGGCTACGAGCGCGTCCTTGAGGGCTGCCACGGTAGCGTCCAATGCTTTCTTTGCATCTGCTTTGCTCAGGTTGGCACCTGCTGCAATTTTCTCAACTAATTCTGTCTTGTTCATAATTTGAAGTATTAAATGGTTATGTATGAATGAGTTCCCCCTTAATTCTTCGCAAATATAGGGCATTCATTTTATAATCCAAACAAAAAAATCAAAAAAGTGGCATATTTTTTGAAATTTTTGGGCTAACACTCGCATTTTATGGGCTTTATGCAATATTTTTCGTACTTTTGCCGCATTATTATAGATCGACAAATAGACATAGAAATAAGGTAATGAGAACAATACCGACCATCACCAAGAACCTGCTCATCATCAATGTAGTCATCTTTTTGGCAAGTTATCTGGCCGGAGCCGACGCCTACGGAAACCTGAGCCTGAACGACATGTTCGGCCTCCACTTCTTCATGGCGCCCGACTTCCACCTCTACCAGCTGCTGACCTACATGTTCATGCACGCCAACTTCACCCACTTGCTGTTCAACATGTTCGCGTTGTGGATGTTCGGCTGCGTGGTGGAGAACGTGTGGGGGCCTCGAAAGTTCCTCTTCTATTACCTCGCGTGCGGCATTGGCGCCGGCCTGTTCCAGGAGGCGGCCCAGTTCGGCCAGTTCTACATGCTGGCCTCCGACCAGATTCCGGGCTTCTCGGTCGGCGACATCGGCATGGTGGCCCACAACAGCGCGACCCTGCTCAACCAATGGACCACGGTGGGGGCCTCGGGGGCCGTCTACGCCATCCTGCTGGCCTTCGGAATGCTCTTCCCCGAAGAGCGGATATTCATCTTCCCGCTGCCCATTCCCATCAAGGCCAAGTGGTTCGTGGCCCTCTACGCGGGCATTGAACTCTTCTCGGCCATGAGCGGTCGGGGCGGCAACGTGGCCCACCTGGCCCACTTGGGCGGCATGGTGTTTGGCTTCTTCATGATCCGCTACTGGCGAAGGCACCCCTCGGGAGGCTACAGCCGGTCGGCGGGAGAGCAGTTTTTCGACAACCTGCGCAACGTCTGGGAGCGACGCAGCCACCGCCCTTCGTCGTCCGCTTATGACAAAAAAGACAGCGACACCACCGGCGCGCATGGCAGCGACTGGGACTACAACGCCCGCAAGCAGCGCGAACAGGCGGAGATAGACCGCATTCTCGACAAGATACGACAGAGCGGATACGACAGTCTGACGGCCGAAGAGAAGCAGCGACTCTTCGACAGCAGCAACCACAGCTGACACCCGGCATGCTCAAACGACTCAAGAACTTTACCCTGCACGCGATGGCGGGGGCCAACATCGCCAACATCGCGCTCATGCTGCTGGTGGGTTATTCCGACAGGATAGACCCGCTGAGCCACAGCCATCTGGCCATGGCGGGCCTGGCATTTCCCATATTCCTGGCGGTGAATATGGGATTCGTCGTTTTTTGGGTGCTCTTCAGGCTGCGCGGCGTCGTCATCCCCTTGGCGGGCTACCTGCTCTGCTTCGGCCCCTTGCGCACCTACATGCCCTTCAACCGCCAACATAAGGTGCCCGAGGGGGCCATCAAGGTGATGTCGTACAACGTCTGGAACTTCGGCGACTGGCAGACGCCGCCCGGCGAGGACAACGCCATCCTGGACTACCTGCGCCGGGAGCGGCCCGACATCCTCTGCCTGCAAGAGGCTTCGACCGTCGTCATCGGCCAGGCCCGCGTCGACGCCGTGCTCGCCCCCATCTACCAATACAAGGACACGGCCCGGGTGGGCAGCTACGACGGGCTGACGCTCTACAGCCGCTACCCCATCCTCAGCCGCGAGCGCATCCACTATCCCTCGCAGGGCAACCAGAGCATGGCCTACGAACTGAAGATCGGGGCCGACACCGTCATCGTCATCAACAACCATCTGGAAAGCACAGGCTTCTCGACCGAGGAAAAGGAGCAGTTTCACCAGCTTGCCAAAGGAGAAATGAAAGCCAAGGAAGCACAAAACGAGTCGCGACAAGTCATCTCCAAGCTCGCGAAAGCTGTGCGGAAGCGAGCCCCACAGGCCGACGCCGTGGCCCGCTACATCAGTCGGCACAGCGGCAGGAGCATTATTCTCTGCGGCGACTTCAACGACAGTCCCATCTCCTACACCCACCGCAAGATTGCCGAAAACTTGACCGACTGTTACGTGGAGACAGGAAACGGCCCCGGAATCAGTTACCACCGCGCCCGCATCTTCGTGCGGATAGACAACATCATGTGCTCCAAGGACTGGCAACCCTACGGCTGCAAAGTGGACGACCGCGTCAAACTGAGCGACCATTACCCCATCCTTTGCTGGCTGAAAAAAAAGCGCAAAACCATAAAAAGACGAATATTAAGTCGTAATTTTTTTTAAACTCCGAAAAAATACTTATCTTTGCACGACTTCATTCTATAGCCTTTATAGATAACAAGTTATCGAAACGGATGATTCGAAAAACAAATAATCAATAATATAACCAACAATGCAAAACAAAGGAATTGTAATTTGCACTGCTGTCCTTCTGACACTTGCAAGCATTTTCTATTTGTCGTTCTCGGCTGCGACCCATTATTACGACAGCCAAGCCGCAAAAATCAAAGACCCCATCGCCCAACAAGACTACAAGGATTCTGTAAAGTATCTGGGAATTTACTCTTATCAGAAATGCTTGGAGACCCAGATCGGACTCGGACTCGACCTGAAGGGCGGCATGAACGTCATCCTTGAGATTTCCGTGCCCGACGTCGTCGAGACACTGGCCGACCACAAGACCGACCTGGCCTTCACGAAATCAATGAAAGAAGCCAGGGCCGAGGAAGAGACGAGCCAGAGAGACTTCATCACGCTCTTCGTCAACGCCTTCAAGAAGAACGCCCCCGGCCGCCGGCTGGCGGAGATTTTCGCCACCCAACAGCTGCAGGGCAAGGTTTCGCCGCAGAGCACCGACTCTGAAGTGGAGAAGGTGTTGCGCGACGAAGTGCAGTCGGCCATCGACAACTCCTTCAACGTTGTCCGCACACGTATCGACAAGTTTGGCGTCGTTCAGCCAAACATCCAGAAACTCGAAGGCCAGACCGGCCGCATCATGGTCGAAATGCCGGGTATCAAGGAGCCGGAGCGCATGCGCAAACTGCTGCAAGGCAGCGCCAACCTGGAGTTCTGGGAGACCTACAACGCCGAAGAAATCATCCCCTATCTGCAACAACTCGACAGCCGCATGGCCAGCGTCGACACCGAAGCCGACACGCTGAAGACCGACACTTCGGCCGTCGCCAAGCCCGCAGCGAAGAAGGCCGCGCCGCAGTTCACGCTGAAGGAGAAGGCCGGAAAGAAGGCCGTCGCCGCCAATTCCGACGCCCAGATGGAAGCCGCCAAGAAGCTCCACCCGCTGCTCGCCATGCTCCAGACCACCGGCCAGAACTCTCTGGCCCTCGTAGGCTATGCCAGCGTCCGCGACACGGCCGCCATCAACAAGATCATCTACAGCGACCTGGCCAAGCAAGTGCTGCCTTCCGACGTGCGCCTGCTGTGGAGCGCCAAGCCCGCCGACGGCATCCAAGCCAAGAACATCTACGAACTCTACGCGCTGAAGGTGACCTCCAGCAACGGCCGCGCGCCGCTTGAAGGCGACGTTGTGACCGACGCCAGCGACCAGTTCAACAACCTGACCGGCCAACCGGAGGTCTCCATGAGCATGAACTCCGAGGGAGCGCGCCGCTGGGCCGCCCTCACCAAGGCCAATGTGGGCAAGGCCATCGCCATCGTGCTGGACGGCGTGGTTTACTCCGCCCCGCGCGTGAACGGCGAAATCGACGGCGGACAGTCGTCCATATCGGGCAACTTCACCATCGAAGACACCAAAGACCTGGCCAACACCTTGAAGTCGGGCCGCATGCCGGCCCCCGCCCGCATCGTACAGGAAGAGGTGGTGGGCCCCACTTTGGGTGCCGCCTCCATCCAGCAGGGCGTCGTTTCGTTCGTCATCGCCTTCATCCTGCTGATATTCTACATGCTGGCCATGTACAACTTCATCCCCGGCATGATCGCCAACTGCGCGCTGATCATCAACGTATTCTTCACGTTGGGCATTCTGACGTCGTTCCAGGCCGCACTGACGATGAGCGGTATCGCCGGTATGGTGCTGTCGCTGGGTACGGCGGTCGACGCCAACGTGCTCATCTATGAGCGCATCAAGGAGGAGCTGCGCGCCGGCAAGCAGATGAGACAGGCCGTCAACGCCGGCTACAGCAACGCTTTCAGCGCCATCTTCGACTCCAACTTGACCTCGTTGATCACCGGTGTCATCCTCTACATGTTCGGTACAGGCCCCATCCAGGGCTTCGCCACGACCTGGATCATCGGTATCGTCTGCTCGTTCTTCAGTGCCGTTTACCTCACCCGCCTGGTTTATGAGTACAAACTGAACCACGACAAGTGGACGAACCTCAAGTTCTGGACACCCATTTCAGCCAATCTGATGCAGGGGAAGAACTACAAGTTCATGTCAGCCTACAAGACCACGTTCGCCATGGCGGCAGCCGCCATCGTGCTGTTCTGCGCCAGCTTCGTCGTGAGAGGCCTGGCCAGGAGCATCGACTTCACCGGCGGACGCAACTATGTGGTGCAGTTCGAGAAGTCGACCGAGCCGGAGCAGGTACGCGAAGTGCTGGGCCACATCTTCCCCGGCTGCACTTCGAGCGCCCTCTCTCTGGGTACCGACAACAAGACCATCCGCATTTCGACCAACTACAAGATTGAGTCCAACAGCCCGACGGTCGACGACGAGGCCGAGACCATGCTCTACAACGGACTGAAGAAGGCCGGCATGGTGAGCCAGAAGAGCGTCGACGACTTCAAGAATCCCGACGTCCGCCAGGGCGGTTCCATCATCAGCAGCTCGAAGGTAGGCCCCTCGGTGGCCAAGGATGTGACCTATGGCGCCATCATCAGCGTGCTCATCGCCCTGGTGGCCATCTTCCTCTACATCTTCGTGCGCTTCCGCAACATCGCCTTCTCTGTAGGTTCGACCGTTGCCCTGGGCCTCGACGCCATCACCGTCATCGGTTTGTTCTCGCTCTTGCAGGGCCTGCTGCCGTTCTCGCTGGAAGTGGACCAGACGTTCATCGGTGCCGTGCTGACCGTCATCGGTTACTCCATCAACGACAAGGTGGTGGTGTTCGACCGCATCCGTGAGAATCTGAAGCTGCATCCGAAGCACGACATCCAGAATCTCTTCAACGACTCCATCAACCAGACCTTGGCGCGTACCATCAACACGTCGTTCTCCACGTTGATCGTGCTGCTCGTCATCCTGCTCCTCGGCGGCAAGAGCATTCAGCCTTTCGCCTTCGCCATGACCATGGGTGTCGTGACCGGTACGCTCAGCTCCATCTTCATCGCCTCTCCCATCGCGTTCCTCGTGATGGGACGCTCCATCCGCAAGGAGGAGGCCGTGGCGGTAGCATAATACATACCCACCCCGGCCCTCCCAAAGGGAGGGTGAGCTAACTTGAGGAAGCTGACAATAGCTGCAATTCAGCCATTGTCAGCTTCTTCCATTATTATCCCCTCGCCAGCTCACCCTCCCTTTGGGAGGGCCGGGGTGGGTATTTGGTAAAGTCAGGGTGGATGTTTTAAAGAGCCGAGGCAGGTATTTGGTCAAGTCGGGATGGGTATTTCGTAGAATCAAGGATGGCCATTTCGTAGAGTCAGGATAGTTATTTGGAAGGGCTGGAGCAGTTGTTTTATCCGGTCTTTCGGCAAATCGAGGCAGTTCTATATGTCTTTTTTGGCCGCTTGCGGCCCTTATGTCTTTGTCCTTTTCACCCCCAAAAAATATGTTCTTATGTCCTTATGTCTAAAAACATCATGTGCTTGTGTCCCAATGAACCGCAACCGGAGAGTTACTCGTGTCTCCGCATGCTTCAAAAACAATTGGCAATTCCGACGGCTCACCCCATATCCCCGACAACATTCTCCACAAACGTAAAAAAAAAGACCAAGACCTTCGGCCTAGATGTCTCTGTCATGTGTCAGGCAGGGTAGCTCGCTTCGCTCGCAACCCCGCCCTCTAAAAGAAACCAACCGCCATGCGGTTGCATGCACAGAACAGGCTGTTGCAGGCGCAATCCTCCATGACCATGTTCCAACGCCCTATTTGAGATAAAAAAAAGCACTGTTTTTGCAAGCTCAAAGCTGTGCTTTAAGCTCCTGAAAGCAGCCCTTTTACACGCTCAAAGCACAGCTTTTGCAATGCGATTGTCCAATGCCTGTTTCATAGCAGTCTGTTCCTGGCCCCAATCATCAGCCCTGTCTATGTATTAAAACAAGTTAAAATAAAAAGCTTTAATGCAAGATTCTCTTCTTTTAGTCATTTCAAAAATAACAGGTCACTGGATAAACGGCTGTCACAACGGCCTTTCCCATTTGACCATGGGATGCCCTGTCGTTAAAAAACATTTGTAGAAATAAAACAAATTATCTATATTTTTATTATCAATAGTATAGTCCCAGACATCCACAATGAACACGAAAACTTGTCAAAATAGCCGGAAATAAAATTTAAACTTTTATAGAATTAAACTTCAAACATAATGAAGACGAACAAAGTGTTGATTCTTCTGACCAGTGTACTAATCTCCTGCGGCAATGAATATTCATTCATGCCCGTTCCTATGTTGAATAAAGAATCGGTAATCGTAACCGGAAAAACAGGTAAAGATACCATTTATTCTTACAACGACGTCAATTTTGTTTTTCATAAAGTATGGCTTCACCAAAGCGACGGTACAGACTATATTGATACACAGAAAGACAATAGGAACGAAATCAGCGATGGCCAAAACGTAATCGGAACGGTTGAATATGAGGGGGATGAGATTACTAAAATAGAAATACCCGACTGGTGCGTCATCACTCGATTCAAAAGCAAAAAGCAGTATGCCTACACCGTCGAAGCCATCGGGCGCAAAGACCTGCACACATCATTGATTCTACCCTATGCAGGTGGGACGGTAGAGATAAAGTAATGGTATCGTGACCCACCGGGGTGGGTCTTTTTTATTCAATTCTATCGGATATTTCGCTGATTTAGAGTATCTTTGCAGCCAAGTAAAGATACAAAGCCACATGGAACAGAAAAACTATAAACGCACTACCGTCACCGCCGCGCTGCCATACGCCAACGGTGGCGTGCACATCGGCCACCTGGCCGGCGTGTATGTACCCGCCGACATCTACGTCCGCTACCTGCGGCTGAAGCGCAAGGACGTCGTCTTCATCGGCGGAAGCGACGAGCACGGCGTGCCCATCACCATCCGCGCCCGCAAGGAGGGCGTCACGCCGCAGGACGTGGTAGACCGCTACCACACGATGATCAAGGAGTCGTTCAAGGAGTTCGGCATTTCGTTCGACATCTACAGCCGCACCACCAGCCCCACGCACCACCGGCTGGCCAGCGACTTCTTCCGCAAGCTCTACGACGACGGCAAGCTCGTGGAGCAGGAGACCGAACAGTATTATGACGAAGAGGCCCGCCAGTTTCTGGCCGACCGCTACATCATGGGCGAATGTCCCCACTGCCACAACCTCAACGCCTACGGCGACCAGTGCGAGAAGTGCGGCAGCGACCTCAGCCCCATGGAACTCATCAACCCTCACTCCACCATCAGCGGCTCCAAGCCCGTGGTGAAGAAGACGAAGAACTGGTATCTGCCGCTCAACGACTATCAGTCGTGGCTGAAGCAATGGATACTGGAAGGCCACAAGGAGTGGCGCTCCAACGTCTACGGCCAGTGCAAGAGCTGGCTCGACATGGACTTGCAGCCCCGCGCCATGACGCGCGACCTCGACTGGGGAATCCCCGTGCCCGTGGAGGGCGCCGAGGGCAAGGTGCTCTACGTGTGGTTCGACGCGCCCATCGGCTACATCAGCAACACCAAGGAGCTGTGCGACCGCGAACCCGACTGCTGGGGCCCGTGGGAGAAGTGGTGGAAGGACGACGACACGCGGCTGGTGCACTTCATCGGCAAGGACAACATCGTGTTCCACTGCCTCATCTTCCCCACCATGCTCAAGGCCCACGGCGGCTACATCCTGCCCGACAACGTGCCGGCCAACGAGTTTCTCAACCTGGAAAACGACAAGATATCGACTTCGCGCAACTGGGCCGTGTGGCTGCACGAATATCTGCGCGACTTCGAGGGCAAACAGGACGTGCTGCGCTACGTGCTGACGGCCAACGCGCCCGAGACGAAGGACAACAACTTCACATGGAAGGACTTCCAGGAGCGCAACAACTCCGAACTGGTGGCCATCTACGGCAACTTCGTCAACCGTGCGCTGCAGCTCACCAAGAAATACTGGGACGGCGTCGTGCCTGCCTGTGGCCCGCTGGAAGACGTAGACCGCCAGGCCATCGCTGAATTCCAAGACGTGAAAGCTAAGGTAGAGAGCTTCCTCGACGTGTTCAAATTCCGCGAAGCGCAGAAAGAAGCCATGAACTTGGCCCGCATCGGCAACAAGTATATCACCGAGTGTGAGCCTTGGAAGGTGTGGAAGACCGACCCGAAGCGTGTCGAAACGATTCTCAATATCTCATTGCAACTCGTGGCTAACCTCGCCATCGCCTTCGAACCGTTCCTTCCTTTCTCCAGCGAAAAGCTGCGCCGCCTCATCAACATGCCCCAATTCGACTGGAGCCAGCTGGGCGGCACGTCGTTGCTCACGTCCGGTCACCGCCTGGCCGAGCCCGAACTGCTCTTCGAGAAGATTGAGGACGAGGCCATCCAACGCCAGCTCGACAAGCTCGAAGCCACCCGCAAGGCCAACGAGGCGTCCGCCTACAAGGCGGAGCCTGTCAAGCCGGAGGTGTCGTTCGAGGACTTCGAGAAACTCGACATCCGCGTGGGCCACATCAAGGACTGCCAACGCGTGAAGAAGAGCAAGAAGCTCCTGCAGTTCACCATCGACGACGGCAGCGGCACCGACCGCACCATTCTCAGCGGCATTGCCGCCTACTACGAACCCGAACAGCTCGTCGGCAAGGACGTGCTCTTCGTGGCCAACTTCGCTCCCCGCAAGATGATGGGTCTGGAGAGCCAAGGCATGATTCTCTCCGCCGTCAACTTCGACGGCAGCCTCAACGTCACCACGACGCTCGACCGGGTGAAGCCCGGCAGCCAAGTGGGGTGACGCCATTGTTGGATGAAGAGTTGACAGGACAGCCCCCTGCCGGGCGAACAACGAAACGCGGGATGAAGCACGAAGCTTCATCCCGCGTTTTTGGATGAATGGTGGGGGAATGGTCGGACTATTTGAACATGTCCTGGCAAGCCTTCCAGCCGAAGTGCCGGTAGAACTTGTTGAGGTTGCCTTCACGCTGCTTGAACGAGTCGTAGTCCTTCTTGGCGTTTTCCGTCCAACCGGTCTCGGCCATGGCGGCCAGGCGCGGCAGCAGCTGGTATTCGGCCAACTCCTTGCAGCCCACATACTCAGTCCAGAGGTTCACCTGCACACCCTTCACGTGCTTCTTCAGCGCCGGTGAGGCGTCGTCGGGCACGGGGTTGTAGCTGTAGGTCTTCTCCACAGGCAGGTTGCCGCCGATGAGCAACAGGTCGCGGCTCTTGTTCTGGTAGTAGTCCAGATAGTAGTAGTCGGTGGGCGACATGATGGCGTCGAGTCCGCGCTCGGCGGCGGTGATGCCGCCGGCCACGCCGCGCCAGCTCATGACGGTGGTTCCCGGCTCTACGTCACCCTCCAGAATCTCGTCCCAGCCGATGACGTGGCGGCCCTTGTCCTCCAGGTGCTTGGCCACCTGGCTGAGGAAGTGGCACTGCAGCTGCGCCTCGGCGGAGAATCCGTTCGACCCCTTGAGGCCCAGTCGCTTGATCTCGGCCTGGCAGCGGGGGCACGACTGCCAGCGTGTGCGGGGAGCTTCGTCGCCGCCCAGGTGGATGTACTTCGACGGGAAGATTTCAATGATCTCGTCGAGCACGTTGTTCACGAACTCGTATGTCTTGGGGTTGCCCGCACAGAGGATGTCGTCGAACACGCCCCACTGCTGGGCCACCTTGTAGGGGCCGCCCGTGCAGCCCAGTTCGGGATAGGCGGCCAGCGCACCGAGCATGTGGCCGGGCATGTCGATTTCAGGAATCACGGTGATGTAGCGTTCCGCGGCGTACTTCACGATTTCCTTCATGTCCTCCTTCGTATAGTAACCGCCGTAGGGCGTGCCGTCGAACACGGGCGAGTTGTGGCCCACGACGGTCTGGTCGCGCTTAGAACCCACCTCGATGAGCTTCGGATAGCGGTTTATCTGCGCGCGCCATCCCTGGTCTTCGGTGAGGTGCCAGTGGAAGACGTTGAGGTTGTGGAGGGCCAGCATGTCCACAAACTCCTTGACGAAGTCGAGGTTGAAGTAGTGGCGGGCGCAGTCGAGCATGGCTCCGCGGTAGCCGAAGCGCGGCTGGTCGACGATGCGGGCTGCGGGCAGGCTCACGCGCTGGGCCTTCTCCACGGGCAGCGACTTACGCAATGTCTGTATGCCGTAGAACACGCCCTGCGGCGTCTTGCCCTCGATGGTGACACCTTTGGCCTTGACGGTGATGACATATCCCTCTTCGCCGGCGATCTTGGCGTTGAGTTTCAGCGTGATGGCCGCGCCTTTCTTGTCCACGCCGGCGGCTTCTATGCCCGTGGCCTCACGGATGTACTGCTTCAGGAAGGCGGCGTTGCGCTGCATGGCTTCGTCCGCGCCGACCGCAAAGACGGCCGTGTTGGCGTCGAGCGTGAAGGCGGCGCCCTTCTCGGCGGTGATACTCTGCGGCAACGGCACCACATGGTAGTTGGCATCGGCGGCCTGCAATGTCAGCGCGGCCATGGCGATGGCCATGGAAAGTACTGTTCTTTTCATGTTTGGGTTGTGTTGATTGATTTTATTTGTTATTGATATAAAAACGATTGGTTGATCGTGGTGGCAAATTTACGGTAAAAAAACAGCTCTACCTAATCTTTTCAACAATATTTTGATGAATCGTCAGTTACCGGACTTCTTTCTGATGGGGTCGTCGTACTGCACCTGCAGCTGCAGCAGCTCGCGCTTCAGACGCTCCGTGAGCTTGGCGGTGCCGGGCTTGCCGTAGATGTTGTGCATCTGCGAAGGGTCGTTCTTGAGGTCGTAAAGCTCCCAGGCGTCGATGTCGTTGTAGAAGTGCATCAGCGAATAGCGGCCGGTGCGAATGCCGTAGTGGCGGCACACGGAGTGCTCGGCGGGGTATTCGTAGTAGTGGTAGTAGAGCGACCGGCGCCAGTCCTTGGGCTTCTTGCCCTGCAACAGCGGCAGCAGCGAACGGCCCTGGATGTCCTTGGGCACCTCGACGCCGGCCAGCTGGAGGAACGTGGGCGCGTAGTCGATGTTCTGCACCATCTCGCTGACGGTGCCCTGCTTGCCTCCCGGCAGGTACATCAGCAGCGGCGTGCGGAACGACTCCTCATACATGAAGCGCTTGTCGAACCACCCGTGCTCGCCCATGTAGAAGCCCTGGTCGGACGTATAGACGATGAGCGTGTTGTCGAGCAGCCCTTTCCGGCGCAGGTAGTCGATGACGCGGCCCACGTTGCGGTCTACCGAGTGAATCACCCGCATGTAGTCGTGCATGTAGCGTTGGTATTTCCATTCGGCCAACGCCTTTCCCGACAGCCCGGCCGCCTTGAATTGCTTGATGATGGGGTCGTAGTGGCGGTCCCACTGCGCACGCTGCGACGGCGACATGCGCTCGTAGTTGGCGCGTCCCATGGCTTCCAGTTCCTTGTTTGAGTGGATTTCGTTCTCGTGGTCGGCCATTTTGTTGTCGTAAACGATATCCATATCCTTCATGATATTCATCTCTTGCTTGGCGGCGGCGCGTCGTCCCTTGTAGTCGTCGTAGAAGTTGGCCGGCAGGGGGTACACTTTATCGTTGTAAAGGTCGAGATCGCACGTGTCGGGACTCCACACCCGGTGGGGCGCTTTGTTGTGCATGAGCAGGCAGAAAGGCTTGTTCGGGTCGCGCCGATTGTCCATCCAGTCGATGGCCAGATCGGCAATGATGTTGGTCACGTAGCCCGGTCGGCGCAGTTCTTTGCCGTTGCACAGAAAGTCGGGGTTGTAGTAGTCGCCCTGTCCGATGAGAATGTCCCAGTAGTCGAAGCCCGTTGGCAGCGACGTAAGGTGCCATTTGCCGATCATCGCGGTCTGATAGCCCTCCTTTTGGAGCAGCTTCGGGAAGGTCTGTTGGCCGCCATCGAAGGTCTTTGAGTTGTCGGTGAAGCCGTTGGCGTGGCTGTGTTTGCCCGTCAACATGCAGGCTCTGGACGGTCCGCTCAGTGAGTTGGCCACGAAACTTTCATTGAATCTCACGCCATGCTGCGCGATCCAGTCGATGTTGGGTGTCTGAATGAAGCGGTTGTCATAAGCGCTGATCGTCTGAAAAGAGTGGTCGTCGCTCATGATGTACACGATGTTCATGGGCCGCTGCTGGGCCTGTGCGGGCACGAACGCGCCCAGCGCCACCGTGCCCGTGAGACAATACAAAAGTTTTTCTTGCATTATGGTTTGTAAGTTGATAGATTGTCAATAGGTCTTCAGCCCTCTGGAAGCCGCGGTTCTTCCCCCTGTTCCGCCGCACGAGCGGCACAAGGAGGGCATGCCTTGCGGCTTCATTCGCTCAACGTGAAGTCGAGCTGCTTCTTTTCAAGGTTGGCCCTGGCCACCTGGATGCGGATGGCGTCGCCCAGCTGGTACTTGTGGTGGCGTCGTCGGCCCACGAGGCAGAAGTTGCGCTCGTCGAACTCGTAGTAGTCGTCGTCGAGGTCGCGCATCGGAATCATGCCTTCGCAGTGGTTCTCGTCGATTTCGGCATAGACGCCGTAGCTCGTAATGCCGCTGATATGGGCGTCGAACACCTGTCCGAGCTTGTCGCTCATGAACTCCACCATCTTGTATTTGATGGAATCGCGCTCGGCGTTCTGGGCTATCAGCTCCATTTCCGAACAATGCTCGCACAGCTCCTCGCAATGTTTCTCGTTGGCCGAGCGGCCGCCCTCTGCATAGCGGGTGAGCAGCCGGTGCACCATCGTGTCGGGATAGCGGCGGATGGGACTGGTGAAATGGGTGTAGTAGTCGAACGCCAGGCCGAAGTGGCCGATGTTGTGGGTGGTGTATTTGGCCTTCATCATGGCGCGCAGGGCCACCGTCTGGATGAGTTTGCCCTCACGCTTGCCCTCGCATTCGTCCATCAGCTTGTTGATACTGCGGGCCATGGCGCCCTTGGTGCCGTCGGTCTTGACCTTGTAGCCGAACTTCGAGATGAACTGTCGCAGCGTCTCCATCTTCTGCGGGTCGGGATTGTCGTGCACGCGGTAGGGCAGGGTCTTGGCTTTCTTGCCCTTCTTGACATTGCCGACGCTCTCGGCTACGGTGCGGTTGGCCAGCAGCATGAACTCCTCGATGAGTTTGTTGGCGTCCATGGAGCGCTTGAAGTAGCAGCGCGTGGGCTTTCCCTTGGCGTCGATGTCGAAGTGGAGTTCCTCACGGTCGAACTTCACGGCCCCGTTCTTGAAGCGCTTGGCCCGCAGCTGCTTGGCCAGTCGGTCGAGAGTGACCAGCAGCAGGGCGTTTTCGCCCTTGTAGCCGCCCTTGCCCGGGCGGGGCGCAGGTTCGCCGGTGCCGTCCATCACGCCGTTGTCTTCGAGCAGTTGCTGCACTTCCTCGTAGGCGTAGCGGCGGTTGCTGCGGATGACGGTGTGTACGATGCGCGACGCCTTCACGTCGGCCTCGTCGTCAAGGGTGAAGATGACGCTGTAGGCCAGCTTCTCCTCGTTGGGCCGCAGCGAGCAGACGAAGTTGCAGAGGTGCTCGGGCAGCATGGGGATGGTGCGGTCGACGAGATAAATGCTCGTGGCCCGCTTCACGGCTTCCTTGTCGATGATGCTGCCCTCGGTCACGTAGTGGCTCACGTCGGCAATGTGGACACCCACTTCGTAGCGCTTGGGTGTCGGGTGTCGGGGGCTGTTGATGTCGATTTCCTTGCCGTTTCCGTCGAGCAGGCGGATGGAGAGGGCGTCGTCGAAGTCCTTGGCGTCGCGCGGGTCGATGGTGCAGGTGAAGACGTTGCGGAAGTCTTCGCGCTCGGCCAGGTCCTTCGGCGTGATCTCACCCGTGATCTTGTTGGCCGCGTCCTCCACGGCCTTGGGGTATTTGTAGGGCAGTCCGTACTGTGCCAGGATGGTATTCATCTCCACATCGTTGTCGCCCGTCTGTCCCAGAATGTCGACCACCTCGCCCACAGGGCTCTTGCGTTCTTCGTCGGGCCACTGCGTGACGCGCACCACGGCCTTGTCGTCGGTCTTTCCGCCCTTCACCTTGCGCCGCGGGACGATGATGTTGTGGGCCAGCACGTCCGACTGGGGGATGAGATAGGCCATGTCCTTGTCTACCTTGAGCCTTCCGACGAAGGTGTCCTTCTTCCGTTCGAGAATCTCGATGACCTGTGCCTCCTTGATATGGTTCACGCGGCGGGCCATGAACGAGAATTTCACGCGGTCGCCGGTCAGCGCGCCCATGGAGTTGCGCTCCGACACGAAGATGGGTTTGTCGCTGTCGGCCGGGATGACGGAGTTCTTGCCGTTTGACTTGCGCTGGAAGACGCCCTCCTGCACCTGTCCGGCGGTGTTCAGCCTGTAGGAGTTGTCCGACACCTTGGCCAGCGTGTCGTCCCAGGTCATCTCCTCCATGATGTCGATGGCCTGCATCTTGAGCGGATGCGTGTTGAGTTTCAACGCACGGAATATTTCCTTGAACGTCAAGGTTCTGCCCGGTTGCGACGAGAAGAACTCCTGCAACATTTCGGCCAGTTGCCGTTTGGTGAGGCGCTTGCCGGCCTTTTTCCCTTTTCCCATAGTCTTTTTTGATTTTTTCTATTGTTTTACAAAGTAAGCAAATAATTGCCGATGTCGTATCGTTTTTTGTCTTTTTAACGGACGCGGCAAAGCCATGGCGGCCGGCGGCTGCCCCTTTGCCCTGCAAAAGCGGGCTTCCGGCTCTGCAAAAGCAGCCCTTTGGCGTTGTGAAAGCAGGCCTTTCGCAGGCCAACGGCGGCCCTTCCGCCCCGCCCTTACTGCCCTTTTACTTCTTTACCTTTTTACCTTTCTTTTCCCTTCGGTTATGAATGTTTAACCTTTCCATGCACAAATATTGTGGAAAAAAGCATAGTTTTGCAGCCCGTGAGCGACAATATGCGTATTGCCGTCCATGATTGATACACATTTTACATTATATATATATTTAGATTGTTATAAAAATATGAAACAAATCAAAGTTAGTTTTGCCTTGGCAGCCCTCTTCGGCTCCATGACCTTGGCCTCCTGTTCCAGCGACGACGTCGTCGACAACTCCGCAGTCCAATCCGCAACCGCCCAGGGCTTCGCTCCCGCAAAGGCTTCGGACATCTCCTTCTACTCCGCCGGCAGCCTGTTGACCTCCACACGGGCAACACGCGTGACCGACGATCCGTTTGAATACTACAAAGTGCAGGACGGCAATCTTCCTCCCCTGTATCAAACCAAGCGCCCCGCCACCGTAGAACAGGCGGAAAAGGACTTCGTCATCAAGTATGTCAAGGAGCATAAGGACGACGCCACCGTGCCGTTCAACTACAGCAACTACTTCATCCAGAACATCGGTTCGAGCAAGGACAAGTATGAAAACATCGAAGACCAGAACCACGCCAAGCATTCCATGGTCGGTGGCAACCACATGGACTATCTGCAAATCAACGGCCGCCACATCAACGACTACAACGCCACGAGCGGTCCCGACGCTTTGATTCTCAACCTGCTCATGACAGACCCCACCTATCACGACTCGTGGGGCGACAAGAATCAGACCAAGCACAACGCCTACAAGATCTACAAGATTACATACAACGGCAAAGAAGGCTTCTATCTCGGCTTCGACTACAGGACGGAGAAGTACTCCAAGGAGAAGCTGGACGGCGACGGCGTCTACAACGACTGGGTCGTGAAGCTCACACCGGCCGACGGCATGTCGCTGGAACCCCAAGACCCGCAGCCGGCAGAGCCGGAAACACCCGAGACACCGACCACTCCCGAGACGCCGAGCAACCCCTCCACACCCACCACGCCGACCATCGTGACGGGCAACAAGGGTGAAGTGGAAGTGAACCTCTCGCTCAACGAGAAGAAGACCGATGGCGACTACATCGCCACCAAGCTGTCCATCCACGTGCGCGACACCGCCGACGTGGAGGTGTTCATCCCCGTCGAGGCCCAGTACTACTGCCAGGCCGACGACATGAACATCGTCCTCTCGCACAAGCAGCAGGCCGAACAGTACAACAACGCGGCCAACGACAGGGATATGTCTTGGACGGTGGCCGGCCAGACCGTCAAGTTGACCGTGTCCTACGCCACCGACGGCATTCGCGTGAAGACCCAGGGCGTGAACAAGGCCGTGCTCAAGGCCCTCCGCGAGCAGTACGGCGACGGCATCACCTTCGAGGTGTGGAACTACTTCAAGGCCGACGCCATCACCCGCGAGCAGCTCAAGCCCATGCTCGACAAGTCGACCGTCAGCTTCACCGAGGCCCCCGGCCGCTACGTCAACGCCTTCGGCGCCCTCTACGACTACACCGGCAAGGTCTATTCGAAGGCCGACGGCAACGGCGTGTGGACGCCCTACACCGACGAGGCTTGTTCTCAAGAGCTGGATTCAAGGTACTGGAGACGCGACGCGGACGGCAAGTACTTCCTGCTCAACACCCACGTCAACCCGCTCGACTGCACCGTGAAGCCCGCCGACACCACGTTCGCCGCGCAAGGCAGGCTGCTCTACAGTCCCGTCTACAGGAAAAACTGAGCATTCAATAGGTAAACACAATATAGCATCAAATTTTGAAAAGTGCAAAAGCCCCGAAAATCGTGAGATTTTCGGGGCTTGTCTTTGTGCGGCGCGGCCTCCGTTTCGATGCGCGCGTGGGCTTCCGGCGGCGTCATTTCACCCGTTTTTGCCGCCAAAAGCAGTTTCTTTGTCCGCCGCCATGGCCCTTTGGGCTTATTTTCGTATATTTGCGATTATTTTTTCAGTAATTAATCACGTATGAAAAAACTTCTATTGGTGCTGGCGTTGACGGGCGCATTGTTCCCGCAGGCTGGTATGTCGAAAAAGAAAAGCAAGAAAAACGCGGCCGTCGCCTTGCCCACACCCAAGGTGGACGACTGGAGCAAGGCCGTGAAAGGGGCCAGGCAGTACAAGGGAATGTTCACCGCGTACCTCAACAAGGAGGGCAAGCTCTACTTCGAGCTGGCCGATTCGGTCTACAGCCGCGACTACATCCTGAGCAACCGCATCGCCCGCACCAGCAACACCCACGACTTCGTGGCCGGACAGATGGTCAACACGCCGCTGCTCGTGCGCTTCGCCACCGACAGCACGAAGGTGTATATGTACAAGGTGCAGCACGCGGCCGTCGTCCGACCGACCGACCCCATCGCGGCGGCGTTCAAGACCAACTTCTCCGACCCCGTGCTGAAGGCCTTCAAGGTGGTGGCCCACAAGCCGGGACGCGTGCTCATCGACATGACGTCGCTCTTCGGCGGCAACGACAAGCTGCTCACGCCCCTCAAGGCCGACAATCCGCTCGAAGCGATGTTCGGCGGCGGCAAGGCCCTCAAAGGCTCCTTCAACGCCGAGGCCTCGGGCATTGTGGAGGTGAAGGCCTTCCCCTGCAACATGGAAATCAAGTCCAACCTCAGCTACGACCTGACGACGGGCAACCAACCCTACACCGTGCAGATGCACCGCTCGCTCTTCGTGGCCCCCAAGACGCTCATGCGGGCCCGCATCCACGACAACCGCGTGGGCTATTTCATGAGCGACAAGAAACGCTACTCGTCCGCCGCTGACCGCGTGGAGGAGCAGTCCATCATCCACCGCTGGCGGCTGGAGCCCAAGGAGGGCGACTGGGAGAAATACTACGCCGGCCAATTGGTGGAACCCCGCAAGCCCATCGTCTTCTACGTGGACTCCGCCTTCCCCGCGAAATGGCGCGAAACGGTGAAGCAGGGCGTGATGGACTGGAACAAGGCGTTCGAGGCCGCAGGCTTCAAGAACGCCGTCGTCGCCCGCGACTATCCCACGGACGACCCCGACTTCGACCCCGACGACATGCGCTACAGCTGCATCAAGTACGCCCTCACGGAGACGGCCAACGCCATGGGGCCCAGCTACGTGGACCCGCGGACGGGCGAAATCCTCACGGCCGACGTCATCTGGTACCACAACGTGGTGTCGCTGCTCCACGACTGGCGCTTCGCCCAGACCGGCGCCGTGGACTACCGCACCCACAAGAAGGTGTTCGACGACGACCTGATGCGTGAGTCGATGCGCTACGTCACCAGCCACGAGGTGGGCCACACGCTGGGACTGATGCACAACATGGGCGCCAGCTACTCCTTCCCGGTCGACTCGCTGCGCAGTCCGGCCTTCACCCGGAAGTATGGAACCACGCCCAGTATCATGGACTACGCCCGCAACAACTTCGTGGCGCAGCCCGGCGACCTGGAACGGGGCGTGAAGATGACGCCGCCCATACTCGGCGTGGAGGACATCAACGCCATCAAGTGGGGCTACAGGCTCATCAAGGACACGCAGACGCCCGAGGACGAGGTGCCCACGCTCAACCGGTGGATTGAAGAGAAGGCCGCCGACCCCATGTACACGTTCGGCGCCCAGCAGGTGTTCGGCACCGTCGACGTGAGCGCGCAGACCGAAGACCTGGGCGACGACCACGTGAAGGCGGGCGACTACGCCATCAGCAACCTGAAAATCGTCGTGCGCCATCTGGAGCAGTGGACGGCCGAACGCGGCGAGAACTACGACAACATGAAGCACACCTACAAGAGTCTTGTGGCACAATACGGCCGACATCTGGGCCACGTGCTGCCCTATCTGGGCGGCGTCATCCACCACGAGGTGCGCCAGGGCGACGGCCGGATGGCCAAGACCTACCTCAACCGTGCGGCACAACGCCGCGCCATGCGCTGGATCGTCGCCCAGGGCCGCAGCTACCGCAGCTGGCTCTGCCCGCGGAAGCTGCTCCTGAAGTTCGACCGCCCCGATGAAATCAAGACCGATTTCACCCGTCCCATCGTCTCGGCGATTTACGGCAGTACCACACTGCAGCGCGTGGACGAGGGCCACAAGGTGGATGCCGCCCGCAACTACAGCCTCGACCAGTACATGGACGACGCCTTCCAGGAGCTCTTCGGGGCCACGCGGCGCGGCGCGGCGCTCAGCGAAGCCGAGATGCAACTGCAGCGCACGGCCATCGACTTCTTCGTGAAAGGCGCCGGAATCAAGCTCGAAGCCGCCGCCAAGAAGCCGCTGGCACTGGCCGACAACGCCACGCTCGACCTGCAACAGCTGCTCGACGCGCCCCGGCTGCCCTGCGAATACGCCGACCCGCAGGCCTCCTTCGTGCGCATCAACTATGGTCTGCCGTCGCTGAAGGAGGAAATCTACAAGCCCCTCATGCTGCGCCAGCTCAAGCGTGTGCAGGCCCTCTACCGCCAGAAGCGGGCCTCGGGCAACCAGGCCACCCGCAACTTCTACGACTATCAGTTGCTGACCATCGGCCAACTCTTCAAATAAAAGACCATTGTCTCGGCTCTCCGGAGGGTGGGGCGGACGGCGACTCCCTCCAATGCCCCCACTCCCGGAGAGCAACCCCCCAACTCCCAAAAACAAAAACCATGCAGAAAATAAAGTTATTTCTACTCTGTCTGCTCCTGGCGACGGCTTCCGCAGCCTACGCCCAGCGGCAGACCGTGAAAGGACATGTGGCCGACGACAAGGGCGAACCCGTGATAGGGGCCGTCGTCAAGACCGCCGACGGCAAGGTGGCGGGCGTCACCGACGCCGACGGCAACTTCTCCGTGTCGCTCCCGAAGGGGCAAGTGAACATCATCGTGTCGGCCATCGGCCTGAAGGAGACCCGCTACACCGTGGTGCCCGGCCGCGCCGTGACGGTGAAGATGGGCATGGACGAGCACATGCTCGACGAACTCGTGGTGGTCGGCTACGGCACCCAGAAGAAGTCGTCGCTCACCAGCAGCGTCGAGGTCATCAAGGGCGACGAGCTGATGAAGCTGCCCGCCACCAACGTCGACCAGGCCCTGGCCGGCCAGGTGGCCGGTCTGTCGGTCATGACGATGACCGGCGACCCCGGTTCTCCGCGTGAGGCGTCGCTCAACATCCGTGCCGTGACCGGCGCGACGGCCTCCCCGCTGCTCGTCATCGACGGCGTTCCCCGCTTCTCCGACAACACTTCGGAGGGCGAACAGCGGCTCTCCGACCTCAACCCCGACGACATCGAGTCGATCTCGGTGCTGAAGGACGCGGCCGCCGCGGCCGTCTATGGCGTGCGGGCGGCCAACGGCGTCATCCTCATCACCACGAAAAGAAGCAAGGGCGAGGGCCGCGTGCGCGTCAACTACCGCGGCCAGTACAACGTGACCGAGGCCACCCGGCTGCCCAAATTCCTCAACAGCTACGAGTACGCGAAGCTCTACAACAGGGCCGTGGAGGGCGAAAGCCGCTACGAACCCTTCACCGACGAGGAGCTGGAAATGCTCCGCACGCAGAGCAACCCCGACCAGCTGGCCAACTCCAACATGCTCGACTACCTGAAGAAGCAC
Source organism: Segatella baroniae DSM 16972 = JCM 13447 (assembly GCF_000426585.1). Taxonomy (GTDB): domain Bacteria; phylum Bacteroidota; class Bacteroidia; order Bacteroidales; family Bacteroidaceae; genus Prevotella; species Prevotella baroniae. The sequence continues at coordinate 113,739 of NZ_AUFQ01000006.1, forward strand.
GGCTCCAGCACGATGCACAACCTGAGCCTGTCGGGCGGCAACAAGTTCGTGCGCTACTACGTCTCGGGCGCCTACAGCAACAACACGGGCCTCTACAGCGGCACGGGCACGCGCCGACTCAACTACAGCGCGAAGCTCGACGCCACGCTGGCCCGCGGACTCACCCTCAGCCTCGACTTCACGGGCGTGCGCTCCCACAACAAGAACACCAACTACTCCACCATCGAGCAGGCCTACCAGTACGACCCCACGCAGCCGCTCGTGCTCAGCAACGGCGAACTGGCCAGCGTGAACGGCGGCAACCCGCTCATCAGCGTCTACGGACGCGGCGGCTACGTGCAGAACACCATCAACATGCACACGCTCTCCACCCGACTCACCTGGCAGCTGCCCTGGATCAAGGGACTCTCGGCCTACGCCAAGTTCACGTCGGACAACAACGACTCCTACCAGGACCGCTTCAAGAAGCCCGTGGCCCTATACAAATACGACAAGAAGACGCAGCAGATCATGGTGGAGAAGAACTCCATCTACCCCAACGCCAAGATTTCGATGTACAACCAGGACCAGTTCATGGACAACAACCTCTATGAGCTGGGCCTCAACTACGACCGGACCTTCGCCCGCCACCACGTGACGGGCCTGCTGGTGGGCAACTACCAGGAGTATCGCCACCGCACCCTCTACGCCACCAACAACAACCTGCCGGGCGTCTACCCCGAAATCTTCGGCAACGCCACGCAGGCCGACGCCCACGGCAACAAGCACAAGATACAGCGGCAGTCGTTCGTGGGCCGCGCCACCTACGGTTTCGCCAACCGCTACTTCGCCGAGTTCAACTTCCGGGTCGACGGCAGCGTCAAGTTCCACCCCGACCACCGCTGGGCTTTCTTCCCTTCGTTCTCCGCATCGTGGATCGTGAGCAACGAACCGTTCTTCAAGAACTGGCGGCAAGACGTGCTGAGCAACGTCAAGATGCGGGCTTCGACGGGACTGCTGGGCCGCGACGGCGGCATCAGCGACTACAGCTACCTGCTCACCTACATCTACTCGCCGGGCAACGGCTACAACATCGGCGGCGTACACCTGCCTTCGGTGCAGGCCAACGGCAGCCATCCCAACCGCGAACTCGAATGGGAGAAGAGCCGCGACTACAACCTGGGCCTCGACCTGGGCTTCTGGAACAACCGCTTCGGCGTCACCTTCGAGTACTACTGGCGCTACCGCACCAACCTCATCACCGCGGCGCCCGGCTATCTCTACCCGCCATCGACGGGCGTGGCCACCGTGCCCAACATGAACTACGGACGGATCAAGGCATGGGGCTATGACCTGACCGTCACCCACCGCAACACCGTAGGACGGAACTTCCGCTACAACGCCGACTTCACGCTGTCGATGGGCCGCGACAGGATCATCGACTACGGCGACGAGACCAACGAACTGGAGAACCTGCGCCGCAAGGGCCTCTCGACGGGCGACATCTTCCTCTACGAAGCCGACGGACTCTTCCAGACGCAGCAGGAGATAGACGACTACAAGCTCGACCAGAACGGCTCGTGGCATGGCAAGAACTACGGCATCAAGCCCGGAGACATCAAGTACAAGGACCAGAACGACGACAACGTGCTCGACGACAAGGACCTCATCCACGTGAAGGCGTCGGCCTATCCCGACTTCAATTACGGCCTGAGGCTCGGCGCCGAGTGGAAGGGGCTCTTCGTCAACACGATGTTCCAGGGCGTGGCGGGCTACAAGCAGTACATCAGCGACAACTACTCGCTGGAGAACGGCACGCTGCAACGCTTCCAGGACTACCACCTGACCGACACCTGGACGCCCGAAAACCCCGACGCGGCCTATCCGCGCGTCAAGATCACGCCGTCGAGCGACAACAACCGCCTGAAGTCCACCTTCTGGCTGCGCGACAACAGCTTCCTGCGCTGGCGCTACATCAACGTCGGCTACCGGCTGCCGCAGGCCCTGCTCGCCCATCTGCCCGTCAGCACGGTGCAGATTTCCTTCACGGCGAGCAACCTCCACACGTGGAGCAAGCTCAAGCACATGGACCCCGAGTCGCACATGGGCTACCCCATCCAGCGGTCCTACGGCTTCAACGTGAACATCGGTTTTTAGTCGTTCAACCCAAAAAACATTTCAATCATGAACAAAACATTCTTCCACAGATACCTTTCGGCCGGCTCCCTCGCGCTGGCCGCCATGCTGACGCTGGGCAGCTGCGACGCGCTCTTCGACGACGCGCCCGAGGACAAGCTCACCGACGAGAGCATTTGGACGAGCGAGAACCTGCTCGACGAGTACACCATGGCCTGGTACGGCAACATGAACAAGGGCTGGGGCGCGATGATGTCCACCTCGTCGTTCTTCGGCATGAAGTACATGTCCTACATCACCCCCGCCTTCTACGCCGACCAGACCACCTACGGCGTGGCCAACTGGGTGAACTCGGGCGTGGGCGAGGAGATGGCGTCGAAGGAAAGCACCGTCATCTTCTACGGCGGCAACCGCTGGAAAGCCTACTACCTCCAGATCCAGAGCGTCAACCGCCTGCTGGAGAACGCCGACAGAATGCCCGCCACCTACAAGAAGCGCATCCTGGGCGAGGCACACTTCTTCCGCGCATACTACTACTACATGCTCATGCAACGCTTCGGAGGCGTCCTGCTCATCGACCACAGCTACGACCCGCTCCACAGCGACGAACGGTTCGCCCGCGCCGGCTACGCCCAGATGGCCGACTTCATCGCCCGAGAGGCCGAACTGGCGGCCGAAGCGCTGCCCCTGAAGCACGACAACCGCAACACGGGACGCGTCACCAAGGGCGCGGCCCTCATGCTCAAGGCCAAGACCTACTTCTGGGTGGGGAGCCCGCAGTTCCAGAACAAGGACAAGGAATACTACGGATTCGCCGACGACAAGAGCCGGGAATACATGCTCAAGGCCATCGAGGCCTACAAGGCCGTCGAGGCGCTCGGCCTCTACAAGCTCATGCCCGTGAGCGGCAGCAAGCAGGCCGACATCGCGCAGAGCTACCACGACCTGTTCCTCCAGCACAACAACGCCGAGAGCATACTGGAATACCAGCACGGCGAGTCGCGCCTGACCAGCGAAGGGGCCCACTCGCTCGACCAGATGGCCATGCCGCCCGTGCTCACGGGCACGCAGTGCGCCTACTGCCCCACGCAGAACCACGTGGAAGAGTACGGCATGCGCGACGGAAAGGCCTTCGACCCGCAGAACCCCTACGCCAACCGCGACTACCGTTTCTACGCCAACGTGCTCTACGACGGCACCACCTTCCGCGACAGCGTCATGGAAATGCACTACACCGTCGACGCGAAGGGCAAGGAGGTGGCCCAGAGCGGAATCGCCAAATACGGCACGGGACGCAACAACGGCTTCAGCCGCACGGGCTACTACATGCGCAAGTTCCTCGACCCCAAGACCCCTTATCCCTACAAGGACAACGAGGGCAGCAAGCAGAACTACCCCATCTGGCGATACGCCGAACTGCTGCTCGACCACGCCGAGGCCGCCTTCCGCACGGGCGACAGCAAGACCGCGCTGGAGAAGGTGAACCAGGTGAGGCAGCGGGCCCACATGCAGCCGCTCGCCAGCGTCACGCTCACCCAAATCCTCAACGAACGCCGCGTCGAGATGGCCTTCGAGGAAACCACCTACTGGGACGAAATCAGGCTCGGCACAGCCCTGAAGAACCTCAACGGAGCGACCAACCCGCTGCGCCTCATGAAGATTGTCTACAAAAAGGACGGCGCCAAGACCTACACCGTGGAAGAACTGAAGAACCAGAAGGCCGAGCGCGCCTTCCGCGACTACCAGTACTACGGACCCATCCCATGGGACGAAGTGCGCTTCCAGGGCATAGAGCAGAACAAGGGGTGGACGGAGAAGTAGAGACGGGGGGCCTCCCCCGCCCCTCCAAAGGAGGGGAGTGTCTGCCGGCTTGAGACGGCGGCGGGAGGGAAGCCGCCTTTTCATCCTTCAAAAGCACGGCGACCGCTTTCCCAAAGCTGCCTTTTCTCCCCTTAAAAGCACAGCGATTGCCTGCTGAAAGGGCTGCTTTCACAAGACGAAAGCAGCCCTTTCATTTTTACCTTTTTACCCTTTTGTTTTTCCACCATCCTCTTTTACCTTTTTACCTTTTTACTTTTTTCCCTTTCCTTTTTACCCTTTTACCTTTTTACCTTTTTACTTTTTTCTTATCTTTGCCCCACCATCACCCATTGATGGCGAACAGACAAAGACCGACGAATGATGAAAAGAATGATGGCGACCGTGCTGTGGATGGCGCTGCTGACGCTCCAGGCCGCGGCTCAGGTGACCGACGACAGGCCCGGACACGTGAACCCCGAAGACCGGCCGATGGCCCCCGGCCAACCCACCTTCGTGCCGATGGTGAAGGTGGGCAAGGTGCTCGACGGACGCGACTCCATCCCCTACGTGGAGCTCAACGACGTGTGGTGCTACCCAAAGCCGCAGTTCGCCGACCCACGCCAACAGCAGCTCTACAACCGGCTGGTGATGAACGTCAAGAAGGTCCTGCCCATCGCCAAGGAGGTGAACCACATCATCGTCGAGACCTACGAATACCTGCAGACGTTGCCCAACAAGCAGGCCCGCGACGCACACCTGAAGTTCGTCGAGAAGAGTATCAAGCAGGAGTACACGCCGCGCATGAAGAAACTCACCTACGCCCAGGGCAAGCTGCTCATCAAACTCGTCTACCGCGAGTGCGGCAACTCGGCCTACGGCACGTTGCAGGCCATCCTCGGCCCCGTGAGGGCGGGCTTCTGGCAGGCCTTCGCCTGGACCTTCGGGGCCTCGCTGGCCAAGCGCTACGACCCCGAGGGCGTCGACCGCGTCACCGAACGCATCGTGCTGCAGGTGGAGGCGGGACAGTTGTGAGGAAAGGGGCATGCCCCGGGTGCGCCCACAGCGGCAAGTTGCCCACAAAACATTTGGAAATCTGAAATATAATCTTTACATTTGCACGATAATTAAAAACCGAAGACATGACATTTACACAAACTTGCAACGAGATTTTCAACAAGGCCATTGCCGACTATCATGTGAAGGATGACATCGAGACACCTATCCATAATCCCTACGACCGCGACTCGATCGAGAACAGGCTCTATCTGAAATGCTGGATCGACACCGTGCAGTGGCATTTCGAGGACATCATCCGCGACCCGCACATCGATCCCGTCGAGGCGCTCAACCTGAAACGCCGCATCGACCGCAGCAACCAGGACCGCACCGACCTCGTGGAGCAAATCGACAGCTACTTCCGGCAGAAGTACAGCGACGTGACGGTGCTGCCCGACGCCCGCATCAACACCGAGAGTCCCGCATGGGCCGTCGACCGTCTGAGCATCCTGGCCCTCAAGATATACCACATGCGCGAACAGGTGGAGCGCGAGGACGCCACCCCCGACCACCGCGAGAAGTGCCGGGCCAAGCTCAACGTGCTGCTCGAACAGCAGAAAGACCTGGGCGCCGCCATCGACCAGCTGCTCGACGACATCGAAGCCGGCCGCAAGTACATGAAGGTCTACCGCCAGATGAAGATGTATAACGACCCCGCCACCAACCCGGTGTTGTACAAGAAGTAGTGAAAGACCATCTGCTCATCATCCGTTTCTCGGCACTTGGCGACATCGCCATGACCGTGCCCGTCGTGGCTTCGCTGGCCCGGCAACATCCCGAGCTGCGCATCACGGTGCTGAGCCGCCCCTTCGCCCGCGTGTTCTTCGACGGGCTGGCGCCCAACGTGGGCTTCATGGGGGCCGACGTGAAGCAGGAGTATGCCGGACTCCACGGCATGAACACCCTCTACCGCCGGCTGGTGGCCAAGAACATCACGGCCGTGGCCGACTTCCACAACATCCTGCGCTCCAACTACCTGCGCCTGCGCTTCAACCTGGGCCTCTTCCGTGTGGCCCACATCGACAAGCATCGGCGCGGCAAGCGGCTCCTGACACGCGCCGGCGACAAGGTGATGGTGCAGCAGCCCACCGCCTTCAAGAACTATTTCGACGTGTTGGCCCGTCTGGGCTACCCCACGGAACCCACCTTCACCAGCATTTTTCCGCCCGAAGGCGGCAACCTGCGGCTCCTGCCTGATATAATAGGTGAAAAGAAGAAGTTCCAGCAATGGATCGGCATAGCCCCCTTTGCCGCCCACAAGGGCAAGATCTACCCCACGGCCAGCATGGAGAAGGTCATCGCGCTGCTCATCCGGCGCCATCCCTCGTGCCGCATCTTCCTCTTCGGGGGCGGCGGCCACGAGAAGACCGTGCTCGACGGCTGGGCCGTACGCCACCCCAACTGCGTCAACGCCTCGGCCGCGCTCGACGGCCTGAAGAGCGAACTCGTCCTGATGAGCCACCTCGACGTGATGGTGAGCATGGACAGCGGCAACATGCACCTGGCGTCGCTCACCGCCACGCCCGTCGTCAGCATTTGGGGAGCCACCCACCCCTTCGCCGGCTTCATGGGCTGGCGCCAGAACCCCGACAACGCCATCGGCCTCAACCTGCCATGCCGCCCCTGTTCGGTCTACGGCAACAAGCCCTGCCTCCGTGGCGACTACGCCTGCCTCAAGAACATCTCACCCGAAATGGTGTTGGAGAAAGTCGTGAAGGTGTTGGGGGTGTGAGGGTTGTTGGGTTGTGGGGGTGTGAGGGTTGTTGGGTTGTGAGGATGAATAATTACTCTATTATTACATTATTTATTAAAGCAAACCATTCATCCCCACACCCCCACAACCCAACAACCCTCACCCCCCCAACACCCCAAAACATGCACAATAGGGGGGTACATGTGCAAAAACAGTGCTATTTTTAAGTGTTTTATTTGCAACATTGAAGAAAAATTCGTTTCTTTGCACCCGATTTTTAATCCGAATATTATTTATAAACCAATTTAAAAGTTACAATTATGTCAGAAGTAGAAAGCAAAGTAAAGGCTATTATCGTGGACAAACTCGGTGTTGACGAGGCTGAAGTAAAGCCGGAAGCAAGTTTCACAAACGATCTTGGCGCCGACTCTCTTGATACTGTCGAGCTCATCATGGAATTTGAGAAGGAATTCGGAATCTCCATTCCCGATGACAAGGCCGAGACCATCCAGACTGTAGGCGACGCCATCAAGTATATCGAAGAAAACGCTAAGTAATTTAGCCCAGCTTTATTTTTCATACGATTAGGGATTAGTGATTAAGGATTGGACCGACGCATCCATCATTTTTCGATGCGTAGCTCTGATCACTAATCCTTAATTCCTAATTAACTTTTTATTTAGATGGAATTAAAGAGAGTAGTCGTAACAGGTCTTGGAGCTGTTACACCGGTAGGCAACACCCCCGAGGAGACCTGGGCCAACCTGTTGGCCGGCAAGAGCGGCGCGGCGCCTATCAAGCAATTCGACGCAAGCAAGTTCAAGACACAGTTCGCCTGTGAAGTGAAGGACCTCAACGTGACCGATTACATCGACCGCAAGGAGGTGCGCAAGATGGACCGCTACTGCCAGCTGGCCATGGTCAGCGCCATGCAGGGCGTGAAAGACGCCGGTCTCGACCTCGAAAAGGAGGACAGAAACCGCATCGGCGTGATCTACGGCGTGGGAATCGGCGGTATCAAGACCTTCCAGGACGAAGTCACCTATTACGGACAGCACATCGAAGACGGTCCGAAATTCAACCCATTCTTCATTCCCAAGATGATTGCCGACATCGCCTCGGGCCAGATCAGCATTCATTTTGGGTTCCACGGACCCAACTACACCACCACCAGCGCGTGCGCCTCGTCGACCAACGCCCTGGCCGACGCGTTCAACCTGATACGCCTGGGCAAGGCCAACGTCATCGTCAGCGGTGGTGCCGAGGCTGCTATCTGCGAATGCGGCGTGGGCGGATTCAACGCCATGCACGCCCTGTCCACCCGCAACGACGACCCTGAACACGCCAGTCGTCCGTTCAGCGCCAGCCGCGACGGGTTCATCATGGGCGAAGGGGCAGGCTGTCTCGTACTCGAAGAGCTGGAACACGCCAAAGCCCGCGGCGCCAAGATCTACGCCGAGATGGTGGGCGAGGGCGCCAGTGCCGACGCCCACCACATCACCGCGTCGCATCCCGAAGGCCTGGGGGCCAAGCTCGTAATGCTCAACGCCCTCGAAGACGCAGGCATGAAGCCCGAGGAAATCGACTACATCAACGTCCACGGCACCTCGACACCCGTCGGCGACGTATCGGAAGCCAAGGCCATCAAGGACGTCTTCGGCGACCACGCCTACAAACTCAACATCAGCTCCACCAAGAGCATGACCGGCCACCTACTGGGGGCCGCCGGCGCCGTCGAAGCCATGGTGTGCGTGCTCTCCGTACAGAACGACATCATCCCGCCGACCATCAACCACGAGGAAGGCGACGACGACGAGCAGCTCGACTACAACATGAACTTCACCTTCAACCAGGCGCAGAAGCGCGAGGTGAGAGCTGCCCTGAGTAACACTTTCGGATTTGGCGGACACAACTGCTGCGTAGTATTCAAGAAGTATGCTGAATGACCTCATCGATAGAATAAGGCTCCCTTTCCGACAGGAGAAGGAGCTTTATCTGTCTCTATACCGCATCATCGGCGTCTTTCCGCACGACATCAGCTACTACCAGCTGGCCCTGATGCACAAGAGCGTCATGCGGCGCAACGCCAAGGGCAGACCCGTCAACAACGAACGCCTTGAGTTTCTGGGCGACGCCATCCTCGACGCCATCGTGGGCGACATCGTCTACCGCCACTTCCCGGGCAAACGGGAAGGTTTCCTCACCAACACGCGCTCCAAACTGGTGCAGCGCGACACCCTCAACAGGCTGGCCAAGGAGATGGGTATCAGTAAGTTGATACTCAGCAGCGGCCGCAGTTCGTCGCACAATAGCTACATGGGCGGCAACGCCTTCGAGGCCTTGGTGGGCGCCCTCTATCTCGACCGCGGCTACAACGCCTGCATGCGCTTCATGGAAGGCCGCGTGCTGGCACAGATGATCAACATCGACAAGGTGGCCTACAAGGAAGTGAACTTCAAGAGCAAGCTCATCGAGTGGAGCCAGAAGAACCGCGTGAAGATAGCGTTCGAGATGACCGAGCAGAACGACCAGAGCAGCAGCCCTGTCTTCAACTGCCGTGTGAAGCTCGAAGGCTGCGAAGGCTGCGAAGGAGCGGGCTACAGCAAGAAGGAAAGCCAGCAGAAGGCAGCGAAGCTGACCCTGGAGCGGCTGCGAAAGGAACCGCAGTTCATCGACAGCATATTCGCCGCCAAGGCCGGCCGCACGAAGATGGAGGAGGAACCGGTGGAGCGCGTGCCCGCCGCCGACCGCAAGGACGACTTCATCATCAGCCGTCAGGACGACGGCGAGGCCGCCAAGGAGAAGCATCCCACCACCTTCCGCGAGCAAGTGTACAAGGACGATTCGCGCCGCAAGCGCCGTTCACCGATGTATCGGTCGGACAACGAGATGGCCGAAGAAGCCTCCGCTGCGTCCCCCCAGGCCGAAACGCCGCTGCCGCATGCCGCCGATCCGGCCGACACCCTCGACCTTGACGGCGATGAGTTCGACCTGAGCCACATCAGCGCCCAGCGCATGAGTCACGAGGAAATCGTCGCGCAGGCCGAAGCCGAAGCGTTCGAAGCCGAAGTGAAGGGCAAGAGCGAAGCATAAGAAACCACCGTCACCCCGCATTGCCACGTCAATGAAGAGTGGCTGTCATACGAGTGAATCCAAAAAGTCCTTTGTCCGGCTTTTTGGATTCACTTTTTTCGTTCCCCCCATCCTTATTCCTGCCGGTAGAAGTCACCCGCCGCAAACCGCTTTGCGAGTTCTTGGGGACGGGGCATGACACTTCTCACTTCTCATTCACTTTTATTTCCACCTTGCCGTCAGGCTCGGAGGGGACGAGGAGGTCCACCACTGTCATCCAGTCGGTGTAGTGGAGGCGGATGTGGAGGGTGCCGTCGGGGCGGAAGGCGTAGCCGCCGGACAAGGCGAAGGGGCCGTGAATGCCACGGAAGCGGCCTTGCGCGCCGATGGAATAGACGGGGGTGATGGGCGTGGAGACGGTGTTCCAGCGGCCGTAGATCATGGGAAGGGCGACGCGGCGGCCGTCTTGCACGTAGGAGAGCGTGAGCCGATTGGAGGCGTCTTGGTGTATTTCCAGCTGTTGCCAGCCGCAGTCGTTGGGCGGGAGCGGCCTGTCTTGCCTGAAGGGCGTTTCATGGGGAGGCCTGCTTTGGCCCTGGGGCAACGGCAACCGCATGGTGCGGGCATGTTTTCGATGGCGGCGTTCTTCGGAAGCGGACGGTGACGGCAGTTCGCCGTCGGCCACATAGGGCAGCAGGCGCCGCCACACGAGGTCGCGCTGGCGTGCCCCGTCGACGGCCGAGCACTGCGTCATGACCACCACCATCTGCTTGTCGGGCACCACGAGGATGTATTGTCCGTAGGCGCCGTCGGCGCGTGCCGCCCCCGGATGTTTGCAACGCCACATCTGATAGCCGTAGCCCGCTCCGCCATTGTCCATCTGCTTGCCCATCATGGCCTTCACCCAGGCTTCGGGAATGAGCTGGCGACCCTGCCAACGGCCGCCCTGCAACAAGAGTTGGCCGAACTTGGCCAGCGACTCGGCCTGAATGCGCAGCCCCCAGCCACCCGTGTCGACGCCCTCGGGGCTTTCCTCCCACTCCACCTGCGTGATGTGCAGGGGCTGGAAGAGGCGGGTTGTCAGATAGTCGAGTGTGGACTGGCCCGTGGCCTTTTGCAGGATGGCACTCAACAGATAGGTGCACATGGAGTCGTACTTGAACAGCCGACCGGGTTGGCCGATGGGTTTCGAGAGCCAGCAGCGTGTCCATTGGGTCTCAGTATTGCGGAATCCCCAGTCGGGTTCTATGCCCGACGACATCGTGAGCAGATGGCGCACGGTCATCGCCCGCAGGTTGACGGAGTCGGGGTGGCTCATCGGGAAGAAGTCGGCCACACGGCTGTCGAGCCGCAGGCGGCCCTCGTCGATGGCAATGCCGACGGCCGCCGCCACGAAGGTCTTGGAGCAGGAGTACATCGTGTGCATGCTCTCGGCCTTGAAGGGTGCGGGGTAGCACTCGTAGGCCACCTTGCCGTGGCGCATCACCACGAGACTGTGCATGTTGGCGCGGGGCAACGCCATGAGCGAGTCCATCAGTCGGCTCACCACGCGCGAGGGTATGCCCACGGCTTCGGGACAGGTGCGGGGCAGGTCGCCCACCTGGGCATGGAGGGGCAAGGCGAAGAGTAAAATAACACCTATCCAGGAGCCTCCCCCGCCCCTCCAAAGGAGGGGAGTGCCTGCCGGTTTGAATATTAAAGACTTGATATGCTTCATTTCACACTTGACATTTCACATTTAAAACTTCACACTCCACATTCCTCATTTCACATTCCTCATTACCTAAAATCGATCAGGAAGGCGGCAAGGTCGTCGCCCTCGGCCAGGTTGAACTTCCTGCGGAGCCGATAGCGGGCGCCCTCCACGCCGCGCACCGACATGGCGGTCACCCGGGCGATGTCCTTGGTGCTGAGGTTGAGGCGCAAGTAGGCGCAGAACTTCAGGTCGTTGGGTGTCAGCGTGGGGTAGCGTTCGCGCAGATGGCGGAAGAACTGCTTGTGGATCAGGTCGAAGTTCTCGCGGAACAGCTTCCAGTAGTCGTCGTCGCGCACGTCGCGGCTCGCCACGGCGTCCATGGCCATCGTCGCTATCTCGCGTCCCTTGTCCTGCAGCTGCTGTTCGAGCAGCTGTTTCTGCTGTCCCTCGATGATGCGCTGCTTCTCGAAGAGCTCCAATTCCTGGCGCATGCGCTCTGCTTCGGCCCTCAGCATGTGGCGTCGCAGCAGTTTGCCGGTGCGCCATCGCGTGAAAGCCCACAGGCCGGCGGCAAGCATCAGCAGGTAGACCGCAAGCATGGGATAGCTCAAGAGCGTGGGGCGGGGGTGGGCGAAGGCATACCGGAGGGTGGAGAGACGTCGCCCGTCGCTGTCGCGCACCGAGCATTCCAGTTCGTAGGAGCCGTATTTCAGACTGCTGTAGTGGGCTTCGGGCCGGGCCGCGACGGTCTCCATGTCGATTCCCGCTCCCCGCAGGCGGAAATGGAAGCGCAGCGGCGCGTTGTTGTAGTTGGGGCAACTCAGCACAATCGTCATGTCTCCCTTCACGTCGGGCCGTCTTCCGTCGACGGCGATGTCGTGGATACGGTTGGCCGCGTCCGTGAAGTAAGCCCTTCTGACGGCCAGTTCGGGTGCCGCCGGCCTGCCGTCCCGCCCCACGGAGCGCAAGTCCATGCGTCCCACGCCCCCGTTGAGGCAGAAGTAGGCCACGTCGTCGAACACCCTGACGTTGTTTTGGTTGTCGCCGCATTCCAGTCCGAAGAACTTCGCAGGCACGTACAGCTCCTGCCGGTAGCGTCCGTTGCGGTAGGCCACGAGCATGTAGCCCTTCGATGAGGTGAGCCAGAAGCGGCCGTTGTCTACCGTCGTGGCCGAAATGACATTGCCCGGGGCCAGCCGGTTGAGGGCCTCGAAGGGTCGTGGCGGCTGCTTGTCGGCCGCGAGATACAGCCGGCGGCCGTCCGACAGCACCACTTCGCCCCGTATCTTCATCACATGAATCTGCACGCCGCCCCCCTCGGGGTCGAGTGTGGGATAGTAGCGCATGCGTGCCACCCGCCGCAGGTCGGCCGTCAGTTCGATGCGGTAGCAGCCCTTGTTCATGTTGGTGGCCCAGACGACGCCGTGGCTGTCGATTTCCAACTGCCTCACGGGCCCCATGAAGCCCGCCACGTTGTTGCGGAACACCCATCGGCCGTCCACGTTGCGGTAGATGCGCAGCTCCGAATAGCTAGCTTCTACGAGATAGTCGTTGTCCTCGCCCACGTTGTAGCGGCGCAACGCCGTGCTGCTGGCCTCGCCGCTGCCGGGCAGGGCGTAGCTCCGGGTGGCGTCGATGATGCGCGTGCCGTGGTTGTTGCCCACGACGATCTGGCGGCCGAAGCGCGATATGTGCCAGTTCTGGCCCTGCGTGCCCTCCACGGCCATGAAGCCGGAGCCGTCGTAAAGCAAGGTGTTCTGGTTGGTGGCGACGTACATGCCCGCCGAAGTGTCGAACACGTCGTAAACCATGCCCATCGGTCCCGTCAGAAGCGTGTAGCGGCTGCCCCGGTGGATGAGTGCCAGGCCCGTGTCGAGGGCCGCCCACACGTTGTCGTCGGCGTCGGCGTAGAGTCCCAGCACGGTGTTGTTCTGCAACAGGTTTGACCGGTCGTAGTGCCAGGCCAGCCGCCCCTTGCGGTCGATGCCGTAGATGCCGCCCATGATGGTGCCGATGACGATGGTGGTGCCGTCGCGGGTGAGGGTGGCGCGGTTGACCTGTCGGCGTCGCAGCTCGGCGTCGACGGCGGTGGCGAAGGGCGTCACGCGGCGGCCGTCGAAGAGATAGAGGCCGTGAAACTCGGTGCAGAGCAGCATGCGGCCCGCCGACAGCGACAAGGCGGCCACGACGCCGTCGCCGCCAAGGGCCTCGCGGCTGACGACGGGGGCGTAGTGGCCGCCCGCCAGCAGGCAGAAAGGGCCGTCGACGAGCTGCACGTAGATGCGGCCGTCGAGTTGGAAGAAGTAGAGTGGAAGCTGGTGGGGCGTGAAATGGCCCGTCACCTGCCGGCCGTCGTACTCGAACCACGAGCAGAACGACTGGAAATAGATGTGTCCGTTGCGCCCCTTCACGATGTTCCATATTTCATCGTCGTGGGGCTTGAAGCCCTTGAGCCGGCTCCAAAGCGACGTGAAGCGGTGCCGGCCGTGGTCGTCGCGCTCGAAATAGCCGAACTCCTCGTAGGACCCCACGTAGACGCGGTCGCCGTCGGCCATCAGCGAGCGGGCCACGGCGCGGCCCGGCAGGGGCGTCGTCGTCCAGTTGTAGCCGTCGAAGGAGAGCATGCCCGAGTTGTTGCCGAAGAACATCATGCCGCGCGCGTCCTGCGTGACCGACCAGTTCTGCAGTCCGCCGTCGTAGTCGAGCGAACTGTAGTTGGTGAGCACGGGCACGAAGCCCGCCGCCACGCCGTGCGGCACGACCAGGAACAGTGCCATGAGACAGAGCAGCACCCGCTTCATCGGCCCCTACGCTATGTCGTCCGCCATGCGCCCGTAGAACTGCTCCACGATGTCGAGCATGTCGTCGGGCAGATACTCGAAAGCGCGGCCCACCATGTCGTCGGGAACCTCGTAGTAGGCCTCGGCTATGCTGCCGCAGATGGCCGCCTTGGTGTCGGTGTCGCCGCCGGCCGCCACGGCGGTGCGGATGGCGTCCTCGAAGTTCTGGCTCTCCATGAAGCAGCTGATGGCGTAGGGCACGGTCTCCTGGCAGGTGCCGTCGAAATGGTCTTCGCTGCCGATGCGGTAGATGTCGGCCAGCGGCGGGATGTCGTAGTGGAAGTTGCGCTTCACGGCGCCCCACAGCTCGTCCTTCGTGATGCGGCAGGTGCGCAGCCAGTAGATGAGCGTGGCCACGCACTGGGCGCCGTTGACGCCCTCGGGATGGTCGTGGCTCACGACGGCCGACCGGCGGGCCTCGTCGAGCACCTCGTGGTAGTCGTCGAAGAGCCATCCCACGGGACTCACACGCATGGCCGAGCCGTTGCCGCAGCTGCCGGTGGGCTGCGGGTCGTCGCTCTCCACCCACCTCAGGAACCACTCGCCGTAGCCGCCCATGGGGTTGGGATAGCGGCGGCACCAGTCGTGCAGCGCGTCCTTGTAGGGCCGATGGTTCATGATGGCGTCGGCAACGGCCACCGTGCAGATGGTGTCGTCGGTGTAGCTGCACTCGGATGTGAAGAATGTGAAGTTGCGGTTGGGTTGTTTTGAAAATTCAAAACGCGACCCGACAATGTCGCCTATAATCGCTCCTATCATGTTTCTAAGGTATAATTGAAGGTTGGCGTAAGAAGAAGAAAACGTGGTTCCACCGAGAATCGAACTCGGATCAAAGGTTTAGGAAACCTCCGTTCTATCCATTAAACTATGGAACCATGGGCCAACGGTGCACCGCTTGACCTCCGCAAAGGTAATTCAAAAAGCCTACATTTCAAAATAAATGCCGCATTTTCTTTAAAGGCAAAGAGGAAAAGTAAAAAGGTAAAAGGGTAAAAAGGTAAAAAGCAAAAAAGGAAAGAGCAAAAGCAAAAAAGATAAGGGGCAGTAAGTGTGGGGCGGAAGGGCCGCCGTTGGTCTGCGAAAGGCCTGCTTTCACAACGCCAAAGGGCTGCTTTCACAACGCCAAAGGGCTGCTTTTGAAGGGCAAGAGGGCTGCTTCCGCAGGCCGAAAGGACGGCTTTGGGCGGCTTGGTCGCCTTTTTTTCAGCAATGCCCGGATGATGTCGTACCCATTTCCAGTCAAGGAACATGCGATGACCAGCGGAATGAAGATTGACAATAGGGGCCAGGAGATGATGAAATGCGTGGATGTCGGAACAGACAGCAAACAGGCAGCTTGCGATTTGCTGTGCTTTGATTTTGTATGGACAATCGGCGATGGCGACAATGATTGATGGATTTGGCACGCGTGAGTCAACAATTTAAACGTTTTTGGCCTGTATTGATAAAATAATCGTAAATTTGCCGACGGTGTTTTGACGTGAGAGATGACTTTCGACGAATTGTTCCGTAAATACTATGTCCCCATGGTGCTTTATGCCGACCGCACCCTTCGCGACCGTCATGTGAGCGAAAACGTGGTTCAGGACGTGTTTGTCAGGCTGTGGAAGCAGCATGGCACGATGGACGGCGGGGCGGACTTGAAGAACTATCTCTTCGTGATGGTGCGCAACCGCATGCTCGACGAGCTGCGCCGACGCCGCGTGGAACGGAAATACCGGAGCGACGTCGCGCGAATGGCTGCGGAATCGGAGGAGGACGACCGTTTTGAGATGGAAGTCTACGAACGTCTTTATGCCGCCATCGACCAGCTTCCGAAGAAAACCGCCGAAGTGCTGCGGCTCAAACTCATGGGCATGAGCTATGAGGACATCGCCCGGCGACAGGACATTTCACCGGAAACCGTACACAGCCATCTGCGCCATGGCATTGCAAGGCTGCGCGGGAAAATAAGCAAAGACCTGCTTTCTTTGCTGTTTTTGTAAAAAAGAAGCCTTTTCTTTTAACCATTTGTTGCTTTTTCCACGTATTCATGAAAAAAGAACAACACATGGACATCCAACATCTGATTATAAAATCAATCTATGCCGCGCTGTCTGCCGCCGAGCGTCGGCAGCTTGAAGCCTGGCTTCGCGCCCCCGGCCATCAGGCCGTCTATGACCGTATCATCGCCAATTTGTCGGCTCCCGGCCATTCCGTGGAGGACATCGGCAGGCTGGATGTGTCCCAGGCTCTGCGACAAGTCAAGGCCCTTGCCGCCGAAACCATCGAGCGTCCGTCGCGCCGTCGCGGGCTTCGCCGGTGGCTTGGGCGGGCCGTTGCCGCGGCAGCCGTCGTGGCGGGCGTGGGCGTCGGGCTGTGGTGGTACGAAGACTACACCCGCGTCACGCCGCCGCAGCTGTCGGCCGAGGTGAGGCAGGGCATTCGTTCGGCCATTCGCCACGAGAGTTTGCTGACGCCCGACGAAGTCCGTCAGCCTTCGGCGCCGCTCGACAAGCGGGAACTGGAGACCTTCGGAATCGGCGAGAGCGAAGATGTGGCCCGCGAACTGATGGACGCCAAGCGTGTGAGAACCTATATAAATAAGGAGTATTGGCTGACATTGCCCGACGGCACGATGGTCCATCTGGCCGACGATTCCCGTCTGATCTATCCCGAAACTTTCGGCCGTGGCGACCGAAACGTGTGCCTGGAGGGTGAAGGCTACTTCCTCGTGGCCCACGACAGGAGCCGCCGCTTCATCGTGCATACGCCCCATGGCCGCGTTTGCGACTACGGGACGGAGTTCGACGTGAACACCCGCGACATCTCCGGAACCAGCGTGGTGCTGGTCAGCGGCAGCGTGGGCGTCATTCCCGCAGGCGGAAGGGAGCGGCTCATGCTGCCCGGTCAGAAAGCCGACATCGTGGATGGCGGCGTCGTGGTGCAGCCGGTGGACACAGCCCCCTACACGGCCTGGAACACCGGACGTCTGGCATTCCGCCGTTGGCCGCTGCGCCGCATCATGGCCGTGGTCGGCAAGTGGTATGGCAGGCAGGTTGTCTTCCTCTCCGAACAGTCGGAACAGAAGACCTTCAGCGGCACCTTCGACCGCTACGACGGCATGGAGTCGACGCTGGAGGCCATCCGCGAGGGCACCGGATTGCAGATAGAGACAGAGAAAGACCGGTTGGTCGTTTATTAACCTAATAATATTGTTTTATATGAGAGAAAGCCAAGTGAAAACAGTGCGCAGGCTTCTGCTGTCACTGCTGTGCTTGATGGCCGGCACCGGCATGTTCGCCCGAGGGCCGGTGGACACGAAGGTCACCATCGACTTCAAGTCTGCCGCGGTGCCCGTCGTCTTGCAGGAAATCAAGCAGCAGTCGGGCGTGAACTTCTTCTACAGTGACGAATTGGCCGAAACGTGGCCCAAGGTGACGATATCGGCCCGCCAGCAGCCGGTAGAAGACGTGGTCGGACAACTTGCGGAGCTCATCAAGTGTTCCTACAAGGTGAGCGGCAACATCGTGACTTTCAGCCGGCAGGCGCGGCCGGGACGTGTCGGAAAGGTCAAGGGAGTGGTCTACGACGAGAGCGGAGAGCCTGTCATCGGCGCGCAGATACGGGTCGTGGGAACCAAGATACTGACCGTCACCGATACCGAGGGGGCTTTTTTGCTCGACTACAAGGGCGATACGCCTCGCCGCATAGAGGTCTCCTATGTCGGCATGCAGACCCAGACACTGCCAATGGAGCCGAACATGAGGGTCAATATGGTGGCCGACGTGAAGCAGCTGAGCGACGTGGTGGTGACGGGTTACTACACCCAGAACAAGCAAACCTACACGGGCGTGGCCACCAACTACAGCGGAACGGAGCTGGCTGCCGTGTCCGACCGCAATGTCCTCTCGACCATCGCGTCGCTGGACCCGTCGTTCCGGCTGACCGAAAACATCGCCATGGGCTCCGACCCCAACACCATGCCCAACGTGCAGGTGCGCGGTATGAACTCGCTGCCCAACAGTTCGGTGACCAATCTGAACGCCGAGTACAAGGGAAATGCCAACCTGCCCACCTTCATCCTCGACGGATTCGAGGTCAGCGTGGAGAAGGTGTACGACCTGGACCCCAACAAGATAGCCCGCATCTCCATTCTGAAAGACGCTTCGGCCACGGCCATCTACGGGTCGCGGGCGGCCAACGGCGTCGTCGTCATCGAGACAAAGTCGCCCCAGGCCGGCAAGCTCAGGCTGAATTACTACGGCAGTGTGGATATGGAAGTGGCCGACCTGTCGGACTATCACCTGCTCAACGCGCGTGAGAAGTTGCAATATGAAGAACTGGCGGGGCTCTACAAGGGCAGCGACGCCGTATATGTGCAGGAGGAGTACCTGAAGAGCTACAACGAGAGACTGAAGCTGGTGGCGCAAGGCTACGACACCGACTGGCTGGCCAAGCCGCTCAAGTCGGTGGGAATCAGTCAGAAACACACCATGCAACTGGAGGGCGGCAACGACAGTTTCCGCTACGGACTAAGTCTGAACTATCTGATGAACGCGGGCGTGATGAAGGGTTCCGACCGCAGTCGGCTGGGCACGAGCCTGAACCTGTTGTACAACTATCGCAACCTGCGCTTCCGCAACGAGCTGTCATACGGCAAGGTCACGTCCAACAATTCACCCTATGGCCCGTTCAGTGCCTACACCTATCTGAATCCTTATTATTATCCTTACGACGGGAGCGGCAACCTGAAGCAGGTGCTCTTCGACAACTACACCCCCGCAAGGGGCAGTTCGCAGGTGGCCAACCCCATGTACAACTCCCGGCTCAATACGACCGACCGTACCGTCTATGACGACTTCGTTGACAATTTCAGCGTGGAGTGGAACATCATCCAAGGCTTGCGGCTGAAAGGCAACTTCTCCCTGGAGCGCATCAACCGCACCCATGACAACTTCAAACCGGCCGACCACACCGACTTCATCGGCAAGACGGAAGACAAGGGAAGCTACGCGAAGGGCTATACGTTGCAGACTTCCTACGACGCCAATGTCGTCCTGTCCTATTTCAAGCAGGCCGGAAACTATGCACTCAACCTCAACGGCGGCTGGAACATACAGGAGTCGAAGTCCGACTACAGCGCCTATACCGTCTACGGCTTTGCCAACCAGTCGCTCAACCACCCTTCGCTCGGCGTCAGATTCAAGGAGGGCGACCACGTGAGGGGCTATGCCACCACGAGCCGGCTGATGGGTTTCTTCGGCAACGCCAACCTCAGCTATGCCGATCGCTATTTCATCGACGCCTCGCTGCGTAGCGACGGTTCGTCCGTTTTCGGCAGCAACAACCGCTGGGGCACCTTCTGGAGTTCGGGAATCGGCTGGAACGCGCATCATGAAAGATGGCTGAAAGACAGTCGTTGGGTCAGTCAGCTGCGCCTCCGCCTGAGCACCGGATTCACAGGAAGCCAGAATTTCTATCCTTATCAGGCCATGATGATGTACAATTACAGCAGCTCTCTGGCCTATCAAGACTATGTGGGCGCGGTCATCAAGGCATTCGGCAACCGCGACCTGAAGTGGCAGCGCACGCAGAAAAACAACCTGGGCGTCGACTTCTCGTTCTTCGACGGCAGGCTGGGCGGTTACTTCAACTACTTCATCGAAAACTCCAAGGACTTGCTGGTGGACGTCAACATGCCCTCATACATCGGCTTCGACGTCTACAAGGACAACCTTGGCGAGACGCAGAACAAGGGCTTCGACTTCAACATAAAGGCCGTCGTGTATCGGGACAAACATACTTCGGTCAACCTGTTTGCCAACGGACAGCACTACACCAACAAACTGAAGAAGATTTCCTCGGGGCTCAGTTCCTACAACGACCTGGCCGACAAGGAGGCCGGTTCGCGCCCCTACGTGCGCTATCAGGAAGGAGCTTCGGTCAATTCGATATGGGTCGTGAAGTCGGCCGGTATCGATCCGGCTACCGGCAACGAGGTCTTTGTCAGGCGCGACGGCAGCTATACCGACACCTGGAGCGAGAAAGACTATGTGCCCTACAAGTCGACCGACCCGACGATGAGCGGCACTTTCGGCCTGAATGCCTACTATAAGGGATGGGAACTGAACGCCAACTTCTTCTATCGCTTCGGCGGCTATGCCTACAACCAGACCCTGGTGGATAAGGTGGAGAACGTGAATCCCTATCTGAACGTAGACCGCCGGGCGCTCTACGACCGCTGGAGCACGCCGGGCAAGGCGGCCCTCTACAAGCGGATAGACGACCTCTCGACGACCAAGCCCACTTCGAGGTTCGTGGAGAAAGACAACCTGCTCTCGGCCAATTCGCTGAGCCTGGCCTATACTTTCGGTCGCGAGGCCATCCGTTCCTTCGGCGCCGAGTATCTGAAAATCATCCTGACGGCCAACGATGTGCTCCGCACGTCGACCATCCAGCGCGAGATGGGGACGGCTTATCCCTATGCCCACCACTACTCGCTGGCCGTTCAACTAACCTTCTAAACCTATTTCAGACATGAAAATGAAATTATTTATCATAGGAACGGGACTGGTTGCGATGTGCAGCCTCACCGCTTGCGACAACTGGTTTGACGTTTCGGCCAAGTCGGAGCTCAAGGCCGAAGACCTGTTGGACAACGAACAGGGATTCCGTGACGCGCTCATGGGGTGCTATGGCTCGATGAAGGGCGAAAATCTGTATGGCGCCCAGCTCACCATGACCTATATGGACGTGCTGGGACAATACTATTCGACGGCCGGCGCGTCGCTCAACACGTTTGAGTATGCCAACAATTACGACTACGCCAACCGGAAAGAGGAGGACCGCAAGGACGCCATCTGGAAGAATCTCTATAACGTGGTGGCCAACACGAACAGTCTGTTGGAACAGATTGACGGTAAGAAGCAGGTCTTTCCCCTCCACGAATATGAACTCATCAAGGGCGAGGCACTGGGGCTGCGCGCGTTTCTGCATTTCGACCTGTTGCGCCTTTTCGCCTTTTCGCCATCCATGGACGGCGGGTTGCAGCGTGCTGCCATCCCCTATGTGGACAAGTTCACCAATACAACCTTTGCGCAGCTGACGGTGGAAGGCGTGCTCGGACGCGTCGTCGGAGACCTGGAAGCGGCCCGGGCGTTGCTGAAGGACGTAGACCCCTATGGCCCCAATCATGCCCAATACAATCTGAAAGCCCTCGCCGGTGTGTGGAAAGGCCGCGAATACCGCATGAACTATTATGCCGCGACGGCCCTTCTGGCCCGTGTCCGTCTCTATCGCAACCGGGGAAATGACCGCGAAGAGGCTTTTCGGCTGGCCGGGGAAGTGATTGACAGCGGTCTGTTTCCGCTCATTACGAGCACCGATGTGGGCAGCTCTGACAAGAACGGCTTCATACAGGAGAACATCTTTGCGCTCGAAAGCAAGGAATTGTATGACAACGTGGTGAAGCGCCATTTCCGTGCGGCCAATACCAGCAACAGCTATCTGGCCACTACACAGAAGCAAATGGAGAAAGTGTTTCCCGCAACGCTCGACATGGACTATCGCCGCCTGTGGTGGTTGGAGGCGTCGGGCTCCTATCACATCCTGTCGAAGTATGATTCATCGAAGCGCATTCCCCTGTTGAAGATGTCGGAGATGTATCTCATCGCTGCCGAAACGGCTCCCGACATCGTCGAAGGCGCCAAATTCTTCAACGCGTTGCAGTATCATCGCGGTTTGCCCGACAAGGAACTTACTGCCGACAACCTGCAAGATGAAATCCTGGCGGAGTATGCCAAGGAGTTCATTGGCGAGGGACAGCTGTTCTACGCTTACAAACGGTTGAAAAACACCGTAACACCGATTAACTGGACGGCCGTGAGCACTCCCGAAAAGGTGTATGTGCTGCCGTTGCCTGCCACGAATACCTACTTCAAGAAATGATTTCCATGAAACATAACCCTATCTACAAGATGGTCACGGCTCTGTGCTTGGCACTGCTGACGGGCTGCACGGAGAACGAGCGGATGACCTATGAGAACAAGCCCTGTGTCTATTTCAACAGCGTAACCGAAGCCGACAGCATTCCTTATTCCTTTGCCGCCGTCATCACGGACACCGCCACCGTGAGCGTTCCGCTGAAGATTATCGGCGAGGCGACCGACAAGGACAGGATCGTGGCTTTTCAAGCGGCCCCTGCCTCGACGGCCAAGGCCGGCGTGCATTACACGCTGCCCGAAGCTGAAGTGAAGTTGCCGGCAGGTCAAGTGACGACCGAGATTCCCGTCAAGGTCTACAACAAGGAGCTGGAGACGGGCGATGTGTCGCTCATTCTGAAACTGGTGCCCAATGCAGACTTCGACCTGGGCTACAGCGACAGGCTGACGGCCCGTGTCGTCATCACCAACCAGCTCGTCAAACCCAGCTACTGGAGGATTCTTTCCATCTATTATGGCGCCTATTCGAAGGCCAAACACCGACTCTGCATCCAGATACAGGGCTTCGACTTCGAGCCGAAGCTGCGCGGTTCCATGATTCAGACGTATATGTCGTATGGACGGTTGGTGTACAACTACTTGCTCAAGACCCCGATTTGGGATGAGGAAACCAAACAATGGATTACGGCCGATTGGTCTCCACTTTAATGAAAATGAAAGGAACAGACAAGATGAAACAGTTGTTTTTATTGCTGATAACAATCCTGGGGCTGACGTCGTGCGTGCATGACGACACCAACGACAACCCTACGCCGCTGAATGAAGTGACCATCGGAGGCATTCAAGACGAATATGACGACGTGCATATCGACAAGTTGCTGAGCATTCACCCTACGCTGGCAACCTCGCAGAACAGCGACGGGCAGTTCGGTTATTTCTGGATAGCCTACGACAACAATACGATGTACCGTGCCGACACGCTCTCGCGTGAGAGAAACCTGGATGTCAAGGTGGCTCTCGCGCCGGGACAGCACACACTGAAGTTCAAGGTGGTGGACAACCTGACGGGCGTTTATTATGAAAAGGAGTTCAAGGTGAATGTCGTCAATGAGTTCACCAAGGGTCTGATGATTCTTTGTGATGACGGCGGCAAGGCCCGACTCGACTTCCTGCCCGACGGACAGAAGGAGGTCATAACGAATGTCTATGGCAAGGTGAACGGTGGCGAGAGCCTCGGCACGAAGCCCAAGCGCGTCTATTTCAACAAGTTCGACAGGGAGTCGCTCGACGAAGTGATGGTGCTCTGCCAGGATGAACGGGGCGGCTGTTTCCTCGACGCCACCTCCATGAAGCAGAGTCGGACTTATGACGGATTCTTCATGAGCCCTCCCGAGAAGGTCATGCCCGAGGCTTATTACAAGTCCAGCATGCGCCATTACCTGGTGAACGACGGGAAACTACACGACCGTGCCGTCAACATGCACGCGCCGACGGTGAAGCCCAACATGCTCGTGGCGGGCAAGACGTACAGCATTGCCGACAACGCGAACTTCAACGACGACGAGCAACAGCCGGCGCGGGCCGTGGTCTATGATAATGAAAACATGTGTTTCTACACCATCAACTCCATTACGACGGCATTTCTGACCACCGCTACCAAGACGAGGGACTTGGTCTATATTCCCGGTGGCTTCTTCAATCCCGACAACGTGGGCATGAAATGTCTCTATGCCAACATCTCCGTGCGGAGCGAAACCGGTGCCAACCAGTTCATGGGAGTCTTTGAAGAGCCGGGCGGAAGGCGGCATTTGCTGAAGTGTGGCATTGGCTTTTGGGTGGAAGGGGCCGACCCCGACACCTATTTCTCCGACCTTGGCGACGACGTGTTGACCACCGAAAAGGTTGCGGAAGCAACCACTTTCGCATGTTCGGCACGCTTCCCGGGCTATATGTTCTATGCCAGTGGCAGCGTTGTCTATCTCTATAACGCGGAAAGCAAGACCGGCATGCGGGTCTATGACTTGGGCGGAGACGTGGACATCGACCACATTGAATTCGACTACAAGAGCAACACGCTCCTCGTGGCCTATCGCGACAAGGGCCGGGCGACGCTTCCTGCCGGCTTTGCCATGTTGGAAGTGGGTACCGACGGTGGGTTGCATCTGCAACTCACAGGGCGTCGTGACGGTTTGGCCGACCGCATAGTGGACTTTGAACGCAAGTATTAGAGCCATGACAAGACATCGTATCTACGCCCTTGTGTTTCTTCTCGGGATTGCGTCAGCTTTGCAGGCCCAGGGTGTGACGTTCAGGAATGTGAGTTGGCCCGAACTGAAACGGCAGGCGAAGGCAGAGAAGAAAGCCATCTTCGTGGATGTATATACCTCTTGGTGCGGCCCTTGCAAGAGGATGGACCGTGAGGTGTTCGGCAAGGCAGACGTGGGACGCTATATGGACAGCATGTTTGTTTCGGCGCATGTCGACGCGGAGCGGCAGAAAGACTTCGGCCTGTTTGCGGAGTACACGCCGAATGCCTACCCAACGTTCTACTGGCTGGACGCCGAGGGGAATCTGCTGGATGTGGAAAGCGGTTTCCTGCCGGCCGAAAAATTCCTGGAGCAATCGGAGAAAGCGCTGCGGAATACGGTCGGCGTGCGCTATCGAGCCTTGCAACGGCGATGGAACGCCGGCGAGCGGTCGCCCCGTTTCGTCACGGAGTTTGTGCTGAATGCCATGCCGAAGATTCACGTCGACTCTGTCCGAATCTATATGAATCGTTATCTGGAGGGACTGCGACCTGATGAATTGCGTTCGAAGGAGGTGGGCAAGATGGTGATTCTGTTTCCTCGAAGCGTGACCGACGATGCCGTGTGGCGTGCTTTTGTGGGCTGTCATGACGAATATACGCGCCTCTTCGGCTATGAATATTGGAAGAAACTCTACATGAATCTTGTTCGGGTGCCCATGGCCGAGCGTGGAAACGCGCAGCGGCAGGCCGAGGTTCTGGCATGTATTGACGGTTTTGACTTCACCGACAAGCAGCTCTTCGCCGACCTCAGGGCCATGGAAAACGACATCTTCGCCCACCGCTACGGCTCTGCCTTGAAGCAATCTCTTGCCATCGGCAGGGCGAACGAGCTGCGCCTACCTTATATTTATATGGAAATGTTCTACACTTATGTCATCGGCGACTTCTTCACAGCCGCCTATAAGCCCTCAAAAGCGGAACTGGACGATATTGCCGTGCTGGGAGAAAAGGCCTTTCGGCTCTATCCTTGTCAATGTTCGTTGATGTATCTGGCGGCGGCACAAGCCCGTTGCGACGACTATAAGCGGGCTTATGAGTCGTTGGCGAACCTGCCGTTCTATCAGGAACCCGTATTGTCGTCGGCCGTCTATAAGCTGTTGAACCTGAATAGAATCAAGCCGGGCCGGTAGTCGCCCCTTCCTTCTTTTGTGTAGACGGAAAACAAAAAAAGCATTGCTTCGTCCATGTGGAGGAAGCAATGCTTTTGCATGTCATGCCGAGGTTGTCGGCAGCGGGTTACTTGTCGAGACCTTCGGGAAGGATGACGACGGCGACCTTGTTGGCCACGGAGAGGAGTTGCTTCACCATGGCCGAAACCTTGGCGGGCGTCTGTGCCTCCACCAGCCGCTTGTAGTCGGTGTGGTTGTCGTGGCCGGTGTGCTCGTAGGCGTAGATGACGCCGTTCCAGTAGCCGTTGGTCTTGGCACGGTCGTCGGCCTGCTTGAGCATGAGCGTCTTCACCTTGTCGAGCATTTCGGCGTCGCAGCTTTCGGCCAAATCTTTCACGGCCGAGTTCATGATGCTCAGCGCGAGGTCTTTCTTCTCGGGCTTCATCGGGCAGAAGCCCACCAGCTGGGTCGTGTTCACGCCGTCGGTGCTGAGGCTCAGGGCACCCTGCGCGCCACAGGAGTAGGCGGCGCCGGCCTCTTCGCGAATCTTGTTGAGGTAGACCATCGACAGTACTTGTCCGGCCATGTCCATCTGAATGCTCTTCTCCAGCGTGTAGGGAATCTTGCGGCTCAGCCAGAAGATGTAGGCGTTGGCCTTCGGTGTCTCCATCTTGCGATAGAAAGTGTTGTCAACATTTTTGTCGGTGAGGTTCAATCGGCGCGTTCCCTTTTCGCCCTTGCCCTTTGCGGGCAGCGCGCCCAGGTAGCGGCAGATGAGCGGACGGATGGTAGCCTCGTCGAAGTTGCCGATGATTTCAAACTCCCAGCCGGCGGCGTTGGCCGTGCGCTCTTTCGCCATTTGCAGGATGCGGTCGTAATTGACGCTCTTCAGGTCGGCCAGCAATATCGGACGAGCGTAGGGGCTGTGGTCGTAGAGCGCGTTGCTGACGGAGTCGCCGAACGCCGTCTCCCAAGATAGGTCGCGGTTTTTCAGGGCCACTTCCATCTGTTGCATGAGCGTGTTGTAGGAACTCTCATCCTTGCGGATGTCGGTGAAGTAGAGGTAGATGAGCTGCAGCATGGTCTCTACATCTTTCGGGGTGGAGCTGCCGTTGACCGACATCATGCGTTCGCCCATGGAGAGCGAGGCCGAAGCGATCTTGCCGGCCAGGGCCTTGGGCAGTTCGGTGGAGGAGAAGGCGCCCAGTCCGCTGCCTTCGACCACGTCGTCGAAGACCTTGGTGTTCACGTAGTCGGTCAGTCCGTAGACACTGTTGCCCTTGCCGCCCTGACCCGAGAGGGTCACTTGGTCTTTCTTGAAGTCGGTCTTCTTCAGGATGACGCTCACGCCGTTGCTCAGTGTCAGCTTGGTGTAGCCGAACTTGTCGTTCTTCGTTTCCTTCCTGACCGTGCCGGCCTTGGGTAGTTTCTTGATGAGCGGTTCGCTCTTCACGTTGTCCTTGTAGGCGGTGATGTCGGCCTTGCGGGCGGCGTCGACGGCCCCGATGAGCTGTTCCTTGGTGGGATAGACATTACCTTCCTTCTCGGTGTTGAAGTTGACGATGACCATATTGCTGTCATTGTCGTGCACGAATTCGGGTAGTACCTGGTTGACGGCCTCCAGCGGAATCATCTTCAGCAACTGCTTCATCATCTGATATTGATAATCAATCGATGGAATGGGGTCGTTGTTGAGGAAATGGCTCTTGTAAGAGTTAAAGAAAGAGGTGTTGGTGCGCTTGTCCTTATTGCTGTAGAACTTTTCGAACGAGCTTTCAAAGTTGGCCTTGTAGCGGGCATATTCTGTGATCGTGAAACCGAACTTGGCAGCGCGTAGCACTTCGATGTACGCGGCCTTGAGGGCATTGGCGCACTGGCTGATGTCCTTGGGTGAGGCACTGAGTGTGAAGGCACCCTTGGTTTTGGCGAAGATGTAGTCGCCGTCGCCGACCGACGCGCTCAGGTAGGGGCACCCGGGCTTCTGCGCAGCCTCTACGTAGCGGTTGTTGAGCATGCTGATGGCAGCCCCGCGAACGAAGTTGTAAACCAGATAGTTGATGTTATTCTTGAGCGAGTCGGGGAATACGTCGTGCTTGATCATCAGGTCGATGTCCGACCGCTGGTATTCCTTGTCCTTGTCGATGATGACAATGGGCTGCGCGTTGTCGGGCACCAGCTCGTCGACGATGGGCGCCTCGTTGGCAGGATTCTTGATGTCGCCGAAGAGCTTCTTGATCATCGCTTCGGTATGGTCGACATCCACGTCGCCCACGATGATGATACCCTGGTGGTCGGGATGATACCACTTCTCATAATAGTCGCGAAGCTCCTTCGGCTTGAAGTTGTCGACGACGCTCATCAGTCCGATGGGGAAGCGCAGTCCATACTTGCTGCCGGGATAGAGGGCAGGCAGGTTGCGCTCGAACATGCGGCTGGAGGGGCTGGTGCGGTCGCGCCACTCCGAGTGGATGACGCCACGCTCCTTGTCGATTTCCGCGGGGTCGAGGGTCAGCCCCGTCGACCAGTCGCGCAGGATGAGCAGACAGGAATCGAGCGTGGACTGCGTCTGCGTGGGGACGTTGTCGATGTTGTAGACCGTCTGGTCAATGCCGGTGTAGGCGTTGAGATCGGCACCGAACTGGATACCTTTGGCCCGGCACCACTCGATGAGTCCGTTACCCTTGAAGTTGTCGGAGCCGTTGAAGGCCATGTGCTCCAGGAAGTGGGCCAGTCCGCGCTGGCTTTCCTCCTCCTGGATGGAGCCGACCTTCTGCGCGATATAGAAGTTGGCGCGGTGTTCGGGCCAGTTGTTGTGGCGGATGTAGTAGGTGAGCCCATTGCTGAGCTTGCCGATTCTCACGTCCGGGTCTACCGGAATCGTTGCTTCCTGCTGCGCCTGTGCCATGCCGGCGCAGAAGAGCAGCGCAACCACGAATAAGTTTCTGAGTTTCATTTCAAATGTTGCTTAAGGGTTTATAATGGGGAATGGAAGATGTGAAGTGTCTCACGGGATACCATACGGCAATCCAGCCTACGGCCATCACCGTGAGGAAGATGAAGAGGACGTCGTCGTAGTGGACGCTGACGGGATAGGCGTTGACGACGAAGCTGCCGCTGCGTTCGCCCATCTTCACAAGGCCGTAACTCTGCTGGAGCCAGCAGAGCAGCAGTCCCAGGCCAATGCCCAACAGCGCGCCCAAGGCCGATATCATGCGGCCCTCGAAGAGGAAGATGCGCTTGACCTGTCGGTCGTCGGCCCCCAGACTGCGCAGGGTCTCCACGTCCTTCTTCTTGTCGATGATGAGCATGGAGAGCGAGCCGATGATGTTGAAGCAGGCCACGATGAGGATGAAGGTCAGGAAAATGTAGGCCATGACCTTCTCTATCTGCATGATCTTGAAGGTGTCGGCCTGCTGTTCGAAGCGGTCGAGCACCTTGTACTTCGTCCCCGCTATCTTCCGCATCTCGCTTTTGACGGCGTCGAGGTCGCTGCCGTCTTTCAGTCGCAGTTCGAGTGACGACAGCATGCCGTCCTGTCCGAAGAGCAGGCGGGCGAAGGTGACGGAAGTGACGATGTAGTTGCGGTCGTATTTGCTTTGGTTGACGGCAAACACCACGCCCGGCGACAGCAGCGAGTCGACGACAAAGCCCTCCTCGGGGCTCATGACGTCGAACTGGCCTTCGCGTTGTGGCGCGTAGATGCGCAGATAGTCGCCGAAGTCGGCCGACGTGCCCAGCGTATTGGCCAGCCGAATGCCCAGGATACCGTATTGCAGGTTGGCGGCGTGCAGCGAATATTCGCCGTCGCCGTAGAGAATCTCCTTGATGTGGGTGAGTTGGTCGAAGTTGTCGTCGACGCCTTTCACCACCACCATGGCCTGCTTGTCGCGATACATGGCCAGCGCCTGGTCTTCCACGCACTCGGTGGCGACGTCGACCTGCGGCAGATGGCGTATCTTCGTCAGGATGGGATCGTCGGCGGGAGCCGTCTTCCCCTCCACGGGCACCACCTTGAGCTGCGGGTCGAAGTTGGTGAAGAACGAAGCCACAAGGTCGTGGAAGCCGTTGAAGACACTCAGCACGATGACCAGGGCCATCGTGGCCACGGCCACGCCCGTCACCGAGATGATGGAGATGACGTTGATGGCATTGGTCTTCTTCTTGGAGAAAAGATAGCGGCGGGCTATGTAGAAAGGGAAGAGCATTATTTCCTCAACAATTCGTCAATATGCTCGATATAGTCGAGGCTGTCGTCGATGAAAAAGCGCAGTTCGGGGACGATGCGCAGCTGGTTGCGCACGCGCTGTCCCAGGTCGTAGCGGATGGTCTGCGTGTTGGCGTTGACATTCTTCAATATCTCCGCGCCCCGTTCGCTCGGGAAAACGCTCAGATAGGCCGTGCAGATACTCAGGTCGGGGCTTATCTTGACGCGGGTGACGCTCACCATGACGCCGTGCATCATGCGGGTCTGGCTCTGGAAAATGATGGCCAGCTCTTTCTGGAGCAGCCTCGATATGCGATTTTGTCTTGTCTCTTGCATAACTTTCTTGGTGTAGTGAATATATTGATGTGCAAAGATAATCAATTATCTTGAAACGCCTGTGGCATGGGCCGGCCGCGCTTCATTTTTTGCGGATGACGGTCAGCCCGTCGCGCAGCGGCAGAATCACCTTCTCCACGCGGTTGTCGGCCGCCACGTGGTCGTTGAAGGCGCGTATGCCCAGCGTCTGCCGGTCGTGGTCGTAGGCTGAGTCGGCGACGTGGCCGTCCCAAAGCGTGTTGTCGGCCAGGATGCAACCGCCGTGGCGCAGCAGCGACATCACCATCTCGTAGGTCTCCACGTAGGTGCGCTTGTCACCGTCGACGAAAGCCATGTCGAATGTGACGCCCAGCAGGGGTGCCAGTTCGTTGGCGTCGCCGATGCGGAAGTCGATGAACGGGGCCAGCGGCGAGCCGTCGAGCCACGGGCGGGTGAAGTCTTCCATCTCGTCGTTGATCTCGAAGGTGTAGAGCTTGCGCTCCACGTCGGGCTCCTCCTGCGCCAGGGTCTGCAAGCCTTCGGCCATGCACAACGCCGAGTAGCCCGAGAAGGTGCCCACTTCGAGAATGTGGCGGGGCCGCACCAGCTGCACCATCATCTTGAGCAGCCGCCCTTGCAGGTGGCCGCTGGCCATGCGGCCGTGGATGGTGTGGATGTTGGTGGCCCGGTAGAGGCGGTGGAGGTAGTCGCCTTCGGGGTCGATGCGCGAAGCGATATAATCCTCCATTTCACACTTCACATTTTCCATTTCACACTTCACATTTTCCATTTCACACTTCACACTCCACACTTCGCATTCAAAATCCCCTCCACGGCCAGCTCGTATCCCTTCAGACCGAAGCCGCAGATGACGCCGAGGCACACGGGCGAGAGATAGGAGTGGTGGCGGAAGGCTTCGCGCTGGTGGACGTTGCTGATGTGCACCTCCACCACGGGGCAGGGCAGCGACCGGACGCAGTCGTGCAGGGCGACGCTCGTGTGGGTGTAGGCCCCGGCGTTGAGCACCACGCCGTCGCAAGTGAAGCCCACCTCCTGGAGTTTGTCGATCAACCGGCCTTCGCTGTTGCTCTGGTAGCAGTCGATTTCCACGTCGGGGAACCTCTGCCGCAACTGGGGCAGATAGCTCTCGAAGCTGCTGTTGCCGTAGATTCCCGGCTCACGGACGCCCAGCAGGTTGAGGTTGGGCCCGTTAATGATTTGGATTTTCATCTTTTTTTCTATCTTTGTATGGGGAAACAGCCGCGCAACGGCCCAATGAAGGCGGGCCGTCGTGGTGCTTTTTCCAGTACATGGGACAAAAATAGCAAATTATATGGAGAACGACAAGAAATCAAACGCGAATGTTGTGAAGTCGTATGTCAGATACCTGAAGCTGGAACGCAACTACTCGCGCAACACCATCGACGCCTACGAGCGCGACCTGCAGCGGCTGCTGGACTACTGCCGGGCCGCAAAGCTCGACCCGCTGGCGGTGAAACTCGAAGACCTGCAGCACTTTTCGGCCACGCTGCACGACCGGAACGTGACGCCCAAGTCGCAGGCCCGCATCCTCAGCGGTGTCAGGTCGTTCTACCGCTACCTGCTGGTCGACGGCTACATCGAGGCCGACCCGTCCGAACTGCTTGAGTCGCCGCAGCTGGGCGTGCACCTGCCGGAGGTGCTGACGACGGACGAGGTGGACCGGCTGGAGGCCGGCATAGACCTCAGCGTGGCCGAAGGGCAGCGCAACAGGGCCATCGTCGAGGTGCTGTTCTCGTGCGGACTGCGCGTGACGGAGCTTGTCAACCTGAAATGTTCCAACGTCTACATGGAGGAAAAGTTCATCCGCGTGGAGGGCAAGGGCAAGAAGGAGCGCCTCGTGCCCATATCGGCGAAGGCCATCAAGGAAATCAAGCTGTGGTATCTCGACCGCGTGCACCTCGACATCAAGCCGGGAGAGGAGGACTATGTGTTTCTCAATCGGCGCGGCCATCACCTCACGCGCACGATGATTCTCATCATGATCAAGCGGCAGGCTGCTGCGGCGGGCATTCGGAAGACCATCTCCCCGCACACGTTGCGCCACAGTTTCGCCACGGCGCTGCTGCAAGGGGGCGCCGACCTGCGGGCCATCCAGGCCATGCTGGGCCACGAGGATATCGCCACCACCGAAATCTATACGCACATCGATACGACCACGCTGCGGGAGGAGATTCTCAACCATCACCCGAGGAACATGAAGAGGAAGGGGGAATGTGAAGTTTGAAATGTGAAGTTTGAAATGTGAAGTTTGAAATGTGAAGTTTGAAATGTGAAGTGTGAAATGTGGAATGTGAAACAAACGCATTCCAAAAGCAGCCCTTTTAGCGTGCAAAAGAGCTGCTTTTACATTGTAAAAGGACTGCTTTTGCACGCTAAAAGGGCTGCTTTTGGAAAGGGTGGAAGGGTGAAAGGATGAAAAGGTAAAAAGGTAAAACGCTGAAAGAATAATGGATGAGCTGAGGCACAGATCCGATCAGCTCAATCCGGAGGCACTCCCCTCCTTGGGAGGGGCGGGGGAGGCTAAATCCACGTGGCGCACGCTGACTTGTTCCTTGAGGAATGTCTGGGCACTCTCCTTGAACTTGTCGGGATTCTCGGTCGTGAAGTACTGGCAGGTGCCGCCGAGGGTGAGCTTGCGGCGCAGCTCGGCGTGGCGGTCGAGGTAGCGGTCGAGGCTGTCGGCCACATACTCGCCCTGGGGAATGACGCGCACGCCGGGCTCGACGTACTTCAGTATCTTGGGCATGAGCAGGGGATAGTGCGTGCAGCCCAGGATGATGGCGTCGATGGCGGGGTCTTTGCGCATGAGTTCGTCGAGCCGCTTCTTCACGAAATAGTCGGCGCCGGGGCTGTCGGCCTCGTTGTATTCCACCAGGGGCACCCAGAAGGGGCAGGCCACGCCGCTGACGGTGATGTCGGGGAAGAGCTTCGCAATCTCGATGTCGTAGCTGTGGCTGCGCACGGTGCCCTCGGTGGCCAGCAGGCCGACGTGCCGGCTGTGGGTGAGCGAGCCGATGACTTCGGCCGTCGGACGGATGACGCCCAGCACGCGGCGCGAGGGGTCCCACGCGGGGAGGTCGTGCTGCTGGATGGTTCGCAGGGCTTTGGCCGAGGCGGTGTTGCATCCCAGGATGACCAGTTGGCAGCCCATGCCGAAGAGTTTCAGCACGGCCTGGCGCGTGAACTGGTAGACGACGTCGAAAGAACGGGTGCCGTAGGGCGCACGGGCGTTGTCGCCCAGATACATGTAGTCGTATTGGGGGAGCAGCCGGCGAATGCCGTGCAGGATGGTGAGGCCGCCGTAGCCCGAGTCGAAGATGCCGATGGGGCCTGGATTGACGGGAAGTGTCATGATGTTGCTGGATTGGGAGGACGTGGCAGGCGTCGGCGGTCAGCGCATTTCGGCCTTGACGGCCTCGGTGATGTCGTCGCCCATGGTGCTGTCGACGTAGGGCAGCGTGTCGCCGTCGAGGTTGATGATGAAGGCGAGGCCCCGGCGTTGGCCCACTTTGGCCGCGGCGAGCTTCACCTTCATCCTCAGTGGGGCGAACGCCTCTTTCTCGGCTTTCTTCAAAAGCTCGCGGGCCTCCTGCTTGAAAGCCATGTTCTTTTCGATGAGTTCTTGCAGTTCAGACTGCCGTTTCTTCAGGATCGAGGGCGCGAACGACCGCTGCCCGTCGAGGAAGTCTTCGTATTTCTTGTTGAATTCGTCCTCCACCCGTTTCATTTCGGCGTCGTACTTCGTCTTGAGGTCTGCGAGGTTGCGCTGCGTCAGGCTGTAGTCGGGCGTCGACTTCATGACTTCGTCGTAGCTGAAATAGCCGAACTTCAGCGCCGGAGCCGGCATGTTGGCGGCCGGCAGTTCGCGCGGCGCGCTTTCAGAGCGCTGTGCCGACGCGGTTGTCGACAGGGCGACGAACGCTGCGAAGAGAATGAACTTTTTCATGATGGTATGCGTTTGGGGTGATTGAAAACGACAGGAATCGGGCCGAAGCCGATTCCTGCGGATGTGGGGTTGCTTCCGGAAGGGGAAGCCGTGGCGTGTCGGGTCACTTCATCTTGGCCACTTCGGCCTTCACCTCGGCCGTGACGTCCTTCACGTTGTCGCCGAGATAGAGCACGCTGCCGTCCTCGAAGATGGAAGTGTAGGCTCCGGCCTTGCCGACGGCGATGATGGCGTTGCGGATTTTGGTGATGATCGGCTCCATCAGGTCGTTCGACTTCTTCTGGAGAGCCTGCTGGTTGTCCTGGAAGGTCTGCTGTATCTTCTGATACATGGTCTGCAGTTCGGTCTCCGTCTCCTGTTGTTTGGTGGCGTTCATTGTGGCCTTGTTCTTCTCATATTCCTGCGACTTGCGGGTCAGCTCGTCCTGCATGGCCTTCAGGTCGTTCTCATACCTCTTCTGTTCGGCGGCCATTTCGCCGTTGGCCTTGGCCAATTCGGGCATAGCCTGCATCACGGACTGTGTGCTCACTTTACCGAATTTCTGCGCGAGCATGGTCATCGGTGCGCAGAGCATCAGCATTAAAATCAGTTTCTTCATTGTTCTAAGTTTTTTTATTATTGTTTGAATTGTTTCCTCTTATCTCTTATCTTGAAGCATAGCCCAGTCTTTCGAGCACTTCGTTGCTGATGTCAATCTTGGGGCTGCCGAAGATGATGGCGGTGTCGCTCGAACGGTCGAGCACAAGGCTGTAGCCGCGCAGCTCGGAAATCTCCTTCACCACCTGGTAGATGTCTTCCTGGATGGGTGTGATGAGGCTTTCGCGCTTCTTGAAGAGCTCGCCCTCAGGGCCGAAGTACTTCTTGCGCAGGTCGGCCGCTTCCTTCTCCTTCTTCATGACGGCTTCCTGACGGGCCTTCTTCTGGTCGTTCGAGAGGAAGACCGCCTCGTTCTGATAGTTCTTGTAGAGCGTGGCAGCCTCGTTGTTGAGGGCTTCCACCTCGGCCTGCCACTTCTTGCTGGCCTGGTTGATCTGTTCGTTGGCGCGCGTCCAGGCGGGAACATTCTTCATGATGTATTCCATGTCCATCAGCGCGAACTTCTGTGCCGACGCCGCAAGCGTGGCCATGAGCATGAGGCTCATCAACAATGTCTTCTTCATCTTTATGTTTCCTTTCCTTTTTAGAATGCGAATGGGCAGCCGATGCGGTTCGGAATCCGACCCGCCCGGCCTCTTCGGCGGTTAGAACTCCTGTCCGAGGATGAAGTGGAACTGACTTCCGCCCTTCTTGCCGTTCACGTTGTCCTTGTCGAAGCCGTATGCCCAGTCGATACCCATGAGTCCGACCATCGGCAGGAATATCCTGACGCCGACGCCGGCCGAGCGTTTCATGTTGAACGGGTTGAAATCCTTGGTGTTGTACCACGCGTTTCCGGCTTCGAGGAACGAGAGTCCATAGATGGTGGTGTTGCCCAGCATGAACGGGTAGCGCAGTTCGAGCGAGAACCGGTCGTAGGCGTAGGCATTGTAGGCCAGCGAACCGTTCTCATAACCGCGCAGGGCTACGGTCTCTTCGGCGTAGCCCGAGGAGTAGCCGGTCATTCCGTCGCCGCCCACGTAGTAGGTTTCGAACGGGCTCTTCTTGTATTTGCTGTAGCTGCCGAGCAGTCCCAGCTCGATGCGGGTCATCAGGACGAAGCACTTCTGTCCGTTGGTGAGGGCGGTGTAGGTCTTCGACTTGAACTTCCACTTGTTGTATTCGATCCACCGGAACTTCTCCTGTTGCTCGCGGGCGTAGGTCGGCGAGTTGGGGTTGTTGGCCAGGTTCTGGTAGTCCTTGTGGTCCCAGAGGCTCCATGGCGGTGTCACCGTCACGCTGGCGGTGAACTCCGAGCCGCGGCGCGGGAAGAGTTGGTTGTCGGTGGAGGTGCGGTTGAGCGAGATGCTGAGGTTCAAGTTGTTGGCCGTTCCGTTGTTCATGAGGAAGTATTTCCAGTTTTTCAGCATGTAACGCTGGTACGCCAGCTGCAGCGAAAGCGTGAAGTAGTCGTCAGGCCAGCGCAGTCGCTTGCCCCAACCGAGGGTCAAACCGTAGAGTCTGATGTAGGTGTCGGGGTCGTAGTAGTTCTCGTAGTTGTTGTAACCGTAGGACCCCGAGCCGTAATAATAGTTGTTGTAGTAGTTCTGCATGGCGGCGCTGTTGTAGTAAGTGCTCGATATGTCGGTCTGCTTGCTGAAGTAGGCGCCCACGCTGAACTGGATGGGACGCTTGCCGCCGAACCAGTTTGTGGAGTAGCTCACGTTGTAGCTCTGGTAGTAGCTGCCGTTGGTCTGGGCGCCGAGGCTGAGCACTTCGCCGTCGCCGATGGGCATGATGCCGCGGTGTTCCTTGTTCTTGTTGAAGAGGTTGGCCATGGAGAAGTTGTTGAGCTTCAGTCCGACGCGGCCGATGACGCCCGTCTGTCCCCATCCGAGTGAGAATTCTATCTGGTCGTTGCTCTTCTGTGTGAGGTTGTAGTTCACGTCAACGGTTCCGTTTTCATAGTCGGGCTTCACGTCGGGGGTGATCTTCTCGGGGTCGAAATGCCCCATCGAAGCCAGCTCGCGCAAAGAGCGGGTGAGGGCTTCCTTCGAGAACAGGTCGCCCGGCTTGGTGCGGAGTTCGCGCCGGACCACGTTTTCGTAGAGGCGGTCGTTGCCGTTGATGCGCACGTGCGACAAGTGGGCCTGCGGTCCTTCGACCACGCGCATCTCCAAGTCGATGGAGTCTCCGTCGATGTTCACTTCGGTCGGGGTGATGCTGGAGAACACGTAGCCGTTGTTGTAGTAGAGGTTTCCGGCCGCGTCCTCGTCCTCCTGAAGCCGCTTCCGCATCAGTTTCTGGTTGTAGACGTCGCCTTTCTTCATGCCCAGGACGGCCGCCAGATAGTCGGTGGTGTAGACGGTGTTGCCCACCCAGGTCATGTTTCGCAAATAATACTTGCGTCCCTCGTCCACCTTTATGTATATGTTGACGTGCTTGGGGTCGTTGTTCCACACGCTGTCCGCCAGGATGGCGGCGTCGCGGTAGCCCAGTTCGTTGTACTTGGCGATGAGGTTTTTCTTGTCCGTCTCCCAGCGTTCGGGGGTGAATTTCTTCGCTTTGAGGAATGAACTGAGCTTTCCCGCCTCGTGTGTCTTGGAGAAAGCGCCTTTCACGAAGAGGCCTCCCTTGATCTTGCCGGCCTTCAACGCATTGTTTCCTTCGATGAAAATGTTGCGCACTTTCATCTTTTCCTTCTTGTCGACGTTGACATCCAGGATGACGCGATTCTTGCTTGCGACGTCGTCGCGCTGCACGATTTCAATCTCGGCGTTCTTGAATCCCTTGTCGTCGAAGTATTTCTTGGCCAGTATCTTGGCCCTGTCCACCATGTTGGGCGTGATCTGCGAGCCGATCAGGAGGCCGAGTTTCTTCTCCATGTCCTCGCGTTCGGTCTTCTTGAGGCCGTGGTAGTTGATGGTCGACACGCGCGGGCGGCCTTTCAGGTGAATGTGCAGATAAATCTTCCGGCCGATGATGGAGTCGGCTCCGATGGACACTTCCGAGAAGAGCCCGTATTTCCAGTAGCGTCTCACCGCGTCGGTGATCTCCCGTCCCGGGACGGTGATCTCGCGCCCGATGGTCAGTCCGGAGATTCCCGCCAGCTGGCTGTCCTCGTAGCCCTCGATGCCGTCGACGTTGAGGCCTGCAATGATGCACGAACGTGGGGTTCCGGTGTAGGAGATGTCGGGATGTACGATCTTATCCTGTGCTTTTGTTCCCAGTGTGCACGCCTGCGTGAGGGTGAGGGCAAACAGCACTTTCTTGTATATACGCATATTCTTTATAAGAGTTTTCTGATCTGAATGGCGGCGTCCGGCGTGCGGGCGTCCGTTTGTTAGTGTTCTTTCTCCACCTGTTCCTCGGTCTTTCCGAAGCGTCGCTGGCGGCTTTGGTAGCTCCGGATGGCGTCGTGCAGGTCGTCTTCGTCGAAGTCGGGCCAGTAGGTGTCGCAGAAGTAGAGTTCCGAATAGGCTATCTGCCAGAGCAGGAAGTTGCTGACGCGGAGTTCGCCGCCTGTTCGGATGAGCAGGTCGGGGTCGGGCATGAAGCTGGTCTGCATGTGCTCGGCGAGCAGTTCCTCGGTGATGTCGGCGGGCTGGAGCCGTGTCCCGTGCTCGCCGATGATGTCTCTGACGGCCTGTGTCATCTCCCAGCGGGCGCTGTAGCTCAGGGCCACGACCATGGTCATGGCCGTGTTGCCCGCCGTGTGGGCCTCGGTGTCGCGCAGTTTCTGCCTGACGTCGTCGGGCAGGCGGCCCGTGTCGCCGATGACTCGGAAGCGGACGTTGTGCTTCATGAAGATTTCGTCTTCGAGCGCGGTCAGCACCAAGCCCATCAACGCGCTGATTTCGTCGGCCGGACGATTCCAGTTTTCGGTGGAGAAGGTGTATAGTGTGAGGTGTTCGACGCCCAGGCGAACACATTCCGACGTGATACGGCGCACCGCCTCGACGCCGGCCTGGTGGCCGTAGGACCGTGGCTGATGGCGTTCGGTGGCCCAGCGTCCGTTGCCGTCCATGATGATGGCGATGTGCCGCGGCACCCTGTCCATGTCCAAGTTGTTCTTTGATTCTGCCATGTCTTGTATTCGTCGGAGTGTTCGATGTTAAAAGTCTTTATTGCAGTTGGCGCATTTGGGCGAGAAACTGTAGGTGAGCGTCAGCGACAAGGCCGAATAGCCGTCGGTGTTCTTGAACGGTCCCCGGCTCCGGATGGCGTAGGGGTCTTCGGCTCCGTCGAGCTTGTCGCTCAGACTGAAGTGCATGGCCCACTCAAGCGTCAGGTTGAGCCGCTCGCCCAGCTTGCGTTTCAGGCCTATCCCCAGGGGGATGTCGGCGGTGAAGACGTGCCGGCCGCCGCCTGTGGCATAGGTGGCTCCGAGTCCCGCCAGCATGTAGGGGGTGAAAGGCTTGGCTCCCCGGTAGTCGTGTCCGGTGCCGTAGGGCCACAGGTTGTACTCGTAGGCCGCGCCGAGGTTGAGCAGCGTGTTGTCGAAGCGGTAGCCGTGGTCGCTGAATCCCGGGTGGAAGGTCTTCACGTTGGCGGCTTCTCCCTTCATCTTTCCCATCAGTGCGGCCAGCCGCAGGGCCATTCTGGGGTTGACGACTCTGCGCAGGACGAGCGTGGCGGCGGGTTGCAGGTTTTTCGCGACATTGCCGTTGAAGTCGCCGAGATAGCCGGCGAGGCCCGGTCCGCCCCCCGCCTCCCAGCGATATTCATCGTCGAGTTGCGCACGACTCTGCATGGCAACGACCATGAGTCCTATCGTCAGCATGACCCTCGGCGTCATCCTCGTGTCTATTTCTCGAACTTCTTCTGTTCCGTGGCCCAGCCTTTGGCGGCGTGGCGGCCTTTCCAGAGCTGCCCGCTCTCGCCGCAGAATATCCAGATGAACTTCTTGCTGTCCACGGCCATGGCGAAGTGGGTCTTGCTGCTCTTGAAGACGGCGGGCAATGCCATGGTGGAGTCGCGCTTCCAGGTGACTCCCTTGTCCTTGCTGACATAGATTCCGCCGAAGGCTTTGGCCTTGCCGGTGCCCATGCCGTCGCCCCCGAACGCAATCAGCGCGTCGTCGTAGCGGGCTGTCTGCAGGTTGGTGAGGCGCAGGGCCTTGAACGGATTGCCGGTCGCCACGGGGTTGTAGCTCCATGGTTCGACGCTGGCCGTCTCGCTGTTGTCCTCCACCTTGCTCCAGATGCAGGCCGTGCTGTCGGTGGTGTTGGCTGCGGCGGGGTTGCCGACGAGCACCAGATGGTTGATGTTCTCGTTCGTCAGCGATGGCAACGTCATCAGCCTGATGTTTTCTTGGGGCAGGAGGGCGGCGCCGGCGTCCATCGTTTCGGTTTTCCAGTCCTTTCCGTCGGCCGAGCTGACGATTCCGTTGTCGGCTGACAGGCCGTAGAGTCTGGCCGTGGAGGCCCCCAGCAGTTTCGTCATCGTGGTGGGGGCTACCTCGTCCCATTGGCTTCCGTCGGTGGAGACGTAGAGCTTGCCGTCGGCAAGAAGGTAGAGTTTGTCGGCCAAAGCAGTGATATTGGCCGGCGAAAGGGCTGCTTTGGGCAGGTTAAAGGCCAGCTTTTGCCAGCCGTTGGGGCTGCTTTCGGAAGTCTTGTAGATGGCCGTTTCGCCGCCGGTGCGGCCCAGCAGGTACATGCTTCCGCCGCAGGCGAGCATTCTGAGGTCGGTCAGTGCGGCCGGTCCGTCGTTGTCGACGGTCGTCAGGTTCCATCTGAAGTCGTCGGCTTCTTCCTTGTGCATGTTCACCTTCACGGTGTAGACCGTGTGGCTTTGGCCCGTATGGTTGTAGACGGTGAAGACGCGGGGTTGTGAAAAGTCGATGGAGTCTCTCGTGGAATAGGCGCGCACGCTGTCGCTCGTCATGCTCTTGATGGTGATGACGCCGTTGTTCTTGGTGGCGCATGTGGCGATGACGTGCTTGATGTCGAGGCCTGCGGGCAGGGAGTCGGGGTTGTAGATGGTGTGCGTGGCCTGGTCGATGTAGAATTTGTATTTGCTGCAGTCCACGGCGACCTTCTTCACGGTGGTCT
This sequence comes from Segatella baroniae DSM 16972 = JCM 13447, assembly GCF_000426585.1. Classification (GTDB taxonomy): domain Bacteria; phylum Bacteroidota; class Bacteroidia; order Bacteroidales; family Bacteroidaceae; genus Prevotella; species Prevotella baroniae. The sequence continues at coordinate 154,489 of NZ_AUFQ01000006.1, forward strand.
TTCCGTCCTTGTCGGTGGTCGTGAGATATTTGTTCAGCGTTCCAACTCTGAAGCTTGAGATGGCCGAGTCGTAATAAGTCGTCGTATTGCCGTCGGTGTTGCCGAGGCAGGAAGCCAGTAAAATCGTGGTAGTCAACGACAATATGAAGGATAAAAGGTTGCTCTTCATTCCGCTTGTTTTATCAGTTTTTGGTTGCAAATTTAATCAGAAAAACGCAAACAGGTGCATTTTTGCGTGCATATTATGTAAAAAAAGGAATCCGGCGGGCTTTTTTAAGGTTGTTTTAGTTTTGCTTTCGGCGGGTCTGAACAGGCTTCTTGCGGCGTGTTTTCGGGGGTGTATAAAAACAAGACCGGTGCGATCACTCGTACCGGCCTTGGCTTAATCTACATGCATGTTGGCATTGCTGGGTTTTGAAGCCCTGCTACGTTAGCTCTATAACGCTTGCCAGCATGTCAAATGTGTCAAAATCTAATAACATAATCTTTACCTTAAATGTTTATCAAAACTACTAACCTAATGAAAAAACAATAGTGCATTCTCACGAACACACTGCAAATATAGTCATTGTGTGCGAACACGCCAAACTTTTGCAGCTTATTTTTCATTGTTTAATAAGTTTTTAAATCCTTTCGTATCTGTTTGAAGTGTTTTGAAACGGGCCTTCGGGGCTTTCGGAACACTGCTCTTGCGGTTTCATAGTGCAATTGCGGCGGTGGAATCAGCCTGCGGCGGCGGCCGGCGGGGGCATGAAAAAATCCCGTTCCCCGGCGAAGGGGAACGGGATGGCTTGTCGTCGGCCGGCGCCCGATGGGCCGTGGCCGGACGGAATGCTTGTGGATTAGAGCTGCGGGCCGGCTGCTACGAGAGCCTTGCCTGCTTCGTTGCTTTCGTACTTCTTGAAGTTCTTGATGAAGCGGGCGGCCAGATCCTTGGCCTTCTCCTCCCACTGGGCGGCATTGGCGTAAGTGTCGCGCGGGTCGAGGATGTTGGTGTCGACACCTTCGAGCTGTGTGGGGACGGTGAAGTTGAAGTAAGGAATCTGCTTGGTCGGCGCAGCGTCGATCGAATGGTTGAGGATGGCGTCGATGATACCGCGTGTGTCGCGGATCGAGATGCGCTTGCCTGTACCGTTCCAACCGGTGTTCACGAGGTATGCCTTGGCTCCGCTCTTGTCCATTTTCTTCACGAGTTCCTCGGCATACTTCGTCGGATGGAGTTCCAGGAAGGCCTGGCCGAAGCAAGCGGAGAAGGTGGGAGTGGGCTCGGTGATACCGCGTTCTGTACCGGCGAGCTTAGCTGTGAAGCCGGAGAGGAAGTAGTACTTCGTCTGCTCTGCGTTCAGGATGGATACAGGGGGCAGCACGCCGAACGCGTCGGCCGACAGGAAGATGACCTGCTTGGCAGCCGGACCTTCGGAAGCGGGCCGCTGGATGTTCTTGATGTGGTAGATGGGATAGGACACGCGGGTGTTCTCGGTGACGCTCTTGTCGGCGAAGTCGATCTTGCCGTCGGCTGCAACGGTCACGTTCTCAAGCAGAGCGTCGCGTGTGATGGCGCCGTAGATGTCGGGTTCGGCCTCCTTGTCGAGGTTGATGACCTTGGCATAGCAGCCGCCTTCATAGTTGAACACGCCTTCATCGTCCCATCCGTGCTCGTCGTCGCCGATGAGTTTGCGCTTCGGGTCGGTGGAGAGGGTGGTCTTGCCGGTGCCCGACAGACCGAAGAAGATGGCGGTGTTCTCGCCGTTCATATCGGTGTTGGCGGAGCAGTGCATGGAAGCGACGCCCTTCAAAGGCAGGAAGTAGTTCATCATGGAGAACATACCTTTCTTCATTTCGCCACCGTACCATGTGTTGATGATGACCTGCTCCTTGCTCGTCACGTTGAAAACGACGGCGGTCTCAGAGTGCAGACCCAGTTCTTTCCAGTTCTCGACCTTGGCCTTGGAGGCGTTGTAGACGATGAAGTCGGGCTCCTGCTCGAAGTCGGCTTCGCTCTGGGGACGGATGAACATGTTGGTCACGAAGTGTGCCTGCCATGCCACCTCCATGATGAAGCGCACCTTCATGCGGGTGTCCTTGTGGGTGCCGCAGAATCCGTCGACAACGAAAAGGCGCTTGTTGGAGAGTTCCTTCTTGGCGATTTCCTTTACGGTCGTCCAAGCTTCCTTGGTGGCCGGATGGTTGTCGTTCTTGTATTCTTCGGAAGTCCACCATACTGTATCGTGGGAGTTCTCATCGTCGACGATGAATTTGTCTTTGGGAGAGCGGCCGGTGTAGATGCCGGTCATCACGTTGATAGCGCCAAGCTCTGTTTCCTGGCCTACCTCAAAACCTTCGAGGCCTTCTTTGGTCTCTTCGTTGAACAATACTTCGTAGGAAGGATTGTAGAGTACTTCTGTAGTACCTGTGATACCGTACTTTTCGAGTACGGATTTGTCAAACTTTGCCATTTTGTAAATGTATTTAAGTTGTGAAATGAATGCCTGTAGGGTTTTTCCTGAAGGCCGAATGCTGCTCGGGGGCATGGCCTTTTCGGGGTTTTACCGCCCGCAAAGTTACGTAAAAACCCAACAACAAACAACTTTCGTTCTGAAAAATAATCGTATTCTACAAACTATTTAGGTTAAAGATATTAAATTCTTCGACGCTCTTCTCTTTTTGCCATTTGGAGTTTGCATTTGGTCGTTGCGCTGCTTTGGGGGTGTTTTTGGCCTTTGATGGGAGTTGGGGCGAATGGTCTGCGGCGTGGTTTTCCATTGGCGAGTTGGGGTGGCAAGCTGCCAAAAGTCTCTTTTTTACTCAAAATAATCGCTGTGGTGGATAAAAAAGTAGGTTTTTTGTCCACCACAGCGATTAAAATGAATGGAAACGGCAACATCTCCACACTTGTGCGGCCAGCCGTTCCTGTGTTTCTATATTATAATAAGGTGTAGCTTCGGCGGGACTACCGATAGATCTGGGCTTTCTGTTGGCCTTGCAGCACGCCCAGGGCGTTCATGGCGAGGGCTTGCATCTCGTCTTCGCCCGGGTAGCAGTAGGTGGGGGCCAGAAAGTCGATGCGTCGGCGCAGCCGGCTGATGACATATTCGCTGCGCGCCATGCCGCCCGTCAGCAGGATGGCGTCGATTTTTCCGCAGAGCACGGCGGCCTCGGCGGCGATGTATTTGGCCGTGTGGTAGATCATGGCGTTGAGTATCAGCTCGGCATGTTGGTCGCCCTGCTTGATGCGTTGTTCTATCTCCTTCACGCTGTTGGTGCCCAGGTGGGCGATGAGTCCGGCCTCTCCCGCCACCTTCTTCAGCAGTTGCGCCTCGGTGTACTGCCCGCTGAAGCAGAGCCGGATGAGGTCGGCGGCAGGCAGCGAGCCGGCCCGTTCGGGCGAGAAGGGGCCTTCGCCGTCGAGCGCGTTGTTGGCGTCGATAGCGCGGCCGTGCTCGTGGGCCGCGATGGAAATGCCGCCGCCGAGATGGCAGATGATGAGGTTGAGGTCTTCATAGCGCTTCCCTATCTGTTGCGCGAAGCGGTGGGCGATGGCCCGTTGGTTCAGGGCGTGCCAGATGCAGATGCGCGGCATGATGGGCGAACCGCTGACACGGGCCAGCGGCGACAGCTCGTCCACCACGCCCGGGTCGGCGATGAAGCTGCGGCAGTCGGGTATCTCGCGTGCTATCTCATAGGCGATGAGACACCCCAGGTCGCAGGCGTGCTGGTGGATGGCGTTCTTCACGTCGTCGAGCATGCGGCGGTTGATTTCATACACGCCGCCGGCCACGGGCTTGGCGAGCCCGCCGCGGCCGATGACGGCGTCGAAATTGAAGTCGACGTGCATGCGTTCAAGCTCGTCGAGCACCAGCTGCTTGCGGAAACCGTGCTGGCTGGTGATGGTTTCAAACTGTGCCAGCTCTTCTGTGGAGTGGGTGATGGAGCGCAGCACCACCGGACTGGCGTCTTCGTACACCGCCATCTTGGTCGATGTAGAGCCTGGATTGATGACAAGGATTTTCATAATCGATCGTGAGCCGCCCCTGAGGCTTCTACCGCCCCTCCAAAGGGCCTCCCCCGCCCCTCCCAAGGAGGGGAGTGCCTGTCGGCTTGAGGCTGATTGGCTCTGTTTGGCAATTCTTTAATATGTTACTTTTTTACCTTTTTACCCTTTCCCCTTTTTACTTTTCACCTTTTCCCTCCTTCCTCCCTTTTTGTTTTTTTTACCTTTTTACCCTTTTACCTTTTTACTTTTCACCCTTTCCACCCCCAGCGCCAGGCTCATGAGCTTCGACTCCCTGCTGTCGCCCCGCGAAGTCATGACGATGGGAGCCGTCGTTCCTTGCAGCATGCAGGCCACCCGTGCGCCGCAGAACAGCGTGACGGCCTTGTGGAAGACGTTGCCGGCCTCGATGTCGGGGAAGATAAGGCCGTCGGCGTCGCCTGAGATGGGCGAGGCAATGCCCTTGATGTCCATGCTCTCCTTGTCGCACGACGTCTTCAGGTCGAGCGGGCCGTCGATGACGCAGGACCCGAAAGCACCCTCGTGGCCCATGCGGATGATGTCCCGGTAGCCCATGGTGAAGGGGAAATGCTTCTCGTTGGGCTGCTCCGAGCAGTGGATGAGCGAAATCTTGGGTTCGACTATGCCGAGGCCATGGCACAGGTCGACCATGTACCGCACCTGCGCCGCGCGCTGCTCCTGCGTGGGGTAGGGGATGACGGCGGGGTCGGAATAGGCGATGAGTTTGTGGTAGGCCCGCATTTCCGCCACGCCGATGTGCGTCAGCACGTTGCCTTTGGGCAGCAGCCCCCTCTCGCGGTCGAGGACGGCGCGCAGCAGCGTGTCGCTGTTGATGAGTCCCTTCATCAGCAGGTCGGCCTCGCCCTCCCTTACGAGTCTCACGGCTTCTTGCGCGGCCGCGCTCTTGTCCACATTGTCTATGTAGATGGGCTCGGCGAATCCCATTTCGCGGGCGCGTTCCACGGCCCAACGGGTGTGTTCGTCGGTGGCGCAGACCACGGCCACGCGCTTTCTGACGCCGCATCCCAAAAGGTCGGCCGTCATATCATCAAAGTTCCGGATAGGTTTCATAGGCTGTTTTTCTTTGTTTTTCGTCCCTTTGCCGGCTTTCTTTCGCGGGAATAGCCATGCCTTCGACCCCAGGTGGCGGCTCTTTGGGAATGGAGACGGATACATTTTGTGTCCGGGAAGTGAAGCGGTGTGACGATGGTATGTCAAGCAAATGTAGTGATTTTGCCCCTACTTTTCGCATAATCATCGAAAAAATATTATTTATTAACGGAACTGCGGGGCGCGAACGTGGCAGATATTTGCGTGCCGGCTGGCCAATGGCTCTTCAACGGCAGTCCTTTCGGCTTGCGAAAGCTGCCTTTTTGGCGTGTCAAAGGACTGCCGTTGCGGCGTAGAAGGACCGCTGTTGCGAAACGGCGGGGCGTCAGCGGCCGGCAAGGGGCGTCTCCCCTGCGCCGCGCCCCTTGAAAGAGAAGCTGTTGTTTCTTTGCTTTTGCGAGTTGTTTTGTCGAAAGTTATATATATAATAAGGTGTAAATGTCGGCTAAAAACTTTTTTTGCAACTTTCTTTAAAAAACATTTGGAAGTTCATTAAATAATACATACCTTTGCATCCGCATTCAGGAAATGACTCACATTCACATTTGAGCTGGATTACTGATAGCAAGGCCGAAAGTCTTGTCATGAGATTAACGGCAACCAAGGAAGCGTTCTTTGAATAGATTTACATAAACAGATAAGTAGTACAGGAAGCAGGCGCGGCCTGGGCGCATGGGGGGAGCTTTCCCCCGCGTTGTTGCCAGCCGCGCTTGGGTAGAATAGACGACCCGTCGATTGTATAGACAAGGTTTCCCAGGCTTCAGATGAAGGAACAGGCGTTCTGGACAGACAGACATCCGGGCTTCGGCCGCGGTCTTCTTCGGTTCGGCTTCGTGCCGTCCGTGGCTTCCGCCGTCGTGAGCCTAAAGAATATTTTACAATGGAGAGTTTGATCCTGGCTCAGGATGAACGCTGGCTACAGGCTTAACACATGCAAGTCGAGGGGCAGCATGGGGTTTGCTTGCAAACCCCGA
>NZ_AUFQ01000007.1 GCF_000426585.1 Segatella baroniae DSM 16972 = JCM 13447
AAAAGAAATATAACCTCTGTTCGTGCTTTTCTTGATAATGACGATGCAGGTCGAAAAGCTGTGCAGGAATTTGTAAACACAGGTTTTAAGGTAGAAGATATGGCAGTGTATTATAGAGACTTCAAAGACCTCAACGAGTTTCATGTCAGTCGTGTCCGTGAACAACAGAAAAAGTTGGAGAAAACTCCCAATATAAGCAACAAAAGAAAACAAGTCAGACTTAAAATAAGATAGAGGTATGGAAAAGAAAACAGTCAGCAAAGAGGAAATGGAAAATACCATCAGGAAATCTTTCAGTATGAGGCAAGCTGAAAGTTCAAGTGAACAAACTGTAGCTGAATTTCGGGCAAGGGGAATGAAAAATATTCAAGAGCAAAAACAACAAGAAACAGAGCATGCCATAGAGCATGCCACGCCATCCGAGCCTGTACTGCATACAGAGCATGCAACTATTCAACGACGCATCAGTGCCAAGATGAGAAAAGAGACACTCGAAGCATACAAGCAAGCGTTCCTTGTTCCAACAAAGCTAAGTGAGAGAAAAGTGGTTTACCTGAGCAGGGAGACACAGGAACGTGCCGACTTCATCGTTCGCAGATTAGGCGATAGGGGCAGCAACCTTTCAAGTTTCGTAGAAAACATTATCCGCCAACATCTAGAGGAATACGATGAGGACATAGAGAAATGGAGAAGACTGTAAACTACAAGAAAAAGGTAGACGGTTTTCTGGGAAAAGGTCTACCCTTTCTTCAAAATAGGTCTACCTTTTATTCTTCAGCTTAGTTTTCTGTGAGAATGCCACGAATGCAGTTAGTCATGGAATGCACGGCATTCGTTTTTAGGCTATAAAACACTTTAAGCGTAAACAGTTTGTTTAGTAGCATTGCAAGACGTCAGTTTGTACCCACAAACTGCGCTTGCTCCCCTCGTTTAATTGTCGGGGAGATTAGACCGTAATCACTCCGTTCTCATCGGTCAGTGTTCAGAAATTAAGCAATAACAAATCATCTACAATGATTAACTTTCAAGGAAACTTATATGAACAGATACAATGGAAAAACTGCCCGATGGCAGCAGCAGGAGAAGAAAGAACTGCGGATGAACAAGACGGAGTTCATCAAGGTAAGGTGCACCTTAGAGGAGAAGCAACGAATTAAATCAAAGGCAGAAAGCACGGGACGGAAGTTCTCAGACTACTGCCGTGAGATACTCCTTAACGGAGAAGTGATTGCCGTTCCCAAGATGACCGACAACGAGAGGGAAGCCATTGCCATACTCCAACATACAGGACGGTTCTACGGGCAGGTTTCCAACCTCATTAAGGTCAAGGACGAGGATTGGCTACATATCACAAAGAACCTCTCCCTATGTGCAAAGGAAGCATTTAAGCGGTTTTACAACCCTCATTTTCGTGTGGACGACGAAGTATATAAGGTCTTAAATATGAGAAGAGATGATAGGTAAATGTAAGGCGATAGCACACGGAAGCACGGCCTTGGACTATATATTTAGGGAAGGCAAACTCGGCAATCGGCTTGCCTTCCACAATCTTTGCAGCAGGGAGCCAAAGACCATCTATGAGGAAATGAAAGTGGTCAGCGACTATAATAGCCGTTGCAGGAACAAGTTCCTACGCATCGAAATAGGTATAGCACCACAGGACGAGAAAAGACTGCCTGTATCCGAACTTATGCGGATAGCCCATTTGTTTGCCAAGCGAATGGGACTTGACAACCACCAATGGGTGGCGGTAACGCACAAGGACACCGACAACAGGCATATTCACATCATTGCCAACCGCATCAGCCTGTACGGAGAGATCTATGATACCACTTTTGTGAGTAATAAGGCAGCAAGGGTAGCGGAGGACATTAGTCGGGAGAAAGGCTTGACTATCGCAAAGGAGGTCAAGGCGAAAAAGCAGCATCAGAAGCCAAAAGCTAACTCAACGAGAGAACAAACAAAGCTGCAGGTACAAAAGATTTGCTATGCCTTGCTCAACAAATATAAAGGCACAGGTATCACAGGACACTCCATATTCCTCTACAACCTTAGCAAGAGTGGCGTAACCATTGAACGCTTAAAGAGCAAACAGGGAAAGATATATGGCTTGAAGTTCGCATACGACGGCCAGACTTTCAAGGCTTCTGAAATCGGCAGGGAGTTCGGTTACCGTTCCTTGCAGAAGAACTTTGAGATAAGCAACAAGACAGAACCAAAGAAAGCCACGACAATGGCAGATGAGCCGGCAAAGAACAAAACTCAATCCGATACAGGTTATCAACTTGTTCCTCCCGGCCGTTCCTATACGTCACCTGCCAACACAAAAGAAAGTTCATCTATTGCACAAGCCGTAGGTAATGTGGCAAGTACTGCCATAAATGCTGCCGAAGAAATCATTTTCGGAGCAGGCGGATTAATCAACCCGCAGACACACGGTGATAATTATGCTGAGACTGTATGGCAGCACAGGCTCAGAAACCAAGCCAAGAAAAAGAAGAAAAGAGGGAGAGGAATAAATTAATGTTTAAATTTTCGGAGATAGACACAAATATAAGTTGTTTTCCTAACGAGATACAATAAAATTATGTAATTTTGTATCTCATATGCAATGCTTAGCACTAAGAAAATATATAAATCGCTTGGGCAAGACCTTTGATACAGATAGTTTATGCACAGCTTTAATAGTATCCAACTTCAATTTCTATACACAGTCAAGGTGTAGTCAAGGTGTAGAAATGCTAATATATCCCCAATTGATTTTGCAAAAATATCATTTTATAAAAATCATTTTTTTTAATAATTACTAAATTGTAATCTATAATTGTTGCTTATTTTCAATTCTACGATATTACATGGATTTATCTTTATTTACAGGTGGTGCTATTTTGGGTGCCGTAATAGGATTTTGGAATCAAATAAAGTCTTTTTTATGGTCAATAGTCTCAATATTAATACAAAAAGCAGATATAACTACTGAAGAGGCTCATAATACAATTATTGCATATCTCTATAAGGAGTACAAGCATGTATCAATATACGACCAGGTATTCGGAGCACAAAATGAATCTTACAGGACAGGAAAATACGGTTTGGTTTCGTATGAGCAACTTGGCAAAAAAAGTATGATATTTTTTGATAGGAGTAAGAAATGTTTTATAAATTTCCCATTTGTATTCTCCATCAAACAAGAGAACCCTAAAGGTAACGGTACAGAATACTCTGAAGTTGATACCAATAAGGTGTTTTCTTCTTTACTGTTTATCAGGGGTACTATTAATATCGACCAAATAATTAAAGAGGCAACAAAAGTACGAAACAACCTTGCTTGGAATATAGAAGATAAAGAAGGAAAAACTGACCGGTTTGAAATTTTTTATCTTCCAGATAAAGAAACTGATAATCAAAAATATTTTCAGAAGCAGAAAGATGGCCTAGTGTGGTACAAACAGAATCAATATCGGTTAATAGGGACGGGGAAGGACGAGTTGGGGAGAAAGAAAACTACCCAAGGTTCTGCGATTTCCAATCTTTATTTCCCTGACGATATCAAAAAATTAATTCGTTCGATAGAGTTATGGGTTAAGAGTGAGCAATGGTATAAAGAAAAAAATATTCCTTGGAAAAGGGGATGGTTATTGTATGGTCCTCCTGGTACAGGAAAGACTGCACTTGTAAGAGCTTTTGCTGAAGACCTTGACCTTCCTATTTATGTTTTCTCACTTGCTCAAATGAGTAATGGGACTCTTATGGATTGTTGGAAAAATCTACAACTAAATATACCATGTATTGCGTTAATAGAAGATATTGATAATATATTTGATGGTAGAAAGAATATCTGTCAAAAAGTGCCTTTCTATACTAATACATCAACTGGGGGAAATGAAGATAATGATACATCTCAGGCTAAGGTGATGCAACCGTTAACATTTGATTGTTTCATTAATTGTCTTGATGGTGTTGATAAATCTATTGGCGTATTTACAATAATAACAACTAATAATATCCACAAAGTAGACGAGGCTATAGGCAAACCAAATGACAATGGTGAGTATGTTTCTTCTCGCCCAGGTCGAATTGATAAGGTGATAAAACTTTCTTACATGAGTAAAGATAATAGAAGAGAAATGGCAAAAAAGATATTATCCGAATACTTGGAAAAAATGAGTGATGTTGAGCAACATATAGATTCGATAGAGAAGGAAACTCCTGCACAATTTCAAGAGTATTGTGCTCAAATCGCTCTTGAGGAGTATTGGAGAAGGGAGGAAAATTAGAAGAAACTCAAGTGACAGAATTTAAACCTATAGGAACACATATTAAAGTGCAACTACTGGAATATTTCATCAAAAACGCTTGTTATTCAAAGCAAATGATTATCTTTGCAGACAGAATAACAAGCGTTCTTTGTTAATGCAGAAACTTGCGACTAAAAGCAATTCGCTCGTTTCCAAATCGTTACCAGCCTAGTCTGCACAATAAGATAACTTCTTTATTTTCAATTAGATACATTCCAAAAACTATCTTGGAGGGTGATTGTTGCCCTTTTGTACGGCAACCGCTGGCCTTTTTCACGACCGTCGGGGGGCTTTGGGAAAACGGCGGTGGGGCGGTGATTTCGACGGAGGGGCGTTCCGCCACCCGAAACAGGTGAAGAAGGAAGGCCGTTTAACATTCTTTTTCTCTTTGTGGCGCGGTAATTGTGCTTTTTTTTCATACATTTGTCGAAACAACACCGCGTCATACGGTGTGGGGAACGGCCACGGCGTTGGCCAAGCCCTGGCGGACGCCACGGAATCAGACGACTCCGAAGGCCTCTTCCGCCGAAGATGGAGACCGGACTGCCAGCATTTCTGAGCGAAGAAGTGCGCCATGAAGCAGGACGTGTATATGAAAAGGGCGTTTGCGCGCTTGTTCCTTATCTGAAATCTGCAAAATTTCAACTACCGGGAGCAGTCGAGACAACGCCCACGTCTGGATGATTATGCCTTTCAAAAAGGTGTGATATATCTACCGGCGTGGGCTAATGCTCGTTGCTGGTAGTGGGTATTGCAGAACCTCAGATTGGCAATCGGCTTTAGTTTCCACGCCTCTCTTCGTCTCTTGGTTTCATAAACTGCGTTCCATTGTCGTGAGATATTGGGGCTTAACTATAAATTATATGTGGATCTGTGTTGTTCTTGGAATCATAGCCCTTGGCGCCTATGTCGTGCTGATGAGTTTTCCGGGAAGAAAGGAAAGTTCTCTGGAGAGCCTCTCCGATGGCAAGCATCGGATGGGAAGCTGTCTTGTACGGATTGGAGTCATCGTGCTCGGCATACTGGTAGGCTTCTGGTTGGCCGGAGCCCTGTTCTGAGCGCGGGCTTGTCCGTGACTTTTCGCAAATGAAGGCTTTGAATGTGGGATTGCCGCATTCAAATCTGTTTGTCGCCCCGTGCTTTTTCATCTTTCATGTGTGAAGTTCCGACGGTGCCGGAAGGCTTACCGCGTGTCGTTCCGTACCCGAGAGTGGGTATAATTGCCGCCCGGCGGGCAGTAAAGGGGCCGCGGCGGAGCGTTTTTCAGCAAGAAGTCGTACCTTTGCAGTCAAAGAACCATCGCGTATGAAAAATATCATCAAGGAACTGAAGCGCAAGGACCACCCGCACGTGCTGGGCGCCTTCGACATCTTCAAGTATATCGGTCCGGGCCTGCTCGTCACCGTCGGCTTCATCGACCCGGGCAACTGGGCCAGCAACTTCGCCGCCGGCTCCGAGTTCGGCTACGCCCTGCTGTGGGTGGTGACGCTCTCCACCATCATGCTCATCGCCCTGCAGCACAATGTGGCCCACCTGGGTATCGTCACGGGACTGTGCCTGAGCGAGGCCGCCGTGAAGTACGCGCCCCGCTGGTTGGGGCGTCCCATCGTGGTGACGGCCATCCTGGCCAGTATCTCCACGTCGCTGGCCGAGATCCTGGGAGGTGCCATCGCCCTGCAAATGCTCTTCGGAATCGCCATCCCCGCCGGCTCCGTGCTGACGACGGCGGCCGTGCTCGTCATGCTCTTCACCAACAGTTACGCGAAGATGGAGCGGGCCATCATCGGCTTCGTGTCGATGATCGGGCTGTCGTTCATCTACGAGTTGTTCCTGGTCGACATCGACTGGCCCGTGGCCGTGCGCAGCGCGTTCGTGCCATCGGTGCCCGAGGGGTCGCTGCTCATCATCATGAGCGTGCTGGGCGCCGTGGTCATGCCCCACAATCTCTTCCTGCATTCCGAGATCGTGCAGAGCCGTGAGATTCATCTCAAGGGCGACGCGCGCATCCGCCACATGCTGAAATACGAGTTCATCGACACCCTCTTCTCCATGATCGTGGGCTGGGCCATCAATTCCGCCATGATATTGCTGGCGGCCAGTGCCTTCTTCTCGCACGGCCAGCACGTGGACGAACTCTCGCAGGCCCAGGCCATGCTCCAGCCGCTGCTGGGCGACAACGCCGCCAACATCTTTGCCATCGCCCTTCTCTTGGCCGGCATATCGAGCACAATCACGAGTGGCATGGCGGCGGGCAGCATTTTCTCGGGGCTCTTCGGCGAGTCGTACAACGCCCGCGACACCCATTCCATCGTCGGAATCGTGCTTTCGCTCGGTATTGCCCTGCTCCTCATCTTCTTCATCGGCGACCCGTTCCGCGGATTAATCATCTCGCAGATGGTGCTTTCGGTGCAGTTGCCCCTCACGGTCTTCCTGCAAGTGAGCCTCACGTCGTCGAAACGCGTCATGGGCAAGTATGCCAACCGCCCCTGGAACACCGCTTTCCTCTACTCCCTGGCCGCCATCGTCACGGCCCTCAACGTGTGGTTGCTCATCGAGAGCGTGTAAATAAATTCCTTTCAGCCATGCGATTCGGACTTGACGACAAATATCTTGACGAGCTGACGGCCATTCTCCGCTCCATACCGGAGATTGAAGAGGCCGTGATTTATGGTTCGAGGGCCCGTGGCGACTATCGGAGAGCTTCCGACATCGACCTTTCGCTGCGCGGCCCACGGCTCGAAGACAGGCATGTCGTTCGGTTGAAGACCCTGCTCTACGAGTCGCGCATCCCCTATTTCGTCGATGTCAACATCTTTCACAGGCTGCGCAATCCCCAATTCATCGCCAACATCGAGCGCGACGGAATCGTCTGCTACCGGCGCGAAACGCAAGACTGACTGCATGTCGGCGCATAGAATGACGAAAAAACGACCGGCCCAGGGAGTTGGGTCGGTCGCTTTTGTCCCCTATATATAATAAGGTGTCTTCCGGATGGTGAGGAAACGCGGGGCGATTACCATGCCAGAGGTTCGTTGAGGATGACGCCGTCGCCCGCGGGAGAATCGTTTTCACCAAACGAGTCGGCCTTGTATTGAATGCAGAGCATGAGCATTTTGGCAGTCCCCGTATTCTTTATAGCCCGTTTTCCGGCCGGTGCCACACGGACGATGCTGCCTTCCGACACGGGGAAAATCTCACCGTCCACCTGATATTCGCCCTCTCCCTTGAGGATGAAGTAGAGTTCTTCGTGGCTCTTGTGGGTGTGGAGGAAGCCGCTGTCCTGGCCCGGAACCAACGATTGGAACGACAGTTCGCTGCCCGTGGCGGCCAGTGCCTGCCCGATGAACACCTTTCCAGGAATCGTCAAGTCAGGTCCCATGTGGAGTTCGTAGTCCTTGATGTCGCTCATCCGGCCTATGTTGACGGCCGTAAAGTTCTTTCCGCTCTTTGTGATTTCAATTGTCTTCATTGTCTTTGTCTTTTTATGAATGATTATTTTCCATTTACTGACGCAAAGATAGGACGAATCCGGGGGCTTCACAAGTAGGCACGCAAAGGTGGGATGGTTACCTGTGGGTAAGCATTGGATGGACAAAGCCGTGGCGGAAGATGGCTTTTACAAAGTTTAACACAAAGCTTTGCATATATAGATTGCCTTTGGTTACTTTTGTAGCCTAATGCTTTAAATAGGAGATTATGACACGAACAGAAGTAAGGGACAGCCTTTATCCCGGCTGTCCGATTCGCAATGTCTTGAGCAGGATAGGTGACAAATGGTCGCTTCTGGTGCTGTTTACGTTGGAACAGCGCCATGTGGGCCGGTTCAAAGAGTTGCAGCGGGCCATCCCCGACATCTCCCAGAAAATGCTGACGACGACCTTGAAGACGCTCGAAGCCGACGGATTGGTGCTGCGCAGGGCCTATCCGGAAGTGCCGCCACGGGTGGAATACGAGCTGACGGAGCGTGGGCAGAGTCTGCTTCCCTTCGTCGACAGCCTGATAGGGTGGGCCGTCGGCAACATGGAGGACATCGTCGCCTCCAGGCAGGCCTATCTGTTGAAATCGTAGAAGCCGACGGACTGCGTCCCCTTTCTGGGCAGCGATGGTTGAGGAAAGCGTTTGAAGGCGTGCGCCGGCACGCCGTTGGCCTTTCTTCGCCGCGTGCCGTGCTGTCGCCGTCCACGGAATGTCCCGAAAACGGCATAAAACAAAAAAGGAATTACCGAAGTAATTCCCTTGCGCTTCAAGATGGGCTTGAACCAACGACCCCCTGATTAACAGTCAGGTGCTCTAACCAACTGAGCTATTGAAGCATTGCGTCCTCATTTCTGATTTGCGGTTGCAAAGTTAAAGCAAGTTTTTGATTCCTCCAAATGTTTTGATGGAAAAATCGCAAATAGGCTAATTTTTTTTAATTGGCCATGCTTTTTGCCGTTCCAAAGCGGCAATATAGAACATAATATGCTATTTTTGCAGGAATAAACGATTACCTTTCAATGAAGATGAGACAATATATAATAGGTGTGCTGCTTGTCTTGGCCCTGCCCGTCGCAGCCCAGGAGAAGGACGACCATCGCTTCGAGGTGATGAAAAACCTGGATGTTTTCAATTCCATCTACAAGCAGTTGGACCTGTTCTATGTAGATACGCTCGACCCAAAAGTGACCATCGGCGCGGGAATCGACGCCATGCTCAGCTCCCTCGACCCCTATACGGAGTACTATCCGGCCGAGAAGAAAGGCGACTTCAAGATGATGGTGACGGGCAAATATGCCGGTATCGGCTCGCTCATACGCTACGACTTCTCCCGGAAAAACGTGGTGATTGAAGAGCCATACGCCAACATGCCGGCCGCCGAAGCGGGCCTGAAGAAGGGCGATGTGATACTGGCCATCGACGACCAGTCGATGGAAGGCAGGGACAACAGCTATGTGAGCGACCGTCTGAGGGGCGACGCGGGCACCACATTCGTCATCAAGATACGCCGGCCCAGCACGGGAAAGGTGATGAAAATCAAGGTGACGCGCCGCGCCATACAGCTCCCTTCGGTGCCCTACTACGGCTTGCGGCAGGACGGCGTGGGCTACATCAACCTGAACCAGTTCACGGAAGGCTGCGCCCAACAGGTGCGGCGGGCGTTCCTCGACCTGAAAGGAAAGGGCATGAAGAAGCTCGTGCTCGACCTGCGGGGCAACGGCGGCGGCGTAGAACAGGAGGCTGTGAGCCTTGTGAACATGTTCGTGCCCAAGGGAAAGCTGATCGTTTCGAACCGCGGACGCCTGAAACGCATGAACAACGACTACCGGACGACGGTGGAACCGATAGACACCGTCATGCCCATCGTGGTGCTGGTGAACGGCGAAACGGCCAGTTCGAGCGAGATTACGAGCGGCAGCTTGCAGGATCTGGACCGAGCGGTCGTCATGGGAACGCGCACCTATGGCAAGGGACTGGTGCAGATGACCATGCCCATGCCCTACAACGGCAGCCTGAAACTGACCACCAACAAGTACTACATACCCAGCGGACGCTGCATACAGGCCATCAACTACAAGCACAACAACGGCGGCTACACGGAGCATGTGCCCGATTCGCTGACCAAAGAGTTCCGCACGGCAGGCGGCAGGGTGGTGAAAGATGGCGGCGGTATCACGCCCGACGTGGAGGTGAAGCCCGACACCTTGTCGAACCTGACCATCAGTCTGCTGAACTCCAGCCCCTACATGACGCGCGATTCGAGCGAGTTGCTGCTCAACTATGTCGTGGACTACATCGCCAAACATCCGACGGTGGCCGCGCCCAAGGACTTCGAACTGACCGACGCCGACTATGAAGCGTTTGCCAAAAGGGTGGTGGACAGCGGCTATACCTACGCCCGCGACTCGGAAAAGTACTTGCAAAACTTGGAGAAACTGGCCCGCTTCGAAGGCTATTACGACGAGGCCAAGCCCGAATTCGAGGCCTTGAAGGCGAAGCTCAGCCACAACCTGGCCAAGGACTTGCGGCGCAACAAGCAGCAACTGATGGAGATTCTGGCCAAGGAAATCCTGCCGTCGTACTACTACCAGGCCGGAACCATCGAATACGGGCTGAAACATGACAAGACGTTTGACGAGGCCGTGAAGCTGCTGGGCGACTCCGACCGCTACCGGAAGATACTGCATCCGTAGTCCGAAGCCCCCTGGAGACGGGGGATTGCGCCCCGTATGGGCGAAAAACATCAGGCGGAAAGCCCGATGTTCGACGTTTATTCGTAACTTTGCACCGCCTTGGAAGGAGACGCCGAGATAGTCTTGCAGCCCTCAGACAGGCAAGATTATATTTCTATGAATCGTTTGGACAATATGGCATTTAGAGAAATGCGGCGCAAACGCCAGCAACTTTCAGACGCAGAGAGCGTCGGAATCCTGGAGAACGCCACGTCGGGAACCCTTGCCCTGCAAGGGGATGGCGGCTATCCCTACGCCGTACCCATCAGTTATGTCCACGCCGACGGCAAACTGTACTTCCACAGCGCTCTGAAAGGCCACAAAGTCGACGCCATCAGAGGCTGCGACAAGGCTTCGTTTTGCGTCATCGAGCAAGACGAGGTGCATGGCGAGGAGTACACGACCTACTTCCGCAGCGTCATCGCCTTTGGACGAATCCGCATTCTTGAAGACGAAACGGAGCGGATGGCGGCCGCCCGGCTGCTCGGCGACCGCTATCATCCCCATCACGAGGAAGCGCTCGGCAGGGAATTGGCCAAGAGTTTCAGCCACATGCTGGTCATCTGTCTCGACATCGAGCACATGACAGGCAAGGAAGCCATCGAGTTGGTGAGGATGAAGCGGCAGCGCGCATGACGCGACCGCTCGTCGGCGACAAGCCTCCGTCGCACGGAATCGAACCCCAAAAGTCGGCCAAAGACTTTTGGGGTTTGTCGTTTCTTCTATAAAAAAATGAAGTTTGGGGTTGGGAAAACGGCCGTTTGTCCGTTATATGTATAAAACGTTTGCCAAACGAATGATGAACCACAAGAGAATAGAGCGCCTGTTTCGTGCCAACTACAGCCGGATGTTCCGCTTGGCCGTGGCCTTGCTGCATGACGAAGACGAGGCCCGCGACGCCGCAAGTGAAGTGTTCGCCCGCCTGTTGGACGGCCGTTCGTCGTTGCCCGCAGGCTCCACGTCGCAATCGGACGGGCAGTTGGCCGGCTGGCTGCTCGTCTGCACCCGCAACCGTTGCCTCGACCTGCTCAGTCGTCGGCAGGTGCGGGAGCGGGTGGAGCGGCTGCTTGCCGTCGACACGGAGCCGCAACTGTCGCCCGTCGAGCCGACGGAAGCGCGCTACGAGGCCGTGAACCGCTTCGTCGAAACGCAGCTCACGCCGCGAACCCGTGCCGTCTTCACGCTCCGCTTTCACCAGGGCCTCTCCTACAAAGCTATTTCCGAGCAACTCAATATCAGTGAAACCGCCGTGTACAAGCACCTCTTTCATGCGCTGAAAGGGCTGCGACGACACTTCAATTAGATACCAAATGGACAGCAAAAAGCCATCGATTAGACTGCTGAAAGCCATCGAACATCCCGAGCTTTTCAGCGAACAGGAACTGGACGCCTTGTTGCGTGACGATGAGGCGCGTGAATATTACCGGCTCATGGCCGACGCAGCCGCTGCCGGCAGGTATGCCCGGCAAAGGGAACTGCCCGACGACGTACTCGACAGGGAGTGGCGGCGGCTGGTCGAGGGGCGTCGTCCGGCGTTGCGCCGCCGCTATCGGGTGGCCGCCGCCGTCGCCGGTGTCTTGCTCGTGTCGGGGCTTGCGTTGGCAGCCATCCACATCGTGCGGACCAACCGCGCCGCCAGACAGGAGAAAACGGCCGCCGTCGCCGCGCCATCACACGCCTCACGGGGCGTCGAAACGGCGTTTCCCGTCGACACGGCAGCCCCCAGGACGTTGCCTGCCGCCGCCGATTTCCGTCAGTTCGACAACGAAAGGCTTGTCGACATCGTGCGGGAGATGGCCGCCTATTACCATGTGCGGGTCGTCTGCCTGCGTGAGGAGAGTGGCGACTTGCGCCTGCGCTACCGGTGGGACAGGAGTCTGCCGGTGGAGAAGGTGGTGGCGTCGCTCAACATGTTCCACCATGTCGACCTCACGCTCGACCATGCCGTCATCACCATCAGATAGCGTCGATATGAAAAGCTTGTTTCTTCTCTGCCTGTCGTGCTGGATGGCCTGCCACGCGGCGGCCCAGCGGGTGACACGCAGCTATCGCCACGCGCCGTTGTCGCAAGTGTTGACCGACCTGGACAATGCCAGTGAACGCTACACCGTCAACTTCATCTATAACGAACTGGAGGATTTCACCGTCACGACCGACTTCCGCAACCGCACGATTCCCGAGGCCGTGCGCGACGTTCTGGGCTTCTATCCCATGCAGCTGACCGTCGGCGACAGCCTGATTTTCGTGGAGTGCAGCCAGAAAGAGCCGTGGAAGGTCATCGGGCGCGTGGTCGATTCGGCCGGCCGTGCCGTGTCTTTGGCCAACGTCGCCCTGCTGTCGCCGGTGGATTCGGCGTTCGTCAACGGCGGCGTGACCAACGACGGCGGCGATTTCGTCATCCCCTCTACCCGTCGGCAGGTGCTGCTGCGCGTGTCGTATGTCGGTTTCAAGACGCTCTACAGGGCGGTGTCGGCCGGCCACGTGGGCACGCTTCGGCTGACGCCCGACAGCTATATGCTGCGCAATGTCGACGTGAAGGCCGTCCGCAAGGTCGTCAAGAGCGAGGTGGACCGCCTGCAATATCTCGTCGGCAACGACCCCTACGCCGTCGGAATGAACGCGCTGGAGCTGATGCGGCGGGTGCCCATGCTCAACGTGGTGGACGAAACGGTGTCGATTGTGGGCAAGAGTACCACGCGTTTCATGCTCGACGGCCACGTGCTCGATATGGGGGATGAGGCCGTGAAGGCCAAGTTGCGCAGCCTGAAAGCCGAAGACATAGACCGTGTGGAGGTGATGACGATTCCACCGGCGAAGTACAAGGCCGAGGCCAATGGCGGCTACGTGAACATCGTTACACGCAAAGATCAGACCCGGGGATGGAGCGGCAGCCTCACGATGGAGCCGCAGGCGCAGTATCGTTTGCGGCTGTTGCCCGAGGCGTCGGTCAGCTATGTGTCGTCGAAGTTCGAGATGTCGACCGCCGTCAACGCCGATGTCGGCCATGTCATCAACAAACAATACAGTGTCTACACGTTCACGGACGGCCATCGGCGCACGTCCGACAGGGTGAACAAGGTGTTCTGGCCCATGGCCGACGCCAGCACCATCATGAAATATCTGCCCACGAAGCGGCTGGAAGTGGGCCTGATGGCAGGTCTGCACGTTGACCGCATGGAGGGAAACCAGACCGATGTCACGATGGAAACCGACACCATCCGCAGCTCTTCCCGTCTGCCGGGCGTGTGGAACAACAGCGTGAACGCCACGCTCTATGCCGACTGGCGGCTCGATTCGCTGGGCAAGATTATGAACTTGAACTACAACTTCTTCAACAGCCATGACCCGTTGCGCAGCGAGAACGAGTCGAGGACGGGCAGCCTGGTCGAACGGTTGCGCTCCGCAAGTCATGCCCGCTATCGAATCCATGCCCTGAAACTCGACTTCACCTTGCCCTTCCGATCTTTCACTTTGGAAACGGGCGCGGCCTTCACGCGTATCACCAACAAGACGGGAATCGACGTGGAAACGCAGGACGGGGCCGTTTGGCGGAAGAATGCGGACGAGAGTAACGACTTCAACTACCGTGAACGGGGACTGGCCGCCTATGTGTCTGCACGCACGAAGCTGGCCGACCGCCTACAGCTGCAGGTCGGACTGCGCTACGAATACACCTGGACCGAGGGTGAACAGGTGACCATGCGGCAGACCGACCGCCAGCATTACGGCCGCTTCTTTCCGTCCTTCCACCTGGGTTGGGATGGCGAAGCGGGGCGGCATGTCGGCCTTGCCGTGAACTGGGGAATCGACCGGCCCAACTTCAATGACCTGAATCCGTGGCGTGCCTACACCACCGTGCACAACTATGTGACGGGCAACCCGCACTTGACGGCGGCTTATACGCGCAATGCGGAGCTTAATTACAACAACGGACAGGGCCTTTATCTGGTGCTCTACAACGACCACGGCAGCGACGAACTGGGCTACAGCGTCACGTTCGGCAGCGACGGCGCGCAGGTGGGCAGTCCCGTCAACGGCGTGCGACATGACAAGAGCGGCCTCTACGCCACGTACAACCGCAATCTGTTGTCCTGGCTGAATGTCAATGCCGAGGGTGAGGCCTACTACCACGACTCACGCGCCGACCATCGTTCCAACCTGCGGCCGATGTATGGCTGGGGCAAGCGTGTGGGCGCCACGTTGGGTTTCCTGCTCAACGCAAGGAAGACGATGGTGGCGTCGGTCGCCTACAGCCATGCGTTCTCCACTTACTGGTCGATGAACCGAACCCGTCCCGTAGACCGGCTCAACCTGGCCTTGAACTATGCCTGCATGGACAACCGGCTGAAGCTGCGCCTGGCTTGCGGCGACCCGTTCGGGTGGGTCGTGAGCCGTACCGAGGCACGCTATGACGGTTTCGTTTCGCGCAATCGCTTCGACGTGCATGCCCGCTATGTGGCTTTCCGCGCCACCTGGAGCTTCGGCGGCAAGCGCGCCAAGCAGATTTATCATGACAACCGCGACGCCGAGACGCGGCGGGCGCCCAAGTGAGTCGGCGAACCAACCGTCCATCCGGGCCGGTCGGACAGGTCTGACCGGCCCGATTGGCCCTACCTGTCCGACAAATAATTATTAAAAAAGCCGCAATTGCTTTGCAGATACGGATTTTATTCGTACTTTTGCAGCATTCAGTGGAATGAGGGGCTCCAAGAGAGTTCCTCATTTTCGTTATATTGGCATATATAATAAAATGTATGATTGACAAAAACGCCGTTAGACAGATTGTAAACGAGTGGTTGGCTGACAAAGAATACTTCCTGGTGGATGTCGAAGTCAGTCCGAATGACAAGATTGTAGTGGAGATAGACCACGCCGATGGGGTGTGGATCAATGACTGCGAGGACTTGAGCCGATACATAGAGGAACGCTTGAACCGTGACGAAGAAGACTATGAATTGGAAGTGGGTTCGGCCGGATTGGGCCAGCCTTTCAAGGTGGCGCAGCAATACGTGAACTGCATCGGCAAGCCGGTGGAAGTGCTCGGCGCCGACGGCAAGAAGACGAAAGGAGTCTTGAAAAGCGTGGACGGCAACGATTTCGTGGTTACGGTCAATGAGAAAGTGACGGTGGAAGGAAAGAAACGTCCGCAGAAGATGGACGTGGACCACGCTTTCCAGATGGATCAAGTGAAATATACTAAATACATAATAAGTTTCAAATAGCTATGGCAGCAAAGAAAAATGAAGAAGAACAAATCAGTATGATCGATACCTTCAAGGAGTTCAAGGAGACCAAGAATATCGACCGTACTACGCTGGTGAGCGTGTTGGAGGAAAGTTTCCGCAATGTGCTTGCCAAGATCTTCGGCAGCGACGAGAACTTCGACGTGATTGTGAACCCCGACAAGGGAGACTTCGAAATCTACCGCAACCGCGTGGTTGTGGCCGATGGAGAGGTGGAAGACGAAAATAAACAGATAGCGTTGAAGGACGCGCAGAAGATCGAACCCGACTACGAGGTGGGGGAGGACGTGAGCGAGCAGGTGAACTTCACGAAGTTCGGCCGCCGTGCCATCCTCAATCTGCGTCAGACTTTGGCCAGCAAGATATTGGAACTGGAGCACGACTCGCTCTACAACAAGTATAAGGACCGCGTGGGCCAGGTGGTTTCGGGCGAGGTCTATCAGATATGGAAGCGTGAAGTGCTGGTGGTGGACGATGAGAACAACGAGCTCATCCTGCCCAAGTCGGAGCAGATTCCATCCGACGTGTACCGCAAGGGCGAGACGATTCGTGCCGCCATCCTTCGCGTGGACAACGAGAACAACAACCCGAAGATCATCCTGTCGCGCACAAGTCCCGTCTTCCTGGAGCGTCTGCTTGAAGCGGAAGTGCCCGAAATCAGCGACGGTCTGATCACCGTCAAGAAGATTGCCCGCATGCCGGGTGAGCGTGCCAAGATTGCCGTGGAGACCTTTGACGAGCGCATCGACCCCGTAGGAGCCTGCGTCGGCGTGAAGGGCAGCCGTGTACATGGCATTGTCCGCGAGCTTTGCAACGAGAATATCGACGTCATCAATTATACGTCGAACACGAAACTGTTCATCCAGCGCGCCCTGAGCCCCGCTCGAATCAGCAGTATCAACATCGACGAGGAAACCCGCAAGGCCGAAGTGTTCCTCCAACCCGAGGAAGTAAGCCTGGCCATCGGCCGCAGCGGCTTGAACATCAAGTTGGCTTCCATGCTGACGGAATACACGATCGACGTGTTCCGCGAAGTGCCGGAAGGCGAGGCCGACGAGGACATCTACTTGGAGGAATTCTCCGACGAAATCGACCAGTGGGTCATCGACGCCATCAAGAGTATCGGTCTGGATACGGCGAAGGCTGTGCTCAATGCGCCGCGTGAAATGCTCGTGGAGAAGGCAGACCTTGAAGAAGAGACTGTCGACAACGTACTGAGAGTGTTGCGTGCGGAGTTTGAACAGTAGAAAATGGAAAAGAAGTAATAAGGAATAAGTGAAAGATGAGCATCAGATTAAATAAAGCATTACGTGAATTGAACATAGGACTTCAAACGGCAGTTGAATTCCTGGAAAAGAGAACCGAACTGGGTGAAGTGAAACCGGAGCCGAGCTTTAAGTTGAACGATGACCAATACAATGCTTTGGTCACCGCCTTCAAGCAGGACGCCGAGGTTCGCAGCCAGGCGGAGAAGCTCTTTCAGAAGAAAAACAAGGAAAAGAAAAGCGTACAGGCTTCCGACAACCGTGCGGAGAGTCTGCTGGCTTCTTCTTCCCAGCAGCAATTCAAGCCGTTGGGCAAGATAGACCTCGATCAAGTCGGTAA
Source organism: Segatella baroniae DSM 16972 = JCM 13447 (assembly GCF_000426585.1). Lineage (GTDB taxonomy): Bacteria > Bacteroidota > Bacteroidia > Bacteroidales > Bacteroidaceae > Prevotella > Prevotella baroniae. The sequence goes on from NZ_AUFQ01000007.1 coordinate 17,356, forward strand.
GAAGAAGCCGGAAGCTGTGAAGTCTGTTGCCGCCGGCCGGCCGGAAACTGCCGGAAAAGTGACTGCTGCCGTCAGTCCCAAGCCGGAGTCGAAGCCTGTGGAGATACCCGTGGAGAAGGTCGAACAAGCCGCCCCGAACGTGGAGGCGAAGGCCGAACCTGTGGTTGAAAAGAAGGTCGAAGCTGTGGTGGAGCCTGCAAAGGAACCTGTCGGAAAGGAACAACCGGTAGCGAAACCCGTAGAGGAAGTGGCTGCCGAGGTTGAGACGGAGCAGACGCCGAAGCAGGAAAGCACGCCAGGCGTGTTCCAGTTGAAGAGCGAAAAGAAAATCCTGAATACACCCAAGGTGAACGTTCTGGGCAAGATTGACTTGGACTCCATCAACCAAAGCACGCGCCCCAAGAAGAAAACTAAAGAGGAAAGACGGAAGGAACGCGAGGAGAAAGTGGCCTCCCAGCATGGTGGCGAACGCAAGAAGCGCGTCCGTATCAACAAAGAGCGTGTCGACATCAACGCCGCTGCCAATCAGCAGTCGGGTAATGGCGGCAATGCCAACAGCAGAAACAACAACGCCAAGGGCAACAGTGGCGGCAAGAAGAAAAACCGCAACCGCAATCAGAAGCCTCTGGAGGTGGATGACGAGGCTGTAGCACGCCAGGTGAAGGAGACACTTGCCCGCCTGACCAGCAAGAGCAACCAGAACAAGAAGGGCGCCAAGTACCGCAAGGAGAAACGCGAAGCTGTTCAGGAGAAGCTCCAGCAGGAGGCCTACGCAGAGCGCAAGGACAGCAAGATACTGAAACTGACCGAGTTTGTGACGGTCAGCGAGTTGGCCACGATGATGGATATCAGCGTGACACAGGTCATTTCGACGCTCATGAGCATTGGTATCATGGTGTCCATCAACCAGCGTCTCGACGCGGAAACCATCAATATGGTGGCCGATGAGTTCGGCTTCAAGACCGAATATGTCAGTGCCGAGGTGCAGGAGGCTGTCAGCGAAGAGGAAGACGACGAGAACGATCTCGTGAGTCGTGCGCCCATCGTTACGGTGATGGGTCATGTCGACCATGGAAAGACGTCGTTGCTCGACCATATCCGCAACACCAACGTGATTGCCGGTGAGGCCGGAGGTATCACCCAGCACATCGGCGCGTATGGCGTGACGCTGAAGAACGGCCGCAAGGTGACGTTCCTTGATACGCCGGGCCACGAGGCCTTCACCGCCATGCGTGCCCGTGGTGCCCAGGTTACCGACATTGCCATCATCATCATCGCGGCCGACGACTCCGTCATGCCCACTACGAAGGAGGCGATTGCCCATGCGCAGGCTGCCGGTGTGCCGATGGTCTTTGCCATCAACAAGATAGACAAGCCGGGGGCCAACCCTGATAAGATACGTGAAGACCTGGCCAACATGAACCTGCTCGTAGAAGAGTGGGGGGGTAAATACCAGTGTCAGAAAATCAGCGCGAAGAAAGGCATTGGCGTGGATGAGCTGATGGAGAAGGTTCTGCTTGAGGCGGACATGCTTGACCTGAAGGCCAATCCCAACCGCAAGGCGACCGGTAACATCATCGAGTCGAGCTTGGATAAGGGCCGTGGCTTCGTAAGTACGGTGCTCGTGAGCAACGGAACGCTCAAGGTGGGCGACGTCGTGATAGCCGGAACAAGCTGGGGACACGTCAAAGCCATGTTCAACGAGCGTAACCAGCGCATCGAATCCGCGGCTCCCGCAGAGCCGGCCATCATCCTCGGATTGAACGGGGCACCGACGGCGGGCGACGCATTCCACGTGCTCGAAACCGACCAGGAGGCGCGAGAGATTGCCAACAAGCGTGAACAGCTGCAGCGTGAGCAGGGCTTGCGCACGCAGAAGCGCCTGACACTTGGCGACATCTCGCACCGGATTGCCCGTGGAGAGTTCCACGAGTTCAACATCATCGTGAAGGGTGATACCGACGGTTCCATCGAAGCACTGTCCGATTCGTTCATCAAGCTGTCCACCGAGAAGGTTCAGATCAATGTCATCAACAAGGCCGTAGGCCAGATTAGTGAGAACGACGTCATGTTGGCCAGTGCCTCCGACGCCGTCATCGTCGGCTTCCAGGTTCGTCCTTCGTCCGACGCACGCAAGCTGGCCGACCGCGAAGGCGTTGAAATCAACACCTATTCTATTATTTATGACGCCATCGACGATGTGAAGAGTGCCATGGTGGGCATGCTGGACAAGGTGAAGAAGGAAATTGTGACAGGCCAGATTGAGGTGAAGCAGGTCTTCAAGATCAGCAAAGTCGGTACCGTTGCCGGTGGAATGGTCATGGAAGGCAAGGTTCATAACAAGGACAAGGCCCGCGTGGTGCGTGACGGCATTGTGATTCGCACGGCCGACATCGATGAGCTGAAGCGTTACAAGGACGACGTCAAGGAGGTTGCCACAGGTCTTGAGTGTGGTATCAGCCTGGTGAACTTCAATGACATCCAGGCCGGCGACATCATCGAAACCTTCACGGAGATAGAGGTGGAGCAGAAACTTTAAGACGCTTTCCCGAAGACGGCAAGCTGTTGCCCGAAACATCTTGCGACGACGCGGCTGCCTAAAGACGGATATATCAGTATTTTCCACTGCGGTAGGGGTTCCTTAGGGCACTTCTACCGTTGGTGGTTACAAGCGATCCTTTGTCATTTGGTCGCATTTGTTACCGATTTTGCAGCCTTGGGAGAAAGGTACGATGTTTGTCATATCCCTGTAAAGGATAAATTCATGGAAGAGAAAAACGAAAAGAACGCGTATGTAAGGCAAGTGGCCGAACAGAAATATGAGTTCGGATTCACCACTGACGTACATACCGAAATTATAGAGAAAGGGCTCAACGAAGACGTTGTGTGCCTAATCTCGCACAAGAAGGGCGAGCCGGATTGGATGCTCGACTTCCGTCTTCAGGCTTTTCGGCACTGGAAGACATTGAAACAACCGTCATGGGGGCATGTCCATCTCCCAGAAATAGACTATCAAGCCATATCTTATTACGCGGATCCGATGGCCAAGAAGCCGGTCAATAAGGAGATTGATCCCGAGTTGGAGAAGACTTTCGACAAGCTGGGCATACCTTTGGAAGAACGGTTGGCCCTGAGCGGCACGGCTGTCGACGCTATCATGGACTCCGTTTCGGTCAAGACTACCTTCAAGGAGAAGCTTCGTGAGAAGGGTGTCATCTTTTGTAGTATCGGCGAAGCCATCAAGGAACATCCCGACTTGGTGCGTCAGTATCTGGGAAGCGTGGTGCCCTATCGCGACAACTTCTTCGCGGCCCTGAACAGCGCGGTGTTCAGCGACGGCTCCTTTGTGTATATACCTAAGGGCGTCCGCTGCCCGATGGAGTTGAGTTCGTACTTCCGTATCAACGCCCGCAACACCGGACAGTTTGAACGAACGCTCATCATTGCCGACGATGATGCCTATGTCAGCTACCTTGAAGGTTGCACGGCGCCGATGCGGGATGAGAACCAGCTGCATGCCGCCATTGTCGAAATCATCGTCAACGACCGTGCGGAAGTGAAGTATTCGACAGTCCAGAACTGGTATCCCGGTGATGAAAACGGGAGAGGCGGCGTGTTCAATTTGGTGACGAAGCGCGGCGACTTGCGTGGCGTAGGTTCCAAATTGAGTTGGACACAGGTGGAGACAGGCTCGGCCATTACCTGGAAATATCCTTCCTGCATCCTGCGGGGAGACAATTCCGTGGCCGAGTTCTACAGCGTGGCCGTCACCAATCATTATCAGGAAGCCGACACCGGCACGAAGATGATTCACATGGGGAAGAACACCAAGTCGACAATCATCTCGAAAGGAATCTCCGCCGGCCACAGCCAAAACTCTTACCGTGGCCTTGTTCGGGCCACGGCCAATGCCGACAATGCCCGCAATTACAGTTCGTGCGACTCATTGTTGCTGGGGTCGGAATGCGGTGCGCACACCTTTCCCTATATGGACATTCATAACGAAACGGCCGTGATAGAACATGAGGCGACGACCTCCAAGATCAGTGAAGACCAGCTGTTTTATTGCAACCAGCGCGGCATTCCCACCGAGCAGGCCGTCGGCCTGATTGTCAACGGCTATGCCAAGGAGGTGCTGAACAAGCTCCCGATGGAGTTTGCCGTAGAAGCGCAGAAGCTGTTGAATGTCAGTCTGGAAGGAACCGTAGGATAATATAATCAAGATAATATGTTAGAAGTTCGCAATTTACATGCCACCATTGCTGGCAAAGAAATATTGAAAGGTATCAACCTGACCGTCCGGGATGGAGAAATCCATGCCATCATGGGGCCGAACGGCTCGGGGAAATCCACGTTGAGTGCCGTGCTTACCGGCAATCCCCTGTATGAAGTGACCGAAGGAATGGCCATTTTCGAGGGGCAGGACTTGCTTCGGATGAAGCCCGAAGACCGTGCTCGCGCCGGTTTGTTCCTGTCTTTCCAATACCCCGTGGAGATTCCAGGCGTTTCCATGACCAATTTCATGCGTGCGGCTATCAACGCCAAGCGCGAGTATGAGAGCAAGGAACCGCTCAACGCGGCCGATTTCATGAAGCTGATGCGGGAAAAGCGCAAGCTGGTCGACCTCGACAGCAAGCTCTCCCACCGCTCGGTGAACGAGGGATTCTCGGGCGGGGAGAAGAAACGCAACGAGATTTTCCAGATGGCTATGCTCGAACCGAAGCTCAGCATACTCGACGAAACCGACTCGGGACTTGACGTTGACGCGATGCGTGTCGTGGCGGATGGCGTCAACAAGATGCACACCGACAAGACTTCGGCCATCGTTATCACCCATTACGAGCGGCTGCTTGAGATGATCAAGCCCGACGTGGTGCATGTGCTTTACAACGGACGGATTGTCAAGACGGCCGGGCCGGAGCTGGCAAAGGAGATTGAACAGCGCGGCTACGATTGGATAAAGGAAGCTGCCGACCTGGCGTTTGGTGAGTAAAGGCGGAAAGTTATGAACAGCGAACAGCAATACATAGACTTATACACCGAAGCTGCCGACCTGGTCAAGCGGCATTCTGCCGATGTGCTCAACGCCGTGCGCGACAAGGCTTTCGCAGATTTCAAGGAACAGGGCTTCCCCTCCCGCAAGGTCGAGCGGTATAAATACACCGACATGGCGCAGTTGTTCAAGCCTGATTACGGGTTGAATCTCAACCGTCTTGAAATCCCCGTCAATCCTTATCAGGCTTTCAAGTGCGACGTTCCCAATCTCAGCACCTCTCTTTACTTTGTCGTCAACGACAGTTTCTACACGAAATCGCTGCCACAGACCCATATTCCCGATGGTGTCGTCGTGGATTCCTTGCGCCGTGTGGCCGCAGAAAAGCCCGATTTCATCGAGAAATACTACGCTAAAATCGCCCAAACAGGGACAGACGCCATCACGGCGTTGAATACGATGCTGGCCCAGGACGGGCTTCTGGTGTATGTTCCGCGCAACGTGAAGGTAGACCGCACGGTGCAGGTCATCAACATCCTTCGTTCCGATGTCGACCTGATGGTCAACCGCCGTGTGCTGATTGTGCTCGAAGAGGGTGCCGAAGCCAAGTTTTTATTCTGTGACCATGCTTCCGACGACCGCCGTTTCCTGGCTACGCAGGTCATCGAGGCCTATGTCGGGCGCAATGCCAGCCTCGAACTGAACTGCCTGGAGGAGACACATTACAAGAATACACGCATCAGCAATGTCTATATTGAGCAGCAGGCAGACAGCCGTGTCAACCACAACGTCATCACCTTGCACAATGGCGTCACCCGCAATCGACTTGACTTGGTGTTCAAGGGCGAAGGCGCGGAGTGCCAGTGCAACGGCTGTGTCATAGCCGACAGGAACCAGCATGTGGACAACAATACGCTGATTGACCACCAGGTGCCCCATTGCACCAGCAACGAACTTTACAAATATGTGCTTGACGATGAGGCTACAAGCGCCTTTGCGGGTCGTGTCCTGGTGAGAAAAGACGCGCAGAAGACCATCAGTCAGGAGACCAACCAGAACCTTGTGGCCACCAAGAAGGCCCGTATGTACACGCAGCCCATGCTCGAAATCTATGCCGACGACGTGAAATGCGCCCATGGTTCCACCGTGGGTCAGCTCAACGACGCGGCCATGTTCTATATGCGTCAGCGTGGAATCAGCGAGCGGGAGGCCAAGTTGCTGCTGGAGTTTGCCTTTGTCAATGAAGTCATCGACAAGATGGAGCTTGAACCTTTGCGCGACCGGTTGCACTATCTGGTGGAGAAACGCTTCCGCGGAGAACTCAACAAGTGCGATGGTTGTAAACTTTGCAAGTAATCACCGATGGATATAGAATTGATCAGGGCTGACTTCCCCATCTTGTCCCGCACGGTCTACGGCAAGCCGCTGGTTTATCTCGACAATGCGGCCACTACGCAGAAGCCGTTGTGTGTGCTCAATGCCATGCGCGACGAGTACCTCAATGTCAATGCCAACGTCCATCGGGGCGTGCATTGGCTCAGCCAACAGGCCACCGAATTGCACGAAGGTGCCCGTGAGACCGTCCGCCGATTCATCAATGCCCGCAGCACGACGGAGATTGTCTTTACGCGTGGCACCACCGAAGGACTGAACCTGATAGCCTCCTGTTTCAGCGACGCCTGCATGCAGGAGGGCGATGAAGTCGTCATTTCCACGGTCGAACATCATTCCAATATTGTGCCTTGGCAGTTGCAGGCGGCCCGCAAGGGCATTGCGCTTCGGGTCATTCCGATGGATGAAAACGGCACGCTTGACTTGCAGGCGTTCCGTCGGATGTTGTCGCCGAAGACCAAGATTGTCAGCATTTCGCATGTCAGCAATGTGCTCGGAACCATCAATCCCGTGGAGGAAGTCATCCGTATCGCCCACGAACATGATGTCCCTGTCGTGGTCGACGGTGCCCAGAGCGCGCCTCATTTCAAGGTGGACATGCAGTCGCTGGACTGCGATTTCTTCGTCTTCAGCGGTCATAAGGTCTATGGGCCTACCGGTATCGGCGTGCTTTATGGCAAGGAAGCCTGGCTCGATCGCCTCCCGCCGTATCAGGGAGGAGGCGAGATGATCGAGCATGTGAGCTTCGAAAAGAGCACGTTCGAGCGTCCGCCGCTGAAGTTTGAGGCCGGAACGCCCGATTACATCGCGACGACGGGTCTCGCCAAGGCTCTCGACTACGTGTCGGCCATCGGTATGGACACGATTCAAAGGCACGAGGAAGACCTCACCCGCTATGCGGTCAGCCAATTGCAGCAAATCGATGGCATGCGCATCTTCGGCATTCCGGCCGATGTGGACACCACGGTGTTGCGCCACGACGCAGTCGTCAGCTTTCAGTTGCGCGACATCCATCATATGGACATGGGCACTCTGCTCGACCGGCTGGGCGTTGCCATCCGCACCGGACACCATTGCGCCCAACCACTCATGGAGCGATTGGGCGTTCTCGGTACGGCGCGGGCCAGCTTTGCGCTTTACAATACCCGTGAGGAAGTGGACGTGTTGGTGGCTGCCGTCAAGCGCGTGGCCACCATGTTCTAAGCGAGGCTTCGCCGACAGGCCAACAGGGCCTGTACAAACCACGCGACGCAAGCCAGCCGTAGAAAAACGGGCGATTCCATCGGGAATCCTGCCAGTACGAAAGCGGCCTGCACCTTTAATAGCAGCCAGGTCTGGCGGGCGCTGATTTCCTTGCCCAGGACGGCGCCATAGTATCGGCGCAGCGCGTTGAAGGGTGCCTTGGCTGTCTCGACGGCTTGGCGGATGACTTGTCGAAACTGGTGAAGATGTAGATTGGAGGACGGTTGTAGAGAGATGTTCTTTGCCATAGGGTTGCTCTTTTTGCTTGTTTTAATTTACAGATGCAAAGTTAGTCGTATGGGTGGAAGCATTCTTTCACTCTGCAATTCGGCTTCGTTAAATCTGTTAACGCATAACGTTTGTTAACTAAATGGGTCTGTTTTATGCTGTTGTCACATTATTATAAAGAGGTGGTTGAGGCCGGTTGCGACGAGGCGGGGCGTGGTTGCCTGGCCGGAAGCGTCTATGCCGCGGCTGTCATTCTGCCTCCCGACTATGATAATCCGGCACTCAACGACAGCAAGAAGCTCACCGACCGTCGTCGCCACGCACTTCGGGAGCAGATTGAACGCGACGCTTTGGCATGGGCCGTCGGCATTGTCACGCCCGATGAAATCGATAAGATAAACATCCTTCACGCCAGTTTCCTGGCCATGCACCGTGCAATCGACCAACTGCAACTCCGTCCCGAGGCACTCATCATCGACGGCAATCGTTTCGATCCCTACCGCGTGGGCGAGGGATTGCCCGACGAAGGAAAGACTTTGCCTTATACCTGCATCGTGAAAGGCGACGCCAAGTATCAGTCGATTGCCGCCGCCAGCATTCTGGCCAAGACCTATCGTGACGACTACATGGACGCGTTGGCGCTCCAATACCCTGCTTACGATTGGCAAAGCAACAAGGGCTATCCCACGCGAAAGCACCGTGAGGCGATTCGTTTGCATGGAATCACCCCATTTCATCGGCGCAGTTACAATCTCTTGGGCACCGACGAACTCGAAATAAACTTTGAAGAACAAGACCTGCCATGATGTCGAAAGAACTCCAACTCATCCTTCTGATGGTCGACGGCTTTGATTATACGGCCGAAGACCTCTGTCACAGGATTGGCATCACGCGTCGCCAAATCTACAATTACCTGCGGAAGTTTCGTGAGATGGGCTTTGTCGTGGTCACAGAGAACCAGACTCATCGGCTCTCCCCCGACTCCCCGTTCTTCCTGAGCTTGGCCCGCTCCGTCAATTTCACCGATGTCGAGGCTACTTTCCTGCATCGGCTGCTCGATGGAACGGATGAAAAGAACCCGATGGTGCCGACCATCAGGCGCAAACTCGAACGCTTCTATCATCTCCGGCAGTTCACCGACACCCGCTTCAAGGCCCACAATATCGAGACACTTCACGCACTGATGGAGGCTATCCGTCAGCAACGCGTGGTGTGCCTGAAGGATTATTCATCGCCTCACAGCAACACCGTCAGCGACCGGGTGGTCGAACCCTACCAGCTGCTGAACGAGAACCTCGACATCCGTTGCTATGAATTGAAGACGCGGATGTGCAAAACATTCAAGCTGGCACGCATCGGAAGCGTGGAGGTTTACGACACGCCCTGGATCTACGAGGAGCAACATAGCCGGCTCTTTACCGACATTTTTATGTTCAGCGGCCCCGAACGCCTGCCTGTCCGGTTGCTGATGAAGCAGCTTTCTCACAACCTCATGCTTGAAGAATATCCCATTTCATCGGGCTGTTTTACGCCAACGGCCGATGGCCGCTGGCTTTTTCAGGCCGACTTGGCCAGCTATGTCGGTATCGGACGCTTCATCCTTGGACTTTACGACGACATCGAAATCCTCGGCGACGTGGGCCTCCAGGCTTATGTTCGTCAGAAAATACAATCCTTTAATCATATCTAAAAACTTATGTCTAAACTACATCTTTCTCACAAGGAGTCCTTGTTTGGCAAGCGGCTTCTGGCGGCAACCTCCCTGCTGGCTGTCGTCTTGGGTGCTACGGCCCAGTCGCGTCCGCTCTGGATGCGCTATGGTGCCATCTCGCCCGATGGTCGGACAATCGCCTTTTCCTACAAAGGCGACCTCTACACGGTGCCTTCCAGCGGCGGTGAAGCCCGTCAGTTGACATCCAACGCAGCCTACGATTCCTACCCCGTATGGAGTCCTGATGGGCAAAAAATCGCCTTTTCATCGGCCCGTGAAGGCAGTCTTGACGTCTTTCTGATAGCCCGTGAAGGCGGTGCCCCCGTCCGATTGACGACAGATAGCGGCAATGAGACGCCCTTGGCTTTTGTCGACGACACGCATGTGCTGTTTGAATGCTCCGGTATGCCTTCGCCGCAAAACATCATTTTCCCGAACGGCTCCTTCACGCAGGTGTACCAGGTGGAGACGACGGCAGGTAGCCGTCCCCGCCTTTTCTCCGAAATTTCCATGCCGGGAATTAGTATCAACAAGGAGGGAGCTGTTCTCTACCACGACGTGAAAGGCTATGAGGACGTCTGGCGCAAGCATCATACGTCGCCCATCTGCCGCGACGTATGGCTCAAAAGGGACGGGAAATTCACAAAAATGACCCATTTCAACGGTGAAGACCGCAATCCGGTGTGGGGAGAGGGCGAAACCTATTATTATTTAAGCGAGGAAGACGGCACATTCAACGTCTTCAAGACCAACCTGAGCGGCACGGCCAAGCAACAGCTCACGCATTTCAAGGGCAACCCCGTGCGTTTCCTGACCCGTTCGGACGATGGGGTGCTGAGCTTCGGCTACGACGGCGAGCTTTATACCCTGCGCGAAGGACAGCAGCCCCGGCGTGTGGAGGTCACCGTGACGGCCGACCGCAACGACCAGGACTTGCAGCGGCAGATACGCCGCAGCGGAGCCACCGAGATAGCCCTGTCGCCCAACGGCAAGGAAGTGGCCTTCATCCTGCACGGCGATGTCTACGTCACTTCGGTGGAATATGCCACCACCCGCCAGATCACCGACACGCCCGAACAGGAGCGCAGCGTGGATTTTGCACCCGACGGACGCGGCTTGGTCTACGCCAGCGAGCGCGATGGGCTGTGGCAAATCTATCAGAGTACCATCAAGAACAAGAAGGACGACCTCTTCACCTACGCTTCCGAGATAACGGAAGAGCAGCTCGTCAAGAGCGACAAGACGAGTTTCCAGCCCGTCTACAGTCCCGACGGCAAGAGCGTGGCCTATCTCGAAGACCGCACCACGCTGCGTGCCGTCGACGTGAAGACCCATGTGTTGCGCACGCTGATGGCCGGCAAGTACATGTATAGCTACAGCGACGGCGACCAATGGTTCTCCTGGAGTCCCGACAGCCGTTGGCTGCTGGCGAGCTACATCGGCGACGGCGGCTGGAACCACAGCGACGTGGCCCTCGTTTCGGCCGATGGAAAGGGGGAAATACGCAATCTCACCAACAGCGGCTATAGCGACGGCAACGCCAAGTGGGTGCTCGGCGGCAAGGCCATGGTCTTCGAGAGCGACCGGGCGGGCTACCGCAGCCACGGTTCGTGGGGTTCGGAGAGCGACGCCTACATCATGTTCTTCGACCTCGACGCCTATGAGCAGTTCAAGATGACCAAGGAAGAGTACGCACGATGGAAGGAAACCAGCGAAGCCGAGAAGAAAGAGGCCGAGAAGCGTGAGAAAGAGGAAGCCAAACAGGCCAAGGACAAGAAGAAAAATCCCAACGCCGTGAAGCCCGAGAAGGTGGAACCGCTGGAGCTGGATGTCGACAACTGCCGCGACCGCGTGGTTCGGCTGACGGTGAACTCGTCGCATCTGGGCGACTTCCTGCTCAACAAGGAGGGCGACGCCATCTATTACCAAGCCCGCTTCGAGGGCAGCGCCGACCTGTGGAAGCACAGTCTTCGCGAGGGCAGCACGGTGATAGTGGCCAAAGGAATCGGTGGCGGCGGCATGACGGCCGACAGGGATTTCAAGAACATCTACCTCTGCAATGGCGGTATCAAGAAGTTCGACGTGGCCATGAACACCACGAAGTCAGTCGACTTCGAGGCCCGTTTCAACTACCGTCCCTACGCGGAGCGCGCCTACATGTTCAACCATATCTGGCAACAAGTGAAGGACAAGTTCTACGATACGAAGCTGCATGGCGTCGACTGGGACGGTTACAAGAAGACCTACGAGCGTTTCCTGCCCTACATCAACAACCGTTACGACTTCCGCGACATGCTCTCCGAAATGCTGGGCGAGCTGAACGCGTCGCACACCGGCGCCCGTTTCTATTCCTACGGAGCCGACCTGCGCACGGCCGCGCTGGGCCTTTTCTACGACGAAAGCCATACGGGTGACGGCCTGAAGATAGCCGAAGTCATCAAGCGCGGGCCTTTTGACGTGCGCGATACGAAGGTGAAGGCCGGCGATATCATCGAAGCCATCGACGGCGAAAGGATTCTGGCCGGCAAGGACTACAACCATCTGCTCGACGGGAAGGCCGGCAAGCCGGTGCGCGTTACGGTGAAGAGTGGCGGCAAAGAGCGTGATGTCGTCGTGCGGGCGATAGGCAAGGGCACTCAAAGCGACCTGCTTTACCAGCGTTGGGTGGACCGCAACCGCGCGCTGGTCGACAAGTGGTCTGGCGGGCAGCTGGCCTATGTCCACGTGCGGGCGATGGACAGCGAGAGCTTCCGCACGGTCTTCCGCGAACTCCTCTCCGACAGCAGCCGGCAGAAGAAGGCCGTCATCGTGGACGAACGTCACAACGGCGGCGGCTGGCTCCACGACGACCTCTGCACGCTCCTGGGCGGCAAGCAGTATCAGAGCTTCGTGCCCCGTGGCCAGTTCATCGGCTGGGATCCCTGGAACAAGTGGGTGAAACCGAGTTGTGTGCTCATCTGCGAGGATGATTATTCCAACGGTCACGGCTTCCCGTTCGTCTACAAGACGTTGGGTATCGGCAAACTCATTGGCACTCCCGTGGCGGGTACGATGACGGCCGTGTGGTGGGAGTCGCTGCTCGATAACCAGATGGTCTTCGGCATACCGCAAGTGGGCTGCGTGGACATGAAGGGCGTGTATGGCGAGAACAACACCTTGCAGCCCGACATAGAAGTCTACAACACGCCCGAGGACTATCTCAGCGGCAACGACGCGCAACTTCGCCGTGCCGTCGAGGAAATGCTCAAGTAGCAGCTTGTCCTTGACGGACTCCTAAAAGGTCGGCCACGCTCTCAGAGGAAGAGCGTGGCTGATTTGCGTTGGTGTAGGAACGATGGAGGGATATGCGGCGGGGTGTCGTTGTTGCTCTTTTGCAGACAGGTCGTGGGCGAAGTGTGGGGTGGTCGTGCGTCGGCGTTCATGGATCGAGCCTTTTGTGGGCGACCCCGCTGGGGTCGATGAAGGCGAGCGGGACATCCCGTAGTCAGCCTATCGGCATGACTACGGGTTATGGAAAGGTGAAGCCTCCGGCTTCATCATCGGCCGTCTTTGCGTAGCGGGCGATTCGTCCTGCTCCCCATGTCTGCGGTTTGGGGGCATGTGCGCAGGTCGTATGCCTCCTCACGTTTACAGTTTGCGGTCATGTGAGCAGGTCGTGTGCCTCTTCATGTCTGCGGTTTGCGGTCACGTGAGTGGGTGCATGTCTCCCCATGTCTGCGGTTTGCAGTCATGTGAGCGTGCGTGTGTCTGTCCTGAGACAGCGGATCGTGGTCATGTGATGAAGCTGGAGGCTTCACCTTATCTGTAACCCGCAGTCATGCCGATAGGCTGACTGCGGGGGAGAGGCAAGTACTGCGTGGAGAGTATCGACTCCAGCGGAGTCGCCCACGAGCAGTTTGGCCATCTTGCGTTGGCATAGGAACGATGGAGGGATATGCGGCGGGGTGTCGTTGTTGCTCTTTTGCAGGCAGGTCGTGGGCGAGGTGTGGGGTGGTCGTGCGTCGGCGTTCATGGATTGCGCCTTTTGTGGGCGACCCCGCTGGGGTCGATGTAGAGGGGCCGGACATCCCGTAGTCAGCCTGTCGGCATGACTACGGGTTATGGAAAGGTGAAGCCTCCGGCTTCATCATCGGCAGTCTTTGTGTAGCGGGCGGTCCATCCTGCTCCCCATGTCTGCGGTTTGGGGGCATGTAATGTGTCTTTCCGGGGGGCTGCGGGCTGTGGTCATGAGGTGGATTGCGTGCCTTTCTTGGGTTTGTGAGGTTGCGGTCATGTGACGGGTCGTATGATTTCCTGTATCTGTAGTTTGTGTGCGACCCCGCTGGGGTCGATGAAGGCGAGCGGGACATCCCGTAGTCAGCCTGTCGGCATGACTATGGGTTATGGAAAGGTGAAGCCTCTGGCTTCATCATCGGTCGCCTTCGCGTAGCGGGTAATCCGTCCTGCTCACCATGTCTGTAGTTTGCGGTCATGTGAGTGGTCGTGTGCCTCCTCATGTCTGTGGTTTGCAGTCATGTGAGCAGGTCGTATGCCTCCCCATGTCTACAGTTTGGGGTATGTGAGTGGCTGCATGTCTCCTCATGTCTGTGGTTTGCAGTCATGTGAGCGTGCGTGTGCCTGGTCGGAGACAGTCGATAGCGGTCATGTGATGAAGCCAGAGGCTTCACCTTTCTGTAACCCGCAGTCATGCCGATAGGCTGACTGCGGGGGAGAGGCAAGTACTGCGTGGAGAGTATCGACTCCAGCGGAGTCGCCCACGAGCAGTTTGGCCATCCATGGACTATCCCCCGAAGCATTCACTCTATCCAGTCTTTTCGGAAATAGTCTTCATCATATTGAATACCGACCTCCCGCATGATTTGTTTTAGCTCATCTATGAATGACATCTTCTTGTGGTGCTCCTTCTGTCTCCTGACATATTCCACCACATAAGCCTTTTCGGACTCGCTATAGGAAATGGCGCAATAGCCTATTCCCCACCCATTGAACATGGGAAACTCGCGGGGATGGCTTTTGATGAAGTTGCCGGCAGACTTTTTCAGCTCCCTTACAAAATCGGCCAGGCAAACGTCGGGGCGCAAAGAAACAAACATGTGGATGTGGTCGGGCATGGAGTTGATCCTGAGAAGGCAGATGTCATGGGCTCTGCAGTAAGCCAATATGTATGCGTAGAGGTCCCGCTCATGAGCTTCGTTGATGGTTCGTTGGGATTGATAGGTGCGAAATACGATGTGGTAATAGAGTTTGGAGTAACTCATGGCATTTGAAGTTGGTTGTTTGATGCAAAGGTAATGATAGATTCTCAATCGAACAAGAATCGGCCGTAGGGCATTTCCCTTCGTTTCTCCCCTTGTGAAACATTGCATAGGGCCGCCCTTCGCCGGCAGGCTTCGACAGCAATCGGTCTCTCGCCGTTTTTTTACTCGTCAACGCCCGCTTCGACATAAAGGAAGGATGGCGCTTGCCGTGCAGGAAAAGTGCTTGAAGCCAGTCGTTTATGCCCGCTTGCGCCGTCGCCGGCCGTCGCCTGTTTTCAAAAGCAGCGCGGCGGCGTTGCGAAAGCTGCCCTTTGACCTGCTGAAAGCTGTGCTTCGAGCTTGCGAAAGCTGCTCTTTTGCCGCGTCAAAGGGCAGCTTTCGCCTTTCGGTCGCTGCGCTTTTGTCGCTTGGTCGGGCCGTACCATCGTTTTGTGTTAATATATATTTAAAATGAGAAAGGAAATGATAAGGTTATGAAATAAGTCGTATATTTGTCGCATTAATCAACAACAATCAGGAGATGACGAAAGAAGATAGACACAATGCCATTCTGGAACAATTGTTTAAGGCAGACTCTGTGTTGGTCTCAGACCTGGCTGAATTGCTGGAAGTGTCGTCCGTGACGATCAGAAAAGACCTGACTGACCTTGAAAAAGCTGGAAAACTATACCGCAGCCATGGAAAAGCGATCGCCATCAACCCCTTCACGAGCAACCGTTCGGTCAACGAGAAGGAAAAGCTCTTCCCAGAAGAGAAGTACAGCATAGGCACCGAAGCCGCCAAGTTCATCACCCCCAACGACTCGATCATCATCGCCTCAGGCACCACCATCCATGCTTTCGCCCACTGCGTGAAGCCCGTCAACAAGCTGACGGTCGTGTCGGCGTCGCTACAGTCGTCGATCGTACTGTCGCAAGACGACAACATCGACATCATCCAACTGGGCGGAATGCTGCGCCACAGCAGCGAGTCGGTGGTGGGAGACTACAGCGAGGTGCTGCTCAAAGGCTGCGCCTTCAGCAAGCTTTTCATGGGCGTGGACGGCATAGACTTCGACTTCGGCATCACCACCACCGACATGCGGGAGGCCCATCTGAACCAGAAGATGATGCAGGCGGCCCAGAAGACCATCGTGCTGGCCGACTCGTCGAAGTTCGGGCGCAAGGGATTCGCCAAGATCGGCGACATGGAAGAGGTGGACATGATCATCACCGACAGCCATGTGAAGCCTTCCGACGTGCGGCGGATAGAGGAACTCGGCATAGAACTGATCATTGCGCACGGAAAAGGGAGTTGATGAGGTGGTGAGTTGACGAGTTGGTCCGTTGATGAGCGGCCAAGTCGCGTGTGTTCCGGGCCCCTTTCTTTTTTTATTCTCTTGTTTTTTCTTTCTCATTTTATTTAGAACATTATGAAGATACCTTCAGAGTTTGACCCCATAAGGCCGTTCGAACCCGAAGAATTGCCTGAAGTGTTTGACCGTCTGCTGGCCGACCCGCAGTTCCAGCACGTGCTGGCCTACCTCTATCCGGGCGTCCCCGTGGAGGCCATCGGGCAGAAGATGAAGCAGTGCAAGACGAACCTCGATTTCCAGAAAGCCTTCTGCTATCCCTTCCTCCAGCAGCTGGTGCAGACCGTCAGCGCCGGAATCGACGTCGACGCCTACAACCTGGACATCAAGAAACGCTACACCTTCGTGAGCAACCACCGCGACATCGTGCTCGACTCGGCCTTCCTCGACAAGATACTGATTGACGTGGGCTTCGAGACGACGTGCGAAATCGCCATCGGCGACAACCTGCTGACCTTGCCCTGGGTGAAAGACCTGGTGAGAGTGAACAAGTCGTTCACCGTGGAAAGGGCGCTCCACTCCGTCGAAATGCTCAAGGCCAGCAAGCGCATGTCGGAGTACATCCACTTCGCCGTGGCCCGGAAGAACGAGAACGTGTGGATAGCGCAGCGGCAGGGACGGGCCAAGAACTCCAACGACCTGACCCAACCGGCCATCCTCAAGATGATGGCGATGGGCGGCGAGGGCACCGTCGCCGAGCGGTTGCAGGCCCTCCACATCATACCGCTGGCCATCTCCTACGAATACGACCCCTGCGACTATCTCAAGGCACGCGAATATCAGCTGCGCCGCGACGTTCCGTTCTGGAAGAAGACGGCCGAAGACGACATCGAAAGCATGCTGGTGGGTATCAAGGGCTACAAGGGACACATCCATTACGAGGCCGCACCCTGCATCGACGAGTGGCTGGAGACGGTCGATCTGGAGCAACCCAAGAACAAACTGTTCGACGAAATCGCCGCGCACATCGACACCGAGATCCATCGCAGCTACCGCATCTACCCGTGCAACTACATCGCGCTGGACATGATACAGGACACGAAGGTCTACGCCGACCGCTACAAGGAGGAGGATTATGAACGTTTCGAGGCCTACGTGGCCGGTCAGTTGGCGAAGATCGACATCGAGAACAAGGACGACCGCTTCCTGCGCACCTGCCTGTTGAGCCAGTATGCCTATCCGGCCAAGAACTATCTGGCGGCCAAGGCGGCCACGGAGGGCGGCATGTTCAAGTCGTTGAAGAACCGATTCTCGTTCAAGAAATGAGCAGGCGCCCAACGAGACGCGTCGCGGTCTGGGTCGTCGGCCTGCTGGCCGTCGGCCTGACGGCTTGCAAGCACGAGACTTATGAGAGTGGGGATGGGGAATATTCCTATCTCCAGGCTCATTATGTGGAGGCGGCGACCGACGGCAACAGCCAGTTTGTGCAGGCCTTGACCGACGACAACGCGCGGCTGGCGTTCACGAAACCCGTGAAGGCCGCCTGGGCCACGACCCCCGATTCCACCTATCGGGCACTGCTCTACCACAAACAGGTGGCCGCCGACGGCACGACGGAGCCTTTCTCGCTGCGTCGCGTGTCTGTGGTGAAACTCCGCCCCCGTGCCGAAGGGGAGGCCTTGGGCATGGATCCGGTCGTCTTTGAGAGTGCTTGGATTTCGGAAAACCACAAGTATCTCAACATCGCCTTCGGCTTGAAGACCGGCAGGACGGCCGATGGAAAGGCCCGACAGACGGTGGACTTGGTGCTCGTCAGAGAGCGACGGCTGCCCGACGGGACGGCGGAACGAAGCGTCGCGTTCAGCCATCGGCAGAACAAAGTGCCCGAATACTACACGACGCACCATGTGGTCAGCATGCCGTTGGAGGGATTTCAAGGCACGATTAACCTGACCGTCCACAGCTACAAGGGCACGGTCGGCAAGCTGTTGACCATCCCCCGTCAATGACCGGATGCGGAACGACGCGTCCGGTTTTGCTTTTTCCACCCCCGACAATCCCCAAGATGATGTCATGAAGATAAAGACGAGATTTGTTTGTTGGCTGTCGGCCTTGCTGTCGGCCGTTCCTGCCGTCGGTCTGCGGGCCGGCGACACGCTTTCGCTGGCCGTGCTCGGCATTCGACCCAACACGTATGCCAACTGCGTGGCGCAGGTGCAGGAGGCCTTGTGGCAGTGTCGGCAGCGGCATTGCCGTGTGTTGCGCTTTGAAGCAGGGCGTTATGACTTCTGGCCGGAGGGCGCATCGTGGCGCGAGTTGTTCGTTTCCAACACCTCGTCGGAGACCGAATGCCCGTCGAAAGAGAAGGTGATAGGCCTGCTGCTCGAAGATATGGCCGACCTGACCATCGACGGCGGCGGGGCCACCTTCGTCTTCCATGGCAAGATGACCATGCTGGCCATGCTGCACTGCAAGAGAATCGGGTTGCGGAACGTGCATTTCGACTTCGAGCGTCCGGGCGGTTCAGAGTTCGCTTACACGCGGGTCACGCCCGATTCGGTCGAGCTGCGGGCCCATCCCGACACGCGCTATGCGGTTGACGGCGGTCGGGTGGCGCTCTATGGCGAGGGCTGGAAGACGAATGTAGACCACTGCGTGAAGTTCAATCCCGCAACCGACCGCTTCGCCTATAGCCGCGACTGGCGGCTGCTGTCGGCTTCCGAAGCGACGGAAGTGGCCCCCGGACTGTTGCGTTTCCCCCGTCCGGCGGGGCTGGAGCCCAAGGAGGGGGAGGTGCTCACCATCCGCGACATCATCCGCGACCAAGTGGGCATGCTGATCTTGGAAAGCGAGGACATCTCCTTCAGCGACGTGTCGGTGCACTATATGCACGGACTTGGAATCGTCAGCCAGTATTCCCGCAATGTCACGATGGAGCGGATCCATTGCGAGCCGCGTGCGGGCAGCGGGCGTGTGCTGGCCTCTTCGGCCGACTTCCTCCACTTCTCGGGATGCAGCGGTAGGATAGTCGTGCGCGACGGCAGGTTCTCCGGGGCGCAGGACGACTGCATCAACGTGCATGGCACCACCCTGCGCGTCGACAGCGTGTTGGCCGAAAACAGGTTGCGCGTGCGCTTCATGCACCACCAGAGCTACGGTTTCAATGCCTTCTTCGCGAACGATACGGTGGCGTTTGTGGCTCCGGCGACGATGCAACGCTTCGCAACGGCCGTGGTGAAAGGGGCCTTGCGCATCTCGGACAGGGTGGTGGAGCTGACGCTCGACCGTGCCGTTCCGAGGTCGCTGCGGGTCGGAAGCGACTACGTAGAGAACCTGACCTGCACGCCGGAGGTGGAAATCAGAAACAATCTGTTCACCCATACGAGCACCCGGGGTACGCTTGTGACGACGCCGCGACGGGTCGTGATCGCGGGCAACACCTATCGTTCCACCGGCATGAGCGCCATCCTCATCGAGGCCGATGCGGCCGGTTGGTTCGAATCGGGGCCGGTGAAGGACGTGTTGATCGATGACAACGACTTCATCGACTGCGCGCCGAACGGCCATCCGGAGCATGCCGTCATCGCCGTCAACCCGTCGAATACGGTCGTCGACGCGAAAACTCCCGTCCATTTCAACATCCGCATTCTCCACAACAGGTTCAAAACATGGGGCAATCCCGTCCTTTTTGCCAAGAGCGTGCGGGGCTTGGAGGTGGCGGGCAATCGGGTGGCGTCTCCCGACGGCGGCACGATGAAGGCGCAGGAGCTTTATAGATTGAGCGGATGTAGCAGGGTGAAGATCGGCAACAACCGTCAGATGGGGTTGTGAAGAGGTCGGGGCGCCGGCTCCGACGCTGCGTGAAAAGCCGAGCCCCATGCGGATTTGCAACGTGAAATCCGCATGGGGCTCGGTCATGAATCGATGGCGACGGACGCATCGCAGGCTTCCGTCTATAGGTTTTCTTCCAGATAGTCCAGTTCTTCCGGCTTCGTGGCCCAGCTGGTGACGAAGCGGCAGATCATGTTTTCCTTGTCGTAAGGCCCCCAATGCGTGAAGACGATGTCTTTCCGGCACAGCTGCTTGACGGTCTCGTTGCTGAGAATGACGAACTGCTGATTGGTGGGCGAGTCGATGAAGAAGCGGAAGCCCTTGGCTTGGAATATCCGCTTCATGCGCATGGCCATGTCGTTGGCGTGGCGGGAGATGTCGAAGTAGAGGTTGTCGGTGAAGAGCGCGTCGAACTGGACGCCCAGCAGCCGGCCCTTCGCCATGAGTGCCCCATGCTGTTTCTGGATGTTGAAGAAGTGCTCGTGGGCGTTGTTGTGGGTGAAGACGACCGCTTCGCCGCACAATGCGCCGATTTTTGTGCCGCCGATGTAGAACACGTCGCAGTGCTTGGCCAGGTAGGGGAGCGTGATGTCGTTGCCTTCGGCCATGAGACCGTATCCCAAGCGTGCGCCGTCCACGTAGAGCGGGAGCTTGTAGCGGCGGCAGACCTCGAAGATCTCGTCAAGCTCGCGAGCCGAATAGAGCGTGCCGTATTCGGTGGGGAAGGTGATGTAGACCATGCCGGGGTAGACCGAGTGGGAGGCGTTTCCGTCGTGCAGGAAGTTGTAGAGATAATCGTCCAGGGCCTGCGCGTTCATCTTTCCATTCTCTTCTTTGATGGAAATGACCTTGTGTTCGGTGAACTCTATCGCGCCCGCCTCATGCGTATTGATGTGCCCGGTCTCCACGCTGACCACGCCTTCGTAGGTGTGCAGGATGGAATCGATGACGGTTGCGTTGGTCTGTGTGCCCCCCGCGAGGAAGAATATCTCGGCTTCCGGGTCGTCACAAGCAGCCTTTATTTTCTCTTTGGCATTGTCGCAATAGACGTCGAAACCGTATGACAGTGTCTGTTTCTCATTGGTTTCGACAAGGTGCTGCAGCACTTTGGGGTGCGCACCATTGTTGTAGTCGCTTTCAAAAGATATCATTGGTTGTTTGATTATTTGGCTGCAAAGCTACATTTTTTTTGCATAATATTGGCAAAGGCTCATCAGAAAAATGTCGTTGCAGCGTCCGTTCGTGGACAAAACGGGATGGATGGCGGCTTTCAAAGGGTTTCGAGCATGCGTTTGATGACCACTTCGGCACTGATTTCACGATTGGCGGCCTCCGGGATGACGAGGCTTCGGGGGCTTTCGATGACCTCGTCGGTGACGACGAGCCCACGGCGCACAGGCAGGCAGTGCATGAAACGTGCGTTTTCGGTCAGCGCCATGGATGCGCTGTCGACCGTCCAGGCGGCATCTTCGGTCAGAATCTTTCCGTAGTCGGCCGGCCGGGTGACGCCCGGACAGCTCCAGTTCTTGGCATAAATGAAGTGGGCGCCTACGAAAGCCTTGCGCCGGTCATACTCTACGGTGGCGTTTCCGACGAACTTCGGGTCGAGTTCGTAGCCTTGCGGATGGGTGACGACAAGTTCGACGTCGGCCGCGTTCATCCATTGCGCAAAGCTGTTGGGGACGGCTTGGGGCAGGGCGCGGCAGTGGGGAGCCCACGTGAGCACCACCTTGGGGTGCCGGCAGGGCTTGTAGGCGTCGATGGTGATGAGGTCGGCGAAGGCTTGGAGCGGATGGACGGTGGCCGTCTCCATGGCGAAGACGGGCCGGCCGCTGTGCTCGACAAACTGGTTGACGATGGTTTCGGCGTAGTCGAACTCTCTATCGGTGAGCCCGGCGAAGCTCCGAATGCCGATCAGATCGCAGTAACAGCCCATCACGGGGATGGCTTCGAGCAGGTGTTCACTCTTGTCGCCGTTCATGATGACGCCGCGTTCGGTCTCCAGTTTCCACGCGCCGGCGTTCACGTCGAGCACGATGACGTTCATTCCGAGGTTCATCGCGGCCTTCTGTGTGCTGAGTCGCGTGCGGAGACTGTTGTTGAAGAATATCATCAGCAGCGTCTTGTTGCGGCCAAGGTGCTGGAATCCGTAGCGGTTCTTCTCTACTTCCCGTGCCTCCTGCAATGCCTGGGCAAGGTCGCCCAAGTCTTCTACGTTGAAAAAGGTCTTCATAAGCGTGGTCGGTTGTTTATGAGTTGTCGTCGTTCTGTCGCTCCCCGCGGCCGTGTGGTCTGCGGCCGCCTATTTCCGATTGTCCTTCTCGCGTATTTCCACGCGGCGGATCTTGCCGGATATGGTCTTGGGAAGCTCGTCCACGAACTCGATGATGCGTGGATACTTGTATGGCGCGGTCTCGTGCTTCACGTGTTCCTGCAACTCTTTGACCAAGCTGTCGCCCCTCTTGTCCTTCCATTCCTTTGTAAGGACCACGGTGGCTTTCACCACCATGCCGCGAATCGGGTCGGGAACGCCTGTGATGGCACACTCCACGACGGCCGGATGGGTCATCAGCGCGCTCTCGACCTCGAACGGTCCGATGCGGTAGCCCGAGCTTTTGATGACATCGTCCATGCGTCCGACAAACCAGAAGTAGCCGTCGGCGTCGCGCCAAGCCATGTCGCCGGTGTGATAGAGCCCGTCGTGCCACACCTCCTTGGTCTTTTCCTCGTCGCGGTAGTAGCATTTGAAAAGCCCCAAGGGCTTCTCGTCGCCCACGCGAACGCAGATTTCGCCCTTCTCTCCGTCCTCGCATTCCGTGCCGTCGGGCTTCAGCAGCCGGATGTCGTACTGTGCGTTGGGCTTGCCCATGCTTCCCGGCTTCGGCGTCATCCATGGGAAGGTGCCCAACGTCATGGTCGTTTCGGTCTGGCCGAAGCCCTCCATCATCTTGATACCCGTCAGTTGGCGGAACTTTTCATAGACGGCGGGCTCCAAAGCCTCACCGGCGGTGGTGCAATAGGTCAGCGACGAGAGGTCGTACTTGGTGAAGTCCTCCTGAATCATGAAGCGATAGATGGTGGGCGGCGCGCAGAAGGAGGTGACGCGATACCTTTCCATCTGCCGCATGATTTTTTCGGCCGTGAACTTCTCATGGTCGAAGACGAAGACCGTGGCTCCGGCGAACCATTGTCCGTACAGTTTGCCCCACACGGCTTTGCCCCATCCCGTGTCGGCCACGGTCAGGTGAATGCTGTTCTCGTCGAGGTTGTGCCAGAATACGCCCGTGGTGAGGTGGCCCAAGGCATAGAGGAAGTCGTGGGCCACCATCTTCGGTTCGCCGCTGGTGCCGCTGGTGAAGTACATCAGCATGGTGTCTTCGTTGCTGTTGACAAATGCCGGTCGACGAAACTTGTCCGTTTGCTTCCATTCCTTGCTCCAATCGTGGAATCCTTCGGGCACGGCCTTCGTCTCCTCCGACAGCGAATTGACGGCCACCAGCACCTTCACGGTCGGACTTTCGGCCATGGCGGCCTTCACCTGACCGGTCACATATTCGTCATTGACGCACAGGATGGCTTTCACGCCGGCCCGCTCGTTTCTATATACGATGTCGTGCTTGGTGAGCATGTGGGTCGCGGGGATGGCCACGGCCCCCAGTTTGTGCAGCGCCAGCATGGACAGCCACCACTGGTAGTGGCGTTTCAGGATGAGCATCACCTTGTCGCCGTGGCCGATACCCAAGCTTTGGTAGTAGGCTGCGGCCTGGTCGGTCTGCTCTTTCAGCTCCTTGAACGTAAAACGGAGTTCCTTGCCATGCTCGTCAGTCCACAAGAGTGCCGGTTTGTTGGGCGCTTCTTCAGCCCATGCGTCGATGACGTCGTAGGCGAAGTTGAAGTTTTCGGGAATGATGAACTTGAGATGTTGCCTGTAGTCTTCCTCCGAAGAGAAGCGGGTCTGCTTTAAAAATCTTTCAATCATTGTCTGTTTAGAATTAGATGGCTATACATAAGAACTTGACAGGCTTGCCATCCAAGGCCCGCATGCAGTGGGGTTGGCGGGCGTCGAAGTAGATGCTGTCGCCAACTTCCAACACCAGTGTCTTCTCGCCGAGGGTCAATTCGAGCCGACCGTCGATCACCACGTCGAACTCTTGCCCGTCGTGTGAGTTCTTGTTGAACCTTGCGTCGTCCGGCAGCGGGTCTACCTGCACCAGAAACGGGTCCACCTTGCGCCCTTTGAAGCCGCTGGCCAGGCTCTGGTACTTGTAATCCTTGCGGCGTTCGACGGTCGGCCCCTGGTTGCGGCGTGTCAGGAAGTACGCGTCCATGCGCGGTTCTTCGCCGAACATCAGCACGTCGAGGCTGATTCCGTAGCGTTTGGAAATCTTGGAAAGGCGATAGACGGACGGGTCCGCTTCGCCGTTTTCAATCTTTAGATAATGTTCAAGGGTGATGTCGCACAACTCGGCCACTTCTTCCGCGGGGATGTCGAGCACCTCACGAAGTCCTTTGAGGCGCTGGCCTATTTGTTTCAATGAATCTTCCATAATAATCTGTTGATGAATATAGCCGCCTCCAAAAGTAGCAAATCTTTTCCGATTCGCAAGCAAGAGGCAGCCTTTTTATGCGTAAGTCAGTCGTTTAGCACGGTTTCCAGCCGTCGGATGAAATCGTCTGCATTGTCTCTCGACAGGCATAGCGGCGGCAGAAGGCGCAACATGTCGCTTCCGGCGCACCCTGTGAAGCAGCGTTGTTCGTAGATGAGCTTGCCTCTCACATTCTTGTGGGGGATGTCCAGCAGTACGCCGAGCATGAGACCGCGTCCACGAACTTCCAGAATGTGGGGGTTGCGCTGTTGCAGTTGTTTCAATTCATCGACGAGATATTCGCCGACGAGGTGCGCGTTCTCGACGAGTCCTTCGTTTTCAAATACGTCGAGTACGGCCAATGCGGCCGTGCAGGCCAAATGGTTGCCGCCGAACGTCGTACCCAGTTGGCCGTAGGTGGGCTGAAAATCGGGCGAAACAAGCACGCCACCCATCGGGAAACCGTTGCCCATGCCCTTGGCTACGCTGATCAGATCGGGGCGAATGCCCAGCCACTGGTGGGCGAAGAACTTGCCTGTACGGCCGTAGCCGCATTGGATTTCGTCGCAGACGAGCACCGTCCCATGTCGCTTGCAGGCTGCTTGTAGGCCTTGGGCGAATGCGGGTGTCGCCATGTCAAGGCCGCCGACACCCTGAATGCACTCCAGAATGCAGGCGCACACATCGCCCTTGGCCAGTTCCGTCTCCCAGGCTTCAAGGTCGTTGAGTGGCAGGTGAGTCACGTGGTTGTTGGCGTTGATGGGCGCGATGATGCTGGGATTGTCGGTCACTTCGACAGCCAGCGACGTGCGGCCGTGGAACGCTTTCCGAGCGGAAAGCACACGGGTGCGGCCCGTTTGGAACGAAGCCAGCTTCAAACAGTTCTCGTTTGCCTCGGCACCGCTGTTGACCAAGAACAGCTGATAGCCGTCATAGCCGCTGATGCGGCCCAGCCGTTCGGCCAATTCAACTTGCAACTCGTTGATGACGGAGTTGCTGTAGAAGCCCAGGCGGCCCAGTTGTGCCGTCATCTTTTCCACGTAATGGGGATGACAATGGCCTATGCTGATGACGGCATGCCCGCCATACAGGTCGAGATATTCCCGTTCAAGGTCGTCCCAGACGCTTGTTCCTTTTCCCTTTACAATGTTTACATCGAATAGGGGATATACGTTGAATAAGTTCATGTTGCCTCCCCCGACCCCTCCCAAGGAGGAGAGTGCCTCGCGGGGGGTCGCTGTTGGGGCACCGCTCGTTCTTTGTTTGGTTGTATTCTCTGTCTGAGATGATGCGAACTTCACTTTTCAAAAGGCGATTCCCTTTGTTTTCAGTCCCATCGTCTCGTCCCGTCCGAACATGATGTTCATGTTCTGGACGGCTTGCCCCGCGGCTCCTTTCAGCAGGTTGTCGATTACGCAGGTGACGACGGCCTTGTTGCCGAACTTTTCGAGATGGACAAGCGCCTTGTTGGTGTTCACCACTTGTTTCAAATCCGGTGCCTTATATATATAATAGGTGAAAGCCGCTTCGCGGTAAAAGTCCTCGTAGAGGGAGACGAGTTGCCCGGCGGTGGGGTTGGAGGAAGCTCCTTCGTCGCCGTCAAACCTTACCACCTCGGTGCAGAAAATGCCGCGCGTGAAGTCGCCGCGATAAGGGATGAAGTCGATGGAGGCGTCGAGTGAGCCTTGCAATTCGGCCAGACTGTGTCGTATTTCGGCCAGATGTTGGTGGCTGAAGACCTTGTAGACGCTGATGTTGTCGTTGCGCCAAGAGAAGTGGGTGGTGTTTCCGGGCTTCTGTCCGGCCCCCGTGCTGCCTGTGATCGCGTTGACACTGACATCGTGTTTGAGCAGTCCGGCCTTGGCCAAAGGCAGCAATCCCAGTTGGATGCAGGTGGCGAAGCAGCCCGGGTTGGCCACGAAACGGGCCTTGGCGATGCCCGCCTTGTGGAGTTCGGGCAGCCCGTAGACCGCTTCCGGGGCCAGTCTGAAGTCCTGGGCCAGGTCGATGACCCGCACGTTGGCGGGTATCTTGTGCTCTTCCATGAACCTTTTGCTCTTGCCATGACCGAAGCAGAAGAAGACGACATCGACCCTTTCAAAGGGCATGTCGGCCGTAAACGTCAGGTCGGTCTCGCCATACAGGTTCTCATGGACGTCACTCACCCGGTTGCCCGCATTGCTCTCGCTGTTGGCAAAGACGATTTCCGCCTCGGGATGGTTGAGCAACAGACTGGTCAATTCGCCGCCCGTATAGCCGGCCGCACCTAAAATACCAACTTTTATCATGTTCGTCGTCCTACTGTTTGGGCATGACGATCCACAGGAAGATGTAGATCAGAATGCCCGGGAAGCCTGCGCTGAACACCGAAAGCAACACGTAGGCCAGGCGCAGGATGGCCGGGTCCCAATCCAAATACTCGGCGATACCGCCTAAAATGCCTGCAATCCACTTGTCGTTGGTCGACCTCAATAGTTTTTTTCTTGTCATTTTCTTGTCTTTAAAGGTTGTCGTTGAACGTTAGACGTCCGTCGGTGCGGAAAGGTTGCGCCGCCTGCGGCTTATCGCTGCTCGTCGGGGTGCATGCCGTAGAACACGCGGAGCGGCGTGGAGCTGACCTTGATGAAGCCTTTGGCGTCGTCCGCCGTCCATCCGTGTTGCATCTCGCCATACTCGCCGAGCTTCGACCGGGTCAGGTCATCGGTCGAATCCACGCCCACCGTCTGGAAACCGTATGGGAAGAGGCGCAGGATGGCCGTGCCGTTCACGTGCCGCTGGCTGCTCGTGAGCATGGCTTCGATGTCGGGCATGACCGGTTCCATGTATTGGCTTTCGTGCAGAAACATGCCATACCAATTTCCCACCTGGTCTTTCCAATACTGTTGCCACTTGCTGAGCGTGCTCTTTTCGAGCAGCCGATGGGCTTCGATGATGAGTTTCGGGGCGGCTGCCTCGAAGCCCACGCGTCCCTTGATGCCGACTATCGTGTCGCCCACGTTGCAGTCGCGGCCGATGGCGTATGCGGAGCCTATCTCTTCGATGCGGCGGATGGCCTTCACCTTGTCCGCGAAGGCTTCGCCGTTCACGGCCGCAATCTCTCCGTGCTCGAAAGTGATGCGCAATTCCGACGCGTCGTCGCGTGTCAGGTGTTTCAGATAGGCCTCTTCGGGCAGTCCCCGCGTAGGGTCGAGCAGTTCGCCGCCGCAGATGCTCGTGCCCCAGACGCCCACGTTGTAGCTGTATTTCAGCTTGGTGAAGTCTGCATGGAAACCGTGTGCGTTCAGATAGTCGGTCTCTTCCCGTCGACTGAGCGCGTGGTCGCGTGTCAGCGTAATGATTTCCATGCCCGGGGCCATCACGAGGAACGTCATGTCGAAGCGTATCTGGTCGTTGCCGGCCCCGGTAGAACCGTGGGCAATGGCGTCGGCGCCGACCTCCTTGGCGTAGCGTGCGATGGCGATGGCTTGGAAAATGCGCTCGCTGCTCACCGAGATGGGGTAGCAGTTGTTGCGCATGACGTTGCCGAATATCATGTATTTCAGGCTCTTCTCATAGTATTCCTGCGTCACGTCGAGCGTCACGTACTTCACCGCGCCCAGCTTGTAGGCGTTCTCCTCGTTGCTTTTCAACTGTTCTGGGCTGAAACCTCCCGTGTCGGCGCAGGCCGCGTAGACCTCCCAGCCCTCCTCTTTCAGTTTCATGACGGTGTAGGACGTGTCAAGTCCGCCCGAGTAGGCCACGACGACCCTGCCCGGTCCTTTTCGGCGGCGGTGGGATGTCGCCGCCGCAAGGCTGTTGTTTGTTTGTTGTTCCATGTCTCCTTGTTTATATGATGCGATTTGGCGGCCTGCGGGGGAACGCCCTTTTCGATGGCGATGGCCTGCGGGTGGATTCCCCCAAGGGGCTTCCGCCGTCATTGGTCAGCCTGGTGTCTGCCCTCCATCCGCCTTATCCTCTCCATCACCTCTGCCGGAATCTTGGCCGGCAGGTGGTCTTCAGGGTCGAAGAGCATGGCGGTGCAGATGCAGTAGTGGCGGTCGGTGCGGTGAAGCACGTCCACGTTGCAGCAGCTTTCGCAGCCACGCCAGAACGCTTCGTCGTCGGTCAGGTCGCTGAAGGTCACGGGGTGGTAGCCCAGGCGGGTGTTCATCTTCATGACGGCCGACCCGCTGGTCAGCGAGAATATCTTGGCGTGGGGCCAACGCTTGCGGGCCAGCGTGAAAGTCATGTCCTTGATGCGCTTGGCCACGCCCCGTCCCCGGAAGTCGGGGTGTACGATGAGGCCCGAAGTGGTGACATACTCCTTGTTGCCCCACGTCTCTATGTAGCTGAACCCCGCGAACCTGTCGCCCGAGAGGGCTATCACGGCCTTGGCTTCCTTGATTTTCGTGAGCAGATATTCGTGTGTGCGCTTGGCGATTCCTGTGCCACGCACTTGTGCCGCCTCTTCGATTGTCTTGAGAATCGTGTCCACGAACTTCTCATGCGACACATCGGCCACCATCACTTCAATCTCTTCCATTCCTTTCCGTCCTTCTTCAGAATATCGAGTCGACGGCCTTGGTGATGTCCAAGGTCAGCTCTTCCAGGTTGGCGTACTCCTTGATGACGACGAATATCGTGTCGTCGCCGGCGATGGTGCCGAGAATGGCCGGGATGTCGCTGTTGTCTATGTTGTAGGCAATGCTGCTGGCATAGCCCGGGCGGGTCTTGATGACGCCCATGTTGCCCGCGTACTGCACCGACAGAAAGCCCGAGTTGCGCGTCATTTCGCCGGCCGGCAGCGGCTTGTGTACACGCCGGTACATCGTTTCGTTGGGCAAAACGTAGACATACTTGCCGTTCATGCTGGCGGCTTTGGCCACTTTCAGCTGCTTCATGTCACGGCTGAGCGTGGCCTGGGTGAGCGTGTATCCCTCCTTCTTGAGTTCTTGAAGCACTTCCTCCTGACTGCAAAGTTCCTTGCTGGAAATCAACATCTTCAACGTCTCGATTCTGCTTGTCTTGACTTTCATTCGATTGTATATTTATTCGTTGTTGACTGCAAAATTATGTATATCTATCGAAATGTCCAAATAAAAGTGCATATTTTTTGACTATCGCTGGCTTTTTTATGCTTGGAAGCGTATATATATGCGCGCAAAAGCGGCCTTTTCCGTCCGATACGGGGCCCTCTTGAACGGAAAAGGGCAGGCCGTCGCGCGACGGTCTGCCCTTTGTCGGTGGGTGAAATGGCGGGAGATGTCTATTTCCTCATGTCGAATCCCACGCGCACCCCTTCGTAGTTCTTGCTCAGTTCGCCGATGGCGGCGATGTTGCTGTTGCCCGTCAGCTGTCCGACGGTCTGCAGGACGGTGAGGAGTCGCTTCGACTCCGTCGTGAAACTCATGCCTTTCAACGTGCGGGTGGCATATATGGGGAAGGTGAAGAGGAATGTCTTCAGCATGATTTTCTGTTCGCTTTCATTGTAAGTCCATGTGCCGCTGAGGCTTCGGCCGGCCACCGTGCCCGTGAAGGTGTTGTCCTTGTTGAACCGCAGCTGCGTGTTGGCCGAGCTGATACCGAACTTTCCGTAGCCTCCCGAGAGCTTCTCGCGGATGGAACCGGCCGCCACTTCGCCGCCCGCGCGGGCCAGGGCGTTGTCGCTCGTGAAGGCTACGCCCGGTTCGTAGTAGTTCCAGGTGCCGTAGAGGTCGTTCGTCGACGGCTTGTTGATACCGAGCACGCTGCCCAGGATGTTGCCGATGGTGTTGGGGTTGGTGGCCGAACCCACGACGCTGCCCAGGACGTCGCCTGTCGTCGCTGTCGTCTTGCCGCCGGTTGCGGCGCCGCAGCCCGTCAACAGGGTGCCGGCGGCCAGCAGGGCGGCCGCCATGACTTTGGATTTCTTCATTTGTTGTCTTGTCGTTTATATGTGGATTATGCGTGTTCTTTCCATTGCCTCAGGGGCAAAAGACAAGGATGACGCGCCGGTCGCGTGCCCGCGGTTCATCCTTGTCTGTCGAGCTGCTGCCGATCGCTCAGTTGTTGCTGCGTCCGAAGAAGCGGAGCAGGTAGATGAAGAGGTTGATGAAGTCGAGATACAGCGTGAGGGCGCCCAGGAGGGCCACCTTCTGCGCGGTCTCGTCGGGGTGTTCCTGCATGGCCAGGGCCGTCTTGATCTTCTGCGAGTCGTAGGCGGTCAGCCCGGTGAATATCAGTACGCCGACGGCGCTGATGACCAGGTCGAACATGGAGTTGCGCATGAAGATGTTCACCACGAGCGCGACGATCAGTCCGAGCAGCGCCATCCGCAGAATGCTGCCCAACTTGCTCAAGTCGGCCTTGGTCACGTAGCCGTAGAAGGCCATGATGCCGAAGGTGCCGGCCGTGATGTAGAAGGTCGTGGCTATGCTGGAGGCCGTGAAGGCCAGGAAGATGATCGACATGGTGACGCCGTTGAGCACGCTGTAGAGCAGGAACGACAGCGTGGCGGTCGTGAGAGACATCTTCCGGATGCGTGCCGTGAGGAACATCACGAGGGCGAACTCGGCGATGGCAATGCCCCAGAACAAAGCCCGGTTGCCGATCAGCGTGAACGCCAGATTGGTGTTGTCGGCAATGCCGTAGGCCGTGAGGCCCGTCAGGGCGAGGGCCAACGCCATCCATACATATACCTTGCGCATGAGCGCGGGGAAAGCCAATGACAGAGAACCTTCCTGCTCTCTGATCATCTTCTCCAATTCTTTTACTTCCATTTCCTTGTTGCTTTAAGTGATGATTGGCCGCGGCCCCGCGGTCGTTTTCGTCCGTCGAGGGCGCATGGCTTGTATTTTCTCTATGAAATCGTTGTGCAAAGATAATACCATTTGCCATCTTTTGGCATGAAACTTCCGCATTTTTAACGTTTTACGACAGTTAATCATTACCTTTGCGTGCGATAACCGACCGAATGTCGGCAAGTTCTTGGAGCCGGAAAGCGGCGCTTGCGCGACATCGGCGAACGACACAGTCTGTATGAACGTAAAGATAGAAGAATCATGGAGGCGGCAGGTGGGGGCCGAGTTTGAGAAGTCTTATTTCGCGAATCTCACGCGGCTGGTGCGCGAGGAGTATCTCCATCACGCCTGTTATCCCCCTGGGCCGCTCATCTTCAACGCCTTCAACCTTTGTCCATTCGACCGGGTGAAGGTCGTCGTCATCGGTCAAGACCCCTATCATGAGCCGGGACAGGCCATGGGGCTGAGCTTTTCGGTGCCCGAAGGCATACCGGCGCCGCCCTCGCTCGTCAACATTTTCAAGGAGATAGAGCTGGACTTGGGCAAGCCCATGCCCCCAAACGGCGACCTGACGCGCTGGGCCGACCAGGGAGTGCTGCTGCTCAACGCCACGCTGACCGTGCGGGCGCATGAAGCCAACAGCCACCAGAGGCTGGGGTGGTCCACCTTCACCGACGCGGCCATCAAGGCCTTGAGCGACCGCCGCGACAATCTCGTGTTCATGTTGTGGGGCGGTTTCGCCCGCGGCAAGAAGTATCTGATCGACACGAACCGCCATCTCGTGCTCGAAAGCGTCCACCCTTCGCCCCTGTCGGCCAACCGCGGCGGCTGGTTCGGCAACCGCCAGTTCTCCCGCTGCAACGCTTTTCTGGAGAGCAAGGGGCTGACGCCCGTCGAATGGTAGCCCCGCAAGTGGGCGTGCGGGCAAGTGGACGGGCCGACCGGTTGCAGGTTGACAATCTGTCAGTAGGCGGCAATGGGGCCGACAGCCCCTTTTCAAGCTATCATGTCAAGATGAATCAAGACGAATTACATATTTTGCAGGTGGGCGACGTGCTGGTTTCGCCCGACATCATCACCGAGAAGTTTTGCTGCGACCTGGCCAAATGCAAGGGCAAGTGCTGCATCGAGGGCGACGCGGGTGCTCCCGTGACGCTCGAAGAGATAGGGGCTATCGAGGATTCGCTCGACGCCGTGTGGTCGCGGATGGGCGCCTCGGCCCAGGCGGTGGTCGACAGGCAGGGCGTGGCCTATGCCGACCGCGATGGCGACCTTGTGACGAGCATCGTGGGGGGCAGGGATTGCGTCTTCACGGAGTACAAAGACCTGACGCTCGACGATGGAACCGTCGTGCGTGACTGCTGCCTCTGCGCCCTGGAATGCGCCTTCCGTGAGGGCAGGACGGCGTTCGTGAAGCCCATTTCGTGCGCCCTCTATCCCATCCGCGTGAAGGAGTTCGGCCATGGCCTCACGGGAATCAACTATCATCGGTGGGACATCTGCAAGGACGCCGTGGCCAGAGGACGCGCCATCGGCATGCCCGTCTACAAGTTTTTGGCCGGCCCCTTGAAGCGTCGTTTCGGCGAAGCGTGGTACAAGGAGCTGTGCGAGGTGGCGGAGGAGGTGCTGAAGCAGATCGCCGGCGCATAGTTCCGTCGTCCCGTCGTGCGCGTCTGTCCGACCCGCCGCCGTCCTTCCGCATTCCAGAAGCCGTGCTTTGACCGCGCAAGAGCTGTCCTTTTGCAAGGTGAAAGGGCCGCGATTGCGCTGTAAAAGGGCAGCTTTTGCAAGGTAAAAAGGCTGCGGTTGCAAGATAAAAGGATAGCTTTTGCAAAATGAAAGCAGCCCTTTGACAAATTGAAAAGGCTGCTTCCATATTTCATCGGAATGTCATTTCACATTTCACACTTCACATTTCTCATTCATTGGAATGTCATTTCACATTCCTCACTTCACATTTCTCATTCATTGGAATGTCATTCCACATTCCACACTTCACATTTCACATTCAGCGAAGCCCCATTTCACATTCCACACTTCACACTTCACATTCCTCATTTCCCATTCTCTTCCGCCAAATGCGGCGGAAAATAAAAAAAACACGCATTGGCTGTCCCTCTTTCGATTGTCAGTTGTATTACCAATAGAACAATCTAAAAGACCAACCACTTGAAAGACGAACAGCAATCACCCGAAACCGAACAGCTATGGCGCAAGGCCAAGGCCATGGCCGACGACATCATAGCCCTCGAAAGCATTGACACGGCCGCGGCTTACGGCAGAGTGCGGGCGGAACTGCAGCGCAGGAAGATGCACGTGTGGCGGCAGCGGGTCACCCGATACGCCGCCATCCTCACCCTGCCGCTGCTCTTCAGCACCATCGCCTTGGGCTACCTGCTGACCAACAGGCCCACGGACGACGGGCGGATGACCGAAATCCATTCGTCCAAAGGAGCCATCCTGCGTTACGAACTGCCCGACAAGTCGGTCGTGTGGCTCAACTCCGGCAGCCGTCTGCGTTTCCCCGTCCACTTCGCCAAGGCCAACCGACAGGTCGAACTGCAAGGGGAAGGCTACTTCGAGGTCAAGGCCGACCCGCAATCCCCCTTCTATGTGAACACCTCCCACGGCCTTCAGGTCTATGTGTACGGCACCCACTTCAACGTCTCCGCCTACGAAGAGAGCGACTGCATCGAGACGGTTCTGGAGGAAGGACACGTCAATGTCGTCGTTCCCAACCGAAAGACGCAGTACACGATGGAGCAGGGTGAAATCCTTTCGTACAACAAACAGACCGGACAAATCACCTCCAGACGCGTCGACACGGCGGAGAAGGTGGCCTGGAAAGAGGGCAAGCTCGTCTTCAGGGACATGCCGTTGGAAGAGATTTTCCAGCATTTGGAACGCCACTTCAACATCGACATCACCTTTGTCAACCACTCAGGAAAGCAATACCGATACCGCGCGACGTTCTACGACGAGACCCTTCCGCAGATCATGGACTACCTGAGCAAGTCGGCCGCGCTGTCATGGCATTTCGAGAAGCCCGCGCCGGCCGCCGGTGCCAAGCCTTCCCGGCGACGCGTGCGGGTGGACTTGTATTGAACAAGGCCCCGCGGCCGTCCGTCCGTGCGGCTTTCATCATATCAACCTTATGTAAAACATCCATTAAAGCCCAATGACTATGACATAAAATCAAAACGCCTCAGCCACAGACAGACGGCAGCCGCCGCGCCGGCGACGCCCGTCCGCAACCTTATTTCAGCCATTCTCTCAGCGAGAAGGAAAACAAAACTAACCGTAATATCCAATAATCAACCTAATTGCGCAACCCAAGAGGATGGTCGGTAAGCATCGTCCTCGGCAAAGCGTGATTCTTTTAAAACTTACAATCAGATGAGGAACAGTATTATACTTTTCTGTATGATAGCATGCCTGTTGGTAGCTCCCAAGGCTTATTCCCAACGCATCGGGAAACCTATTACAGCCTCCAATGTTTCCATTGAACAGGTGTTGAATCAGATAGAAAAGGCTTCAAGCTACGTCTTTCTCTACAACAACAAGACGATTGACACTCGGAGAATCGTCAGTGTCAACAGCAAAAACGGCGACATAAAGGAAATATTGAGCCATATTTTCCGAGGAACGAATGTCACCTATACTATCGTTGACAACCAAATTATTCTCTCTACGAAAAATCAGAAGAAAAGTCCCGCCAACGCGTTCACGCTCAAGGGCACGGTCAAGGACAGTCAGGGTGAACCGCTCATCGGCGTCAGCGTCAAGCGGAAAGGCAGCACTACGGGCGTCATCAGCGACATCGACGGCAACTTCAACCTGCAGGTGAACGACGGATCGCTGCTCGAAGTGTCCTACATTGGCTACGCCACCAAGACCGTTAAGGTGTCGGGCAACCAGCCTATCACCATCATCCTGCAGGAAGACGACCAACTACTCAATGAAGTAGTGGTTACGGCATTGGGTATCAAGCGCGAGACCAAGGCCCTCACCTATAATGTTCAGGAACTCAAGGCCAAGGACGTGACCGGCGTGAAAGACGCCAACTTCATCAACAGTCTGGCCGGTAAGGTGGCCGGTGTCACCATCAACCAGAGTTCATCCGGCGTCGGTGGTTCTTCACGTGTCATGATGCGCGGTACCAAATCGCTGTTTGGCGAGAACAACGCGCTCTACGTTTTAGACGGCATCCCCATGCAAGGACTTCGCACCAAACAGTCTGACAACTTCTACGAGGCCGTTGAAGTGGCCGATGGAGACGGTATTTCAAACATCAATCCCGACGACATCGAAAGCATGTCAGTACTTACCG
This sequence comes from Segatella baroniae DSM 16972 = JCM 13447, assembly GCF_000426585.1. Taxonomy (GTDB): domain Bacteria; phylum Bacteroidota; class Bacteroidia; order Bacteroidales; family Bacteroidaceae; genus Prevotella; species Prevotella baroniae. Next base: position 52,976 of record NZ_AUFQ01000007.1, read on the forward strand.
GTGCTTCGGCCGCGGCTCTTTACGGTAACAAGGGTGCCAACGGCGTCATCCTGATAACGACCAAGAAGGGTGCCATCGGCAAGCCGCGCGTAGCTTACTCTCACAACACGAGCTTCATGAGTCCGTTCGTGACACCTCAGTTTCAGAATACTTATGGTCGCAAGGACGGCGATTTCGCAAGTTGGGGAGAGAAACTCGAGAAGCCTTCTTCCTACAATCCGCTCGACTTTTTCCAGACAGGTTTCAACGTTATGAACTCTGTTGCGCTGTCGACCGGCTCGGAAACCAACCAGACACACATCTCTTTCGGCAGTGTCAACTCACAAGGTATTGTACCTAACAACAAGTACAACCGCTACAACTTTACGTTCCGCAACTCCTGGGATGTCATCAAAGACGTTCTGAGCATGGACATGGGACTCTTCTATATCAAGCAGAACAATCAGAATAGTGTAGGCCAGGGCATGTACTACAATCCGTTGGTTCCCGCATATCTGTTCCCTCCCAGCGACGATATCAACAAGTATGTGGTCTACGAAATGTACAACGGCAGCCGCAACTTCAAGACCCAGAATTGGCCTTATCACAACATGGGCTTGGGCATGCAGAATCCTTACTGGATTGTCAACCGCAATATGTTCAACACCGACCGCAACCGTAACATCATCACACTGTCGGTGAAATGGAACATCACCGACTGGATGAACGTCATTGCCCGCGGCCGAACCGACCATGCTTATATGGAGTTCGAGCGCAAGCTCTATGCCTCGACCGACGGTCTCTTTGCCAAACCGCAAGGCCACTGGATGACACAGGATGACAAGAACACTTCCGTCTATCTCGATTTCCTTGTCAACATCGACAAGAAGTTCGGCGAAGATTTCCGTTTCCTTGCCAACATCGGCGGCAGCTATTATGACGAGAAATACAAATCTCACACTTTCGAAGGTAACTTGGTAAGAGTTCCCAACTTCTTCCACTCTTCCAACATGTCACCCGCCGAAACGAGAACAACCCATTCGAACCTGCATACTCAGACGCAGTCGTTCTACGGCAAGGCCGAAGTCAACTGGAAGAACTTCCTCTTCATCGACGCCACAGGCCGCATTGACTACTTCTCCACCCTCTTGGGAACAGACAAGAACTATGTCTTCTACCCTTCTACCGGTCTGTCGGTGTTGCTGTCAGAAGCACTTCCTTTGCCCAAGAACATCATTTCGTTCTGGAAGATACGCGGTTCATACGCTCAAGTAGGTAATCCCCCATCCGCTTATCTGCCCTATACAATGGTAACACTGGCCAACGGCAATGCCACCGGTTCCAGCTTCACGCCTGCCAGTCACCTGAAACCTGAAATGACCAAGGCTTTTGAATTTGGTATGGATCTGCGTTTGTTCCACAACAAGCTGAACATTGCCGCTACCTATTATAATTCTAACACTTACAACCAGCTCTTCCGCTACAACTTGCCGCCAAGCACGGGTTATTCATACGCGTTTGAAAACGCCGGAAAGGTCAACAACTGGGGTGTCGAACTGACAGTGGGTGTTAACCAGAAGATAGGTCCTGTAGACTGGAACGCCAACCTTATTTACTCGCTCAACCGCAACGAAATCAAGGAACTACTGCCCGAATACGTCACCGACCGCAAGACGAACACCACCGTCAAGGCGCCTACGGAGTTTGAAGTATCAAGCGCGGAGTCCTATAAGATGATACTCAAGAAAGGCGGTACCATGTCGGATATCTACGCCAGCAAGCTCAAGCAAGACCTTCATGGCGACATTCTCTGCTCGGGTGGCGTGTCTAAAGACGACAATAACTTCATTAAAGTGGGTTCGGCAGCTCCTAAATACAACGTGGGTTTCCGCAATAGCTTCGCTTGGAAAGGCCTTGAGCTCAACTTTCTCCTCGATGCCCGTGTAGGCGGCGTTGTCGTTTCGGCCACACAAGCCCTGATGGATCAGTTCGGTGTGTCGAAGCAGACGGCTGACGCAAGAGATAACGGCGGTGTTCGTGTCAACAACGGAAAGCTCAACGCCGAGCAATATTACAGTGTAGTGGCCGGTGGAAAGACCGGTCTGTTGGCCCATTATGCCTACAGTGCCACCAACGTTCGTTTGCGCGAACTGTCATTATCCTATGATCTGCCCGCTTCATGGTTCAGAGACAAACTCCGCATGGGCGTTTCGCTCACGGCTCACAATCTGTTCATGATTTACAACAAGGCACCGTTCGATCCGGAATTGACAGCCAATACCGGAACCTATTATCAAGGTTTCGACTACTTCATGCCTCCCAGCTTGCGTAGCCTTGGATTTGGATTGAAAGTGAATTTCTAATACGTTTATTACACAAAGAATAATGAAAAAGTATATATCATTCATCTCATGCCTTTCAATAGGCATGCTGGCCGCCTCCGTATCCTTGAGCAGCTGCATGTCGGACAGCCTCAATCTGGACCCCGACAAGATACAAGAGAGCGAACTCAATAAGGACAATCTCTGGGGCACTTACCTCACGACGATGGAACGCAGAGTCGTGCCCGAAGACCAAAACGACTATCAGCTTGCGGAAGATCTCGTGGGCAACATGTACGCAGGTTACTTCGCGGGCACACAGTCATGGGAGGGCGGCAACAACGGAACTACCTACGCATTCCCCAGCGGATGGCTCAACCGCCCGTTCAAGGTGGCTTTTGTCGATTTCCTTTCATCATGGAACGTGCTGAGACAGAAAACTAATGAGTCTACGGTGCTCTACGCCGTGGCCGAAGTTGTAAAGGTTTTGGCCATGCACAAGACCACCGACATCTACGGTCCCATCCCCTATACTCGCTTCGGACGAGTCACTCCTGTTCCATACGATTCACAGGAAGAGGTCTACAAAGCATTCTTTAAGGAGTTGGATCACGCCATCGGCATCATGACAGAGTACGACGCGGCCAACCCCGATACCAAACCGTTAGAGAAATTCGACCTTATTTATAATGGTGAAATATCCAAATGGATTAAATTCGCCAACTCCCTGAAGTTGCGTTTGGCCATGCGTGTGAGCAAAGTGTACCCCGAGGCACAGCAGATTGCCGAGGCAGCGGTTAACAACAAGTATGGTGTTATCGAAAACAACACCGATAATCCGGTAATGCAAAGCAATTCTACCCTGTCGTTCACTTATTTCAATCCCTTCTACAATCTGTATAGCGAAGAGGGATATAACGAAGATCGCATGGGAGCTTCAATGGACGCTTATCTCAACGGATTCGAAGATCCGCGCCTGCCGGTATTCTTTACAAAAGTCAAAGATGGAAAATACCGCGGTCTGCGCAATGGTCTCAAGAACGGACTTAAATTCATGGGCGACGCACGTCTGTCGCAACCGACCATCAAGCAATCCGATCCAACTCTTTGGATGAATGCCGCCGAGGTTTACTTCCTGCGTGCTGAGGGTGCGCTCAAGCAATGGAACATGAAGGGCGAAGCCCGCGGACTCTACGAAGAAGGTATCAGAAAGTCGCTCGAACAGCATGGACTGGCCGCTCAGGCTGATGCCTATATCAACAGCGATAACAAGCCGGCGAAATACGAAGGCTTCTCAAGCAGCCTGAGTATGCCTGCTCCGTCAGACATTACCGTGGCATGGGATGACGCCGACAGCAAGGAACGACAGCTCGAAAGAATCATCACGCAGAAGTGGATCGCGCTCTATCCGATAGGCCAGGAAGCCTGGAGCGAGTTCCGTCGAACGGGTTATCCCAAGATATTCCCTATTGTCGACAACATGAGCGACGGCAAAGTCAACACACAGATACAAGTTCGCCGCCTGCCGTTCCCCGAGTCTGAATACTCCGGCAACAACGCCGAAGTGCTCAAAGCAGTCACGCTCTTGGGCGGAGGTCCCGATACCGGAGGCACACGCCTATGGTGGGACAAGGAATAAACCGACAAACAACAACATCAAATCTTTAGTATCGCAATATGAATAAGAATAAAATATTTGCTCTCGTGCTATCGGCTGTTTCGCTGGCAAGCACGTTGACATCCTGCAACACCGAGATAGAAGCGCTCAACCTGGTCGTACCCGACCAGAAATCGGAACAATATTACGCCGACCTCCGTGCCTATAAGGCCCGTAACGACCACGAAGTATTCTTCGGTTGGTTCGGTAACTGGAATGCGGATTCACCAGATATGATCGGACTCTTGCGCAGTATTCCCGACAGTGTAGACATCGTTTCCATCTGGAGCGGCACCCCTAACAGAGAGGATTTGGAGTACGTACAGAAAGTGAAAGGTACACGTGTCACCTTTACCATCTTCGCCCATAAGATTCCGGAAGAATTCATGTCGGGCGAGAAAAAGGATCAAGTGACAAAGGAGGGCATTGAAGCCTATGCGGTATCGCTCGTGGAACGTATGAAGCGAGAAGGCTATCAGGGCATCGACCTCGACTATGAGCCGGGCTTGCTCGAACCGGGTGGCGGCGTCTTCAATGGCCCGTTGGTCGGCCCCAACTACATGTGGCCGAACTATAAGGAGAATATGGCCATCTTCGTAAAGAAGCTCGGCGAGTTCATCGGCCCCAAATCGGGCACGTCCAACTTGCTGCTCATCGACGGAGTGCCTTACGACGTGAAGCCCGAACTGGTGGAATACTTCAACTACGGCATTGTACAATCCTATAAATCCCGCGGTTTCTACGACCTGCAAGGCCGATTCAACCGAGCTGCGGCCAATGGTTGGACACCCGAGAAATATATCTTTGCCGAAACCTTTGAAGGTGGGATGTATGAAAAAGGTGGCGTAAATCATCAGCTGCGAGAGGGCGAACACGTTCCTTCACTGCTGGGAATGGCTCATTTCCTGCCCGAATACAACGGCAAGATAGCCACACGCAAGGGTGGTTGCGGTACCTATCACATGGAAAATGACTACAACTCCACCCCCAACTATCGCTTCACCCGCGAAGCCATACAAATCATGTCAAAGCACAAATAAATCCTATCGATTATGAAAAAACTTATCTATCGAATAGCTACCGTGGCCTTGCTGCTAAGTATGGCGGCATGTCAGGAAAGCCAGAAATATTATGATGGTGTCTATATCATGGGCACAGAAGGTAAAGAGGTGACAGCCACGCTCACCGTAGACGACCTCCCCTCGGCCATCGCCGTAAACGTAGCATCGTCCGACATTACTCAAGATGACGTAACGGTCAGCATGAAGGAGAGCCCCGAACTGGTGGAATCCTTCAACAAGAAGTTCCATAAGAACTACGTATTGTTGCCCAAGAACGCTTACAAACTGGAGAATACGGCCCTCAAAATCGAAGCGGGCAAACACGTTTCTTCGCAAGGAATGAAGCTGAACATCACCAGCCGCGACGAACTGAAGGAAGGAACGACCTATCTGTTACCGGTCAGCATAGCCGACGTTTCCGACAAAAACCTATCGGTCATCGAAGCTTCGCGCACGCTCTACATCGTGGTCAATCAGATCATCATTACCCGGGCAGCCAATTTGGAAGACAGTTACTGCTACTATCGGGTGAACTTCGGTTCACAACCTGAAATCGACACGAAGGCCTGCAAACAAGTAACTTACGAGGCCCGCGTACGCTTCCGCAGGATGACGAAGCACAGCCGCAAGTGGTGTTTCTCCGTGATGGGACTCGAAGAGAACTTCTGTCTGCGAACGGCCGGAAGCAATAAAGACGGCTGGAAGCTACAGCTTGCCGGCAACGGCCACGTAGACTCGCGCGATGTTCTGCCCAACGACAAATGGGTTCACTTGGCTTGCGTCTTCGATAGCGACAAGGGCAAGAAGTATATCTACATCAACGGCGAACTGCAAGGCGAGATCGTCGACGCCAGAAAGTCAATCGACCTGACCAGTTTCTATGCTCAGAAAGCATTCTATATCGGCCAGACTGCTGCCGACGACCGCTATATGGACGGCTGGGTAAGCGAAGTAAGAGTATGGACAACGGCCCGCACGGCCGCCGAACTCAAGAACAACGTTTGTTGGGTAGACCCAACGACGAAGGGACTCTTAGCCTACTGGCGCTTCAACGAGTCGTCTGCGGAAAACGAACGTGTGGTAACCGACATCACCGGTCATGGTTTCCATGCCACCTTCTCAGGATGGGGCAAACCGAAGTTCGTGGATGCCGTGCGCTGTCCGGAGTAAATTAGGAATGTGAAATGTGGAATGTGAATTGATAAATGTGAAGTGTGAAGTGAGGAATGTGAATTGAGAAGTTTGAAATGTGGAGTGTGAAATGAACTCCACGCTCCACACATCTCGTTCTTCATATCCCATTCTGATATCCATTTCACACTTCAAACTCCACATTCCTCACTTCTCATTCCACATTTCACACTTCACATTTATCAGGTTTTCAGAGATAACAACAGGTGTACTTGAATCTGGAAGCCCGGTCCCAAGCCGGATCGGGCTTCACTTTTTTCACGTCGTCGGCCTGTCGTTCATCTCTGTTTTTCATTTTTCAGTAAAATAATGATTACTTTTGCAGGTCAGTCATCCCATCAGTTGTCGTCCCTATGATACCGAACTTCGGAAAGAAAGATAAAGAACAGTACTTCAAACGCTTGTTTGAAGACTACTACGCGCCTTTCTGCATCTACGCCAAAAGATTCGTCGACAGCCGCCAGACATGCGAGGACATCGTGTCGGAGGCCTTCATCATCGTGTGGGAAAAGGTAGAACGCGACCAACTGCAACGCGAGACCGCCGTGGAATACATCCGCAGAATCGTGACCAACCTGTGTCTGAACCATCTGAAACACCATGCTTTCGAACTGGACTATGCCGTCGCGGGCCGCCACAAAGCGCCCGTTTACGCTGATTCGCCCCATGCGCTCTACACGCAAAAGGAGCTCTATGAAATGCTGACCGACCTGCTGCGGCAACTGCCCGAGCAGCACCGGCAGGTCTTCATCGCGTCTTATATAGACGAAAAGAACAACATTGAGATTGCCAAGGAGTTGGACATCAGCGTGAAATCGGTCGTCAGATACAAGCAGAAAGCCATCGAACTGCTCAAGAAAAACCTGAAAAACTACCTGTCGTTCATGCTCCTCCTCATGGCCGTCAAGCACTACGGATGAACGCCCCGACAGCGTCCGCACGGCAACATGCGTAGACTGTCCGGCAAAAGGGCCGCGATTGCTTCACCAAAGGGCCGCGATTGCAACGTAAAAGGACTGCTTTTGCGAGGTAAAAAGACTGCTTTTGCAAAATGAAAGCAGCCCTTTGACAAACTGAAAAGGCTGCTTCCATATTTCATTGGAATGTCATTTCACATACCTCACTTCACATTTCTCATTTCACACTTCACATTCCTCATCTGCCCAACCATGCTTCCGGGTTCAGCTTGGCGGTCTCCTTGCGCAGCTGGAACTGGAGGATGTTGTCTGCGCCGACGGCTCCGAGCGCCTGGCGGGCCGACACCTTCTGGCCTTTGCTGACGCTTACGGACTTCAGGTTGCAGTAGATGGAGATGTAGGCGCCATGTCGCACCATGACCAACATGGAGCCTTGCCAGTTGTAGACGGCACTCACTTCGCCGTCGTAGATGGACCGTGCCATGCAGCCCGACTGTCCCAGGATGTTGATTCCCTTGTTGTCGAGCACCACGCCGTGCAGCCCTTCCACGTTGTATTGGCCGAAATGGCTCACGATTTTGTAGCGGCCTGTGATGGGCATGGGCAGCCGTCCCTTGTTGGCGGTGAACCCTCCGCTCACCATTCTGTCGACGGTGCTGAGGCGTTGCGACTCTTCCACGTCCTCCTTGGCCGCGGCAATCTCCTGCTTGTTGCGCCTTTCCTCGGTCCGTGCCTTGAGTTCGGCGGCTTCACGGGCCGCCTCCGCCTCGCGTGCGGCCTGCTCGGCCCGCGCCTTTCGGTTGGCGGCAGCGGCTGCTTCTCGCTCCACGGTCTCCCGTTTGCCCTTCTCCGCGTTGGCGTCGGCTATGCGTTTGGCCTCTGCCGCCGCTTTGGCAGCCGCCTCCGCCTCGGCTTTCAACCGGGCCTCACGCTCCTTTGCCTCGGCAATGCGCCTGGCGTTCTCGCGTGCGGCCGCCTCCGCTTCGGCCTTCTTGCGGGCCAGTTCGGCCGCCCTTTGCCTGGCGGCGGCCGCCGCTTCCGCCTTTCGCTTGGCCTCGGCGATGGCCCGCTGATGCGCCTTCTCCACCTCGATGGCCACCAGCCGGTCGATTTCGGCGTTGAGGGCGGCGTCTTTCCGGCGTTGCTCGGCTATGATTTTCTGGATGGTTTTCTGCTGGTTTTGCAGCGAGGTGACGATCTTCTGCTGCTCGTCCTGTTGTCCCTGCAAGGCCGTTTTCTCCTTTTTGTCCTTGTAGAGGAGTATGTTTTTCTGTCCGTGAACCAGTTTGAGCTGCTCGTGTTTGCCGTCCACCTGGGCCTGCTTGGCCTTCACCATCTCGCCCTGCGCCCGCTGGTAGTTGGCGTATTCGCGCACGAAGCGCAGCCGGCGATACATCTGCGCCAGGTTCTTGGCCGAGAAAATGAACATCATCTTGTCCTGCATCGTCTGGTGGCGGGCCATGTAGCGCATCGACTTGATGTACTTCGCCTTGCGTTCCTGGAGCTGTTCCTCCAGCATTTTGAGCTGCGTCTGCAGTATGCCGATGTTCCCTTCGATGTGGTGGATGTCGTTCTGTATTCCCTCTATGGCCTTCTGGCGGTCGTCGATGGCCGAGTTGATGGTCAGGAGGTTCTGCAACCGCTTCTTCACGTCGGCCTGGTTGGCCCGCAAGGCCTGCTCCTGCTGGCGCAGTTTCTTCTGTATCTGCGAGCGTTGGTTCTGCAGTCCCCGTATGGTGGCGTTGGCGTAGTCGGCCGTCTTCTTTCCTTTCGGGGCCTTCCCCTTTGTGTTTGCCTGGGTCTTGTTCGTCTTCCTTGCCGTCGTGGCGGCCTTTCCCTTCCTGGCGGGCGTGTGCTTTTGCGCCGTGGCCGCCAGCGTGGACAAGGCAATCAGCAGTGTAATGCCTAACTTCCTCATATCAGAGACTCATGATTTTCTTGAGAATGTCCTGTGCGGGAATCTGCTTGTAGCGGTCCGAAACCTTGGTTTCGGCATCCCACTTGTCCTTGGTCGTCACCTCGTCCATGCGGATGGTGACCGTTGCTGTTTGCGTTTTCTTCGTAGCCGAGGTCGTGAACGTGAATTTCTGGGTGGCGGGGAACTGCTTCACGCCCACCGCCCTGAAGTCGGAATAGGCCCAGGCGAGGGTCGATGCGCCGTGGCTTTGCGAAGCATAGTTGACCTTTGCGCCCAGGATCTGTGCCGACATGGGTTCTGTCTGCCAATCGACGGACAGGTTGCCCTTGCGCAGTTTCACCCCGACGACGTCGCTTGCGCTCGTGTCTACGTCGTAAGTGGCCAGGTCCTGCTCCGCAACAGACTGCCGTCCGGGCATGAACAGCTGGTTCCAGAACAAAGCCTGGAGGCTGTAGAAGGTGAGTCCGTTGCTCTTGAGGAAGTCCAGTTGCGTGTAGTCGGCCTTGACATATTCGCGATGCAGGCGGTCGATGACGAGCACATAGGCCGGCGTAAACTCCAACCGGCCTATCTCCGTGCCGAGCAACGGCATGAAAAGTTGCAGCCGGATGACCTCGTCCTTGCGCATGTGGAGGCTCCCCGACACGGTGATGTCCTTGGAACCGGCCTTCAGGTTGAACTTCATGTCGCCCACGATGTTCTTCACATACACGCTGTTGTCGACCACCCGCTGCATGAACTGCAGCCGGCGCAACTGTTGTTGTTCCGCGTTCAACGCCTCCTGCCTGGTCTCTGCGTGTGGAATCGTGGGCTGTTGGCCCGGTTCCTTCACCAAGTTCCTCTTCGATGCGCACGCCGACAGCAGCAGTGCTCCTGCCGCAATCAGTGTCATGATGCTATTTGATGTCTTCATTTCCTATGTTTCTTGGGTTTTACAATCGCTTTCGGACGGATTTTCTGCTCCAGCACGGCCTTGTCGCCGCCTTCCATCGCCTTCATCCAGTAGCCGACGGCCGCTTCGTGGTCGCCCATCCGCTCGTGGATGTCGCCCGCGTGGTCGAAGATGACGCTGTTGTGTTGCGTCGAATCCAGGTTGGCCACGGCCTGGTCGATGTATATCTGCGCTTCGGCAAAGCGTTCGCTGCGATACAATATCCACGCGTAGGTGTCGAGATAGGTGGCGTTCTTGGGTTCGGCCTTCACCGTCTTGGCGCTCATTTCGGCCGCTTTCCGAAGGTCGCCGTGCTCCTCGCTCAGGTAGTAGGCGTAGTTGTTGAGGCAACCGTAGTTGTCGGGTTTCCACTGAAGGCAGCTGTCGTAGGCCGCGAAAGCCTCCTTGCTGCGTCCCTTCTGGTGCAGGATGTCGCCCATGATGGCGTAGAAATCCGAGACGATGTCGGGGTTGCTTGCGGGTGTTATCTCGCTCACGCCACGTCGGAAGGCGTCGAGGGCCTCGTCGTTTTCGTCCTTCTGGAAATGGGCCAGGCCCAAGAAGTAGTAGAAAGCCATTTCCTCGGGGTTGTATTCGGTGGCCGGCTTGCTGATGCGGATGATCTCGTCCCAGTCCTTCGCGGGCCAGATGTTCTGCAACAGTTGGATGCGGGCCGCGGCATTGTCGGGCGCCACCTTGAGCCAACGGCGCAAATCGGCGTTGATGGAGTCGACGGGCATTTTCTTGATGGTCATGTAGGCCACCTTCATGGCATACATGTTGGTGTCCGTGGGGTTGGCGGCCAGCACCTTGTCGAAGAGCTTCAGCAACTTGATACTGTCGTCTCCGGCCGCTTCCGACTGCTGGACGAGGGCGCGCACGAGGGTCGGTTTGGCGTCGAAAGCCACCTTCGGATTCACCAGAATCTGCTCGGCCAGGGCGTCGGCGTCGGCCTTCCGTCCCGCAGCCTGGTAGTAGTCGTACATCGAAGTCAGCGCGTAGGCGTTGTTGGGCTCGTCCTCCAGCGCCGTCTTGAACAGCTGGAAGGCTTCCTTGGCGCGTCGGTTCTGGATGAGCCAGTTGCCCAACATCACCTGATAGTTCGGGTCGTAGGGGTGCTCGGCGGCCAGTTGCTTCAGCGCGTTGTAGGCCGCTTTCTTGTCGTTCTTAAGTTCGTACACCCTCACTTTCGACAAAGTGAGTTCTTCGCTGTTACCGTCGGCCTGTTCCATGCGGGCTATGCAGGCCAGCATTCGGTCGTAGTTCTTCTGTTGTTGATAGAGTTGTATCAGCACGTCGAGCACGTCCGTCCGGCTCTTGTCCGTCCGGTAGAGCTGCTCGTAGGCCTCGATGGCCTTGTCAAACTGCCGCGCGTTGATGTAGTATTGCGCCAGCCGCTCGCGATAGGTGGCGTTGGCGGGACGCAGCTGCACGGCTTTTTGCAGATAGTTCATGACCAGACTGTCCTGTTTCAGCTCGTTCCGGAACATCGAAAGCATGTAGTAAGCTTCCGCTCCTTGGGGGGTGAGGGCCACGCAGCGGTTGAATTGGATGAAGGCGGAGTCCATCTTGTCGGCGTGATACAGCCTCAATCCTTCGAGAAAGATCTCGTCGTAGCCGCGCCCAGGGTCGCCGGACAGCGTGTCTTGGCCCATGGCGGGGCGCGCCACGCAGGCAAGCATGGCGGCGAAAGACAGGAAAAAGATTTTTTGAATACTTCTAAACATATTATAATTAGGTGGTCATCGACCGTCCGCGGACGGCTTCCGCTCACTTCACCCCCGTGTGGCCGTAGCCCCCTGTGCCCCGTTCGGTCTCGTCCAAAGCCTCCACCTGCACGAAGGTTCCCTGCTCATGGCGCGCTATCACCATCTGGGCGATGCGCTCGCCGTCGGCTATCACGAAGTCTTCCTGTGAGAAGTTGATCAGCAAAACCATGATTTCGCCACGGTAATCGGCGTCCACCGTGCCCGGCGTATTGAGCACTGTAATGCCTTTTTTCAGTGCCAATCCGCTGCGGGGACGTATCTGTGCCTCGTAGCCTGCGGGCAAAGCGATGTGCAATCCCGTGGGGATGAGGCGGCGCTCAAGGGGCTTCAAGCGGATGGGGGCTTCGATATTGGCGCGCAAGTCCATGCCCGCGCTCTGTGGAGTGGCGTATGCCGGCAGTGGCTGACGGCCTCGGTTGACAACTTTTATCTTGATCATGAACCCTGTGAAGATACGTAAAACACATGCAAAAATAGCTATTTATCTTTACAAAGCTCCACTTTTTAAACCTAAAAAGCAAGAAATAAGGCAAAATTAGTTTATCTTTGCATTTATCTCATTGATATGCAAGACGATAATACATGAATTGGTCACAACTCATCTCCAACATCCGGTTCGGTCAGGAGCACTCCGTGGCGTCGCATCATGACGCCCGCTCCGAGTTCAGACGTGACTCCGACCGCCTGATTTATTCACCTCCCTTCCGTCGTTTACAGAACAAGACGCAGGTGTTCCCGCTTCCGGGCAGCGTCTTCGTCCACAACCGGCTGACCCACAGCTTGGAGGTGGCGTCGCTGGGAATGTCGCTCGGCAGCGATGTCGCCCGCATTCTGGTCGCCCGTCACCCCGAGTTGAAGGACACGAACTTCGAGGAAATCAGCACCATCGTGCATGCGGCGTGCCTCGCCCACGACATGGGGAACCCGCCGTTCGGCCACAGTGGCGAGAAAGCCATTCAGGCATTCTTCTCCGAAGGCGAAGGGGCTTGCCTCAAGGAGCGGCTCAGCAAGCCCTTTTGGGAGGACATTACGCACTTCGAAGGGAACGCCAACGCGTTCAGACTGCTCACCCATCAGTTCAACGGACGCCGCAAGGGAGGTTTCGTTCTCACGTATTCCATGCTGGCAAGTATCGTGAAATACCCCTTCGCCAGCCACTATGCGGGGCGTCACGGCAAGTTCGGCTTCTTCCAATCGGAGAGCGGTGTCTACGAGAAAATAGCCGAACATCTCGGCATTACCCGTCTTTCGTTCCCCGGAGAGCCCCTCCGTTACGTGCGTCACCCGCTTGTTTACCTTGTCGAAGCGGCCGATGACATCTGCTATGAGATTATGGATATCGAGGATTCGCACAAGCTTCGCATCCTCTCTTATCAAGAGACGGAAGACTTGTTGCTGCGCTTCTTCGACCCCGAAGAGCAGGAAAACATCCGTCGCCGCATGGACGAGGAGGAGGTGACCGATGTCAACGAGCGGGTGGTTTACATGCGGGCCTGCGTCATCGGCAAGCTCGAACACGAATGCGTGTTGGCCTTTGCCAACAACGAGCGGCAGATTCTGGATGGAAAGTTCGAGGGTTGCCTCATCGACCACATCTCTCCCGTGCAGCGCGAGGCCTACCGCCATTGCAGCCGGGTGTCTTTCCAGCGCATCTACCAGAGCAAGCCCGTGCTCGACGTGGAGCTTGGCGGTTATAAAATCATGGAGACATTGATGAAGACGATGGTCGACGCCGCCGTCAACCCGCAGCGTTTCCAGTCGCAACAGCTCATCAAGCGCGTCAGCAGCCAGTACGACATCCAGAGCGAAGACCTGGAAACGCGCATCATGGCCGTCCTCGACTACATCAGCGGCATGACGGATGTCTACGCCTTGGACGTCTATCAGAAGATCTGCGGCATATCGTTGCCGCGAGTGTAGGGGTCTGTCGCACCCAAACAGGAACACAACAACGACCCACCCCGGCCCAAACAGAGACCCACCCCGGCCCTCCCAAAGGGAGGGTGCACTAATGAAAGACACGACTGGCATGCCAATTGTCGCTCAAGTTAGTGCACCCTCCCTTTGGGAGGGCCGGGGTGGGTTTCTGCTTGGGTCTTTTACAACCCGAAGCCGATGGCTACATAGAAGCGGGTGTAGTCTTTGAACAGCGCGCTATGCGCGTTGTAGTGGCGCACGCCCGCGCCGAATATGGGCTTGACGCGGCCCGATCCCAGATGCGCGTACACGCCGGCGTCGTAATAGTTGTATCTCCAATCGCGCTTGGTCTTGAAGTTGTCGCCAATGCCGATGCGTGCATCGAGCTTCAAGTCTGTCGTTTTTAGGAACGTGTAGCCCACGTTGACACCTGCTATCGGGTCGGCATAGTAGTCCTTGACGCCCTTTTGCTTGAAAAGGTCAATGGCGTATGCCCCCTCTACGTGCACAAACAGCCGGTTGGTGATGTCGTATCCGACATTCGCCACCAAGGTGTAAGGCTTGAAATCCTTGTAAAAGAAAGCGCCTTTGGTTTGAAACTCCACCCTCAGTCCCGACTCTTCGGCCGGCAGCGAAAGTGGAAACAGGCACAGCACGAGCAGGTAAAGTGCCTTGAAACGTGCTCCGTGGAAAACTGTTCTCTTCATGGTTTGAAAAATAAAGTATGACAAAAAGGAATTTGTTTACAGACGATCGTCCACCATGAAAACGGCAACAAACTTATGTTTTATAGCAAAGGTCAATGTTCGTGACGGCTTTTGTAAATCACCTTGTTGGCTCCGCTGGTGATCTTCAGGGCTTCGGGGTGCTCCTTCACGTAGCTGTCGATGTGGCGCACGCGCTTTTCTTCCAGTATTTCGTCGACGGCGATCAGGATTCCCGTCTCTTCCACGTCGCCGAAACCGTAGTTGATGGCCGTGCCGAAGAGCTTCATCGTGGGGCTGAGGCTCATGTAGGCGTTCACCAAAGGCGGGATGTTGTAGCCCAGCCTGCGGATTTCACGGTTCAGTATGCGATAGTCGTTGCGGAAAGAGGCTTGGTCGAACAGCCGTGACAGTTCGTCTTCGGGTGTCTCGATGGTCAGCGGCTTGATCGGCACGATGAGATTGTCCTTGTCGTCGAAGTGTTTCTTGAGGAAATAGAGTATCATGTCGCGGCCACGGCGGATGTAGGAAGGATACATCGTCATCTTTCCGAAGAAGTACCGGCAGTCGGGATTGATAACGGTGAGGGCTCCCAGGCCGTCCCACAGGTTGTCGAGGGCGAAGATACTCTTCGTGTTCGTGCGCACGTTCTGGTATTCCAGCGACACGAAGCTGCGTCCCAGCTCCACGGTGTAGGGCGCGTAGTCACGCATGAACTGGTCGGAGAAATGGAACATGTGGCTCGTTGCCAGCAGTGGCTGCCCCTTGTCGTCGAGCTTCCAGTCGTTGCCGAAGAGATAGCGGTAGCCTCCGATGATTTCCTCGGCCTCGGGATTCCACACGATGAGCTGCTTGCAACCGCCCTCCATGGTGTCGAACTCGTCGATGTCGGCAGCCTTTCCGGTGCCGCCGCCGGCCGAACGGAACGCGATTTCACGCAACCGGCCGATCTCGCGCATCACGTTGGGCGCGTCCTGGGCCGTGATGACGTAGATTTCGTTGTTGCTCTTGTTGGTCATGCGTAGCTGACGTTCCGGCGTGAGCTCTCTCTTGAGCACGTCCTTGGGAATCGGTTGGATGATCTCTTCTTCCATTTTCTTTGCTGTTATTGGTCGTTGGCTGTCGTGCCTTCGCCTTCCTTCACGGCGTGGGGCACTACAGTTCATATACTTTGTCTTCGACGAATTTCGCCCATTCCATCGGTGATTTCGTCTTGTCGAAGGTTTGCCAGGGAATCGGCTTGCCGATGACGACCCGGAAGGTCTTGCCTACGTTCCTGTACATCTCGTCCACCAGGAAGAGCATGGCCAGATTGAAAGGCAGAAAGCGGTCGCTGAAGCGGGCGATGCGGTAGAAACGGTTGGAATTGCGGCCGCTGAAATGGATGGGAACGATGTCGCGATGGGTCTCGACGCTCTTCGTGATGAAGGTCTTCTTCCAAGGAAGGTCGTGTATTTCGCCGTCGATCATGCGGCTGTTGAGGCCTGCCGGGAACATGATCAGATGGTTGGTGCCGCTGAAACCGGCCTCCACCATGCGTGGAAAGTCTCGGCTCTGCTTGCCCGTTTTGTTGATACCAATGCTGACAGGCTTGAGCCCCGGCAGGTTGAGCAGCAGGTCGTTGACCAGGTAACGGAAGTTGCCGTCGTAGTGACGGCCGATGATGGAGCCGAGCGAAACGCCGTCCTGGCCGCCCAGCGGATGGTTGGAGACGAACGTGTAGAGCTTGCCGTCGTCCTTGTCGGGCAGGTTTTCCTCGCCTTCGACAATCAATGTCATCTTCAGATAGCGCACGCATTCGGTCAACCACTCCGTGCCCGAGAGGTGACGGCTGTCCCACAGGAAGCGGTTCACTTCGTCCTCATGCACGAGACGCTTGAGCCATGACACGACAAAGCGAGGCACATAGCGTGCCTTCGTGCCCATCTTGCCTTTCAAAATCTTGTCAATGTCGATTGTTTTCTCTATCGTTTCTCTCATGTGTACGAAATACTAACACCTTGCAAAAATAACATTTCTTTTCTAAATATGCTTCCTTTTGCGACGGAAATATAAGGTTTGACGCAAAAAACGGCGACTTTTTGCCCCTTCTTATAAACTCCTGGTCATGAGAGCGTCGTGTTTTCATGCCGTCGTCCCTTGGTTTCGGTCGTCTTGGAAGTGAGCCTTTGTCTTCAAAAAAGCCCCATTTCATCGTATCATCGCTGCCCTTTTGCGCGCCAAAAGCACTGCTTTTGGCGCGCAAAAGGGCAGCGGTTGCGAGAGGCCTGGTTGCCCCTTGCCTTTTGAAGACATATCCACAGGCTTTTAAGACATAAGTACATAAGGACATATTGGCTGTTGGAGGTTTTAAAGACATAAAGACATAAGGACATATTTGGCAGGTCATTTCACGCTTCACATTGCACATTTTTCATTCAATCGCTGCTATTTTGTGGGGAAAAGTGGGGCGGTGTGGGGAAAAATGTGTATCTTTGACGGCGAAATCCATATTAAATATGTGTGCATGCGATTCATAGGCAACATTTCAGGAAAGACCGACGCGAAAGGCAGGGTGTTCATGCCGGCGGCATTCCGCAAGATTTTGCAGGCTGCCGGTGAGCAAAACATCGTTCTTCGGAAAGATGTCTTCCAGTCGTGTCTTGTCGTCTATCCCGAATCGGTGTGGAACGGCGTGATGGACATGCTGCGGTTGCGGCTGAACCGTTGGAACCGCAAGGAACAACAGGTGTTCCGACAGTTCGTTTCCGATGTCGAGATACTGACGCTCGACGGCAACGGGCGCTTTCTCATACCCAAACGTTACTTGCAGATGGCCGCCATTCAGCAGGAAGTGAACCTGGTGGGGGTGGACGACACCATCGAGATATGGAGCGCGGAAGCCATGGCCCGCGAGCAGCTGCCTGTCGATGAGTTCGGAAAAGCCGTGGAAGAAATCATGGGAGAAGTGTGAAATGAGAAGTGAGAAATGAAAAATGAGAAGATGATGGTGAAGACTGCTGAAACATATCACGTGCCGGTGCTGCTTCGCGAGAGCGTCGACGGCCTGGAAATAAAGCCGGGTGGCGTCTATGTCGACGTCACCTTCGGCGGTGGCGGCCATTCCCGCGAAATCCTTCGTCGGCTCGACGCGTCGGCACACCTCTACGGTTTCGACCAGGACGCCGACGCGGAGCGGAATTTGGGCGACGGGTGTCCGCCCAACTTCACCTTTGTGCGCTCCAACTTCCGCTATCTGAGCAACTGGATGAGGTATTATGGCGTGGACCGTATCGACGGATTGCTGGCCGACCTCGGCGTGTCGAGCCACCACTTCGACGACGAGACGCGCGGGTTCTCGTTCCGTTTCGACGCGCCGCTCGACATGCGGATGAACAAAAGGGCCGGAATGACGGCCGCCGACATCGTCGCAGGCTATTCGGAAGAGGCCTTGGCCGACGTGTTCTATCTGTATGGCGAACTGAAAAACGCCCGCCGCATCGCCGCGTTGTTGGTCAAGGCGCGGGCCGGGAAGCCCATCCTGACGACACGGGAGTTTGCCGCGGCCGTGGAACCGCTCTTCAAACGCGAGCGCGAAAAGAAGGACATGGCCAAGTTGTTTCAAGCGTTGCGCATCGAGGTGAACCACGAAATGGCGGCCCTCAAGGAGATGTTGCACGCCGCCACGCGGCTGCTGGCCCCCGGTGGACGGCTGTCGGTCATCACCTACCACTCCTTGGAAGACCGCATCGTCAAGAACTTCATGAAGTCGGGCAATGCCGAAGGCAAGGTGCAGCAGGACTTTTACGGCCGTATAGAGACGCCTTTCAGGCTGGTCAACACGAAAGTGATCGTGCCCGACGCCGACGAACAGCAGCGAAACCCCAGGAGCAGGAGTGCGAAACTGCGCATTGCGGAAAAGAAATGACGAACGACAGCAATTCTAAAACAATCCCGTTATGGAGAAAGAAGAGGAAAACAAAGACCACAAAGAGGAGCAAATCTCGCTGAAAGAGGTGCTCATGGAGCGGGCCACGGAGGATGAAGCCCCTGCTTCGGCCAAGTTTACGCTGAAAAAGGTGCTCGGTGGCGACATCCTCTCTACCGAGACGCTGCGCAATCAGATATGGGTCATCCTGCTCGTGGTTGTCTTCATGATTGCCTACATCGCCAATCGCTACAGCATTCAGAAGGACTTGCTGGAGATCGACAGGCTCAACACCCGGTTGCAGGACGCCAAGTACAAGGCGTTGTCGAGCAGCAGCAAGCTCACGGAAATCAGTCGGGAGAGTCATGTGCTCGATATGCTGAAAGATAATAAGGACAGTGTGCTCAAGATACCGAGCCAACCACCGTATATCATCAATGTTCCAGGAGAATGAAAAGTGGGGAATGTGGAATGAGAAGTGTGCAATGAGAAATGAACAGCTTCACGCTTCCACATTCAACACTCCACATTCGCCATTCGACACTTCGCATTCCCCATTCAACACTTCACATTCCACACTTCACATTTAAACATCTTCACATCCTTGAGTAAGTTCGATCATCATAAAATCATGCCGCGCTACAACGCATTCGCGTTGCTGATGTCCATCATGGCCATTGCCGTCATCGGCAAAACCTTGTATATCATGACGGCCAAGCACGACTACTGGATGCAAGTGGCCGACCGTGTGAAGAAAGACAGTGTGGACATCAAGCCGTCCAGAGGCAACATCCTGAGCTGCGACGGCAAGTTGATGGCCAGCAGCCTGCCCGAGTTCAAGGTGTTCATGGACTTCCAGGCCTTGCACGACGCCGAGAACGACTCGCTGTGGGAGGCCAAGGTCGACTCCATCTGCATGGGGCTTAACCGCATTTTCCCCCAGATGACGGCCAAGGCGTTCCGCTCCCATCTCGAAGAAGGAAAGAAGAAACGCAAACGCCACTGGCCCATCTGGTCCAACCGCATTGACTACAACACGTTTACGGAGGTAAGAGACCTGCCTGTTTTCAACCTGACCGCCTATAAAAGCGGCTTCCACTATGAAGAAAACAACGCCCGCAAGCGCTCCTACGGTTCGTTGGCCAGCCGCACGATCGGGGCCATGTATGGCGCGAAAGACGCCGCCCGCTTCGGTCTGGAGCTGTCCTACGACTCGATTCTGCGTGGAACCAACGGTATCATCCACCGCCGCAAGGTGCTCAACAAGTTCCTCGACATCATGGACACGCCGCCCATTGACGGCGCGGACATCGTGACCACCATCGACGTCGGCATGCAGGACCTGGCAGAACGTTCGCTCATCAACGAACTGAAGCTCATCAATGGCAACGTGGGTGTGGCCATTGTGATGGAAGTCGCCACGGGGGATGTGAAGGCAATCGTCAACATGGAGAAGTGCGTGGACGGCGAATACCGTGAAATCCACAACCATGCGGTGAGCGATTTGCTTGAGCCTGGCTCCGTTTTCAAGACTGCCAGCATCATGGTGGCCCTCGACGACGGCGTCGTCGATACGACCTATCGCGTGGAAACGGCCGGAGGTGTGTGGCCCATGTACGGCCGTGAGATGAAAGACCACAACTGGCGGCGGGGCGGTTACGGGCTGCTGACGTTGCCGCAGACGCTGATGGTGAGTTCAAACATCGGTGTGAGCCGCATCATCGACGACCACTACCGCAACAATCCCGAGAAGTTTGTCAAGGGAATCTACCGCACCGGCTTGGCCGACAACCTGCATATACCGCTCGTCGGGGCCACCCCGGCACGCATCCGAATGCCCAAGAAGAACGACAGGGGCCAATGGCTCAACTGGAGTTCCACCGCGTTGCCCTGGATGAGTATCGGCTACGAGACCCAGATACCGCCCATATCGACCCTCACTTTCTACAATGCCATCGCCAACGGCGGCAAGATGATGCGCCCGCGGTTTGTCAAGCAGGTGGTGAAGAACGGCGAGGTGTTGATGGATTTCCCCCCGCAGGTGATGCGCGAACGTATCTGCAAGGAGAAGACTTTGAAGGAAATACAACGCATTCTGGACCGTGTGGTCAGCGAAGGACTGGGCCACAAGGCCGGTTCGGCTTCCTTCCGGGTGGCCGGAAAGACTGGAACGGCGCAGATGTCGAAGGGCGCGCAGGGCTACAAGAGCGGCGGCACCAACTATCTGTTGAGCTTCGCCGGCTATTTCCCCGACGACAATCCGCGCTACAGCTGCATCGTCTGCATCCAGAAGTCGGGCTTGCCGGCTTCGGGAGGCGGCATGAGCGGCGTCGTTTTCCATGACATTGCCGAGGGAATCATGGCCCACAGCCTGAAACTCGACGTGAAAGACGCCCGCGACACGGCCTCCGTCTTCGTGCCGGGGGTCAAGGACGGCAACCTGCTGGCGGCCGATTACGTGCTGTCGCACCTCGGTATCAGCACCAACAAGGACTGGTCGGGAAGCTATGCCGACGGCAATCCCATCTGGGGAAGGGCCGAGGCCCGCCATAAAACCGTGACATTGCAACGCCAAAAGGTGCATGGACGCCGCCAGGTGCCCGATGTCATCGGCATGGGTGCCCGCGACGCCGTGTACATCCTTGAGAGTCGAGGCTTGAAAACCTCCATCAAAGGGCGCGGAAAAGTGGTGAAACAGAGTGTGGAAGCAGGCACAAACATTCGGGAAGGCATGAGATGCAGGCTGGAATTGGAATGAGAAAAGAGGAATGGGAAATGCGGAATGTGAAGTGTGGAATGTGAAATGACCACTTCATTCACCGCTTCTCACTTCACATTCCACACTTCGCATTTCCCATTTCACACTCCTAACTTCACATATCCCATTCCTCATTTCACATTGAAAACTTAACATTACACGATATGAAATTAAGCGAAGTGCTTAAAAACATCAAGCCCCTGCAGGTTGCGGGTGACATGGATGTAGAGATTTGCGGCGTGAACATCGACTCGCGCCGCATCGGGAACGGTCATCTCTTCATCGCGATGAAGGGAACGCTGGCCGATGGTCACAAATTCATAGGCAAAGCCATAGACCAGGGGGCGCGGGCCATCCTGTGCGAGGACATGCCCGAGGAGCTGAAAGCAGGCGTAACCTACGTGCAGGTGCCCTCGACCGAAGACGTCGCGGGCCGCGCCGCCACCAACTTCTACGGCAATCCGTCGACCAAGTTGACGCTGGTGGGCGTGACGGGAACCAACGGGAAGACCACCATCGCCACCTTATTATATAATATGTTCCGCAAGATGGGTCACAAGTGCGGGCTTCTGTCCACCGTATGCAACTACATCGAGGATGAAGCCGTGCCCGCCGACCACACCACTCCCGACCCGATCGAGCTGAACATGCTGCTGGCCCGCATGGTGGAAGCTGGCTGTGAATACGCCTTTATGGAATGTTCGAGCCACGCCATAGCCCAGAAACGCATCGGAGGACTGACCTTTGCAGGAGGCATTTTCACCAATCTGACGCGCGACCACCTGGACTATCACAAGACATTCGAGAACTACCGCAACGCCAAGAAGGCCTTCTTCGACGCGCTGCCGAAGAGCGCTTTCGCCATCACCAACGCCGATGACAAGAACGGAATGGTGATGGTGCAGAACACGAAGGCCACCATCAAGACCTATTCCACACGGAGCATGGCCGACTTCAAGGCCCGCATCATCGAATGCCACTTCGAGGGAATGTATCTCGACATCGACAACCACGAGGTCGGCGTGCAGTTCATCGGCAAGTTCAACGTGAGCAATCTGCTCGCCGTCTATGCCTCGGCAGTCATGCTGGGCCAGCGGCCGGAGGACATTCTGCTCGTCATGAGCACGCTGCACAGCGTGAGCGGCCGGCTCGAACCCATCCGTTCGCCCGAAGGTTATACGGCCATCGTGGACTACGCCCACACCCCCGACGCCCTGGCGAACGTGCTGAACGCCATCCACGAGGTGCTCGACGGCAAGGGAAAGGTCGTCACGGTGTGTGGCGCGGGCGGCAACCGCGACAAGGGGAAGCGTCCGCTCATGGCCCAGGAGGCCGTGAAGCAGAGCGACAAGGTCATCATCACGAGCGACAACCCCCGTTTCGAGGAGCCGCAGGCCATCATCGACGACATGCTGGCCGGCCTCAACGCGCAGCAGATGAAGAAAGTGCTCTGCATCGTCGACCGCCGCGAAGCCATTCGCACGGCCTGCATGCTGGCCCGGAAGGGCGACGTCGTCCTCATCGCAGGCAAGGGCCACGAGGACTATCAGGAAATCAAGGGCGTGAAACACCACTTCGACGACAAGGAAGTGGTGCGCGACATCTTCAACGGCTGAGCATCCACATTTGTGTTAACAAGAAGAATGAAATAAAATGCTGTACTATTTATTCAGATTTTTAGACCAGTTCAACGTTCCCGGCTCCCATCTTTGGCAGTACATCTCGTTCCGGGCGTTGCTGACATTGATTCTTTCGCTGGTCATTTCGGCATGGTTCGGCGAGCGGTTCATCAAGTACATGAAGCGAAGGAACATCTCCGAGACGCAGCGCGACGCCTCCATCGACCCGTTCGGGACGGCCAAGAAGGGCGTGCCCACGATGGGAGGAATCATCATTATCTTCGCCATTCTCGTGCCGGTAGTGCTGTTGGGGCGCATGCGCAACGTCTATCTGCTGCTCATGATAGCCACCACGGTGTGGCTGGGGTTCCTCGGTTTCCTGGACGACTACATCAAAATATTCCGCAAGAACAAAGAGGGACTGAAGGGAAAGTACAAGATTGTGGGGCAGGTGAGTATCGGACTCATCGTCGGTCTGACCCTTTGGGCCAGTCCGGACGCCAAGGTGAGGCTGAACATCGAGACCCAGCGGCAGGGCCAGGGGACCGTGGTGACGCACAAGTCTGAAGCCGTGAAGTCGCTGAAGACGACCATCCCGTTCGTCAAGAGCCACAACCTGGACTATTCCGAGGTCATGGCGTTCTGCGGCAAGTACAAGACGGCCGCGGGCTGGATACTCTTTGTCGTCATGACGATACTGGTGGTGACGGCCGTTTCCAACGGGGCCAACCTCAACGACGGCATGGACGGCATGTGCGCGGGCAACGCCGCCGTCATCGGCGTGGCCCTCGGAATCCTTTCCTACGTGTCGAGCCACATCGAATACGCGGCCTATCTCAACATCATGTATGTCCCCGGGTCGCAGGAACTGGTGGTTTTCCTCTGTGCCTTCATAGGCGCGATGATCGGTTTCCTGTGGTACAACGCCTATCCCGCGCAGGTGTTCATGGGCGATACCGGATCGCTGACCATCGGCGGAATCATCGGCGTGTGCGCCGTCATCATCCACAAGGAACTGCTTCTGCCCATCCTGTGCGGCATTTTCTTCGTGGAGAGCCTGAGCGTCATCATCCAGTCCACCTATTTCAAGTACCGCAAGCGTCGGGGAGAGCGTGTGCGCGTGTTCAGGGCTACGCCCATCCACGACAACTTCCGCAAGCTCGACGCGCAACTCGACCCTACCAGCCGCTATCTGCTGAAAGGTTGGCCGAAACGGCAGTTCCACGAGTCGAAGATAACGATTCGTTTCTGGATTACGACCATCATTCTGGCGGCTCTGGCCATCATCACGCTGAAGATCAGGTGACGGCGGTCGCGCGACGACGGATGGCTGTTGAGGCGATAGGAGATGAGTGTTGACGGATGGCCGTTGCGTGGCGGCCGACAACCGCTGCCCTTTCGCCTTGTCAAAGGGCAGCTTTCAGGCGGCAACCGCTGGCCTTTTGCCTTGTCAAAGGGCAGCTTTCATACGGCGAAAGACGCCCTTTTGGAAACATATAGATTATTACTGGACAATTACAGATAGAAATATGAAAAGAATAGTAGTGCTGGGAGCGGCTGAAAGCGGTGCCGGAGCCGCTGTGCTCGCCAAGAAGGAAGGCTTCGATGTCTTCGTTTCGGACATGTCCGTCATCAAGGACAAGTACAAGAAGCTGCTCGACGACCACGCCATCGCGTGGGAGGAAGGGCGCCATACGGAAGCCGCCATCCTCAATGCGGACGAAATCATCAAGAGTCCGGGCATTCCCAAGGAAGCGCCGATGGTTCGGAAGGCCATCGAAAAGGGCATTCACATCATCAGCGAGATAGAGTTTGCCGGCCGCTACACCGACGCCAAGATGGTGTGCATCACGGGCAGCAACGGCAAGACGACCACGACGTCGCTGATATACCACATCTTCAAGGCCGCCGGCTACGACGCCGGACTGGCCGGAAACATAGGGAAGAGCCTGGCGTTGCAGGTGGCGGAGGACCCGCATGCCTACTACATCATCGAATTGAGCAGCTTTCAACTCGACAACATGTACGACTTCCGCGCCAACATCGCCATCCTGCTCAACATCACCCCCGACCACCTGGACCGCTACGACAACCAGTTTGGGAAATACGCGGCGGCCAAGATGCGCATCATCCGGAACCAGACGGCCGAGGACAGCTTCATCTATTGGAACGACGACCCCATCATCAGAGAGGAATTGGCGAAGTATGACATCAAGGCCGTGCAGTGTCCGTTCTCCGAACTCAAGGAAGCCGGCTCGATAGGCTACATCGAGGAGGGGCAATACACCATCGAGAAGCCCACGCCTTTCAACATGGAGCAGGAAGAACTCTCGCTGACGGGCAAGCACAACATCTACAACAGCCTGGCGGCGGGTATCGCCACGAACATAGCCGGTATCAGGAAAGACGTAATCCGCAAGAGCCTGAGCGACTTCCCGGGCGTGGAACACCGGCTCGAAAAGGTGTGCAAGGTGGGCGGCGTGCAGTATATCAACGACTCGAAAGCCACCAACGTGGACGCCTGCTGGTATGCCTTGGAGAGCATGAAGACGCCGACCATCCTGATATTGGGCGGCAAGGACAAGGGCAACGACTACGAACCCATCAAGCAACTCGTGAAGGAGAAGTGCGTGGGACTGGTCTATCTCGGAGCCGACAACAAGAAGTTGCACGACAATTTCGACGCCTTGGGCATTCCCGTGCGCGACACCCACAGCATGAAAGCGTGCGTGGAGGCCTGCAATGAGATGGCCAAGCCGGGCGAGACGGTGCTGTTGAGCCCCTGCTGTGCCAGCTTCGACCTGTTCAAGAACATGGAAGACCGGGGCGACCAGTTCAAGACATTGGTGAGAAACCTCTAAGAATGGCGTCATGAACAAAACACTTGGCAACGTCTTCAAGGGCGACAAGGTGATATGGATGGTGTTCTTCTTCCTCTGCATCATCAGCGTGGTGGAGGTGTTTTCGGCCTCTTCCGAACTCACTTACAAAGGAGGAAGCTACTGGGCGCCGATGTTGAAGCACATCGGAATCCTGCTCTTGGGAATCTTCTTCATGGTCGTCACGCTGAACATACAGTGCCGTTACTTCAAGCTGCTGACCCCCTTCCTGCTCATCATCTCGCTGGTGACCTTGGTGTGGGTGGTCGTCGCGGGCAGCGCCACGAACGGAGCGCAGCGTTGGATCAGCTTCTTCGGCATGCAGTTCCAGCCTTCCGAGATAGCGAAAGGCACGCTGGTGCTGGCCACGGCACAGATATTGAGCGCCATGCAGACGGACAGGGGAGCCGACAAGAACGCCTTCAAGTACGTGTTGTGGACTTCCGCCATCTTCATCGTGCTGATAGCGAAGGAGAATTTCTCGACAGCCGTGCTGCTGGGAGCCGTCCTGGTCATGATGATGATCATAGGACGGGTGCCCATGCGGCAGATAGGAATGCTGATGGGAGTCGTCATGCTTGTCGCGGTCGGCGCCCTGTCGTTCATCATGTTGGTGGGACATGAGAACGAGGCGGTCGACGCCAACAGGACGCTGACGGAGAAACGGATTCCTGCCGGAGCGCAAACCGAAAAGAAAGAAGGGGCTTCCAGCTTCTTGTTTCATCGAGCCGACACCTGGAAGGGACGCGTGCTCACGTTCGTGAACAACAGAGACATCAAGCCTTCGGAAGTCGACTTGGACAAGGATGCGCAGACGGCGCACGCCAACATCGCCATCGCCTCCTCGAAGGTCATCGGCAAAGGACCGGGCAATTCCGAAGAGCGCGACTTCCTGTCGCAGGCCTTCTCCGACTTCATCTATGCCATCATCATCGAGGAACTCGGCATAGCAGGGGCCGTCTTCGTGGCCTTGCTCTACATCATCCTGCTGTTCCGAACCGGCAACATCGCCATGCGGTGCGAGAACAACTTCCCCGCCTTCCTTGCCATGGGGCTGGCGTTGCTGCTCGTGACACAAGCTCTTTTCAACATGTGTGTGGCCGTTGGGCTGGTCCCCGTCACGGGACAGCCGCTCCCTTTGATAAGCAAGGGCGGCACGTCGTCGATGATCAACTGCATCTATATAGGCGCCATTCTGAGCGTCAGCAGGTCGGCCAAGAAGAAGAAAGACGCCGGGCGGCAGCCCGAAGTGCCGCAGGCTGCGGGCGACGGATTGTCGGCAAAAGCATAAAAAACAGGCAAAATGAGTGGAAAAGGATTTTTTTGATTACTTTTGCAATATAGATAAGAATCAAATGGATAAGCAATTGAGGATCATTATCAGCGGGGGAGGAACCGGAGGACACATCTTCCCGGCCGTATCCATCGCCAATGCCATCAAGGCCAAGCGTCCCGATGCGAAGATATTGTTTGTCGGCGCCTTGGGCAGGATGGAGATGCAGCGCGTCCCCGCTGCGGGATATGAGATCAAAGGACTGCCCATCAGCGGGTTCGACCGCAAGCATCTGCTCAGGAACATCGGCGTTCTGCTGAAGATTTGGCGCAGCCAGCGCATGGCAAGGAGAATCATCAAGGACTTCAAACCCATGGTGGCTGTCGGCGTGGGAGGCTACGCCAGCGGACCGACCCTCAACGTATGCGCGGACCAAGGCATACCTTGTCTGATACAGGAGCAGAACTCCTACGCGGGCGTGACCAACAAATTGCTGGCCAAGAAGGCTGCGGTCATCTGCGTGGCATACGAGGGCATGGAGCGATTCTTCCCTGCCGACAAGATTGTCATGACCGGAAATCCGGTGAGACAGAACGTGTTGACCGCGGAAGTAGGCAAGGAAGAGGCCCGAAAGGCATGGGGACTGGACCCTGAAAAGAAGACGGTGCTGCTCGTGGGCGGCAGCCTGGGGGCCAGAACCATCAACGAGAGCGTGCTCAACCATTTGACGGAAATAGGCCAAAGCAGCGTGCAGTTCATCTGGCAGACAGGCAAATTGTACTTGGAAGAGATGCAACGACGGACGAAGGAGCTTGGAAAGCCCGACAATCTGGTCATTACCGACTTCATCAGCGACATGGGGGCTACCTATGAGGCGGCCGATTTGGTCGTCAGCCGGGCCGGCGCCAGCAGCATTTCGGAGTTCTGCCTGATCGGCAAACCGGTCATCCTGGTGCCCAGTCCCAACGTGGCGGAAGACCATCAGACGAAGAACGCCATGGCGTTGGTCAACAAGGATGCCGCCGTCTACGTGAAAGACAGCGAAGCCCCCGATGTCCTCATCAAGCAGGCGCTGGCCGTTGTCGGCGACGATGAGAAGCTGAAGCAATTGAAGGAGAACATTCTCAAGTTAGGATTAAAAGACTCTGCCGACACGATTGCCGACAAAGTGATCGCGTTGGCAAACCAATCATCATGGAACTGAAAGACATCAAAGCCGTATATTTCGTAGGGGCGGGTGGCATTGGCATGAGCGCCATCGCCCGTTACTTCATTCACAAGGGAATGGTCGTGGCCGGATATGACAAGACTCCGTCGGCCCTCACGCGCCAATTGGAGCAGGAAGGCATGCTGATTCACTATGAAGAGAACGTGGAGGAGATACCGCAGGCCTGCCGGGACAGGAGCGCTTGTCTCGTCGTCTACACGCCCGCCATCCCCGCCGACCATCGGGAACTGGCCTATTTCCGCGAAAACGGATTCGAGATAGAGAAGCGCGCCCAGGTGTTGGGTACGCTGACGCGGACGCACAAGGGGCTGTGTGTCGCCGGAACGCATGGCAAGACGACCACGTCGACCATGTGCGCGCACATCATGCACCAGAGTCATCTGGACTGCAACGCGTTCCTGGGCGGCATATCCAAGAACTACGGCACCAATTACATCCTGTCCGACAGCAGCGACTACGTGGTGATCGAGGCCGATGAGTTCGACCGTTCCTTCCATTGGCTGCGCCCTTGGATGACCGTCATCACCTCTACGGATCCCGACCACTTGGACATATACGGCACGAAGGAGGCTTATCTGGAGAGCTTCCGCCACTACACGACCCTGATTCAGCCCGGAGGCGCACTCATTCTGCACAAGAATCTGGAGATGAAACAGGACGTTTCGGAAGGCGTGAAGGTATATGAATACAGTCTGGAGGAGGGCGATTTCCATGCCGCCAACATTCGGATGAAGAATGGCGAGATTACTTTCGACTTCATTTCCCCCATCGAGAATGTTCCGAACATCGTGTTGGGACAGCCCGTACCCATCAATATAGAGAACGGGGTGGCCGCCATGGCCATGGCGCAACTCAACGGCTGCACGGCCGAAGAGCTGAAATACGGCATGAAGACCTATGGCGGGGTGGACCGCCGCTTTGATTTCAAGGTGAAGAACGACCGCCATGTCTTCCTCTCCGACTACGCCCACCACCCCAAGGAAATCTTCCAGAGTGCCAAGAGCATGAGAGAGCTGTATCACGACAGGAAGATCACGGCCATCTTCCAGCCCCATCTCTACACACGGACACGCGATTTCTACAAGGAATTTGCCGAAGCGTTGAGCCAACTGGACGAAGTTGTGCTGTGCGACATCTATCCTGCTCGCGAGAAACCCATCCCCGGTGTCACCAGCAAGCTGATCTATGATAATCTGAAGCCAGGTGTTGAAAAGCGGATGATACACAGGGAAGACGTCATCGACTTTGTAAAGAGCCGGGACTTCGACGTCTTGATCGTGCTGGGAGCGGGCGACTTGGACAACTATGTGCCCCAGATGGCCAAGATCATAGAAAGTAAATGAGAATCAATTGGAAGAAGACGATGACCTTGACGCTCGACGTGTTGATTGGCGTATACCTCATTTTGGCATTCACAAGGTTCAACAAGCCGGATGAGAAAGCCAGCGTATGCACCAAGGTTACCATCGACATCCAAGACGAAGCTACCAACGGATTCATCAATACACAGGAGATCAAGCACAGACTTGAGGCCGACAAGCTCTATCCGCTGGACAAACCGATGCGCTATGTGGACGCAAGGAAGATTGAAGAGCGGCTCAAGTCAAGTCCGTTCGTCAAGACAGCGGAGTGCTTCAAGACGCAGGACGGACACGTCTGCATACTGTTGACGCAGCGAATGCCTGTCGTCAGAATCAAAGCCGTTCAAGGGGATGACTACTATTTGGACGACCACGACTGCATCATGCCCAACTCCCACTACACTTCCGACTTGATCATTGCGACGGGATACATATCCAAATGGTTTGCCATGAACTACATTTCACCGATGAGCAAGGCCATCATGGACGACAATCTGTGGAAGAACCAGATTGTGCAGATCAATGTATTGCCTGACCGAAGCATAGAGCTGGTGCCCCGGGTGGGGGACCAGATCGTTCAGATAGGCCGCCTGCCGGAGAGCAAGTACAAGGAGGAGAGGACGAAACTGGTCGGCGAGTTCATGGACAGAAAGCTCCAGCGGCTGGAGAACTTCTACAAGTATGGCCTCTCACAGGCCGGCTGGAACAAGTATTCCTACATCAATCTGGAGTTTGACAACCAAATCATCTGCAAGAAGAAAAAGGCGTTATAACACATTAGATACAAGATATAAAAAGATAAAGTATGGCAGAATTTATTGTGGCAATCGAACTGGGATCGACCAAGATTTCAGGCATTGCGGGAAAAAAGAATCTCGACGGGAGCATCACCGTGCTGACTGTAGTGGAGGAAGACGCTACATCCAGTATCAGAAAGGGCGTGGTTTACAACGTCGACAAGACGGTGCAATGTCTGTCAAACATCATGCAGCGGCTCAAGACGGCGCTGAAGACAAACATCACGCATGTCTATGTCGGGGTGGGAGGCCAGTCCATCCTGAGCGTGAAGAACACCATCGCCAAAGAGTTGCCCGCCGACACGCTCGTGTCGCAGGACATGATCAACGAACTGATGGACTCCAACCGCAGCATGCCTTATCCCGACCAGGAGATTCTTGACTCTGCCACCCAGGAATACAAGGTCGATGCGCAGTATCAGCTGGACCCCGTAGGTATTCAGTGCAGCCATCTGGAGGGCAATTTCCTGAACATCCTCTGGGCCAAAACGTTCTATCGCAACCTCAACAAGTGCTTCGATCAGGCGGGAATCGCCATCGCCGAGATGTATCTCGCGCCGCTGGCGTTGGCCGACAGCGTGTTGACCGAAGCGGAAAAGAGGGCCGGCTGCGTGTTGGTCGACCTGGGAGCGGGCACCACCACCGTATCCGTTTACTACAAGAACATACTCCGCCACCTCGCCGTCATCCCGCTTGGAGGCGACAACATCACGAAGGACATCGCGTCGTTGCAGCTGGAAGAGGCGGCCGCGGAGCAGATGAAGCTGAAATACGCCAGTGCTTACACGCCCGTCAACGACATCGACAACACGCTCATGCTGCCGCTCGACCAAGACAGGAAGATAGAGAGTCGCAAGTTCATAGAGATTGTCGAGGGCAGACTGGAGGAGATAATAAGGAACGCTTGGTTCCAAGTGCCGAACGAATATCTCGACAAATTGCTGGGAGGTATCGTCCTCACTGGCGGCGGTTCGAGCATGAAGAACATCGAGACGGCCTTCCGCAACCACACCCAGGTCGAGAAGATACGCGTTGCCAGGTTCGTAACGCAGACCATCAACTCCACAAACGAAGACGTCAACCGCCACGACGGCGAAATGAACACGCTCCTCGGACTGCTTGCCAAGGGCGACATGAACTGTGCCGGCGCGGAGTTGAGGAGCGACTTGTTCAGTTCCGAAGACGGCGCCAGGCCCATGCCCAACGCCGGCGAGGCCCATGTGGCCGCCCGACAGGTCAACGAAGTGGCCGGAAGCGGCGTCGTCCGCACGGAAGCCGAAAAGCTGAAGGCCGAGGAAGAGCTGCGCAGGAAGAAGGACGCCGAGGAGGAGGCGGCCCGTCTGGAGCAGGAGAGGCTCGAGGCGGAAGAGGCCGCCCGCCGCAAGGAGAACAGCTTCTGGCACAAGGTCTTCAGAAAAGCCAAGAGCTTCGGTGAGCAAATGATCAAGGAAGAAGAGTAATCACATCAAACGAAAGCGTATATGTCAAGCAATATAGTCAATTTTGTAGGGCCCTCGAAGGAGCACAGCATCATCAAGGTCATCGGTGTGGGCGGCGGCGGCGGCAATGCCGTCAACCACATGTATCGTGAAGGAATCCACGATGTAACGTTCGTATTGTGCAACACGGACAACCAGGCGCTCAGCGATTCGCCCGTCCCCGTGCATCTGCAGCTGGGCAACGAAGGGCTGGGAGCCGGCAACAAGCCCGAGAAGGCCCGCCAGGCAGCCGAGGAGAGCATAGAGGACATCAAGCAAATGCTGAGCGACGGCACCCGCATGGCCTTCATCACGGCCGGCATGGGGGGCGGAACCGGAACGGGAGCGGCCCCCGTCATCGCCCGCGTCTCCAAGGAAATGGGCATTCTGACGGTCGGAATCGTCACCATTCCGTTCCGTTTCGAGGGTCCGCTCAAGATCGACCAGGCCCTCGACGGCGTAGAGGAGATGGCCAAACACGTGGACGCCCTGCTCGTCATCAACAACGAACGGCTGCTCGAAATCTATCCCGACCTGTCGTTGACGAGCGGCTTTGCCAAGGCCGACGACACCTTGAGCATTGCCGCCAAGAGCATTGCGGAGATCATCACGACGCACGGATTCATCAATCTCGACTTCAACGACGTCAAGACCGTGCTCAAAGACGGTGGCGTTGCCATCATGAGCACCGGCTACGGCGAAGGGGAGGGACGCGTGAAGGCCGCCATCGAGGACGCGCTCAACTCGCCGTTGCTCAGCGAAAACGACGTCTACAACTCCAAGAAGATACTCCTCAGCCTCGCCTTCGCCAAGGAGAAGGACAACGAAGGCCTCATGATGGACGAGATGAATGAAATCAACGACTTCATGGCGAAGTTCGACAGCAGCTTCGAAATCAAGTGGGGCGTGGCCTTCGACCCCGAATTGGGCAAGAAAGTGAAGGTCACCATCCTCGCCACAGGCTTCGGAATAGAGGACGTCGACGGTATGCACAAGCACCTCGGACACAAGTATACGCAGGAAGAGGCCGACCGTCGCGCCCGCGAAGAGGAGGAGAAGGCCAGACGTCAGGAGCGGATGGAAACCTATTATGGCCGTCAGGGGGGCGCCAACCAGTACAAACGCCACCCGCAAATCTACCTTTTCCACCCCGACGACCTCAACAACGAAGACGTGATACTGGCCATCGAGAACACGCCGACCTACAAGAGGACGCGCCAACAGCTGGAGGAGATACGCAAGCAAGCCCAGGGGAAGATGTCCGAAGACGACGCCGAAGGCGGAGGGAGCGAGCCCGTGCAGGGCGTCATCTCGTTCGTGTAGATGTGTCATCGGCGGCATACAACTAACGTAGATTTACTTTGTATGTTGCAAACAGATACCCATTCAGAAGAGGATATGTCGTTTTGAGGACATATCCTTTTTTCTTTTTATAGCTTCTTCATACCAGGTCGGTCTCATCATATCATTCCTATGGCGAGATAAAACAACGAACTTATACCTTAAAGGTTTTATGATGTGGAACCATTTGTTAATTCCTTTCTTTCTTCCGGGATGTATTTCGTAAAAATATTTAATTATATTTGCAAATCAATTGGAAATATTTTTGTAAATTAATATACTTTTTTATATTTGCAAAAGTTTACCATTAAAACTATTTACCTAACCTTTATTTATTATGCGCAAAATATTAATTTTCAGTGTGTGCTCAATACTGGCGTGCTCGGCAGCCAACGTATTGGCGCATTCAGGCTATTCTACGCAGATTGCCCAACAACAAAGTGATTGTCGTGGCGTGGTAAAAGACGCAAACGGTGAGGCGATTATCGGCGCCACAGTCCTTGTCAAAGGTTCCAAGAACGGGACGGTGACAGACCTGGAGGGTAATTTCTCCTTATCCAATGTAACCAAAGGTTCTGTCATTCAGGTGTCTTACATCGGATATGACGCCATGGAAAAGACTTGGATGGGGGGGGGGGGGCTCACCTTTACGCTTCGAGAGGCTTCTACGTCACTTAATGAAGTTGTGGTGACGGGTTATAGCGGCTCTATCACCCGTTCTAAACTAACGAACTCCATCTCGAAAGTCAAGAACTCAAACCTCACTACAGGAATGTTCTCCAACCCCGCACAGGCTCTGAGCGGTAGTGTGGCGGGTTTGCGTGTCATCCAAAGCTCCGGTAACCCGACATCAGCCCCTACGATCATTCTGCGTGGCGGTACCGATTACGACGGCAGCGGTTCACCGCTGGTGGTGGTCGACGGTATGATTCGTGGTAGTATGGACGACATCAACCCTAACGACATTGAGTCAATGGAAGTGATGAAAGACGCCGGCGCCACCGCTATCTATGGCTCGCGTGCCAACAACGGTGTTATCCTTATCACCACAAAGCAGGGCAAGAGCGGAACGTCGAAAATCAACTTCAACACCAAGCTGTCGTGGAACTACTTCAACAATCCTTACGAGTTCTTAGACGCCGGCGACTACCTTTATTATATGCGCCGGGCCTATCAGTACGCTTCACAGCGAGGCTCAACCAACCTAAATTCGCTCTCGGGCAACCAGCCTTACGGAACGGGCAACGACTACAATGCCGACGGTAACAAGAGTTCTCGCGGTATCTGGGGCGTCTATGCCAAAGACGACTTGACGCCGGAACTCTACAACGAGTTGCTGAGCAAGGGGTATAAAACCATGATAGACCCCGTGACAAAAAAGGAACTGGTCTACATCAACAACAAGATGGAAGACTGGAACATCAAGAGCCCCAGCTTCTCACAAGACTATAACCTCAGTTTCAGTGGCGGTAATGAACGTGGTCACTACTATGCCGGCTTGGGTTACAACAGGAGTGAGGGTAGCGCCATCAATAACTACAGCCGTCGCCTGTCGGGGCTGCTCAATGTCGACTATAAAATCAAGCCGTGGCTCATGTCGATCAGCAACGTGAACGTCTCTACTTCCAAGGAACAGGATATCTCTCCGTTCGCAGGAGAGGCCAATTACTTCTCACGCAACTTCTCTTATCCTCCGACATTCCGCACCCACAACAAGGATGGCGAACTGCTTTTGGGCAAGAATTCGGGCGATGGTAACCAGCAGTTTCTGCAAGACGCCGTATGGCAGGACGACAACTGGCAGAAATTCAACATTGCGCAAGACTTCAGAATCACGCCGGTGAAGAACTTGGATGTCGACTTCAAGGGCAACTGGTACTATGAATACTATACCAATGAGTACATGTTTCATACCTACCTGCAATCACCGGGCAGCTACAACACCAGGCACAACTCTTCTTCGCAGACGCGGAAGCAGTTGACACAGACCTACAACATCCTGCTCAACTACCATGCAAACTTCGGTCTCCACAATGTGGCAGTACTGGGAGGTTGGGAATATTTCCACCAGAAGTATAATATGTTGAGAGGTGCCGGTTACAATCCCAACAACAACTATTTCCCCGATCTGGAATATACTATCAAAGACGAGGGCGCACGCACGGTAGACTCGGAGCACAGCAAGTTCATCACCGAATCCTACTTTGCACGTGCCAACTATGACTACGACGGGAAGTATCTGGCCAGCTTCACCATCCGCCGTGACGGAATCTCCAAACTGAGCAAGGAAAACCGCTGGGGCGTATTCCCAGGACTGTCTTTGGGTTGGGTATTCTCAAAAGAAAACTTCATGAAGAATACCGCCTCATGGCTGAACTTTGCCAAACTCCGCACTTCGTATGGTAAAAATGGTAATGTGAACAGAAACTGGGTAGGTAACTACACCGTGCAGGGCAACTACCTACAGACTACCTACAACGGTCAGCAAGGTTACTATCTCAACAACATCCCCAATCCCTATCTGACTTGGGAGACCTCACGCACATTTGAAGCCGGTCTCGATCTGGCATTCCTCGACAACAAGGTGCAAGCCAACTTCACATGGTACAACCGTCGTACGATAGACAAATATGCCAATATCACCGTCCCCGCTTCATCGGGTTGGACAACGGTCACTTCTAACAACGGTACTTTCCAGAATACGGGTGTTGAGCTTGAACTCAACTATCATGCCATCAAGACCAAGGACTGGCGTCTCGACATAGGCTTGAACCTGGCCCGAAACACCAACAAAGTAATCAAGCTGCCTGCCAACGGCAACGAGAAGAACCGCCAGGGAGGCTTCCAAGTCTACACCGGTAATGGCGATGAGAAGAAATGGGTAGGCGGCTATGCCGAAGGCGAACGCCCGGGCGACGTCTGGGTTTTCGAAGCCGAAGGTATCTATCGCACAGCCGAAGAGATTCCGGGCAACCTGATTGATAGGTCAACGGCAGATAGCTACTACGGTGGAAACAATAAAGTGCTCTACGGACCTGCTATCTATGAGTCCAAAGGAAAGGATGCCGGCGGCATGGCCATCAGGCCCGGCGACGTGAAATGGAAAGACGTGAACGGCGATGGCGTGATCGATAACTACGATTTGGTGAAGAAAGGCAACGCTACTCCCAAATGGATAGGTGGCTTCAACCTGGCCGCTTCTTGGAAAGGAATCACTCTCTCTACTCGCCTGGACTTCGCGCTCGGTTTCGTACAGTATGACTACCGCACACCATGGATTATGGGTAACGCGCAGGGAACCTACAACACGCTGACCAATGTCAAGGACACCTGGTCGGAAGACAACATCAATGCCAAGTATCCTACCTACATTTGGGCCGATCAGCAGAATGCACGTAACTACTCACGCCGTAGCTCTATGTTCTGCTACAAGGGCGACTATCTGTCATTCCGCGAAGTGACATTGTCCTACGATCTGCCTAAGTTGTGGCTTGCACCGTTGCATCTCGAAGCTGTTCGGGTCTCCGTGACGGGCCAGAACCTCGGCTATCTGTGCGAAGCACCCTCCATGGCTACACCCGAAGTGTCTACAACCTATGGCCACTATCCATTGCCTCGCATGCTCGTGCTCGGTCTGAACGTAACGTTCTAACCCTTTTGAGCTATTTCCCAATTATGTATCATTTACTATAAATAGACAGTACAAATGAAAAAGAATAAGATATTGACTTTTGTTCTGTGCCTCGGCATGATGGCAAGTTTCAGCGCTTGTGAATCTCTTGACCAGGCACCGCAAGATTATTTTGGCAGCGGCAACTTCTGGAAAGACCAGTCCCAGGCTTCGGGCTATATGGTTGGCCTGCATGCTTACCTGCGCGGTACCTACAGCAGTTGGTTTGTCATGGGCGAACTTCGCAATGGATTGCTGGGTGATGGTGACGACGGCATGGGCACATCCGTGATGGGTGAGTCGCTTGACAACCAGAATATCATCAAGCAAGACCTGACTGCCGACAAGGCCGGCATGGACAACTGGAACGGCCTTTACTCGGAAATCGTGCGCGTGAACCTCGCGATTCAGGAGATAAGCAAAACCTCGGTACTGACCGAAGCGCAGAAGAATCTCTATTTGGGACAAGCCTATGGCATACGTGCTTACTATTACTATCTGCTTTATACCACTTGGGGCGGTGTGCCGTTGGTGACCGACGTAGCGATTACTGAAGGTCAGGTGTCGGCCGAAAGACTGAAACGCCCACGCGCCAAGGCTTCGGAAATCATGAATTTGCTCAAACAGGACATTACCGAATCGGAGAAAGCCTATGGCGCTTACGGTGCAGACGGCTTCAGCAACAAATATACTTGGAGCAAATATGCCACTCTCATGCTCAAGGCCAACATCTATGCGTGGGCTGCTACTGTCACCACGGATGACCAGAAAGCTACGGGCAATGCCGACTTGCAAACCGCCAAGGCTGCCTTGCAGGAGGTTATCAATAGCAACAAGTTCGCGCTGACGCCCAGCTTCGTACAAACTTTCAGGACTGACGCCAAGAGTACAACCAAGGAAATGATTCTGGCCGTGCCCTATAACAAGACCGATAATGCCTACATGCCCTACATCTCGCACTGTGTGGCACAGGAAGCTCTGCTCACCGCAGCCTATGACAAGGACGGCAAACATGTTGCGCTGGACAACGATTCCTATGGCAACCGCACATTGACGGGCGGACTCGTTCGTTACCAGTATAAGGAAACGCTCTGGAAAGCTTACGACGCTGACGATACACGCCGCGATGCCACGTTCTTCGTGGTGTGCAACAATCCTGCCGCGCCGAAGACGGGCAGCAATTTCGGCATTCTGCTCAAGAAATTCTCGGGAACTTACTATCCCGACGAAGGCACCCATCGCTTCGATTGCGACGGTCCCATCTTCCGTTATGCCGAGGCGCTGCTGCTGATGGCAGAGATAGAGAACGACCTGGGTGGCGATCCCACACCTTATTTAAATAAGGTTCGTGAGCGTGCCTACGGCAACACTGCCCACAACTTCGCCAATCAGGGCAAGTATCAGAACACCCTCAACATCCTCGGTGAGCTGGATAAAGAATTTGTTTTCGAAGGTAAGAGGTGGTTTGCGCTGCAGCGCATGACGGATCAAGCGGGCAAAGCGCTGGTCTTCAATGCTGATGTAAACTATTTGTTCATCCCCGGTGGAGCCAAGAAGCCTATCTTGTCGGAGGCGGAAGCTTACAAGACGTTGTGGCCAATCTCAATCAGGACCCACACAAATGACGCTTCCATCCAGCAGAATCCCGGTTACGAGGAGTTCAAGTAAACTGATTTGTTCACAAAAAGGGCACCTCAAAAGCCCGCATGTAGGGACGCACAAGCCGTGCGTCCCTATTTGCTTTATGGCGATTTCTGCACGTTCTGCCCCCCTTTGCCCATCTTGTCATTTGCAAAATGTGAAGTGTGGAATGTGAAATGGCATTCCGATGAAATATCAAAGCAGCCCTTTCGTGACGCGAAAGGGCTGCTTTTGCGTTGTAAAAAGGCCGCTTTGACGTTGCGAAAGGGCTGCTTTGGCAGACCGACGGGCGGGGATTGCGCCGCAAAAGGGCTTTCAGCGCGGCGCGAAACGGTCAGGACAGCAGGTCGACGTAGACGTTGAGGGCGCGGCGAAGCTCGTCGATCTCGATGTACTCGTCGGCCGAATGCGAGCGTGCCGACGCACCAGGACCCAGCTTGAACGACGGAAACGGCATGAGGGCCTGGTCGCTGAGCGTCGGACTGCCGAAGGGCGTCATGCCCATGGCCACGCACTTGCGGACGAGCGGGTGGGCGGGGTCGATGCGCGACGAGCGCAGCCTGAGCGAGTGGGCCTTGATTTCGGAACGGCAGTGGGCTTGGATGAAGCTGAGCAGCTCCTCGTTGGTGTACAGTTCGTTGGGACGCACGTCGATGAGGGCCGTCAGCCGGTCGGGCACCACATTGTGCTGTGTGCCCGCGTTGACCACCGTGACGGTCATCCGGGTGTCCCCCAGCAGCGGACTGACGCGTTCGAAGCGGTGGTCGCGCAGCCAAATCAAGTCGTCGAGCGCCTCATAGATGGCATTGACGCCCTCTTTCCGGGCCGCATGGCCGCTCTTTCCCCGGGCGATGAGGTCGAGCACCATCAGTCCTTTCTCGGCAATGGCCGGCTGCATGGAGGTCGGTTCGCCCACGAGCGCCACGTCGATGTGGGGCAGCAGGGGCAGCGCCAGGCCGATGCCGTCGGCCCCCGAAGTCTCCTCTTCGGCCGAAGCCAGGTAGACGAGGTTGTAGTGACGCCGTCGGGCGGCCGCTTCGTCGGTGCAAAGGAGACGGAACGCCAGCAGCAGCGTCACGAGACCGCCGCCGCAGTCGTTGCTCCCCAGCCCGTAGAGGCGGCCTCCGGCGACGGCAGGAGCAAAGGGGTCGCGCGTCCACGAGGCCACGGGCTTCACCGTGTCGAGATGGGCGTTGAGCAAGAGCGTGGGGCGTCGGCTGTCGAAGAATGGGTCGACGGCCCACACGTTGTTGCCCGCACGGCGGCAGTCGAAGCCCGACGAGCCGACGACGGAGGCCCAGAAGTCGGCCGCTTCTCGCTCTTCGCCGCTGACGGAAGGGATCGAAATGAGACGCGAAAGAAGCCGAACAGCTTCTTCCAGATGGCTTTCGGAAGGTTTCATAGCGCAAAAATAAGCTTTTTAAATGATTTTCACGCAAGATAATTGCATTTTCCCAGATATTTGCTATCTTTGCAATTGGGTCAGCAGGGCGCAACAAACATTTTCAAAGCCCCATCAGCCTGACAACAGTAGACCATGATCCACCCACGCATGTCTTGGCGGCACCGTCGGTAGTTTGGATGTTTCATCTTCTTGGAGCCAAGTTCCTTCTCGTCAGCTCTTTCACATTACTTTTAATAAAAACAAATAAATCCAAAGAGATTTTTCGTTTCTTGAAGAAATAATTACCTTTGCGCATTCACTAACAGGTTTACGTATGCAAACACGATGTCATCTATCAGTGCTAATCCACGAACAGTCAAAAAAGTACGGAGACAAACCGGCCCTGACTTTTCGCAGCTTTGGTAGCCTGAAATGGAAGACCGTTTCCTGGAAACAGTTCTCCCTGCGGGTGAAGCAGGTGAGCAACGCGCTCCTCAATCTGGGCCTGAAGCCCCAGGAGAAGATAGCCGTCTTCTCGCAGAACTGCATCCATTATCTCTATACCGATTTCGGAGCCTACGGCGACAGGGTCGTCTCGATACCCATCTATGCCACCAGCAGCGAGCAGCAAATCCAATATGTAGTGAACGACGCGCACGTCCGTTTCCTCTTCGTAGGTGAGCAGGAACAGTACGACAAGGCCCACCGCATCTTCGCCCTGTGCCCCTCTTTGGAGCGCATCATCATCTTCGACGACAGCGTCAGAATCAGTACGCACGACCCGGCGGCCCTCTATTTCGAGGACTTCATCAAGCTGGGCGAGGGCCTTCCTCGGCAGTCGGAGGTGGAGAACCTGTGGAAACAGGCCTGCGAAGACGACATCTGCAACATCCTCTACACCAGCGGCACCACGGGCGAGAGCAAGGGTGTCATCCTGAACTACCGCCAGTATCACGCCGCGATGGAGGCCAACGACAAGTGTGTGCCTGTGGGCGAAAAGGACCGGGTCATCAACTTCCTGCCGTTCGCCCACGTGTTCGAGCGCGGCTGGGCCTATCTGGCCCTGACCGAGGGCGCGCGGCTCATCATCAACACCTATCCGAAGGAGATTCAGGACAGCATGCGCGAGACCCATCCCACGTGCATGTCGAGCGTGCCCCGCTTCTGGGAGAAGGTCTACGTGGCCGTGAAGCAGCGCATGGAAAGCGCCAACGCCGTGGAACGCGCGCTTTTCAACCACGCGCTGGCCGTCGGCCGCAAGCGCAACATCGAATACTTGAGCCGCGGCAGACGCGTTCCGCTGGCCGTGGAATTGGAATATAAAGTGCTGAACCGCTCGATATTGAGCCTCGTCAGGAAGCAGATTGGACTGGAAGAGCCCAACATCTTCCCCACGGCCGGGGCCTACGTGTCGCCCGAAGTGGAGGAGTTTGTCCACTCCATCGGTATCGACATGATCGTGGGCTACGGCCTCACGGAGAGTCTGGCCACCGTCTCGTGCGACCATCGGGGCAAACCTTTCACCGTAGGTTCGGTCGGACGGCCCATCGAAGGCATAGAGATCAAGATCGGCGAGAACGACGAAGTGCTGCTGAAAGGTCCGACCATCACGCCCGGCTACTACATGCGCGACGCCA
This sequence comes from Segatella baroniae DSM 16972 = JCM 13447, assembly GCF_000426585.1. Taxonomy (GTDB): domain Bacteria; phylum Bacteroidota; class Bacteroidia; order Bacteroidales; family Bacteroidaceae; genus Prevotella; species Prevotella baroniae. The sequence goes on from NZ_AUFQ01000007.1 coordinate 94,314, forward strand.
TCAATGCCGAAGCCTTCGACAAGGACGGCTTCTTCCATACCGGCGACGCGGGCTATCTGGAGAGCGGAGAGCTATTCCTGAAAGAGCGCATCAAGGACCTTTTCAAGACCTCGAACGGCAAGTATGTGGCCCCGCAGCAGGTCGAAGCCCTGCTGCTGGTGGACAAATACATCGACCAGTGCGCCGTCATCGCCGACCAGCGCAAGTTCGTGTCGGCCCTGGTGGTGCCCGAGTTCAGGACGATGGAGCAATGGGCGGCCGACCACGGCATAAGGTTCGGCTCGCGCGAGGAGCTCTGTGCCGACAAGCTCGTGCACGGAATGCTCATGGAACGCATCCAGACCTTGCAGCAGGGGCTGGCCCCCTACGAGCAGATCAAGCGCATCACGGTGCTGCCCCATCACTTCTCCATGGAGAAAGGGGAGCTCACCAACACGCTGAAGTTGAAGCGTCCGGTAATCAATAAAATATATAAGTCGCTCATCGACAAGATGTACGAGGAGTAATTGAACGTATGATAACGGCAGAACAGTTGAAGGATGTGGTGGAACGTGCCGACGCACTGCACCGCTATCTGGACATAGACAGGAAACAAGTGGAGTTCGAGGAGGAGCAGTTGCGCACGCAGGCACCCGACTTCTGGGAAGACCCGGAGCGGGCCCAGGCGCAGATGAAACTCGTGAAAGGCATAGAGCAATGGCTCGTCGACTACAGAAACGTGAAGCAGCTGGCCGAGGAATTGAGGCTGGCCTTCGACTTCTACAAGGACGATATGGTCACCGAGGCCGAAGTGGACCGCGACTACGCCAAGGCCATCGAGGCCATCGAAGCCCTGGAATTGCGCAACATGCTGCGCCAGAAGGAAGACCCGATGGAGTGTGTGCTGAAGATCAATTCCGGCGCGGGAGGCACCGAGAGCCAGGATTGGGCGGCCATGCTCATGCGCATGTACATGCGGTGGGCCGAGGCGCACGGCTACAAGACGTCCGTCATCAACCTGCAAGAGGGCGATGAGGCCGGAATCAAGAGCGTGACGATGGAAATCACCGGCGGCGAATACGCCTACGGATTCCTCAAAAGCGAGAACGGCGTCCACCGCTTGGTGCGTGTCAGCCCCTTCAACGCCCAGGGCAAGCGCATGACAAGCTTCGCTTCGGTCTTCGTCTCGCCGCTCGTCGACGACACGATAGAGGTGTTTGTCGACCCCGCCCGCCTGTCATGGGACACCTTCCGGTCGGGTGGCGCCGGCGGACAGAACGTCAACAAGGTGGAGTCGGGCGTCAGGTTGCGCTATTGGTACCAAGACCCGGACACGGGAGAGGAAGAGGAAATCCTCATCGAAAACACCGAAACGCGCGACCAACCCAAGAACAGGGCGAAGGCCTTGCTGCTCCTGAAGAGCCAACTCTACGACCGGGCGATGAAGAAACGCCTGGAGGCGCAGGCCAAGATAGAGGCCGGCAAGAAGAAGATAGAGTGGGGCAGCCAGATTCGGAGCTACGTCTTCGACGACCGACGCGTGAAGGACCATCGCACCAACTACCAGACTGCCGACGTGGACGGCGTGATGGACGGTAAGATCGACGACTTCATCAAGGCCTACCTCATGGAGTTTCCCGTGCAGGAAGACTGAGGCGGCAAGGCCACACCGTGAAAAGAACTCCCATGGAGCCACTCGTGACAGGATGAAAAGCCGCGCGATGCGACAAGAAAGCATGTCTGTAAATCAAAGTAGAGTCATATTTTTATCGACAATAACGTATCTATAACATTTAAATTAACTTGAGTTTTAGTAATTAATCGAAGAATTAACCTAAGTGTCTACGCCTTTGCGACACTCCTCGGCCTTTGTGGCGAGGCAAAAGGAAGGCAGATGTACTATGAGTGAAAAAAGTAAAATGGCCCGCGTGAAGCGCGAGGCAAAACAGGAAGAACAGGCCAGAAAGGTTGTCAATGGCATATTCGGCACCTTGATTATCTTGGCGATTTTGTTTATGCTATATTCTATCTTGACGTAATGAGTGGGTTAGAAATAGAACGCAAGTTTTTGGTGAAGAAAGGCGATACGTTTAAGCGTGTCGCCTTTTCTGATAGTCACATCCGCCAGGGCTACATTCCGGCCGACGGCGCGACGGTGAGAGTGAGGACGCGGGACGACAGCGCGTGGCTCACCATCAAGTCGCATGCCGGCGACGACGGCCTGACGCGCTATGAATTTGAGAAGGAGATAACGCCGGAGGAGGCCGCCGAACTTCTGAAACTGTGCAAGGGAGGTGTCATCGACAAGCGTCGCTACCTGGTTTCGTGCGGCGACCACGTCTTCGAAGTGGACGAGTTTTTCGGCGACAACAGTGGTCTTGTCATGGCCGAGGTGGAGCTTCGTGACGCGGACGAGCCCTTTGAGAAGCCCGATTTCATAGGAAGGGAGGTGACGGGAGACCGCCGCTTCTACAACTCCAACCTGCTCACGCATCCCTACAGGCTCTGGTGTGACGATTTGGAAGTGGACGATGGCCTGGAAAACGAGAAGTAACGCCATTGCGGTCTTTTTGCTTTCATACTGTTCCGGGATACAGATTTATTTTATATTTTTGCGTTGCAAAACCAATACAGCGTAGCGTATGTCACAAGAACGTGCAAGTTTTGGAAGTAAAGTCGGCATGATATTGGCCACGGCGGGCGGTGCCGTGGGGCTCGGAAATGTCTGGCGTTTCCCCTATATGGCCGGTCAGAACGGCGGAGCGGCCTTCATCCTCATCTATCTGGGGTGTGTCCTGTTGCTGGGGTTGCCCTGCATGGTCTCCGAATTCATCATCGGCCGCCACGGTTCCTCCAACACCTATCGTGCATACGCCACGCTTTCGCCGCGCGGAGCATGGAAACTGGTGGGACTGATGGGCGTGATGACGGGCTATCTCATCACCGGCTACTATGCGGTGGTGTCCGGCTGGTGCCTGCAGTACGTCTATGCCTCGATAGCGGGTGAGCTGAACGGCAATCCCGACTATGTGCTCCACTACTTCCAGACCTTCTCGGCCAACCCCGTCCGCCCTGTCTTTTGGACGGTGGCCATCCTTCTGGTCTCCCATTTCGTAATCATCCATGGAATCAGAGGGGGCATAGAGAAGGCTTCCAAGCTGCTCATGCCCACCTTGTTCATATTGTTGCTGGTCATCGTCGTGGCGGCATTGCTGTTGCCCGACGCAGGAAAGGGCGTCGAGTTTCTGCTGAAACCCGACTTCGCGAAGGTCGACAAGAACGTATTCCTGGGCGCCTTGGGCCAGTCTTTCTATTCGTTGAGCATTGCCATGGGCTGCATCTGCACCTATGCCTCCTATTACAGCCGCAAGGTGAAGCTGCTCAATTCGGCTGTCCAGATATCTGCCATCGACACGCTTGTGGCCGTCTTGGCCGGTCTGATCATCTTTCCCGCGGCCTTTTCCGTGGGCGTCAACCCCGACAGCGGCCCCTCCTTGATCTTCATCACCCTGCCCAACGTCTTCAACCTGGCCTTTGCGGGCATGCCGTTTGTGGGCTGGCTGTTCGCCATCATGTTCTATACGCTCCTTTCCCTGGCTGCCCTCACGTCTCTGATTTCCCTCCATGAGGTGAGCACGGCCTTCTTCTACGAGGAACTCCACATCTCCAGGAATCACGGCGCGGCCCTCGTGACGGCCACCACCTGCGTGATTGGCGCGCTCTGCTCGTTCTCTTTGGGGGCGGTGGATGTCCTGACAGTCGGTGGAAAAAGCCTTTTCGACTGGTTCGACTTCATCACCGGGCAGATATTCCTGCCCATAGGAGGGCTTCTCACCTGCATCTTCCTGGGGTGGTTTGTGCCCAGGAAGCTGGTGAAAGACGAGTTTACGAACTGGGGAACCACCAGCCTGCGCTTCTTCGGGTTCTACTTGTTCCTCGTCAGATACTTCTGCCCGCTGGCCATCCTGGCCATCCTGCTCCACCAGTTCAATGTGATTTAGCGGAAAACAGGGCCTATGAAGTGGAGCGACCTTACCTATTTCATCAAGAGCGACCGCATCGTGTTGCTGACCGCCTTGGCGTTTGGCTTCCTGTTCATGCTCTTCGTGTACTTCACTTCCGAGCGTTTCGACCGTTCTACGGCCATCGTCGGCGACACTTTGTCGGAGAAGTCCCGGCCATATCCGTCCCGCCGCCATCCCCATAGCTATTACCAAGTGCCCATTGCTGCCGCCAGGCTGTTCGACTTCGACCCCAACACCGCCGACAGCACCCAGTTGCTGGCCCTTGGTCTGCGGCCTTGGCAAGTCAGAAACATCTATAAGTATCGGGCCAAAGGCGGCATTTATCGGCGTCCTTCCGACTTTGCGAGGCTCTACGGGCTCACCCGCAAGGAGTTCCGGCTGCTGCTGCCGCACATCAAGATCGGCCCCGACTATCTCCCGGTGGCGGCCTTGGCCGACGAGGCCCCTGCCTTTACGCGCGACAGCATGCGCTTTCCAAGGAAGATAACCGACGTCGAAAGGGTCGACCTCAACAAGGCCGACACGGCCCTGCTCCGCCATATACCCGGCATAGGAAGCTATTTCGCCCGCCAAATCGTCAACTACCGACGGCGTCTCGGCGGCTTCCATCGCATCGGACAGTTGCGTGAAATCGAAGGATTCCCCGAGAAGTCGCTGTCCTATTTCATTCTTCCCGACGACGACTTGGTGCGTCTCAACGTCAATACCGCGACCCTTTCGCAGCTCAGCCGCCATCCCTACATCACCTATACCCAGGCCCGCGACATCGTGGACTACCGACGGTTGCGCGGTCCCATCCATGCCATCGGCGACCTGCGTTTGCTCAAGTCGTTCACGCCCCAGGCCCTTGCGCGCGTCGAACCCTACCTGGATTTCTGACATCCCCCACATGTCATCTGCGAAAAAGAAAGCCGTAACGGTGTGATGACACTGCTACGGCCTGTTTTCTATAAAAAAACAACTTTTTGTTTGCTGGTCTTCAGTCGTTGAACTGGTTCTCCACAATCTCGGTCAAGACATCCTTGATGTCGAGGCCGGCGGCGCGAACCTGCTGCGGGATGAAGCTGGTGACGGTCATGCCGGGGGTCGTGTTGATTTCCAGCATGTAGACCTTGTCGTTTCCTTCCTGGTCTTTCGTGATGATGTAGTCGATGCGGATAATGCCGTTGGCGTGCAGGATGTCGTAGATGCGGCCGGTCTCGCGGGCCACCGCCTCAGCGGTCTCGGGCGAAAGGCGGGCCGGCGTGATTTCCTGAACCTGTCCGTTGTACTTCGCGTCATAGTCGAAGAACTCATTCTTGGTGACCACTTCCGTGGCGGGAAGCACCACGCTCTTGTCCTTCGTCTTGTAGACGCCTTGCGAAATCTCCGTTCCTTCGAGGTATCTTTCGACCATCACCTCGTCGCTTTCCATGAATGCCACGCGAAGCGCGGGCGCCAGCTGGTCTGCGTTCTTCACTTTCGAGACGCCGAAGCTGCTCCCGTCGGCCGCGGGCTTCACGAAGCAGGGCATGCCTATGCGCTTTTCGATGGCTGCTTCGTCGTAGGTGTCATTGCGACGGAGCAGAATGCTGTCGGCCACATTGACGCCGAAGCCCCGCAGGTAGTTGTTGAGCACGTACTTGTCGAAGGTCATCGCCTCGACCAGAACGCCGCTCGTGCTGTAGGGAATGCCCAGCAGTTCGAAGTAACTCTGCATCAGTCCGTTCTCGCCGGGCTGTCCGTGGATAGTGATGTAGGCGTAGTCGAAGAGCACGGCCTTGCCGTTGAGCAGGAAGGAGAAGTCGTTCTTGTCGATCCGGGCTGTCTCTCCGTTCTGCAAGTCTACGTGCCAGTCCTGTCCTTTGATATCCACGATATAGATGTTGTATTTCTCTTTGTCGAAGAAGGAATAGAGTCCCTGCGCCGAACGGAGGGATACGTCGTGTTCCGAGGAGTCTCCACCGCAGACGATGGCAATGTTTCTCTTGAATGTTTCCATTTATTTTACGGTTTGATTTTGTTCAAATGTGTCGGCCGTGGTGCCCTTGATGAAGTTTCGCCATTTGTCGATCAGCCGTCTGAAGTCGTCCGGCCATTCGCTGTCGAAGTCCATCTGCCGTCCGGTGGCGGGGTGGACGAAGCCCAGGGTCTGGGCGTGCAAGGCCTGGCGTGGGCAGAGCGCGAAGCAGTTCTGTATGAACGCCTTGTAGGTGCTGCTGCGTTGTCCCCGCAATATCTCCGTTCCGCCGTAGCGTTCGTCGCCGAACAGCGGGTGTCCGATGTGCTTCATGTGGGCCCGTATCTGGTGGGTGCGTCCCGTTTCGAGCACGCATTCCAGCAATGTCGTGTAGCCGTAGCGTTCGATGACGCGGTAGTGGGTGACGGCCGGCTTGCCCGTCTCCGAGTCGGGGGCGAACACCTTCATGCGCAGGCGGTCCTTCGGGTCGCGTCCGATGTTGCCTTCGATGCGGCCATCGTCCTCCGTCAGGTTGCCCCACACCAAGGCGTTGTAGCTTCGGTGGGTCGTCTTGTTGAAGAACTGTCTGCCCAATGCCGTCTTGGCCTCGGGCGTCTTGGCCACCACCAGCAGCCCGCTCGTGTCCTTGTCAATGCGATGCACCAGTCCCACCTCCGGGTCGTTGGGGTCGAAGTCCTTGACGTCCTTCATGTGCCAGGCCACCGCGTTGATGAGCGTACCCGTGAAGTTGCCCGCCCCCGGGTGCACCACCATGCCCGCCTCCTTGTCGACGACCATCAGTTGGTCGTCCTCGTAGACGACATTCAGCGGTATTTCTTCAGCCACAATCGACGTGTCGTGCTTCGGTCGGTCGAGCATCAGCGTGATCATGTCTCCCGGACGCACCTTGTAGTTGCTCTTGACGGGCGTTCCGTTCACGTGGATGAAGCCGGCGTCGGCTGCGTTCTGAATGCGGTTGCGGCTCTGGTACGGGTTCTTCTCGGCCAGGTATTTGTCGATTCTGACGGGCTTCTGTCCCGGGTCCACCTCCATTTTCCAGTGCTCGTAGAGGCCGTTGTTGTCGTTGTCCAAGGCTTCGTAGTCTTCCAAGAAGTCGTCTGCCATCTCGATCATGTCGTTTTGTTCCATTGTCGCACGTCAGGGATTTGAGGGTTTCTGCGGTGTTTCGGGCTTGTGTGCGGGTTCCGATGGGTCCGGTGTTGTCACCACGTCGAACTCGTCGACGTCTCCTTCCTCCTCGTCGGGCAGCCGTGCGGGGTCGATGAAGTCGATGTCGTCTTCCGAACTCCTCATGCCGTTGCCCACCTGGATGACCAGTGAGTCTTCCGTCGAAATGCGTTCGCCCGCCACGACGTGTCTGCCGCGCACCGTCACGCCGTAGACCCAGTCCTTTTCGCCCGTCACCATCTGCGGCGTGCCCAGGATGAATCCCATGGCGGTCAGCTTTGCCATGGCTTCTCTGAGCGAACTGTTGTCGATGATGTCGGGGAGTGCCAGCGTGGGGGAGTGACTTGAATTGATGATTACATATATAATATGTCCCGCTTTCACCTTGGAGCCCGCGGCGGGAATCTGTTCCAAGATGCAATCGGGTGGCAGATTCTTGACATATCCCGTGTCGCTGACGGCGATTTCGAGCCTTTTGTCTTGCAGGATGTGTAGGGCGTCGGCGTATTTCAGGTGCTTCAGGTCAGGCACGGCGATGGCTTCTCCATGATGTGTATATACGTCAATGCCGTATCTGACGCCGATGAGCAGCCCCGCAACGACGGCCGCCATGGCCATGATGTTGCCCCAGAGATACCAGCTTTTAAACTTCCTGATGAATTCAGAAGACTTCATAAGACATATTATATATATGCAAAAGTACGAAAAAAACAGAAAGAAGCAAAGACAACGCCCTGCTTCTTTCTGTTTTCTGCTAATATTCCGCTTGCTTGGTAATTACTTGCCGTGGCGCTCGTCAGAAACAGTTAACTTCTTGCGGCCGTGCGCGCGACGCGAAGCCAATACGCGTCGACCGTTCTTGGTGGACATGCGCTCGCGGAAGCCGTGCTTGTTCACACGACGACGGTTGTGAGGCTGAAATGTTCTTTTCATCTTGTATGTTGTTTATTGTTTATTGTTCGCTTGCCAACGTCCGTTGAGCACGGATGATGCAGGCCCGCCGATGGCCTCGGACCTTTTGGGTTGCAAAATTACTCATATTTTTCGAAATACCAAAGAACCAGCTGTTTTTTCGCTGTATTTTTTTTGTGTTGTTCCCATTTTGCCGTAACTTTGCAGCCGGATTCTAACGATTGTTGTAGAATAATAATTTTTTTCAAGATAAAAATGATCAACTCACAGGAAATCAAGATCGGAACTTGCATCCGAATGGACGGCGGCATCTGGAGATGTATCGACTTCCAGCACCGCAAACCCGGAAAGGGAAACACTGTCATGAACACCAAATTGAAGAATGTAGCCGACGGGCGTGTGCTCGAACGTACGTTCCAGGTGGGCTTCAAGTTGGACGATGTGCGCGTGGAACACCGTCCCTACCAGTATCTTTATGAAGACCCTACGGGCTGCATCTTCATGAACCAGGAGACGTTCGAGCAGATCCCAATCGCCAAAGACCAGGTCACCGGCTTCGCGTTCATGAAGGAAGGCGACGTCGTTGATGTCGTTACGGACACTTCCGACGGCACGATTCTCTCTGCCGAAATGCCTGTCAAGACCAATCTGCGCGTCGCCCACAGCGAACCGGGTATCAAAGGCGACACCGCCACCAACACCACCAAGCCCGCAACGCTCGAAACCGGCGTCGAGGTGCGTGTGCCCCTCTTCATCAACGAGGGCGACCTGATCCAGGTCGACACGCGCGACGGCAGCTATCTGAGCCGCGTCAAGGAATAAACAAGATACAATCCGCATTGGGTGATGGCTGCGACGATCGGCTCGGTCGGCAGCCATCACCCAATGGTTTTTAGACGCTTGGTCGGTCAGGGTGGCCCTTGGACTTTCTGAAAGCAGCCCTTTGGGCGGCTGAAAGCAGTGCTTTCAGCAGGTCAAAGCAGTGCTTTCAGCGTGCCGAAGCAGCCCTTTTGGCGGCCGAAGGCAGTGCTTTTGAAAAACGAGTAGCCTGCGGCCGCAATCAGCCACACCGTCGACGGCGTCTCCAAGTCGTTCCACCGATTACCATTTGCCCATGAAATACTCTGTTATCGTCCCTGTTTTCAATCGTCCCGACGAGGTGGACGAGTTGCTCGAAAGCCTCACCCGCCAGTCGTTGCGCGACTTCGAGGTCATCATCGTCGAGGACGGCTCGTCGGTCGGCTGCCGTTCGGTCTGCGACAAGTATGCCGACCGGCTCGACCTGAAGTATTTTGACAAGCCCAACAGCGGCCCCGGACAGAGCCGCAACTACGGGGCCGAGCGCGCCCGGGGCGAGTATCTCATCGTGCTCGACAGCGACGTGGTGTTGCCCACGGACTATCTGAAGGCCGTCGACAGCGAGTTGCGCCGCCAGCCGGCCGACGCCTTCGGCGGCCCCGACCGTGCCCACGCGTCGTTCACCGACGTGCAGAAGGCCATTTCCTACTCCATGACGAGCTTCTTCACCACCGGCGGCATTCGCGGCGGCAAGAAAAAGCTCGACAAGTTCTATCCCCGCTCGTTCAACATGGGCATTCGCCGCGACGTCTACATGCGCCTCGGAGGCTTCAGCAAGATGCGTTTCGGCGAGGACATCGACTTCTCCATCCGCATCTTCAAGGCCGGATGCCGCTGCCGTCTCTTCCCCGAAGCGTGGGTGTGGCACAAGCGTCGCACCGACTTCCGCAAGTTCTGGCGGCAAGTCTACAACAGCGGTATCGCCCGAATCAACCTCTACAAGAAATATCCCGATAGCCTCAAACCGGTCCATCTGCTGCCCATGGTGTTCACGGTGGGCTGCGCCCTGCTCGCATCGGCTTTCCTTGCGGGCGTCGTTCTCTTCTTCACCTTGCCCCCGGGCATGCAACAAGCGTTGGGCATTGCTGTCAGTCTGCTGGCTCTCGCGCCGCTCGCGCTCTACAGTCTGCTCATTTTCGTGGACGCCACGCAGCGGAACGACAGTTGCCGGATAGGCCTGTTGAGCGTCGTTTCGGCCTTCATCCAGCTGCTGGGCTACGGCTGCGGCTTCCTCGAAGCCTGGTGGAAGCGTTGCGTGCGCGGGCAGGATGAGTTCCAGGCCTACAGCAAGAACTTCTATCAATAGCCGCCGGCGCATTCCTTTTACACCGTGTCATGGAAAAACTGACCATCAACCATTGGGCCGAAGAAGACCGCCCCCGCGAAAAGATGGAGCGGCTGGGCGCCCAGGCCTTGAGCAATGCCGAACTGCTGGCCATCCTCATCGGCTCGGGGTCGCCCCGGGAGAGCGCCGTCGACCTGATGAAACGCGTGATGAACGACTGCAACAACAACCTCAACACGCTGGGCAAGCTCACCATCCGCCAGCTCCAGCAGTACAACGGCGTAGGTCCGGCCAAGGCCATCACCATCCTGGCGGCCTGCGAACTGGGCAAACGACGCGGCATGGAACGGCCCGAGGAGCGGCCCGACCTGGGTTCCGCCACCGCTATCTATAATTATATGCACCCGCGCGTGCAAGACCTCGACGTCGAGGAGGCCTGGATTCTGCTCATGAACCGCAACTTCAAGCTCATCAAGTCGCTCTGCGTGAGCCACGGCGGACTGAGCGAGACGGCCGTCGACGTGCGGGTCATCATGCGCGAGGCCATCCTCTGCAACGCCACCGTGCTGGCCTTCTGCCACAACCATCCCAGCGGCAACGCCCGGCCGAGCCGCATGGACGACACGCTGACGCAGCGCATCAAGGAGGCTTCTGAGCTCATGCGCGTCCATCTGCTCGACCACGTGATCGTCACCGACGGCCGTTATTACTCCTATCACGAAGAGGGCAGGCTCTGACACTCCACCCCTCATCCTTTCACCCTTTCATCCTTTCACCCTCAACACCCCCTCATCCTTTCTACAATGGACATACATCAGCTTTATAAACTCTATCGGCAACACCCCGTTGTCACCACCGACAGCCGCGACTGTCCGGCGGGCAGTATCTTCTTTGCCCTCAAGGGCGATTCGTTCGACGGCAACAAGTTTGCCGCCTCGGCCTTGCAGCAAGGTTGCCGCTACGCCGTCGTCGACGAAAAGGAATATGCCGTGGCCGGCGACGACCGCTACATCCTGACCGACGACGTGCTCACCACCTTCAAGGAGCTGGCCCGCGAGCACCGGCGGCAGTTCGACATCCCCGTCATCGGTATCACCGGCACCAACGGCAAGACCACGACCAAGGAATTGATTTCGGCCGTGCTGGCCCGGAAGTACAACGTGATGCACACCGAAGGCAACTTCAACAACGACGTGGGCGTGCCCAAGACGCTCATGCGGCTCACCGCCGACCACGAGATTGCCGTGGTGGAGATGGGCGCCAGCCACCCCGGCGACATCCGGAAGCTGGTGGACTACGTGGAACCCACGTGCGGACTGGTCACCAACGTGGGGCGGGCCCACCTGCAGGGCTTCGGCAGTTTCGAGGGCGTGAAGCGCACCAAGGGCGAACTCTACGACTATCTGAAGGCCCACGACTGCACGCTCTTTCTCAACGAGGGCAACGCCGACCTGACGGAGATGGCCCTCCGCCGCGCCTTCGAGCGTGTGGTGGGCTACGGACAGAGCACGGACGGCGAGTATGCCGTCAGCGGCCGGGTGGTGGCCTGCGACCCCTTCCTGCGCTTCGAGTGGCAGGCCGACGTTCCGCCGTGCCTTCCTGGGGCCGTCTACGAGGTGCGGACGCGGCTCGTCGGGGCCTACAACATCGACAACATGCTGGCCGCCATCGCCGTGGGGCTGCACTTCGGAGTGGCTCCCGCCCGCATCAGCGAGGCGCTGGAAGGGTATGAACCCACCAACAACCGCAGCCAACTCGTCGTGACGGCACACAACCGACTGCTCGTCGACGCCTATAATGCCAACCCATCGAGCATGAATGCCGCCATCGACAACTTCAAGTTGATGGACGCGGAGCGCAAGATGGCCATCTTGGGAGACATGCGCGAGCTGGGCGAAGTGGCCGAAGCGGAGCACCAGAAGGTGGTGGACAAGCTCCGCCGGGAGGGCTTCGACGAGGTGTGGCTCGTGGGCGGGGAGTTCGCCAAGACCACGACGGCTTACCGGAAGTTCGGCAACGTGGACGAGGTGAAGGCCGCCATTCGCGCCCATCAGCCCCAAGGTTATGACATATTGATAAAAGGCAGCAACGGAATCCGCCTCTTTCAATTGCCCGAATTGCTGTAGTCCGTGCGCCGGCGCCTTTCTTCGCGCGCGCCGGACGGCAGCCTGACCCATCTGACAACCACCCTTTGGGAAGCCCATAAGGCCGCGGCGTCGTGGTCGTCGTGCGGTATCGTTGCGAAAGCAAAGGCTTGCTTTCGCAACGATATTGTGTTGAATAATTGTTAAATCTTAGCTATGAAAGCACAATTATTACCAAATAAAAGCTATCTTTGTTCCGTTAGAAGATAAAAACGTTTCGCAACGTAAGTTTTGTTTCTGTTCCATTCGGGTGGATAAAGCCCGTTTATATCATCAAGTTGCATTACAATGGACATGGATATCCTTAAAGAATACGATGTCGTCGTTGTCGGCGGAGGAATCACCGGTGCCGGAACGGCCCGCGACTGTGCCATGCGTGGGCTCAAGGTGCTGCTGGTGGAGAAGTACGACCTCACCAACGGCGCCACCGGACGCAACCACGGCCTGCTGCACAGTGGCGCGCGCTACGCCGTGACCGACCCCGAGTCGGCCTCGGAGTGCATCAAGGAGAACATGATTCTGCGCAAGATAGCCCGCCACTGCGTCGACGAGACCGACGGACTCTTCATCACCCTGCCCGAAGACGACCTTGCCTATCAGGCTACTTTCGTAGCTTCATGTCGGAAGGCGGGTATCAGGGCCGACATCATCTCGCCCGAAGAGGCCCGTCGTCTGGAGCCCGCCGTCAATCCGTCGCTCATCGGCGCCGTCCGTGTTCCCGACGCGTCGGTCGACCCTTTCCGCCTGACGACGGCCAATGTCATCGACGCCCGTCGCCACGGGGCCGACATGCTGACCTATCACGAGGCCGTGGGCTTCGTTGTGGAGAGCGGCTGCGTGCGGGGCGTCAGGCTGCGCGACAACCACACGGGCGACACTTTCGAGGTGCGTTCGCGCATGGTCGTCAATGCCGCGGGCATTTGGGGCCACCTCGTGGCCAGGCTGGCGGGCGTCACGGTCAACATGTTTCCCGCCAAGGGCACGCTGCTCGTCTTCGGCCACAGGGTCAACGGCATGGTCGTCAACCGCTGCCGCCGGCCCGCCAACGCCGACATTCTCGTGCCGGACGACACCGTCTGCGTCATCGGAACGACCAGCGACCGCGTGTCTTTCGACACCATAGACCATTTGAAAGCAACCCCCGAGGAAGTGGACGTGCTGCTCCGTGAAGGCGAGAAGCTGGCTCCGGCCCTGGCGAAGACCCGCATCTTGCGTGCCTACGCGGGCGTGCGTCCCCTCGTGGCGGCCGACAACGACCCGTCGGGCCGCAGCATCAGCCGTGGCATAGTCCTCCTCGACCACGAGATGCGCGACGGTCTGGCGGGTCTTATCACCATCACGGGCGGCAAGATGATGACCTATCGCATGATGGCCCAGCTGGCCACCGACCTGGTTTGCCGCAAGTTGGGCGTCGACAAGCCCTGTCTGACGGCCGTCACGCCGCTGCCTGGCTCCGAAAAGCCCGTGGCCGCGGGCCACACCAGCCGTCGGGCCACCGAATACAGCACCCACGCGCAGGAAGGACGGCACGGAACGATGACGCGGTTGATAGACGCCGGCAGCGTGGAGACGCGTGCCTTGGTGTGTGAATGTGAGGATGTGACGGTGGGCGAAGTGAAGTTTGCCGTCGACAAGCTCCACGTGCGCAACCTCATCAACCTGCGCCGCCGCACCCGCATGGGCATGGGCACCTGTCAGGGCGAGCTTTGCGCCTGCCGTGGCGCCAACGTGCTCTGCCAGGTGGCCCGCACCGAGCCGCGTGCCGCCGAGCACGACCTGGCCGCCTTCATGGCCGAGCGGTGGAAAGGGGCCCGTCCCGTGGCTTGGGGCGACACGCTGGGCGAGGCGCAGCTCACCGCAACGATCTATGAAGGCCTCTGCGGCCTCAACCGTCTCTGTGGAGATGACAAGAAGATAGCCTTATGACATTCGACTCTATTATAATAGGTGGAGGCCTCGCGGGCCTCACGTGCGCGCTGACGCTGGCCAAGGCCGGACAGCGGACGGCCCTCGTCACGGCCGGACAGAGCACGTTGCACTTCCATTCGGGCTCCATCGATCTGCTGGGCTACGACGAACAGGGCCGGACGGTGCTCCATCCGCTCGACGCCATACCCGCGTTGGGCGCGTCACACCCTTACCATAAAGTGGCTGACGTGGGCGCGTTGGCCGAAGAGGCCGCGGGACTGCTGGCCTCGGCCGGCCTTCCGATGGACGGAACGGCGGCCCGCAACCATTTCAGACTCACGCCGATGGGCGTCGGAAAGCCGACGTGGCTGACGCTGCAAGGCCTTGTGCAGAGCACAGAAGAGCAGACCTTGCCCTGGCGGGAGGTGACTTTCGCCAACATCCGGGGCTTTCTCGACATCCCCACCGAGTTTCTTGTGGACAACATCCGCCGCATGGGCACCGACGTGGAGGTGAAGCATTTCACCACGCCCGAACTGGAACAGGCGCGTCGCAGTCCGTCGGAGATGCGGGCGACGAACGTGGCCAAGGTGCTGGCCGACGAGACTTCGCTGCGCCGGGTGGTCGAAGCCATCGACGCGCTGGGGGCCGATGGCGAGGTCGTCTTGCTGCCGGCCGTGCTGGGTATGGCCGACGCGCGGACCGAAAGTAGCCTGCGGCAGCTCGTGGAAAGGCCGGTCCGCTTTGTCGCCACCATGCCGCCGTCCGTTCCCGGCGTGCGCTTGCAGAGCCGTCTGCGGCAGACCTATCAGCAGCTGGGCGGCATGTTCTGCGCGTCCGACACCGTGACGGGCGGCTGTTTTGAAGCCGGTCGCCTGCGTTATGTCACCATCGGGAACATGCCCGACGAACGTCTCTATGCCGACCACTTCGTGCTGGCCACGGGTTCGTTTCAAAGTAGAGGCCTGATGAGCAACTACCATGGCGTGTTCGAGCCTGTTTTCGGACTCGATGTCGACGCGGCCGGCGACCGTCGTGCCTGGACGGCCGAATATGTGTACGACGCCCAGCCCTACATGCGGTTCGGTGTGCGCACCGACGAGCGGCTGCTGACCTGTCGCGGAGGCGCCCGCATCGACAATCTCTACGCGGCAGGCTCCGTGCTCAGCGGCCACGACGCCCTGAAACTGGCCGACGGCTCGGGCGTCGACATGCTCACGGCCTTGCAGGTGGCCCACAACATTCTTGAAAAGTAAGACAATGGCAGACGAAACACAGATAGAAAGCAAAAGCGCGTTCAACTTCGAGCAGTGTCTCAAATGCTCCATTTGCACGGTCTACTGCCCCGTCTCGGCCGTGGAGCCCGACTATCCGGGTCCAAAACAGTCGGGGCCGGACAACGAACGCTACCGACTGAAGGGCATGGAGTTCTTCAACGAGTCGCTCAAACTGTGCCTCAACTGCAAGCGTTGCGAAGTGGCGTGCCCGCATGACGTGAAGGTGGGCGACATCATCCAGGCTGCCCGCATCCGATACAGCACCCATACGCCTGGTCTTCGCGACCGCATGCTGGCCAACACCGACTTTGTGGGCACGCTGGCGCACAACTTCGCGCCGCTCACGAACTTCGCCTTGCGGCTGGCTCCTGTCAAGGCGGTGCTCCATGGCGTGATGGGCATAGACAGGCACCGCACGTTCCCAGCCTATTCGTTCCATACTTTCGAGCAATGGTACCGCCGGCATGAGGCCGAACAGCAGCGGTTCGGCCGTTTCGTCACCTATTTCCACGGCTGCTATGCCAACTACAACTATCCGCAGCTGGCCAAGGATTTGGTCAAAATCATGAATGCCTGCGGCTATGGCGTGCATCTGTTGGAGAAGGAGAAGTGTTGTGGCGTGGCCCTGATTGCCAACGGTCTCTCCAAACAGGCCCGCCGGCAGGGCGAAGTCAACATGGCGTCGATGCGCAAGGCCGTGGCCAAGGGCGAGCCTGTCCTGACGACAAGCTCCACTTGCACCTTCACCATGCGCGACGAGTACAGCCATCTGCTCGGGATAGACAACGGCGACGTGCGCGACAGCTTGACGCTGGCCACCCGCTGGCTCTACCGCATGGTGGAGGACGGCCAGCTGAAGCTGGCTTTCCGCCGTGATTTCAAGATGAAGACGGCCTACCACAGCGCCTGCCACATGGAGCGTCTGGGCTGGATTCCCTATTCCACGGGACTGCTGAAGATGATTCCCGGACTGGAACTCGTCATGCTCGAAAGCCAGTGCTGCGGCATTGCGGGCACCTACGGCTTCAAGAAAGAGAACTACGAAAGGTCGCAGAAAATCGGTTCGGGCGTGTTCAGACAGATTGAAGAGGTGGCCCCCGACTGCGTGTCGACCGACTGCGAGACCTGCAAATGGCAGATAGAAATGTCGACCGGCTGCGGTGTGAAGAACCCCATCAGTATCGTTGCCGAAGCCCTCGACGTGGAGGAGACCCGCCGGATGAATGCTTGAAGAAGCCAAAAGGACGTACTTGATTCGTAGGATTTTCATGTTCTGCCAGCCCGGCGCACCTAAATAATCATTAACTTTGCATATCGTTGGAAATATTCTGTAACCAAACCTGAATCGTTATGTGGAACTTCCTGACACCTCCAGTGTACAAGACGGAGCAGACCGGCCCAGCAGCCGACGCCCGTTACAAGGCTTTGCGCTGGCAGGTATTCCTCGGTATCTTCATCGGATACGCGGGTTTCTATATCGTTCGCAAGAACTTCTCGATGGCCATACCGATGTTGGCGCCTTTCGGGTTCGAGAAAGGCGAGCTTGGCGTCGTGCTTTCGATGAACGCCATCGCCTACGGTTTCTCCAAATTCATCATGGCCAGCGTGTCCGACCGCAGCAATGCCCGCCGCTTTCTGCCGCTGGGACTGGTCTTGGCCGCCGTTTCCATGATGTTCATGATCGTGCCTGTGCAGTGGATCGGCCCCGACCACAAGGGTCTGGCCATAGCGTTGATGGCGGCGTTGAACTTCCTTGTGGGCTGGTTCAATGGCATGGGATGGCCTCCGTGTGGCCGTGTGATGACCCACTGGTTCAGCATTCAGGAGCGTGGCACGTGGATGTCGGTGTGGAACTGCGCTCATAACGTGGGCGGAGCGTTGGTCGGTCCGATGGCCGTCTATGGCGCCGTCTGGTTCGGCAGCTGGTTCTACGGTGCCGACGAGCAGCGCTATTTCCTCATCGGCACTTACCTTTTTCCGGCTTGTGTGGCCATCCTCATCGCCATCGTCGCCTACAGTCTCATCCGCGATACGCCGCAGTCGTGCGGTCTTCCCTCCATCGAGAAGTGGCGCGACGACTATGCCAAGACCTACAACGAGAAGGCCGAGCAGGTGTTGAGCACCATGGAAATCTTCAAGACGGTGCTCTCCAACAAGTTCCTGTGGTACATTGCTTTTGCCAATGCCTTTGTATATATGGTGAGATACGGCTGCCTGGACTGGGCGCCGACCATCCTGACCGAGCAGGGAATCGACATCAAGAACGCCGGTTGGGCCTATTTCGCCTACGAGATGGCCGCCATTCCGGGCACCATCATCTGCGGTTGGATGTCAGACCGCCTCTTCCACGGACGCCGCGCCTTGCCCACGATACTCTTCATGGCCGTCGTGGCCGTCTTCATCTTCATCTATTGGCGGAATTTCGACAACATCAACGTCGTGATTGTCTGCCTCATCGCCATCGGCTTCTTCATCTACGGGCCGGTGATGCTCATCGGCGTGCAGGCCCTCGACCTGGCCCCGAAGAACGCGGCGGGCACCGCAGCCGGGTTGACAGGCTTCATGGGCTACGTGTTGGGCACGGCCCTGCTGGCCAATGTGGTCATCGGCTACGTGGCCGATGCCGCCGGTTGGAGTTGGACCTTCGTGTTGTTGATCGGCGCCTGCGTCATGTCGATAGTCTTCATGGGCCTCACTTACAAGGAAGAACAATATCTCATCAAGAAGAATCAATAGTCAATCAATCATATCACAATCTATCAATCACATGGAAAAAATGGATGTTTACAGTTCGTTGGGCTCACAGCGGAAGAAGTTTCTCAGTTGGCAGATGCGAACAATCTTGGTAACCATGCTGGGCTATGCCATCTTCTACTTCGTAAGAAAGAACTTTTCGCTGGCCATGCCCGGCCTGACGGCTGAATACGGAATCACCAACAAGAGCTTCGGTTGGATTATCTTCGCCAGTTCTTTGGTCTACGGCTTCTCGCGATTCATCAACGGCTACACGGTGGACCGCGTCAAGGGGCGCATCGTCATGGCCCTCGGCCTGCTGCTCTGCGCCGCAGCCAACTTCGCCTTCGGCTTCGGTGTCAACCTGAGTCAGGTGTTCACAGGCACGACGAGCGGCCCCGACTTCACAAGCGCGCTGATCCTGGTGATGGGAATCACGATAATTCTGAACCAATACTTCCAAGGCATGGGCTTTCCGCCGTGCGCCCGCATCCTGCCCCACTGGATTCATCCCGCCGAACTGGCAACGAAGATGTCGATATGGAACACCTCCCACTCGATAGGCGCGGCCTTCGCCGTGATTGTCTGCGGCTATATCATGGGGTCGATGGGCGCCGACATGAGCGCCAACGCGGAGGTCGTGGCCCGCATTACGGCCAATCTGACCAACAACGACGTGGCCAACGCGACGACACAGGCGCTGACCTATGCCACGCATATCGGTGCCTGGAAGTGGTGTTTCTGGATTCCGGCCTGTCTGGCGGTGACCGGTGCCGTGTTCATCTTCGTGGGCTTGCGTGACGAACCCAAGGAAGTGGGCTTGCCCGACCTGCCCGACACGTCGCTCGGAAGCTACTCCGAGGGCATGAGCGGCAAGGCTCGCAAGAAGTTCGAGTGCGTTATGGTGTGGAGAAACCGCTGGGTCTGGACCTTCTGCATTGCCAACATGTTCGTATATGTGGTGCGTATGGGCGTGCTCGACTGGGGCCCCAAGTTCCTGACGGAGAGCCGGGGAATGGACATTTCGACCGCGGGCTGGACGGTGGCGGCCTTCGAGATAGCCGGCATAGTGGGCACCCTGTTTGCCGGTTGGGCCACCGACCATATCTTCAAGGGCAAGGGTCACCACATGTGCGTGGTGTGCATGCTGGGTGCCGCCGCGTTCATGACGCTCTTCCGGTTCCTCCCCCAGAGTGCGGGAATCACCATAACGGCGGCCGTTCTCATAGGTGCGGGCTTCTGCATCTACGGCCCGCAGGCCCTCGTCGGTATCGAATTGAGCAAGCAAGCCACCAAGGAAGCGTCGGCACGAGCCAACGGCATAGCCGGAATCCTGGGCTACATCGGTTCTGGTTTCAGCGGTCTGCTCGTAGGTTACGTGGCCGACATGTACGGATGGACACGCGTTTTTGAAACCATCATCTTGGTGGCTGTCATCGGAATGCTCATCATCCTCTCGATGTGGCAGGCCCCGCGCGACGGCTACGCACGCAGTCAGCAAATCAATTACGACGAAGAATAGACGATGGAGATGGACTTTGACAAATATATATCGCCCCTTTCGGAGGGGAAACTGATGGCGGCCTGTGCACGAATCAAGCACGTGGCCCTCGACATGGACGGCACCATATACCTGGGCAGCACGCTGTTTCCTTATACAAAGGACTTCTTGGACATGCTCACCCGCCACGGAATATCCTACTCTTTCCTGACCAACAACCCCACGAAGAGCAACAAGGACTATCTGGCCAAGCTGGGACGACTGGGCATTGAGGCCACGGAAGAGCAGATGTACACCTCTTCAATCGCCACCATCGACTACATCCGCCTGAACCATCCCGAAGCCAAGCGCCTCTTCTGCTTGGGGACGCCGAGCATGCAGGCCGAGTTTGAGAAGGCGGGATTCATCCTTTGCGAAGACAACGCCGAAGACCGGCCCGACATTCTGGTCGTGGCCTTCGACATGACGCTGGCATATTCGCGCCTGTGCCGTGCCGCGTGGTGGGCGTCGAAGCCCGAAATTCCCTACATCGCGACCAACCCCGACTGGGTGTGTCCCACGGATGAGGAAACGATTTTGGTGGACTGTGGTTCCATTTGCAAGGCAATAGAGGGGGCGACAGGCCGCCGGCCAGACATCGTGATAGGCAAACCCAACCCGAACATGCTCTATTGCATCCGCGACAAGTACGGTTTGAAGTCGGATGAAATCGCCATGTGCGGCGACCGCATCTACACCGATGTGGCCACGGCGCAGAACGCAGGTTCGCTGGGGGTGCTGGTGTTGTCGGGCGAAACCACGTTGGAGATGTCGCTCAAGTACGAGCGTCAGCCCGACATCACGGCCCTCAACATCGCCGAATTTGGCAAACTGCTCCTCAAGTCGCGAGGAGAATGAAATAAGAAAGGAGGATTTTTATGGAACGACACCGCAGCTTTGGTAAATCCGTCCATACGGATTTGCTGCTGTTTGTGCTTGGAATCTTCGCCGGAGGCTTGATAGCTTGCGCGAGGGCGGACACCGTCAATCCACACACGGCTCCTGACAAGCCTGGCCAGGAGGCTGTCATCCAAGACAGAAAGGGCATGACCCTCAAGGGCAGGGTGACCTGTCAAGGCCGTGGACTGGCCCGGGTGGAGGTGTCGGATGGTGTCGAAGTGACAACAACGGACGACAGCGGAGTCTACTATCTGTCGTCGAAGAAGAAGTATGGCTATGTGTTCATCACGATTCCGGCAGGCTATGAGGTGAAGAACAAGAACGGAAACATGCCCGACTTCTTTAAGAAGGTGAACAGTGGCAAGGTCGGTGCCGTGGAGCGGCTGGACTTTGAACTCGTGAAAGCGGACAACCGGAAGCATGCGGTCATAGTGATGGCCGACTTCCACCTGGCCAATCGCACGGCCGACTTGAAGCAGTTTGCCGCCGTTGCTGCGGACATCAACCAGACAATAGGCCAACTTCGGCTGCAAGGGTATAAGGTCTACGGCCTGAGTCTGGGCGACGAGAGCTGGGATCTCTTCTGGTATCAGAACAACTTTGCCATTGCCGAGGCCATGGAACAGACCAAGATGATCGACGCCCCGTTCTTCCATTGCATGGGAAACCACGACAACGATCCCTATTATGCCGACGACTGGCTGGCGGAAAAGGCGTTTGTCGACTGCTTTCCCGCCTATTATTCGTTCAATGCGGGCAGCGCCCATTACGTCGTTCTCGACAATATTGAATACCTGAACTACGGGGCGAGTCCGGGAAACATCGGCAACCGCAATTACAACACGACCATCGTCAAGGAACAGATGGACTGGTTGAAGAAAGACCTGGCCCTTGTGAAGGACAAGACGCAGCCTTTGTTCATCGCGTTCCATGCACCGCTCTATCGCAAACCGGGCTTGGACGGCAAGGGTAACTTGACGGCGAGATACAAACTGGCCGACGCCGAAGAGCTGACTGCATTGCTGAAAGACTACAAGAACGTGCATGTTCTGTCGGGACACACCCACGACAATTTCAACATTGCAGCCTTGCCCAACATCCATGAACACAACACGAGTGCCATCTGCGCCACCTGGTGGTGGACAGGGAAGCTCACTTCCAACAGGCAACACCTGTGTTGTGACGGGACGCCGGGCGGCTATGGCGTCTACATGATCGATGGGGATGAACTGGAATGGTACTACAAAGGCAAGGGCTTCGACAAGACCTACCAGTTCAGAACCTACGACATGAATCAGGTATATATCAGTGCTGACGACGTGAAGGGGCACACCAAGGCTTTTGCCGGCTACGCCCGCGGCTACGACAAGGCCCACCATGACAACGAAGTCCTTGTCAATGTGTGGAACTATGACAAAGGTTGGAGCATCGAGGTGACCGAAGGTGGCAGGCCGTTGGCCGTGACGCGCGTCGTCGGTTACGACCCGCTGCATGTATTAAGCTACGAGGCGCAACGCTGCGCGAACGGTGGAAAGCCGACCGCCGAGTTCGTTACGAGCAAGACCGCCCACCTTTTCAAGGCGAAGGCGGCCAGTGCCGTCTCCACACTCTCTATCAAAGTGACGGATGGTTTCGGCCATGTCTACAGGGAAGAGATGAAGCGTCCCAAAGCATTTGGGCTTTCCATGAGGTGACACCCTCTGAAAAACAACGGGTCAAACCCTTGTTATTGTAAACCTAAGCAGGATGAAACCACCGTCCAATCAGCGCATATACTGCATGAAGAACCGCCAAATCTCCTCGCCGGTGTCGATGTCGGCCTGGTGCCAGCTGTGCCGGGCACCTTCTATCGCATAGAACAGGACGGCGCGGTCCTTGTCGCCGCCGGCGTATCGATGGATGGTGACGCTGTGGCCGTTGTCCGGCGTCAGCCCGGCGCGCTTCTCCGTCTTCTCTTCGGTGCAGCGGTTGTGGGCGACCATGGCCCCCACGGCCAGCGGCACGGGCAGATAGCGGCCCCATCCGCCCGCGTTGGCCATGTCGCCGTCGAAGCGCGAAGTGGGGTCGGCCGTGCCGTGAATCTCCATGAAGGGCACCGGCCGCTTGGGCGACGGCCCTTTGTAGATGTCGTCCATCAGCTGTCCCGATACCGAAGCCAAGGCCCTGAAGGTGGTCTGGTTGCGATAGGCCAGCAGATAGCACACGTCTCCGCCGTTCGACATGCCTGTGAGGAACGTGTTCTGCCTGCTCAACTTGTAACGCCGCTGCACCACCTCGGCCAGTTTGCACAGGTTGCTCACGGGATCCTCGAGCCAGCCGGCCTGTTGTGGATAGCCCACGTTCCAGCTGCGCTTGCCCTTCGGGTCGCTCAGACCATCGGGCACGCAGAGCGCGAAGCCATGTGCCAGGGCCGCGTCGTGCATGTAGGTCTTCCTCTTGATGTAGCTGCTGCCGTAGCCGTGGAGCACGAACACCAGCGGGGCGTCGGCCTTGAGCCCTTCGGGCAGCACCATCTTGAAGCGGCGCATGTGGCCGTTGACCTTGACAGAGTCGAGCCGTTCCTCCTGGGCGTGCAGCGGAGCCGCCATGCCCATCGCCAGCAAGGCCAGCAAGGCGATTCCAGCGCGTGACGTTTTCAGGCCTTTCCTCCCTCTCATTTGCGCAGTTCCTGAAGGTAGTCGTTCATCTCGGGCAGTTTCCGCATGACGTCTTCGAAGAGGCGCAGCTGGTTCTTGGCCCGGTTCAGGTTGTGCTCCGGATATTTAATCTTATAATAGGTGTCGCCGTTCAGATAGTCGGCCAGGAAGCGGACGGCCTGCATGAAGGGGAACATGGCGGCCGCCAGGGGCAGATGGTTCGTCTCCTCTTCGGTCAGGAAGACGCCCGCCGACTGCAGGTAGCCTTCGGTGAAGGCCTTGTAGATGTCCATGTTGAAGCCCACATGGTCCAGTTCGGGGTCTTCTTCGGTGGTGAAGTTGGCCGCCGTGCGCATGAAGTCGCCGAAGTCGGAGAAGACATAGCTGGGCATGACGGTGTCGAGGTCGATCACGCAGAGCACGTTGCCGTCCTCGTCGAAGAGCATGTTGTTCACCTTCGTGTCGCAGTGGCAGAGCCGCTTGGGCAGTTTGCCCGCCTGGTGCAGTCGTTCGGCGAAGCACATCTCGTCGGCATGGGCCTCGATTTCGTCGAGCAGCGGGCGTACTTCGGCCACACGACCGCGCTTGTCGGCCCCTACGGCTTCGCGCAACTGCTGCAAGCGGAAGCCCATGTTGTGGAAATCGGGAATTGTTTCGCCCAGCGTCTCGGGCACGTCGGTCAGCATGGCCTCGAAACGGCCGAACGCCTGTCCCGCGAAACGCGAGCTTTCGGGCGTCACGGCCTCCATCGTCACCGACCGTGGGATGAAGACGGCGAGCCGCCAATACTGCTGCCGCTCGTCCTGGGTGTAGGTCTTGCCGTCCTTCGTGCGCACGAAGCGGAGCACCTTGCGGTCGATGTCGTCCTCGTTTTGCTCTATCAGCTTGCGGCGGATGTGGTCGGTCACCACCTCGATGTTGTGCTGCAAGAGGTCTACATCGGTGAAGACGGCGTTGTTGATGCGCTGCAACACGTAGTCGGGCCCCTCTTCGGCCGTCGTGATCTTGTAAGTGTCGTTGATCAGGCCGTTGCCCAGCGCCTTGATCTCGGCAACGGAACCCTCCATCGTGAACGACTGGAGGATAGTTTTGATGTCTGCGTAATCCATGCTTGATGCGTTTGTAAATTGATAGGTTGTGGTTGCAAAGATACAACTATCCTTTTGTTTCGCAAAAAACGAGCGGCAAAGATTCAGGTCTTTTGTGTTGAAAGCAAAAAGAGCAG
Organism: Segatella baroniae DSM 16972 = JCM 13447; assembly: GCF_000426585.1. GTDB lineage: Bacteria > Bacteroidota > Bacteroidia > Bacteroidales > Bacteroidaceae > Prevotella > Prevotella baroniae. Next base: position 118,863 of record NZ_AUFQ01000007.1, read on the forward strand.
ACCGGAAAGCCTCCAATCTGCTCTTTTGTCGGGATGACCGGATTCGAACTGGCGACCCCTACGTCCCGAACGTAGTGCGCTACCAACTGCGCTACATCCCGATTGCAATGCGGCTGTCAGCTCGCCGAAGCCTGATTGCGGGTGCAAAGGTAAGCTATTTTTCCCATATACGATAACTTTTTGCGAGAAAAATTTGCGCATGACGTATAAAAACTCTATCTTTGCACTCGCTTTAAAGGAGCAAGCACATGGTGCCATAGCTCAGTTGGTAGAGCAAAGGACTGAAAATCCTTGTGTCCCCGGTTCGATTCCTGGTGGTACCACTCCTCCTTTCATTATGCCGTTCACATCTCTTCGGAGTGTGAGCGGCTTTCTTTTTTTGCGGGCGTGTCGAGTGTTAGTCCATGGCCGGTCGATGACCGTGGGGCGCCGCAGGCCCGTTGTTTTCCAAAAGCTTGTCGATTGGCGTCCAAGAAGCCCCCTTTTGCAACACCAAAGCGGCCCTTTTGCCTGGTCAAAGGGCTACTTTCGCGTGGCAACCGCTGTCCTTTTGCGGGCCGAAAACGCAGCGATGGAAAACCGTCGGACGGGTGTGGCTGTATGAAAGGCGAAAGGCTGAATCTCCCACCCCCGGAGATTCAGCCTTTCGCATGAAGCGGTGTCGCGTCAGAGGGCGTAGCCTACGCCCACCATCAGCGTGTTGATGCCGTAGGAGGCGAAGGCGTGGTGGTAGGTCACGTCGAGACGGAAGCCGTGGAACCGCCCTCCTGCGCCGAAGGTGAGGGCGTCGGAGCCTTTGTCGGCCTGCTGATAGCCCACGCGGGCGGAGAGCATGCCGTGGTAGGTGTACTCCAATCCGTTGGCGAAGAGGGTCTCGTGGGCGTCCTTCGGGGTGAAGTGGCGGCAGGAGACGGCGTAGGTGAGGGCGTGCTCAGGGGCGAGCCGCACGCTCCAATCGCCGCCGACGACAACAGACGTGGGCAGGCTGTAGGGGATTCCGGTGTCGTTGAACTTGACAGACTTGCCGAAATCCATCAGCCGCGCGCCCGCGGTGAGCGTCGTAGGCATGTCGGCCGCGAGGCGAAAGGCCTTTTGGTAGGCCGCGCCGACCGAGAACGCCCAGGCATTGGCACTCGTGGCCGCGCTGCTGCGGGCGTATGTGGCGGTGGCATAGACGGCAATCTCGGGAACGACGGCGAAGGAATAGCCCAGGTCGATGGCCATCTCGTAGGGCGAAACGCTGGCGGGCTGTCCGTCGGTTCCTACGGAAGGAACGGTCAGTCCAGCCTGATAGCGCATGCCGGCGAGCAGCGCCGATCGGTTGGCGAAGCGCCAACCTGCGCCGAAGTTGTACTGCATGAGTCGGCCCGCGTCGGTCTTGGGCTGCATCTCGGTGGTGACATCGGCCGCGAATCGCGTGTCGCCGAAGGTGAGCGCGGCCGGGTTTGTATGGATGTGCATTTGGCCGGTGTTGCCGAGCAACGTGTTTCCCATGGCGGCCGAACGTGCGTCGGGGTTGGCTTCGAGCACGGGAAGGAGGCGGCTTTGTGCCGTTGCCTGGAGCGCGACGCCTGTGCAAAGGGTGAGCAAGGCCAATGATATTCTGTTCATAGTGGTCGTTATTTCTTGATGAAGGTATGTTTGCTGGTGAGCCGCTCGGTCTTGAGCAGCAGATAATAGGTGCCGGGAGCGAGCCGGTCAATGCCGAGTGTCACCTCATGGCTGCGCGCGTCGGGCGTGAGCGTGGCCTGGATGAGCCGCTCTCCACGAACGGAGGTGACGGTGGCGTGCACCTCCTTGACGTTGCTGCGCATGAGAGCCTTGATGTAACTGTGGGCGGGAATGGGGTAGACGGCATGCACGTCGGCCGCGTTCTGCTCGGTGACACGCACGCGGAACGTGGTCGTTGCCTGCTTGCCGCCGTCGACTGCGGTGATGGAGACCGTGGCGTTGCCCCGCGTTCCGGGCGTGAGCTTGAGCTGCGAACCCTCCACCGACACTTTCACCGCCTGCTCGTTGTCCGACTTGGCGGTGTAGGTGAGGGCGTGACCCTCCATCGCCGTGAACGCGTTGGCGAGGTCGACGCTGACAGGTTGGCCTTGTTCGAAGAGCGAAACGTCGCCCAACGTGTTGGCAACGGGCGCGGTGTGGGCCACAACCTCATAGGCGAAGTGCTGTACGGTGTGCCCGCCGAGCTGGTCGGTGAGCGTGATGTCGAACTCGAAAGCCCCCGGGATGATGACTTTGATGAGGAGGTCGAAGTCGTTTCCCACACGTTTCAGCTCCACACCGCGGGGCAGTGGCGTGGTGGTATAGGTCCAAGTGTGGTTGTCTTCGTCCTTCACGTTGAGCACCTTGTGGTAATAGGACTGCGTGTCGAGCAGGCGGAGCTTGTCGCCAATGCCGTTGGTGAAGGCGGGCGCGTGGTTGAGTCGCGTCCTGAACGCCTTGCTCACTTCGGCTGATTGATTGCCGGAGCGGTCGCGTGCCACCATCTTTACCACGTAGTCTACGTCGGTGTCGAGGCCGGTGAACTCCTGTTCAAGCTGCGCGCCGGCAGCTTTGGCGTATGAATAGCGCGTGAATGTCTGCACAGGTTGGGCCATGTCCGCCTTCTTGTAGAGCCTGATGTCGTAGGCAAAGGCCGTCTTCTGCGTGTTGATCGCATCCGCGTCGGCCGTTACTTTCCATGTGATTCGGGCGTCGTAGTAGCCTTTTGTCGCGTCATTAGAGTAGTCAATCACTTCGATGGAAGGCGCGTCGGGCGCGTTGGTTTCAGGCTCGGCGAGCGCGAAGTCGGCGTCGATGAAGCCTGCTCCCAGCTTGCCGGCAAGGTTGGCGTCGGGCTTTACGTCGTAGGGACTTTGCTCCTTGACGGCCGAAAGAATGCGGCGGCGCAGGTCTTCGTTGGTGAAGTTGGGATTCTTCTTGCCGAACTTGGAAATGACAAGGGCCGCGATTCCCGTGACGTGGGGCGTCGCCATCGACGTGCCTTGTGCGTAAGCGTAGTTGCTGTTGTAAGGGTGAGTGAAGTCGGTATTGGGATAAGGACCGGTCTTTTGATTGACGAAATCCTTCGGAACGGTGCTGAGAATGCCCCTCGTCACTTCACCCTCATTGGTGGTTCCGCCCGGCGCGAGGATGTCAACCCACGTCCCTTTGTTCATGTAGTCGGTGGGAATGCCCATGCTGTTGGTGGCGCCCACGGCCACAACCTTGTCGTATGAGGCGGGAATCATGTCGATGTCGTACTGCGAGTCGTTGCCTGACGCGAAGAAGACGAGGCCGCCCTTCATGTATGAACCTGCCTTCTTGTTGCCCTTGGAGTCGCATCCGGCAATGTCGGTGAAGTAGTCTATGCCCACCTTCAGCACCTCGAACTGTTCCTTGAACATGCGTTGGAAGGTCTCGTTGTTGAGGTGTTTCGTGCGGTCGAAGGCGTAGCCCCATGAGCAGTTGCAGACAAGCGCGCCGTTTTCGGCGGCAAACTCGAAGGCCTTGGCGATGTTGGCAGGGGAAGCGGTCTCGTTGGTTCCGTCGTGTCCGTAAATCTCGCAGCTCATCAGTCGCACGCCGGAGTTCTCCGTTCCGTTGCCTCCGGCCACGCCACAGACGCCCAAGCCGTTGTTGTTGCGTGCGGCGATGGTGCCGGCGACGTGGGTTCCGTGCCCACCGGGGATGATGACATCAGGGTCACCTTGTCCGCTTTGGACTGCCCAGAAGTTACGGCCATGGATGGTCTTGCCCGTTTTGGGGTCCTTGCCGTCCCATGCCGATGCCGCAAGGTCTTCGTGTTCGAAGTCGATTCCCGAGTCCATCACGGCCACAACGACGTTGGGATCGCCGGTCTCTTTCTGCCAAGCAGGGAATAGGTTGATGTCAGCTTCTTGCTTGAACCAGCCATACATGGATTTGGTCGTCATGTAATGCCACTGATATTTCAGGAAATGGTCGTTGAAATTGTTGTATCCAGTGCCGTCGTTCACTTCATAAAGTCGCTGCCAGTCGATGGGGGCGCGGGTGACAGGGGTGTACGTTGCCTTTGCCGGAACGATGGCGATGTTGCCATGGGCCTTCTCGATGGCCGGGTCGCGGCGCAGCTGTTCGAGCACTTCCTCCACGCTCTTGTCCTTGTCGAACTTCACGAAGAACCAGCGGTCCATGCCGCGTTGGCGTTTCAAATCGGCGTATTCGGTGGTCATGTCGAACACTTGTTCCACCTTGACGTTCGTGTCTTCAAAGACCTTGGCGCGCATGACGCTTTGCGTTGCGGCACGGGTGGTGATGTCATTGCCGGCCTTCAGTTTGATGAAAGCCATGCCCGGCTCCCAAGGAAAGCCGGATTCAGCCTTATTGCCAGGCAGAGGCTGCCCGCTCTCTGACGACAGAAGGTTGTCGTCATGACAGGCTGTGAATAGGCAGATAGCTGCCAACAGGCCTGCCGACAGCAAGAATCTATATTTGAAATACTTCATTGGAATGGATTTTTCAAGGGTTAAATCTCTTTTTGATGATGTCTACATAGTGCTTGCTCTTGTAGTAGGTGATGACGGTGCGCGTCTCTTGCGGGCGCATGTCGATGAGGTCTTCGTCGCCGCGATAGAAGGATGCAAAGCCGCCGCTCTCTTCACGTACAAGGCTGTAGCCCTTGTCCGTGAGGGCGCGACGGGTGCTGGACGGCAGGCTGTAGGTGTACCATTCGTACACGCCCGGCGTCCCTTCCACCTCGCGATTGTACAATATTTCATTGCCTACATAGAACACCTGGCACGAACCGACGGTGCCGCTGAGGTCGACATCGTTCACCAATCCCGCGTCGATGTCTTCGGCCGTGACGCCCTGCCAGTTGAAGAAATAGATGACATTGGCCAGCGAGCCCGGCATGTAGTTGGAGCTTTCGGGCACAAAGAGCAGTCTGGAATACTTGCAGTGCGGGTCTTGGATGGGCACGGTGATGTGCTCGCTGTTGTATTGGTTCTCGAAGTCAGGCCTCATGCCACGCTTTTTCTCAAACGCAATCACCTCTTCCAGCTTGAAGTTCTTGTTGTGCAGGCGGTTGGAAGCGAACACGGGGAAGCAGGTAGCTTTGTAGTTGCTGCCCAGTTTGATGTCGTTGGGGCTCTCCACGTACTTCATGCAGGCGCTGTGGAAGATACCTCCGTAATTATAAAAGTTGTCCACTTCGTTGTAGACATGTATCAGTCGCGTCTTGTCTTCCTCTTCGCAGTAGTATTCCGTTTCGTTCTCGTTGCGCTGTTTGTTGCCCAACTTGAAATTCTGCTGCCGCAACCAGGGGTCGAACGATTCTTGTTTGAACGTCTTTCCCGCGGGAGCCTTGAGCCAGGCGGTGGTGACCAGCTTGGTGTAATAGTAGGGTTGGTAGAGGAGATAGGGCGCTTGCTCACCCGGAGAGTGGAATACGTAGTAGGTCTTCTCTCCCTCGTCCTTGTAAGGCAGCAGTGAGTTGATCTCGACATCACGTGCCCGGCTGTTGTTTCTTTCGGCTTCGAGAGCGGTCAGGCGGTCGAGGTTGAAATTGTCGAGGTCCCAAACGGGCAATTGGAACTGCACGTATCCGTTTTGCGTCACGTTGAGTTCATAGTGCTTGTTGCCGTTGGAGAGGAAGAGTTTTTCAGTCCGGCTGGTCTGTGCCCACTCGCTGTTGCGGTCGATGGCGGTGAGGCTGAGCGCCAGTTTGCGCTCCTTCTGCTTCACCTCATAGGTCAGCCAATTGTTCTTCTCCTTGTCCACCTGCTCCACACGCCAGTCGTCTGAGTTGGAGGTGATGTTGAGTTCCACGCCGGCATGCGCTTCATGATTGTATATCACGGTACCGTTGTTGCCTTCAACAGCGATGTATGGCTCGGCGCCAAACTGCGTCACGGTGACAGTTTGCCTGCCGCCGGGCGTGAGGACGGTCACGGTGGTCCGGCGTTCGTCGGCATTCGGGTTGGCCGCCGCCGTGACTTCGAGCAGCGCCCCGGCCTTTTTGGCGGTCAGCCAGTCGGCATGTGAGCCTTGCTCCACCGACCAACCGTCCGCAAGTGCGGTGAAGTCCACCCGCTTGGTTTCGCCCTCTTGCTTGAGCGTAAGCGTCTCGGTGGAGGCGGGAACCTCGTCGGGCGCGCCCCCCAAGACCAAATCCTTCTGGCAGGCGGCCAGCAATGCCGCCACGAAAAGGAGTGCTGATATTTTGAATATCTTGTACATAGCGTATGTTTTTTAAGTGAATAAATGGATTATTCCCAGCCCGGATTCTGCCGAATGCCGCGGTTGATGAGTGTTTCGTTCAGCGGGAACGGCCACACGAACATGTGGTTGTCGGGCTTGATGTCCACACTGAAGCCGCCGGCATAGAACGACGCCGGCACCTGGTAGTAGCCGTCGGCACCTTGATAGGGACGTTTGCCCACACCTTGCTTCCACCGGCGCAGGTCCCAAAGGCGGAAACCTTCAAACGCCAGTTCGCGTGCGCGCTCGTTCTTGATTTCTTCATAGAGCTTCTCGCCGGTGAGATCGGTCGCTGAAAGGCCGCGCGACGCACGCAATTCATTGAGATATTTCAGGGCGTCGTCCGTGTTGTTCAGTTGACAGGCGGCCTCGGCCGCGATGAGATATTGCTCTGCGATGCGGAAAGGTTTGGGCGCTTGGTTGCCGTTGGGCACGTAACCGCCCCAGTGGGTGCTGGTCAATGTGGCGTAGTTGGGGTTGCCCTTGAACTTTGAAATGACGTAAAGTTGCGTCGAAACGTTCATGTCGTTCACCGTTGTTTTCACAAATTCAAAGAGCGAAAGGGCACGATGGTCCTTCCCATTGGCAAAGAGCGTGTTCATCACCGTTTGTGTAGGAACGTACGGAGGCTTGTTGTAGTCGCCCATTCTGTCGGGTTGGTTGGCTTCATCCCAATAGGTCGTGGTGGACAAGTCGGCACCATAGAGAGGCGTGGTGGTCGGGATTTCATTCTCCTTCGCCACGTAGGGCTGCCATATCTGTTCGGCTCCGTTGTCGTAGAACCACATCTGCGCGAAGGCGTCTTCGCGAGGATCGATCCGGTTGTGGGCGTCCAGTTGGGCGACATAGGGCGCAATCAGGGGATAGACGGCTTTGTCGATGAGCTGCCTTGCCTCCCGAAAGGCATTGTCCATGTCGTCCATATAGAGGTAGACACGTGCCCGCAAAGCCCGCACGGCGTCGGCGCTGATCTCGCTGTTGCCCACCTTTGCGGGCACGTCGGAGAGCAGTTGCTCGGCCTTTTGCAGGTCGTCGAGAATCAGTTTGTAGGTCTGCGCGTTGGTGGCCCGTGTAGGTTTCTCCAGCGAGAGAGGGTCGAGAGCCAGGGCAACGCCCAGGTCTTTGTCGGCCGTGGCGGCCGCATAGGGCGTTCCCCAGCGCAGCGCCAGGTTGAAATGATAGAATGCACGCGCGAAATAAGCATTGCCCAGATAGTGGTCGCGCAGTGGTTTTTCGGCTTCGTTCACCTGCAATTCGGGCAGACGGGTGAGCACAACGTTGGCATCTATCAAGGCGGCGTAGTAAGAATGATAGATCTCTTGTATCACATTACTTTCGGGAAGGATGGTCCAACTGTGAAATTCGGCGTACAGATTGTTGAACGCCGCATGCGCGTTGAGCATGTCGGCCTGCGCTTCCTGCGGCATGATGTAGCCGCCACCGAATTTTCCGCGCAGCGTCGAATAGATTCCGTTGTCCCATTTCTTGGCGTCCTGCATGTTGCGGTAGGCCGCCCCATAGTCTATGTAGTCGGCGGGATCCTTGTCCAGATTGCAGCTTTGAACCACGGCAGCGAGCAGCAATACGCCTAATAATATCTTGTTTGTTTTCATAAATACATGCTTTTATAGGTCATTGTTTACAAACCGATCTCCACACCGACGCTCACCTGCTTGGTATTGGGGTTGACACCGTAGGATACGTTGCGGTTCACTTCGGGGTCGATGCCACGGAATTTGGTGAAAGTCAGCAGGTTTCTGCCGGTGAAGAACACCTTGGCCGAGCGCACGACGCGCTGCTTTCCGAGTTTGTCGCGTGGTATGTCATAGCCCAGCGTGAAGTTTTTCAGGCGCATGAACGACGCGTTTTCCAACATCTTGGAGTCGAGATAAGTGCTCTGGTGATTGGGTTTGCGCACCCATTCGAGCGAGGGAAACTCCGTGCGGTCGCCTTCCTGCTTCCAATAGTCGAAGAGACGGCGCGAGCCGTTGAAGTTGCCGTTGCGGTTGCGCACGTGGTAATCGTTCTCATAGAACTGCTTGTCCATGGAAATCATGTGTTTGCCAAGAGCCAGGAAGAAGTCGGCATTGAGATAGAAGCCCTTCCAATGGGCGGCGACTCCCCAGCCGCCGGTGAACGGCGTGTAGGCGTTTACGCCGGTATTCTGGTCCAAAGTGCTGGAGTATTCCGAAACGACGTCGCTGTTGTCGCGGCGTGTCCGGTCTTTGTCCGCACCGGGTTTGTACCACTCGGGCACACCCGTTTGCGGGTTGACACCTTTATATAATGGCATGACGAACGTGACGGGCTTGCCCACGATGTAGGCCAGCTGACCGCCGGGCTCGTGCCATGAGGTTCTGCCCTCGAAGAGTTCGAGCACCTTGTCGCGGTTGTAGTTGAAGTTGACGTTGAACGATACGCCCCAATCCCGCCCACGGAAGACGTCGGCATTGAGCTGGAAGTCGACGCCCTGGTTGAGGTATTTGCCCACATTCTCATAGCGGGTGGCGTAGCCGGCATTGCCCACGGGCAGGCCGGAGGTGTATGGGAGGGGCACCTCGAAGAGCATGTTGCTCGTCACGCGGTTGTAATATTCGAGGTTGAAGTCCAATCTGTCGAACAGTCGGGTCTTCACTCCGACGGTGAATTTGCTCTGGTGTTCCCATCCGAGGTCTGGGTTTCCGAGGCTGATGAAGCCCATGCTCATGTCGCCCTTCTTCTGTCCCACCTTGCCGGCGTAGGCCGATGTGCTGTAGGGAGGGATGGAAGAGTTGCCCTGGGTGCCGTAACTTGTCTTCACGTCGAGGGCGTTCAGCCAGGTTATATCTCGAAGAAAAGCCTCTTGCTTGGCCTTCCACAGGAGGCCGACCGACCAGAACAGGCCGTTGCGTTTGTTCTTTCCGAAGCGGGAGGAAGCGTCGTCGCGCAGCACCAGGTCAATGAAATAGCGCTCTGAAAAGTCGTAGGAGAGCTGTGTGAAGAACGACAGGAAGGCGTAGCTTTGGGTGTTTTCGCCAATCGACTTGTGCTGCGTGACGTTGTTCAAGAGGTAGAGTCGGTCTTCCAAAATGCCCGAACCGCCGGCCGAAAAGCCGTCGTCTTTGTAATTGGTGTACTCATGTCCCAGCAGCGCGGTGAGGTGATGGTCGCCGAAAGTCATGTCGTAGGCCGCGGTATTGGTGACGGTGATGTTGGACGCCCGGGTGTAGGCGCGCTCCGAACTGCCGTTGCCATAGGCCAGATAGTAGCTCGGCAACATGCGCGAACGGCTGTCGCCATAGTCCAATTCCAGTCCGGCGAGCGAGCGCAGGGTCAGGTTTTTCACCGGCGTGAGCGTCAAGTTGCCGTTGGCCGACAGGATGAAGGCGTTGGTCTTGGCCGGTCTGTTGGCGATGACATGCGCGGGGGTGGCGATGTTCAGCAGCGGAACGCGTTCCAGTTCCCTGCCCGTGTTGGGGTCGTAGGGCGACGCGAAGGGCGCGTTCATGGCCGCCAGGCCGCCGCCCACCGAATTGCTTTCGTTGAAGGGCGAGACGCGCGTGTCGTCATAGGATATGGAGGTGTTGACATTCGCCCGTGCCCAGTCGTTGAGTTTGGCGTCGACATTGATGCGCCCGAAGGCCTTCTTGTAGCTCGAACCCATGCGCAGGCCGTCCTGGCTCAAGGCTCCGCCCGAGAGATAGTACCTCGCCGTGTTGGTGCCGCCCGACACAGAGACGTCTGCCGTGTACATGGGTGCGGGCTGATACACGTACTTGTACCAGGTGAAATCGGTCTCCTTGAAATATTTTTCCTTGAAAGTGGCGATCTCGGCAGCCGTGTAAATGCCCGTCTCCTCATAGTAGCGCAGCAGTTCCGGGCCACTCATCAGCTGGTCGAAGTACTTCGTGTTGGCGAGCGAAGACACGGCATACTGTGCCCGGAAGTTGACGCTGGGGCGCGCGTCGCTGCGTCCGTGCTTCGTGGTGACGTACATCACGCCGTTGGCTGCCCGTGCTCCGAAGATGGAAGTGGCCGCCGCGTCCTTCAGAAACTGTACGCTTTCGATGTCGTTGGGGTTCATGGACTGCAGCACGGCCATGCTCACCTGCATGCCGTCCATGATGACCAGCAGCCCCGTTCCGGCCCCCAGCGAGCCTTGTCCGTGCAGGGCCATGGACAGACGGGCCGACGGTTCGCCCGAAGAAGAGAACATTTGCAGGCCGCTCACCTTGCCCTGTACGGCGTCGAGCGGGTTGGCTACGGGTTTCATCGCCAAGTCCTTGGCCCCCACTTTGACGACCGAAGCCGACGTGTTGGCCACCTTGCGCTCCATGTAGCCCACCACCACGACGTCGTTCAACGTCAGATTGCCGGGTTCCAGCTTCACTTTCATGTCGGCCGCGGCCGGCAGTTCGCGGCTCTCGTAGCCGATGAAGCTGAACGTAAGCTTGTCGCCTGTCTTCACCTTGAGCACGAAATGGCCGTCGATGTTGGAGACAGTACCCGTCTGTGGCGCCGACTTGGGGACGATGCTGACCCCTGGCAAGGGTTCCCCGTTTTCGTCCACAACGCTTCCTTTCACCGTCAGTGTCTGCCCGAAGGCCGCCGTCAAGCTGAAAAGAGAACAGAGGACGAACATCCAAAATTTTACTTTCATAAATGTTTTATTTAGGTGTTGTTTTTATACCGATGCGGTTGAGACGCAACCGCACCAGGCATAGTAAGTCGAATTTGACACGCAAATAAGATGGTATTTCCTGAGAGTTAATTACCAATTGCAAAAATAAGCAAAGTTTCTTAAAGGACAAATAAAAGGTCAAATCTTTTTCCTTCGCCCACCGAAGATTGGCGTTTGTTCGCAGGTCTGTCCACAAGTGGAGACGTCCGCACGTCCGATTCGCGTCTATGGCGAGCCTTTCCGTCCCGCCCGCAGGCGGACGACAGGATCGTTTGTCAATTTTCATTCACGAAAAAACGTGTCTTTTTTTCTTTCATCCAGCTCGCCGGCCGGATGGAAAACGACCTTCTGCGTCGCATTCGTCCAGCCCTTTCTCCGCCATCCGCCCCCTTTGACTTCGCCGAAAGGGCCTTTCCGCGCCCTTGTTCCACTGCTTTCTCGGACTTGAAAGTCGTCTTTTGCACCGCAATCGCAGTCCTTTTCCACGCTGAAAGCACAGCTCCGACGAGGCGAAAGTCATTCCGTGAAGCTGATGTTGTGGTTTAATCTGTTGGCAATCAACGGTTTGCTGAACTTGTAGAATTCAGCCGTTTTTTGTGGCCAAATCCTTTTTGGTTTCAAAAACAGCCACTTTTCAGCAGTGTTTTGTCAAATAAATTCATAGTATTGTCCACCTGCGCCTGCGTGTTGGCAGTGCTTCGTCGCCCTCGTTCCCAGACGACGGCCGCCCGTCGGGTCGCCCTTGGACACAGGTTGCGGCGGAGTGTCGTGCGAAAAAAGGGCGTAAAGGGCGCCGTTTCCGTTTTCTTTTCGTATATTTGCGCCAAACAATACGACAAACCATGATTCTATCAACCACTCCTACCATAGAAGGCCGTCCCATCCAAGCATATAAGGGCGTTGTGACGGGCGAAGCGATTATCGGCGCCAATTTCGTGAAGGATTTCTTTGCGGCCATTCGCGACATTGTCGGCGGCCGTTCCTACAGCTATGAAAAAGTGTTTCGCGAGGCCAAGGAAGCAGCCTTGCAGGAGATGCAGGCCAGGGCGGAGGAATTGGGATGCAACGCCGTCGTCGGTATCGACATCGACTATGAGACCGTCGGGAAGAGCAATACCATGCTCATGGTCGTCGCGAGCGGTACGGCCGTGGAACTTGGTTGAGCGGCCGACAGGCGAAGAGGGGCGTGTGAGTTTTCAAAAATAATTATATAAAAGATAATACACCACAATGCTGAACCGAATTGTCATAGCCGGATACAAATCCATCCGGCAGATGGAGTTGGAACTGCGGCCAATCAACATCCTGCTTGGTTCTAATGGCGTTGGAAAAACAAATTTCATTTCGTTTTTCAGGCTGATCAACGTCATCTACGAACAGCATTTGCACAACTATACGATGCAGAACAATGCTGAACGGCTGTTTCACTATGGGCTGAAGCAAACCAAGGAATTGAAGGGGTATTTGGAGTTTGGCGACAATGCCTATGAAGTTAGGCTCCAACCCAGATACAATGGCAGCCTCTTCATAGCCGAAGAGAAAAGTTATTACAGGAGGAGGCCCAATAGTTTCAGCAATATGGAGGAAAGCCGGATAAAGGACTCCACAACCTATAGAGACAGTTGGCTGAGAGATTATTTGCAAAGTTATAAGATTTATCATTTCCACGACACAAGCAAAGGCGCGCCGCTAAGGAGCAGCGCGAATGTCAATGACAATCGTCTTTTGCGGACAGACGGGGGCAATCTGCCGGCTTTCCTTTACATGTTGCAGCAGAAATATCCCAAGACGCTGAAGCGGATAGAGTTGACCGTCCGCTCGGTCATGCCCTATTTCGGCGGTTTCTCTTTGGCCCCCTCCATGCTTGACGCGAACTTGATCAATTTGCAATGGAGCGATGTGGCTGCCGACGGAAAGTATTTCGATGCCAACGACCTTTCCGATGGAAGCATACGCTTCATCGCTCTTGCGACGCTATTGTTGCAACCGATCCTGCCCAAAGTCATTATCATCGATGAACCGGAGCTGGGGCTGCATCCTGCGGCCATCGTCAGGTTGGCCGGTATGGTGCAGTCTGTAGCAGCCAGAGGCTGTCAGGTAATCATATCCACGCAGTCGGTGAATCTCATCAACAACTTTGACGCAGCCGACATTGTCACTGTAGACCGAAAGGACGGACAGTCGTCTTTCAACAGACTGGATGGCAATGAGCTGAAAAACTGGTTGGATGATTATTCGTTGGGTGAGTTGTGGACAAAAAGTATAATTGACGGCCAACCCACATTGTTATGAAAAGACTGGTTTTGATAGTGGAAGGTGAAAGCGAGGAAAGCTTTGTCAATCATGTACTTTGTCCCTATCTCTGTGCAGAGGGTCTGTACAATGCCGTGCAGTGCTTCAAGATAAAGCATTCCAATGGCGGGCTTTCCCAATATAGCCATATCAAGAAAGACATTCTGAATACGATATATGAGAAAGACGTAGTCGTCTCGATGATGGTGGATTTCTATCGGTTGCCTTCTGATTTCCCCGGATTCGATGAATTGAGAGGAACTCTGTCTCACAAGGAGCAAGTGGCCCTGCTCGAAGCAAGGATGAAGAAGGATATGGAAGAGACCCAATGCAGAACGTTTGACAACTTCATCCCTTACATACAACTCCATGAGTTTGAGACATTGGTATTCTCTTCCATAAAGGGTGTGGATTTCCTCTTTGAAAAGAACGAGGTGGACTACAAGGGGCTGACGGCTGTTTTTCAGGAATATCCTAATCCGGAAGACATCAACAATCATCCCGACACAGCTCCCTCCGTGCGCTTGAAAAAGCTGATACCCGGATATAACAAAGTCGTTCATGGAGTCGAAATGGTCAAAGCCGTAGGCATGGAGGATATCTTGGCGAAATGCCCGCGGTTCAGAAAATGGGTGGAAGACATGAAAGCGGCATTGGCATAGGATGGGTCAAACAATCTGATGCACTTCTTGCAGCCAATTATGGATATCAAGGAAGACATACTTATCGAAGCGTTGAAGCATGATTCGCAACGGGCTTTGCGCGAAATCTACCGAATGTATTCCACTCGGCTGTATGCCTTTTGCATGCAGTACACCAAGTCGCGGGAGTCTTCGGAGGAATTGGTGGAGGACGCTTTCGTCTGGCTTTGGGTCAACAGGCACCGGATCCGACAGGAGCAAACCGTGCGTGGGCTCTTGTTTATCAGGGTGAAGCATTATCTGATAAACGCCTATCGGTCTACGATTCATTCCCCGCAGTTCGAAGACTATTGCCAATATGCCTATCATCTTGCCGACGACAGCCATTCCGAACCCATGGAATACGACGAGTTCCTGAGCCAGGTGAACAGCGCGCTGGAGCAGTTGCCGGACACCCAGCGGAAAGTCGTCAGGCTGAGCAAGCTGGAACGATTGTCGAACATGCAGATTTCCAAGTTGCTGGGACTGAAGGAACAGACGGTGAAGAACCAATTGTCGCTGGGCTTGAAAACGTTGAGGCAGGTCTTGAAACTTTCTTACATGCTGGCGACAATGTTGCTAAGTGTTAATTGAAGCCGTGAGGTGGTATTTTCTCCAACTCATCATGTCTTATAAAGAGAACAACAGGAAAAGATGCAAACAAGACAAGAAAGTCTATCACTGAAATATTACTCACCAGAGCAATTGAAAGAATTGCGCAAGGAGCTTGACGCCGTTTCCGACCAGGAATTGGAACGACGGTTGGAATCCGTCTGGATGAACGACCGCCTGGAACTTGCCTTGGCCGACGGAATGGACGCCCAGGCTGTATGGAACAAGATTGACGCAAGGGTCGGGTCGGAGGACATTGCCGAAAAGAAAAGGCTTGGGCGATGGCTGCGAATTGCGGCGGTCTTGTTGTTGCCCGTGTTGACGGTGACGGCACTCTACTGGTATCGTGAAGCCCGTACTTACGCGGCTGTGGAAACGGTGGTCGGCACGGAATATGGAGACAGGGTCACCGTGAACCTGCCGGATGGGACGGCGGTGACTTTGAATGAAAGTTCGGTGCTGAGATATCGGGCAGGCGCGTTCGATGGCAACACGCGTGAAGTGCGGTTCGACGGAGAAGCCTATTTCAATGTGAAGAAAGATGCGGACAGACCGTTTGTGATTCATGCGGATGGCCTGAGCGTGAAAGTGTTGGGCACGCGGTTCAACCTTCTGGCGAGAAGCACGAAGCACACGGCCGAGCTGTCTCTGGAGAAAGGAAGCGTTGTCCTTACGTCCTTGTTGAACGGAGAGAGCCTCAGAATGAGTCCCAGTCAGAAAGCGATTCTCGACAAGCGCACGGGCGCCTTGGCCTTGTCCGATGTTGCGACGGCGGTGGATGACGCGATGGCATGGAAGCGCAATGAGTTCGTCTTCAGGAACGAACCCTTGCGAAATGTCTTGAAGACGCTGGAGGAGAGTTACGGCATAGCATTCAGAGTGTGCAAACGGCTGGATATGGACGATTTCTTTACGGGTGTCATGCCGCGCAAGAATCTTCATGAGGATTTGAAAATACTGGAAGAATCATATAAGTTCAAGACGGAACAGCGGGGTGGCGACGTTCTCATCAAATGAGAAAAGGCATTTTCTGCTTTATAACATAAAAAGTGGTCGGTACGAATTAAAGGCAAGCGTGTCCCTTACTAAAGACCGGTGAAAACACAGGCCTAAATCTAAAGTTAAACTTTAATTCGTACAAAGATGAAGGTACACCATGAACTCAAGTACTGTTTGTTGATGTTGCTTTTCTGTCTGGGAAGTATGGCTGTCCATGCCCAGTCGCAGGAGATTGACATCCATCTTAAAAATGCTTCCCTGAAGCAAGTTTTCAGTGTGATAGAGAAACAGACCACCTATCGTTTCTCTTACCGTGATGTCGTCATAGACGACAGGAGCGATATTACGATTTCCAAAACAGCGGCCAGCGTGCAGTCTGTCCTGACTGCGGTGTTGGCCGGGCGCAATCTCTCTTTCACCATCGTGTCTCCAAAATCCATCGTAATCGCCGGCAAGAGTCCGACTCATGCGGCGCAGACAAGGAAAGGCGATAAGGTGCGGCTTACGGGTCGAATTGTAGACGAAAATGGCGAACCGATTATTGGCGCGACGGTCAAACTGAAAGGCTCTTCCGCAGGTGCCATCTCCGACCTGGATGGTAATTTCGCCATCGAGGCAGTTCCGGGCGCCATGCTCGAAGTTTCGTACATCGGCTATCAGACAAAATTGGTGTCGGCCCGTCCGGGTAACATGAACATTGGCTTGGCGGTAGATCGTCAGAACCTCGACGAGGTGATTGTGATAGGCTACGGAAGCAGCACGAGACGAGATTTGATATCTTCGGTCTCAACGGTCAAGGCCGACCAGATTTCAAATATTCCGGTGGCCAATATCAGCCAGGGCTTGGCCGGGCGTTCGCCTGGCTTGATAGTACAAGCCAGTGGCGGTGGTATCAACTCCTTGCCCAGCGTCAGCATTCGCGGCGGCGGTTCACCACTGTACGTGATAGACGGTATCGTCCGTTCGAGTGCCGATTTCCAGAATCTGTCGGCCGATGACATTGAGTCCATGTCCATCCTGAAAGACGCTTCTGCCACAGCCGTTTATGGTGCGCGCGCTTCCAACGGTATCATTCAGGTGACGACAAAGCGAGGGAAGACAGGGAAAATCAGCATTGAGTATGACTTGAACTACAGTCTGGCCCAACCCAGTATCTGGCCCCAGCAGATGCACTCTTACGACAGGGCGAAATACGCGAACATCGCGAGGGCGAACGACGGACTTGAGCCTATCTATAGCGAAGAGGCCATCAAGGCCATGCGGGACGGATCGCAGCCAGTCACTTACAATGACACGAACTGGCGCAAACTGGTGTTGGACAATTGGGCACCCCAGCAGAAACACACCGTGCGCATGACGGGCGGAGGAGAAAATCACAACTTCTACATCTCTTTGGGCCATATCGACCAGAACTCCTTGTACAAGACGCGCACGCACTGGATGAAGCGTACCAATTTCCGCATATCGGAAACATCGTATATCAGGCCGATACATTTGCAGGTCAATGCCACCATCGACGGCTATCGCCAGGAAACATCCCATCCTTATACCTCTACATCGAACAGCTATTTCCACGTGTTCTCCCACATCAACAACAAGTCGCCGATGCTGCCCGGCGTAAACAAGTTCGGCTTGCCCTACAACATGTCGGACAATCCCGTTGCGGAAACGGCCAAGGACGCCGGTTACAATCGGCATATCGCCAATGTCATCAACGGCAAGGGCGAGCTGATCTGGAGCTGCCCCTGGGTGGACGGACTGAAGGCACGCGTGGCAAGCAACTACAGATACTACGGCGAAACCTCCAAACAGTGGCGCAAGGACGCGGCACAATACGACTATGAGTCTGACGTTCCGCAATATGCCAACCAACCCCTACTGTACCACAGCTCACCTACCGGCTATTCATTCACGAACCAGGCTTTTGTGGAATACGCGCAGACGTTTGGCAAACACAACGTCTCGGCATTGGGTGGTTTTGAACAATATTATCAAAAGACCGAAAGTTATTGGGAACAGCGTGAGAAATATGACTTCGACATCGACCAGATGAATGTCGGGCCGTCCAACGGAATGACGAATGGCGGCAGTGAAGCCGAGCTCGGACGTGCAGCATGGATAGGCCAGCTCAAGTATAATTACGGCAACAAGTATTATGCCGAGGCAAGTCTCCGCTATGACGGTTCCGACTACTTCGCCCCAGGCAAACGCTGGGGAGCCTTCTACAGCGGGTCGCTGGGCTGGGTCGTGACGGAAGAAAGCTTCATGAAGAGCCTGGTGGAAAGAAACATCCTCAACTCGCTGAAGCTGCGCGTCTCGTATGGAGAGACCGGTTTGGACAGCAGCGCGGGACGCTTTGCCTATCTCACCTCTTATAATTTGGATACGAAGGCCTATGTCGTGGACGGCTCGTATGTGCCTGGCTTCACGGAAGGCAGGCTGGCTTCGCCGGATTTGACATGGTACACCACCCGGCAAACGGACATAGGCTTTGACTTCGCGTCGCTTTCCAATCGGCTTTACGGTTCGTTCGATTATTTCTATTACTCCACGAAGGGTTATCTGACGGCACCTACAGGAAAGAGCTATCTCAATTCGGCCATCGGCATTGGCATGCCGCAGGTGAAGTCGAAGAGCGAGTATCGCCGGGCCGGTTGGGAATTCCAGTTGGGCTGGAGAGACCATGTCGGACAGCTCAACTATGATATTTCGGCCAACTTCACTTATTTTGATGAACTGTGGGCACGCAACGAGTCGGAGACGGAAAGCTCCTATATGAATCCTTATATCCGTACGCAGCAGCAGAAGGGGTATTATGGAACACTATACCATCATCTGGGTTACTATTCAAGTGCCGAAGACATCTACAACAGCCCGGGGGTTGTCAATGCCTTGAACTCTGGAAACCTTGCGGCCGGCGATTTGAAGTACGAAGACACCAATGGCAACGGTTATATAGATTCCGGCGACATCAGGCGTTTGGGCAAAAGTCACAACCCACGCGGGCAGTTCGGTATCAACATGGACTTCAACTACAAGGGCTTCTACTTGAGCATGTTGTTCCAAGGTTCCACCGCTTTCGACATGAAGCTGGTAGGCCCGGCCACCATGAAGACCGACCAGACCGGTTCGTTGATGGTAGCATTTGATTACCAAACCGATTACTGGACACCGACGAATAGAAATGCACAATACCCGAGATTGATGTCGAACACCAACCTGAATGCGAACAACAACTATCTGGACAGTGATTTCTGGTTGATCAACGGCTCCTATCTCCGGATGAAAGACTTCCAGTTCGGTTATGATTTGAAGTATTCGCTGTTGCGTAACGTGGCTTGGCTGGCAAAGGCGAGAGTGGGCATTTCCGGCCAAAATATCTTCACGATTTCACAAGCGACGAAATATGGCTTGGATCCGGAAAACTCATCGACAACCGGCTATGGATACCCGGTCGAGCGTGTGTTGGCATTGACAGTTAACTTAGGATTTTAATTAGGATTATCATGAAAAAGTTTATTAAATACGGGATGATGGGAATGGTTGCCCTTGCGGCCATATCCTGCAAAGATACGCTGGATACGAATCCGACGGAAATATTCAGCGGCGAAACAGTGTGGGGCACGAAGGCCACAGCCCAAGCCTTTGTAAATTCAACTTACCAGAGTGTCCTGGGCAGTATCGTCGGCTCCGGCTCATGTGTCGGATGGGAAGCTCGCACGCCCAACTCAGTCCAATGCTCGCAAGTAGGCGAAGGTATCGACGGTGTGGCCACAGAGTTAGGAATCAGCAACAATTCTGATTTTGGGGCTAATCGTTTCTCGATGCTTCGTCAATGTAACATGATCATTAAAAACGCTTCGGAATCGAAGGCGTTGAGTGACGCCGACAAGGCTGAGCTCGTGGCGCAAGGTAGATTCTTGCGGGGCATGGTGTTTTTTGACCAAGCGAAGAAAATGGGGCGCTTCGTTCCGCTCAAGGAGGTCCTTTCAGAAGCGGATGAAGAAAAATGCACGATTCCGATGACCGCTTCTGTGGACGAAAGCTACAAGCATGTGATAGAAGACTTGGAAGCCGGTGTGGCGGGATTGCCCGTATCGGCCTCGGCCGGACTGGCCAACAAGTATGCGGCGGAAGTCATTCTAAGTCGTGCTTGTCTACAAGCGTATGCGTACACAAAGGATCAGACTTATCTGGACAAGGCCATTTCCGCCGCAAAAGACGTGACGGAGAAATGCAGTCTTACCGACAACTACGGCGGAATGTTTAACGAGACGGATGCAACGAGCAAAGAGATTCTTTGGGGCTATTATCGTTTGAGCACGAATTCTACGGTTGGAAGTTTCGACGAGTTGATTAGAATTTATCCGAATATAAGTGCTGACGACTGTGCCTTTTCAAAGTCTCCGCTGCTCTTGGCCAACAAGAACGGCAGGACTTTCGAGTGCTGGGGTATCTATTGGCCGACTCAGGATTTGGTAGACAACTATCTCGTGACAGATGAGGCTACCGGTCAGGCGTTGCCTTGGTACGAAACCTCGCAGTATAAGTCGAACGTCACCTCGCTTGACCCGTCTTCGGTGACGCAGGCCGGGCAGGTGGACGCATACAACAGGACCAACGGCGAACCTCGCAGGATTCCGACGCCGCAGGACTTGCTCCAGACGAATGCCGGTTTCCCGGTTTTTGCCCGCTATGACCAGTTGAAGGCCGGGGCTTCGCGGAATTTGAGCCAGCTGATGTATTCCAAGCGTGACGCACGTTTTTATACATCAGTAGTATATGACGGCGCGACATGGCTCGGCGAAAATGTGGAGCTGAACCTGGGAGGAAACATTTCCGCAGGTGTGCGCGACAAAGAAGACGGCGGATGGTATAACACGGTTTCGGGCTATTGCTGGCGCAAGAATACGTTGGAGTCTCTGTCGCCCCGTGCTTTCTACAGCGTGAAAGTGGATATGCACTATTGCATAGCCCGTACAGGTGAGGCTTATATGAATTTGGCTGAAGCCTATCTCTTGAAGGGTGAGACGGCCGACGCCGTCAAGGCTTTGAATGCTACGCGCACCACCCACGGCAAGCTGGCTCCCTCCACGGCTACAACCGAGGAAGAGGCTTGGAAAGATTACATCAGAGAACGCAACGTGGAGATGGTCAATGAAAACGGCGACATTTATTTCAGCTATCTGCGCTGGGGTAAATATGGCGGTCATGCAAACCATGGTCGTCCTGCGGGAGATATTATCTATGATTTGGACCGCCCGACTTATAAGATAGAAATATCCCGCGACAGAACGAAGCTGCTGGTTGGACAGATTACCCTGATGAACAGCGCAAGCCGCACATTTACGGCCAAGCGTTATTTGTTCCCTATCGCTCAAGGATTCCTTGACACGCGTGAAGCTTATGGTCTGGACCATAATCAGAATGCGGGTTGGTGATGATGAATTTAAATATAACCGATAAATCAACAAGAAAATGAAATACGTAAAATTGTTTTTATTAATGCTGGTAGCCTCATTGTCGTTGACCTCTTGTTTGGAAAGCGGACTGGAAGACCTTGACACGTATGAAGGCAATGACATAACGGCCGGGTTCGCCT
Organism: Segatella baroniae DSM 16972 = JCM 13447; assembly: GCF_000426585.1. Classification (GTDB taxonomy): domain Bacteria; phylum Bacteroidota; class Bacteroidia; order Bacteroidales; family Bacteroidaceae; genus Prevotella; species Prevotella baroniae. Next base: position 139,939 of record NZ_AUFQ01000007.1, read on the forward strand.
ATTATCGCTATATCGACGCGTCAAAGACGATGGTCGTCAGTGGTGAAAATGCGGTAAAGCAAAAGCAGCTCACCCGTACAAAGCAGGAAATAGATCCGGCGACAGGTACGTGTACGTTGACATTTAAGGTGCCGAGTAATTTCACGGCTGCAGAGCGTGCCGACGTGAATGTCGGCAAGTTGGTTGTGACCGCCCAGATTTCTTCTGCGGCGGTGATGAATCCAGTGGGAGACGCTCCGAGGTTGGGCGTCCCTGCCGATTGGACTTCTGCCCATCAATATAAGGTTACGGCGGCCAATGGCGCATCGAAAATATGGACGATAAACATTGTGCTGAACAAGTAGGTCCTGTGAGTATTGAAAAACTGAAAAACAAAAAGGTTTGAAGGTTTTGGGGAGGAGTTCAAACGAATCTCCTCCCTTTTCGTAGGTATAGTAACCAATATAGATGAATAAAATGAAAAATACAGTCATGAATCAATAATACCCGTTTCCTTTTGATTTCTGCTGCTTCCGGTGATACGATACGCAATATAAGAAGAATGGAGGTTGATAATGAAAGATGTTCTTTGTTGTTTGGGCCTGTCCTGGAAAAAGGCACCTACTACTTTTATTACCTGCCACATCGTGTAGAAGAGGGACAAGGATTCTGCGATGGGACTTATTTGGAGCCTGAACAGCCTTTGGATGTTGCATGGCAACAGGCCGCGGCAAAGCAAAAATGCCCGTTGGAAGCGGAAATAACGAGCGTGGAGGCACGGACTCCCTACGATAGCTTCTATCCTATGGAGGTCATCGCAACCCAAGCGGAGGAATTGGAATGCCTGAAGAAATGTTCCGAAACCCCTCTGCTCCTTTTTCCGGAGGACAGGAAATATCCCATCATCATGAAGCAGAACATTTCTTTGAAGTGGCTTGCTCATGACCAGAACGCAGGCTTTGCGGGCATAGCTGCACCTGGAGAGTATTATACCTTTCAGATAGGCGTGTGGGCAGGACGTTCCGATTTGGCAAGCCTGTCATATCACATATCTGACTTGACAGGAAACGGCAGTACGATTGCGGCAAAGGACATTACCTGTTTTAACCTGGAAGGTGTAAACTCTTACGGAAAAGTCTTCAGGAAAGCGGTGGATGTCAGCAAAGGCAGGGTGCAACCCTTATGGTTTGGCGTAAATGTCAGCGCTCATCAGGTTGCGGGGCGCTATCAAGGCATGCTGACCATTTCCGACGCGCAAGGCCATCATAGAGCGTTGCCCATAGAGATACAGGTAGAAGGAGATGTCTTGGCTGATCGTGGCGACAGCGAGGCTTGGCGATATAGCCGACTCAGGTGGCTGAACTCAACGGTGGGACTTGCTGACGAGCCAACGGCTCCATATCATGCCGTGTCGTTAGACAAGCATCGTATAAAGGTATTGGGGCGTGAACTTTTGATTGATAAATCGACAGCTTTGCCCAAGCAAATCAGCTGTGGCAGTGCCGATCTGCTCTTATCACCGATACGAATGGTTGTAGAGACCGACAAAGGAATGAAAAGACTCAAGGCGGCTCCCCAATATGTAGAAAAGGCTCGTGGTCACATCACTTACGTGTGGAAAGCGGAAGATGAAGTTTTAAAAATGGCGTGTAGGGGACAAGCCGAATTTGACGGGCGGGTCAACTACAACTATTCCATCGTGCCAAAGCAGGATTTGAATGTGAAAGACATTCGTTTGGAACTTCCTGTGCGAAATGAGTCAGCGAGATATTTCATGGGCATCGGACTGCCAGGTCAGGATACGCCAGAGAAGTATGACGGCAAGTGGGACGCGCCTGTCAAGGCCATGGATAATCATGGTATATCGATACCGACATCTAAAAAGCAAAATTGGTTGTGGCCTTTTGATAGTTTTTGGATAGGAAACACAAAGGTAGGCGTTCATTGTGAGTTGCAGGGAACGACCTATAGCGGCCCGCTCTTGAATGTATATCGACCTGCGTATCCCGAGAGTTGGTATAACGAAGGCAAAGGGGGATTTCGCATCGAACGCCTGGAAAAAGAAACTGTCGTCACCGTTTACAGCGGGCAGCGGCAGATGGTGAAGGGCAAACAGATGGATTTCAAATTTGCCTTGTTGATGACTCCAGTAAAAAGTCTCGACACGTATGGACAGTTTACAAACCGTTACTATCATAATGGTCCATATCCCGAACCCACGAAGCAGGATATAAAGGATGGGGTGAGCATTATTAATGTGCATCACGCTAATCCGTTGAATCCATATATAAACTATCCCTTGCTGAATACGGATACGCAGAAAGCCTTTACACAAAGAATGCACGCTCAGAACTGCAAGGTGAAAATCTACTACACGCTTCGTGAAATGTCAAATGCCATGTCGGAGATAGGAGCCATAAAGAAGTCTGGGCACAGAAGTGTTGCGTGGCGGTAAAGGTGGCGGCTATAGTTGGCTCAGAGAACATTTGGTGACAGACTATACGCCGCAATGGTATGTACATTATGATTTCAAGACGAAGCAAAACATTCCGGCAGACGCGGCCATCCTGACGGCGGAAGGCGATTCGAGATGGCTGAACTTCTATATAGAGAGCCTTGTTTGGCTCATTAAGAACACGGATATAGATCGAATCTACTTGGATGACGTCAGCTTCGACCATAGAATGCTCAGGAGAATACGCCGAAGCATGGACTCCGTCAAGCCTGGTTGCTTGATAGATTTACATTCCAATACTGGATTTTCGAAAGGGCCTGCAAATCAATACGCGGAATATTTCCCATATCTGGATAAGGTGTGGTTTGGAGAGAGCTTTCTTTATAACAAGATGACACCTGCCAATTGGCTGGTCGAGTCTTCGGGAATACCATTTGGATTGATGGGAGATATGTTGTACCGAGGCGGCAACCGTTGGCTTGGCATGCAATATGGTATGGCGGTGCGTTATCCGTGGTTTACGGAAGGAGTGGATTGTGACCCGAGACCCATTTGGAAAATTTGGGATGAATTCGGTATAGAGCATGCTGAAATGATAGGCTTCTGGGAAAAGAATCCTGGTGTCGCGGCTTCCGACGACAAGGTGAAGGTCACTGTCTATCGCAAGGCTGGGAAAGCTCTGCTGTCTATAGGTAACTATTCGGACGCGACGAAGAGCGTGACATTGAAGATTGACTGGAAACGACTTAGATTGCGTGAAAAGCGTGCAAGACTGGTTGCGCCGGAAATCAAAGACACTCAGGAAGCCCGGGAATAGCCTGTGGATGGCAAGATTTCTGTGCAGCCACGAAAAGGATGGCTTGTCTATGTGCTCGACGAGTAACAGTAATTGCGACATGCTGGTATAATATCATCGTAATCGAAAAAAATAACAAGATGGCTTGTTTTTTTCGATTACTTTTTCTAACTTGCGTCGTTTTCTGGCAGCGCATGCTGTAGAATTAAGATAATGTTTTAAAAGAAAGGATTGAACCATGAGAATCGGAATTCCAAAAGAGATGAAGGACAGCGAGAGCCGCGTGGGAATGACCCCTGCGGGTGTCGCCGAGTTGACAAAGCGTGGGCATGAGGTCTATGTGCAGCATACGGCCGGTGAAAACAGTGGATTCGCCGACGGCGAATACGAGGCTGCCGGTGCACGTATTCTGCCGTCGATCCAACAGGTGTATGAAACGGCGGATATGATCGTGAAGGTGAAGGAGCCTGTCGAGCCTGAATATTCGCTGGTAAGGCAGGGGCAAGTGGTGTTCACTTATTTCCATTTTGCCTGTGACAGGCCACTGACGGACGCCATGATGAGCAGTGGGGCGGTGTGCATTGCCTACGAAACGGTTCAGAAGGACGACAGGTCGCTGCCGTTGCTCATTCCGATGAGTGAGGTTGCAGGCCGTATGGCCGCGCTCAACGGAGCCTATTACCTACAGAAGACAAAAGGTGGCTCAGGAAAGTTGATAGGTGGTGTGCCTGGTGTGTTGCCGGCAAAGGTGCTGGTGCTGGGTGGTGGAACCGTCGGAGAAGCAGCGGCGCGGATGGCCGCAGGGATGGGCGCGGACGTAACGATCACCGACATTTCTTTGCCTCGGCTGCGTCAGTTGGGAATGGAGTTGCCCGTTAATGTCCATACGCTGTATTCTTCAGAGTACACGATTCGTAAATTACTTCCCGAAACAGATATCGTCATAGGATCGGTGTTGGTACCCGGTGACAAGGCGCCACATCTGATAAATCGTGAAATGCTGAAATTATTGCAACGTGGCTCTGTCCTTGTCGACGTGGCCATTGACCAAGGAGGTTGCTTCGAAACTTCGCATCCGACGACACACTCTCATCCTATCTACGAAGTGGATGGCATTGTACACTATTGTGTGGCAAATATTCCAGGCGCAGTACCCAACACCTCGACGATGGCTTTGATCAACGCGACACTGCGATATGTCGTTGCTTTGGCGGATAAAGGTTGGCGACAAGCATGCAAAGACGACGTCGCATTGTATCGTGGACTGAATATCGTGGATGGGAAAGTGGCATTCAAGGCGGTGGCCGACGTTTTCGGATTGCCCTATGAACCGCTGGAGTTGTAATATTATAATAAAGTAGTGGTGGAAAACGAACTTGAGATAAATCAATTTTTTACCAAATAGAACCTTTTTTCGCACATTTCTTTCTCATTTCCTTGTTTTTTCGTTTTAAAGTCCCTACTTTTGCATCCGCTTTCGGGCGACGGCCCCCAGGGGCCTCCCCCCGTGGCGACCGAGGAAGCGTTCTTTGAATGGATTTACATAAACAGATAAGTAGTACAGGAAGCAGGCGCGGCCTGGGCGCATGGGGGGAGCTTTCCCCCGCGTTGTTGCCAGCCGCGCTTGGGTAGAATAGACGACCCGTCGATTGTATAGACAAGGTTTCCCAGGCTTCAGATGAAGGAACAGGCGTTCTGGACAGACAGACATCCGGGCTTCGGCCGCGGTCTTCTTCGGTTCGGCTTCGTGCCGTCCGTGGCTTCCGCCGTCGTGAGCCTAAATGATATTTTACAATGGAGAGTTTGATCCTGGCTCAGGATGAACGCTGGCTACAGGCTTAACACATGCAAGTCGAGGGGCAGCATGGGGTTT
>NZ_AUFQ01000008.1 GCF_000426585.1 Segatella baroniae DSM 16972 = JCM 13447
CCTCAATACATGAACCGCCACAGAAGTAGATACTCATGAGAGAACGGATGATTTCGCTGTACTGATAACCGAACGATCTACACCTTAGACCGAGGGTTGAGTCGATGACAGATGATAATGTGGAGTCAAATTGCTCCATGATTGAAAATAATCCCCCAAAAGGAGTGAGTCTCTCAGATTTAATTTGTATCTTCGCCATGTCTATCGTTGGATTCTCTTGTTTTTTTTTGCAACACTAAGATAAGTGAAAATTCTGACATGGCAAAATCCTGAGCAACTTTTTGTTGCTCAGGTACTTAAAAAGTTTAATTTATAATAGTGTTGCGGAATTAAGGTCTCACCTCGTCGCGGTCGTGGACTTTGATTTCGATGGAACCGTCGAAGATACCGTCGCCGCCGCTGATGGTGAGCTTCTGGATGTTGATGTCCAGCTTGTCGGATATGATTTTGGCCACGTCGGACAAGAGTCCCTTGCGGTCAATGCCCTTGATTTCGATGGTGGCATTGAAGAACAGCTGCTTGTGCATGTCCCATTTGGCGTCGAGGATGCGGTTGCCGAAGCTCGACTTCAGCCTGCCGGCAACGGGACAGACGCGCTTGTGGATTTCGATGCGGTTCTTGTTGTCGATATATCCCAGGATGTCGTCGCCCGGAATGGGGTGGCAGCAGCCGCGGAAGATGAACGAGTGGATGTTGTCTTCGGTGATGATGACGGGCTTCTTCTTGTTGAAATCCTTGTCGACGACGTAGTATTCCGCTTTCATCGGTTCGTTGTCGCGCTCTTTCTTCTTGTCTTTGCCAAGGAAAGGAACGTACTTGCGCCAGCCCATCGCCGTCTGTGAAGCGTTGCCGCCCTTGCCCTGCAGCTCGTCGAGGTCTTTCTCTCCCAGGATGATCGACTTCTTGCCCAGTGCGAAGAAGAAGCTCTCGTGCTTCTGCAGGTCGTGCAATTCGCATAGCTTGTCGAGCACGGCCGTGGTCATCTCGATGTCGTTCTTGCCCAGCCAGTCGTTGAGCACCTGCTCGCCCTGCTTCTGCACCTCGCGGTTGTCCCTGCGGAGGATGGCCTGTATCTTTGCTTTGGCCTTGGCCGTGTAGACAAAGTTGATCCACGACTCTTGCACATGCTGCGACTTGCTGGTGAGAATCTCGACCTGGTCTCCGCTCTGCAGCTTGTGGCTGAGGGGCACCAGCTTGTGGTTTACCTTGGCTCCAATGCAGTGGCTGCCGATGAACGTGTGGATTTGGAACGCGAAGTCGAGAGCCGTGCAGCCTGCGGGCATGGTCTTGATTTCGCCTTTGGGCGTGAAGACGAATATCTCGGAAGCGAAGAGGTTGAGCTTGATGGCGTCGAGAAAGTCCATGGCGTCGGGCTGCGGGTCGTCGAGAATCTCCTTGATTGTGCCGAGCCAGTCGTTCAATTCGGTCTCGTCCTCGGAGTATTCGCTGTTCTCTTTGTATTTCCAATGGGCCGCGAAGCCTTGTTCGGCCACCTCGTCCATGTGGTCGGAACGTATCTGCACTTCGATCCACTGCCCCTGTTTGCTCATCAAAGTCACGTGCAATGCCTGATAGCCGTTGGCCTTCGGATGGTTCAACCAGTCGCGCAGACGGTCGGGATGGCTCTTGTATATCTTGCTGATGGCCACGTAAATGTTGAAGCATTCATTGATTTCATCTTCACGTTTCTGGGGCGTGAAGATGATTCTGACGGCAAGAATGTCGTAGATTTCGTCAAAGGTGACGTGCTTGTTCTGCATCTTGCTCCAAATGGAATAAGGGCTTTTGACACGTGCCTTGATTTCGTATTGAATGCCCATGCGGTCCAATGAGGCACGGATGGGGCGGGTGAAATCGTCGAAGAGTTTGTCGCGTTCCTCCTTGGTGAACGACAACTTGTTTTTGATACTGGCGTATTCCTCGGGGTGTTCGTAGCTGAAGCTCAGGTCTTCAAGCTCCGTCTTGATTTTGTTGAGTCCCAGCCGGTTGGCCAGCGGCGCATAGATGTAGAGCGTTTCGCCGGCTATCTTGTATTGCTTGTTGGCCGGTTGTGAAGCCAAGGTGCGCATGTTGTGCAGGCGGTCGCATATCTTGATGAGGATGACCCGTATGTCGTCGCTCATCGTGAGGAGCAGTTTCTTGAAGTTCTCGGCCTGCGCCGAGGCGTGCTCGCCGAAGATTCCGCCACTGATCTTGGTCAGTCCGTCGACGATTTTGGCTATCTTCTGGCCGAAGATGTTCTCTATATCTTCGACCGTATAGTCGGTGTCTTCAACAACATCATGGAGCAATGCGGAACAGATACTGGTCGAACCGAGTCCCATCTCTTCGCAGGCAATCTGCGCCACCGCGATGGGGTGCATGATATAAGGCTCCCCCGAGAGGCGTCTCACGCCCTTGTGGGCCTGGCGCGCGAAGTTGAATGCCTTGGTGATGATGTCGACTTTCTTTCTATGTCGCGAGGCCAGATAGGTGTCGAGCAGGTGTTCGAAGGCGTCGTTGATGAGCTTCTCTTCGGTCTGCTCTTTGGTATTGTTCATGTCGGAATGATCCATAAGGTTGTTGCTGTTATTTCACTTTGATTTTCTTTCCTGCCCTGATGTTGCTGCCCGATATGCCGTTGAGGCGTTTCAACTTGCTGACGGTGGTGTGGTTGCGCTGCGCAATCTCCGAAAGCGTGTCGCCCTCACGGATGGTGACGCTCTTTCCACCAGCGGATTTCTTGCGCGACTTGTGCTTCTCACGCCGGCTTCGCTTGCTCTTGGACGCCGTGTAGGTGGAGCGCGAATAGCTTGTCTCGGCCCTGTCGTTGACCTCCACCTCGTCTCTCTTGGTGAGCATGTCGTCTATGTTGTAGGCGTAGATGTCGTCTTGGCGGTCGATGAAGTTGGTGACCATCATCGCCGGCAGGCGAAGTGCCGACGGACGGTTGTTGCCGTTGACGATGTTGCGGCGGTATTGCGGGTTCAATTCCTTCAATTGGTCAATGCCAATGCCGAGGACGCGGGCTATCTGTTCGAAATGGATGTCGCGGTCGACGAGTATCGTGTCGGTCTTGGCGGGGAGGTCGGTCACCATCGGGCAGATGTTGTGGTCGCAATAGTAGTTCATGATGTAGTTGGCCGCGATGAAAGCGGGCACATAACCGCGGGTCTCCTGGGGCAGGTAGGGGTAGATCTGCCAATAGTCAACCTTCTTGGAGCGGTGGATGGCCTTGTTGATCTTGTCCGGTCCGCAGTTGTAAGCTGCGATTACGAGGTTCCAGTCGCCGAAAATCTTATAGAGGTCGCTAAGGTAGTGGGCTGCCGCATAGGACGCCTTGACAGGGTCGCGACGCTCGTCGACCAACGTATTGACCTCCAGTCCGTAACGTTTGCCGGTCGTGAGCATGAACTGCCACAGGCCCGTTGCGCCCACACGGGATACGGCTTGGGGGTTCAACGCTGACTCGATGACGGGCAGGTACTTCAGTTCAAGCGGGAGACCATAGGCCTCAAGCGCCTCTTCAAAGATGGGCATATAGAAGTTTTGTGCCCCCAGCATGTAGCTGACGGAGCGGCGCAACCTTCCGCTATAGCGTTCGATGAACTTCTGAACCACATCGTTGTAAGGCATTTCGATGATGGTCGGGAGCCTTTTCAGCCTGTCCATATAAACATCTTTCTCATAGACCGGGTTGATGTCGGGCATGTTGCAGCCCGCGTCCGGTTTGAGATAAGTGCGGGCATTGTATTGATGGAGCAGACTGTCCAGCTCGTCTGTCATGGCTTCGGGCAATTCGATGTTTTCCTTTTGGCCCTTGTCGTTGGTGACAGTGATGACTTCCTGTGCCTTGTTGGTGTTCTGCGCATGAAGCAGACAGCTGCCGTTCAACATGAGTGCAGCGAGTATGAAATGGATCTTTCTCATTCTTTTATATCGATATTCTTTGTATTTTTGCTTAGAAAGTCAAGCTGCAGTTGACTCCAAATGAGCTTGATTTGACAGGATTGGGTGAAAATTTGTTGTTGAAGACCGTTGGTTGCACACGCAAACTGAGGTCGTTGGAGATGTCGAACTCCGACAGGGAAGCGTCGACGTAGGCATCGATGACGGAAAGCGCGTAGACACCGACGAGTACGAAGAAGCTCATGTCCCGCCAACGGCGGTATCGGTCTTTCCTGTTCTTGAAGAGCGTTTGATATTGTTTGATGTTGCTGGAGTCTATCTTAGCCCCCAAGTGCAGGAATTGATTGTAGCTTTGGGTGTTGGGGTCGTCGTCCATGATGTCCATGTAGGCCTGAGAATAGTCGTGAAACATTTGGTTGTTCCAGCTCATGGCATAGGCACAACCGACCATTCCGCCATAGACGATGGGGAGTTTCCAATATTTCCTATTGTAAATCTGGCCGGCACCGGGAAGCACCAGTGCGAGCCACAGCGCCCGTTTGGGGGAGGGGCGCCATGTAGTCCAGTCTCGTTTTGCCTTGGAAAGTGCGCCGTTGCCGTTGAGTTGTTTCACTTGCAGGCTGTCTTTCGGCGTCAACACAGGCCCTTTCGTGGTGTATGCACTGTCTGACAAAACATTTTTCTCAGGCGCATTGATGGTCGGTGTTTGCGAAAAAGAGGCCATGGGCCACAGGAAAACGAGAACCAAAGGAAATATAAAGGATGGAATCTTCACGTTCTTATTGTTCCTTCAATTTGTCGAAAACATTCATGATGCGCTCAAGTTCCTCCTCGTTGGCAAATGGAATGCTGATCTTTCCCTTGCCTTTCGGTGAGCAAGTCATCTGCACTTTGGTGTCCAGAAACTTGGAAAGACGGTTCTTCAGCAGCGTGAACTCTTCAGGGAGCGCATTGCGGCTGGCTATCTTCTTCTTTCCACTTTCTATGTTTTCACCGCTTTTGAGTTGCTGAACCATCTCCTCAACCTTGCGTACCGACCAGCTTTCCTTTTGTATTTCCTTGAACAATTTGATTTGTAGTGACGGACTGTCGATGGCCAACAATGTCCGGGCATGCCCCATGTCAATCTCCTTTTTTTGTAATGCCATCTGCACTTGGGCCGGCAGTTTGAGCAGGCGCAGATAGTTGGTGATGGCTGTACGGCTCTTGCCCACGCGTTCCGACACTTTCTCCTGCGTCATGCCGCTGGTTTCGAGCAGGTGTTCGTAGGCCAGCGCAATCTCGATGGCGTTGAGATCTTCGCGCTGGATGTTCTCCACGAGCGCCATTTCCATAACACTCTCGTCACTGATGGTGCGGATGTAGGCGGGAATCGCTTTGAGTCCGGCTATTTGCGAGGCACGCCATCGGCGTTCTCCGGCTATTATCTGGAAGCGGTTGTCGGCAACCTGCCGGAGCGTGATGGGCTGGATGATACCAATCTCACGAATGCTGGAGGCCAATTCCTGCAAGGCCGCTTCGTCGAACTCCCGGCGTGGCTGGTTGGGATTGGCCTCTATCTCTTCAATGGCAATCTCATTGATCGTGCTGCTGCCTTGCGTGCGCACCGTTTCGGTAGAGATCAGCGCGTCAAGTCCCCTTCCGAGGGCGTTGCTTTTCTGTGAACTGTTGTATTTCTTGTGTACAGCCATTGTGATTCCTGAAACAAAATAGGTGAGAATTATGAGTTCCTGTTGATGATTTCCTTGGCCAAGGCCAGGTGGTTCTTTGCCCCCGTAGAGTCGGCATCGTACAGAATGACGGGCAAACCATGGCTCGGACTCTCGCTGAGTTTGACGTTACGCTGTATGACGGTCTTGAAAACAAGCTCCTGGAAATGGCGTTTCACCTCGTCGTAGATTTGGTTGGCCAGACGAAGGCGGCTGTCGTACATGGTCAGCAGGAAGCCTTCTATTTCCAATTTGGGATTCAGTTTGCTCTTGATGATCTTGATGGTGTTCAACAGTTTGCTGATACCCTCCAGGGCAAAGTACTCACATTGCACGGGGATGATGACCGAATCGGCCGCCGTCAGCGAGTTGACGGTAATCAAACCGAGCGACGGGCTGCAGTCTATGAGTATGTAATCGTATTCCGAACGAATGGGATCCAGCAGCGTCTTGAGCACTTTCTCCCGACTCTGAAGGTTCAACATCTCTATTTCGGCACCCACTAAATCAATGTGGCTTGGTATGATGTCCAGGCCGTCGATGTCCGTGGTATAAATAGCGTCGCGCACATCGGCGTGGTCGATGATACATTCGTATAGCGAACAGTCCACTTCCTTGATGTCCACGCCCAATCCGCTGGAGGCATTGGCCTGCGGGTCAGCGTCTACAACGAGCACGGATTTTTCCAATGTAGCCAACGATGCAGCCAGATTGATGGTTGTCGTCGTTTTTCCCACGCCGCCTTTTTGGTTGGCGAGAGCTATTATTTTTCCCATTATCGTAGACTTTAGTATTTCTGTTAGATTGCAAAGTTACATATTTTGTGCGACAAACGGCGGCTTTCTTCCTTTTTTTAGTACTTTTGCAGTGAAATCAAAGGAAAAATAATGAATATTAATAGGCCGTTAATACTTATTTCAAATGACGACGGATATCATGCCAACGGTATCAAGTTTCTTGTATCTTTCCTAAAGGAAAAAGCCGATTTGATCGTCTGTGCACCGGAGTCGGCACGCTCCGGCTTCTCTTGTGCTTTTTCGGCGACAACGCCTTTGCGCTTGAAGCGTCGCCACAATATGGGCGAAGTCGAAGTATGGTCGTGCAACGGCACCCCTGTGGACTGCGTGAAGCTGGCTTTGAGCGAGCTGTGCGGCGACCGCAAGCCCGACTTGATACTTGGCGGTATCAATCATGGTGACAATTCAACCGTCAACAACCATTATTCCGGAACCATGGGAGTGGCCATGGAGGGTTGCATGAAGTACATTCCTTCCGTCGCTTTCTCCAGTTGCGACTATGATACCGAAGCCGACTACTCCTATCTTCGTGATGACGTCTGCAAGATTGTAGACCGAGTCTTGACCGAGGGACTGCCCAAGGGAATCTGCCTGAACGTCAATTTCCCGGCGCGCCCGCCGTTCAAGGGCGTGAAAGTCTGCCGAATGACGTTTGGACGTTGGGTCAATGAAGTCGTGAAAGAGCGTCATCCTCGTGGTTATGACTATTTCTGGATGTTGGGACACTTCCATAATGACGAGCCCGAGGCCACCGATTCCGACCAGTGGGCACTCAATCATGGGTATATAGCCATCACGCCTACCAAGATGGATGTCACCGCCTATGAGTTTATGGACCATCTGAACGACTGGAAACTGTAGCCTATGCGTTACTATCTGATTGTGGGGGAGGCCAGCGGCGACCTGCACGCGTCGCGCTTGATGCAGGCTTTAGCGTCGAAAGACCCCGCTGCCGAGTTCCGTTTCTTCGGCGGCGACTTGATGTCGGCTGTGGGTGGAACACGCGTGAAGCATTACAGTGAACTGGCATACATGGGTTTTGTCCCCGTATTGCTCCATCTGCCGACCATCCTCCGCAACATGTCGTCATGCAAGAAAGATATCGTTGCTTGGCAACCGGATGTCGTTATTCTGGTGGATTATCCAGGTTTCAACCTCGACATAGCCAAGTATGTCCATGCCCACACGGATATTCCCGTCTACTATTACATCTCTCCGAAGACATGGGCATGGAAGGAATGGCGCATCAAAAGTATCAAGCGGGATGTCGACGAGATGTTTTCCATCCTGCCGTTCGAGGTCTCTTTCTATGAACGGAAACACCAATACCCCATCCATTATGTAGGTAATCCCACGGTGGAAGAGGTTCAGCACTTCAAGAACGGTTATCATGAAAGCGTAAGCGACTTCTGCCTGCGCAATGGCTTGTCGATTGACAAGCCCATCATCGCTCTGTTGGCCGGTAGCCGGAAGCAGGAAATCAAGGACAACCTGCCCGCCATGATCGAGGCTTGCCGTCCCTTTGTCGACCGATATCAGCTGGTTTTAGCGGGCGCACCGGCCATTTCCGAGGCTTATTATTCCCAAGTCATGCGCCGTTGCGCAACCGATATTCTTGTGCGGCGGGTTGACAATGAAACCTATGCCCTGCTTTCCCATGCCGTCGCAGCCTTGGTGACGAGCGGAACGGCAACGTTGGAAACCGCCTTGTTCGATGTTCCGCAGGTTGTCTGCTACAAAACGCCCGTACCTCATCTCATCCGTTTCGCCTTCAACCACGTCATTCAGTGCCGATACATATCCTTGGTCAACCTGATTGCCGACCGCGAAATCGTGCCGGAACTTTTTGCCGACCGTTTCTCCGTGGCCCAGATACGTCGTGAATTGACTGCCATTCTGCCAAACGGGACGGCCCGTGAATCCATATTGGCAGACTATCGGGAAGTCCATCGTCGGCTTGGAGACGACATAGCTCCTGATAACGCGGCCGCATTGATGACCCGTCTGCTGGATAATGTGAAATGAGGAATGTGAAGTGTGAAATGAGGAATGGGCAATGAGGAATTAGTGATTTCCGTTCGTTGGTTCACCCTCCCTTTGGGAGGGCCGGGGTAGGTTGTTTACACCAAACTAATCGTATAAAGATAGATGACTGCGGCGGGCATAGCCATGAGGCTGGAGTCAAAGCGGTCGAGCATGCCACCATGACCAGGCAGGATGTTACCGCTGTCCTTCACGCCTATGGTGCGCTTGAAGAGGCTTTCCACCAGGTCGCCCCAGGTTCCGAAGACGACAACGACGAGCCCCAGTCCCATCCACTGCGGGATGGTGAGCGCGGTGACATGCTCCATCGAGTCGTGGAGGTTGAGGTAACCCACGGCCGCTGCTGCGGCGAGCACGAGCAGGCCACCACCAATGCTGCCCTCCCAACTCTTGCCCGGACTCACGCGAGGGAAGAGTTTGTGACGGCCCAAGAGCGAACCGCTGCAATAGGCGCCCGTGTCGTTGATCCATAGAAAGGCAAATATGCTCATCGGCAGCAGCCAATCGTAGGCAGGAGTCATCGTGCCGTCGCCATGAAAGCCCAGCAGGTTGATCATCGCCAGGGGCAGGGCGATGTACATTTGGCTGAACATCGTATAAGCCCAGTTGTGCAAGGGGTTCTTCTTCTTGAGATATAGTTCGCTGATGAAGAGGTAGACGATTGTGACCAGGTAGGGGATGAACACCGCAGAAGGCATCAGCCCGCTACAGAAGCCGGCCATCGCCAGGAAGAAATACACGCCCGCCACCGTCGTGATGAAGCGGTTGATGTCTACATCCTCCGTGGCGTTGACCAGTCCGCCGAACTCCCAGATGGCCATTCCCGTGATGAAGGCGAACAATCCCACCATCACGTCGCCTCGATAACAAATGCCAACAATCATGATGGCTACAAAAGCAATACCGGTGATGGTACGCGTTATCAGGTTCTTCATAAGCTTTTATTCTTTTGAACGGTTGTATTATCGGTTCTCTTCAGGGGTGGCGGTTTGCTGCTGTGCCATCTTGGCCTCATGTTCGGCCTGTGCCTGCTTCACTTCCTCGGGCATGTCTTCGAGCTTGGGCGCGTTCTTGGCGTTCTCCTCGATGATTTCCTCGGCACGACTCACCCACGGACGCTTGCCAAAGATGGCTTCCACGTCCTCGGCATAGATGACCTCGCGGCTCAAGAGCAGTTCGGCCAGCTGGTTGTGGCCTTCCTTGTGCTCTTCCAAAAGGCCCTTGGCACGGGCATACTGGTCGTTGATCATCTTCAACACTTCGTCGTCCATGATCTTCGCCGTGGTCTCGGAATACGGCCGGGTGAACTGATATTCCTGGTTGTTGTAGTAGCAGATGTTGGGCAATTTGTCGCTCATGCCGGCGTAGGCCACCATTCCGTAGGCACTCTTCGTGGCCCGTTCCAGGTCGTTCATGGCACCTGTGGAGATGTGGCCGATGAAGAGTTCCTCGGCCGCGCGGCCACCCAGCAGGGCGCACATCTCGTCGAGCATTTGCTCCTTGGTCGTTATCTGTCGCTCTTCGGGCAAGTACCAGGCGGCACCCAGGGCCTGACCACGCGGCACAATGCTCACCTTGACCAGCGGATTGGCATGCTCGCAGAACCAGCTCACCGTGGCGTGGCCGGCCTCATGCAGCGCGATGGCGCGCTTTTCGGCCGCCGTCATCACCTTGGTCTTCTTCTCCAGTCCTCCTACGATGCGGTCTACGGCGTCGAGGAAGTCCTGCTTCTCCACTTTCTTCTTGTTGCTGCGGGCCGCGATGAGGGCCGCCTCGTTGCACACGTTGGCGATGTCGGCACCCGAGAAGCCCGGCGTCTGGCGTGCCAGGAAGTCGATATCGAGGCTCTTGTCGGTCTTCAGCGGGCGCAGATGCACGTTGAAGATGGCCTTGCGTTCGGTCAGGTCGGGCAAGTCCACATTGATCTGGCGGTCGAAGCGGCCCGCACGGAGCAACGCCTTGTCGAGCATGTCGGCACGGTTGGTGGCCGCCAGCACGATGACACCGCTGTTGGTGCCGAAGCCGTCCATCTCGGTGAGCAGGGCGTTGAGCGTATTCTCTCGTTCGTCGTTGCCCCCCATGGCCGGATTCTTGCTGCGGGCACGGCCCACGGCGTCGATCTCGTCGATGAAGATGATGCAGGGCGCTTTCTCCTTGGCCAGGCGGAACGCGTCGCGCACACGGCTGGCGCCCACGCCGACGAACATCTCCACGAAGTCGGAACCGCTCATTGAGAAGAACGGAACGCCGGCCTCACCGGCCACGGCCTTGGCCAACAGCGTCTTGCCCGTGCCCGGAGGGCCCACGAGCAACGCTCCCTTGGGAATCTTTCCGCCCAGTTCGGTATATTTCTTCGGGTTCTTCAAGAACTCCACAATCTCCTGTACTTCCTGCTTGGCGCCTTCCTGGCCGGCCACATCCTTGAAGGTGACGCCCACTTCGTTGGCCTTTTCATACAGTCTGGCTTTGCTCTTGCCCACGCTGAAAATGCCACCGCCGCCACCGCCGTTGGCTCCACCGCCCATACGGCGCATCATCCACACCCAGAAAACCACGAGCAATGCCAGCGGCAGTATGCTGGAGAGGAACATGTTGAGCAGCGGGTTCGACTTGTCGTTCTCATAGCTGAACTCAGCTATCTTGCCCGCCTTCTGCTCGGCGGACAGATATGTGTCCACATTCTCCACCGAACCGAAGTCGACGCTCACGTAAGGATTCTGTCCCACTTGCTTGGCACTCATCCGGAACACGTCCTGGATGTTCTGTGGCTTGACATACATCTTCAGGTTTCTTTCACTTGAATTGACCACAACGTTCTTGGCGTAGCCTTTCTGCACGTATTCCTTGAACTTGGTGTATGTGGCTTCCTGGCTGGCGCCGCTGTTGCTGAGCAGTCTGCTGCCCGTGTTGGTGAAGAGCAACATGGCGGTTGCGACAATAACGAGGATGTATAGCCAGTTCATGTTGAACTTCGGCATTTTGGGGTCGTTATTGTTTTCAGGATTGAAGGGGTTGTTCTTGTTGTCCATAATCAATGAATGCTTGGTTATATATCGTTGGCGACCGACAAATAGCGTGCCAACATCAGTCCAAATCGGGCACTTGGGCCAAATTGGCGTCCTCCCACAGGTTCTCCAAGTCATAGAAGCTGCGTGGCTCGGGCTGGAAGATATGCACCATCACGTCGCTGTAGTCGATGGCCACCCATTGGTTGTTGCCCAGTCCGACGACGTTGCCGGGCTTCTCGTGGAGCTGCTCCCGCACCGTGTCGCCCACGCTTCCCGCAATGGCCTCCACCTGTGTGGGCGAATTTCCCTGGCAGATGATGAAGTAATTGGCTATGGCTCCGTCAATGCGGCTGAGGTCTACGATGGTGATGGCTTCTCCCTTTTTCTCCTGAATGCCCGCTACGATGGTGTCTACGAGGTTTTTTGTCTGATTCATCTATGATTTTTCGTTTATATATAATAATGTATTGGTTTGCAAAGATACGCCGAATATGCCGTTTGACAAAACAAATGGTAATGAAAGTGGCACGGAACGGGAGCGGGGGCGCCCATCTACCAGCGTTCTCTTGCCTCCAGCTTCACGTGTTTGGCCTTTCCGTCCAGCCCCCTGATGTCCAAGGTCTGGTGAGGAACATCGCCAATGTTCTCCTCTTCGTCCCACGTGAAATCCTTGGCTGGCTTTCCGTTCACGGCCACGATGGTGTCCCCTATCTCCATGCCGGCCCTTTTGGCGTCGCCATCTCTCACCAAGGAGGAGACGATCCAGCCGTCACAGATGTCGGTGCGGCTTCTGAAGCCATAGTCGTATTCGGCGGAAGGCCCCTTGTCTTTCTTGAAACGCTTGATGTAAACGCATCGGTGGGCGATGTCGAGCAGCAGGTTGTATTTCGACCAGATGGCGTTGCCGACGATTCCGAGATGTTCCCGACTGCCCATCGCACCCACACCTTCCGGCAGGTAGCTGACGACGCGCTTTCTTATCGTGTCCCCGCCGATGATGATGAGGTCGGATTGCATGTCGACATAATATTCCTGCTCCTTGCTCCCGATACCGAAATTGCTGATGTCCGTAATCTGTCTTTTTCTTGGAATGGAATCCAGCTTGTACTTCCTTGCAGCTTCACTCGTGAAATCGATGGTGCCGCCGCTTCCCGTGTCCATCAGATACAGTCCACGCATCACCGTGTCGCCTATCCGGACGGCCGCGTTGAACAATATCTTGTTGTTTTTGTAGACGATGGGAAGGCGCGTGTAGTCCGCTGTCTTGGCAGGGAGCGACGGGTGGCGGCGCATGTATCCGTGCTCGAAGTTGATCTCGAAGAACGTCGTGTTGATGTCCCTGTTTCCGATAATGCCGTCAGTATGGCAGTCTACGACGTCTCGCAACGAAAAAATGGGCACAATGTCATAGGTGCTCTCGACATCGCCGAGTTTGACTTTTGTAGTATCCGTGATGATGCGTATCCGTTTTGTTCCGGCCGCCCCCCTGGCTTTCGCTGCCGCGAAGCGGCTTGGTCTCCATTTGGATTGGGCCAGGAAAACGCTGTCGACGCCAAAAATGTCGGCACCACCGGTATCGAAAATGAGGTTGCAGCGGATGGAATCGTTGATAACCGTGGGGAAATAGATGTGCCCCGCATACTTGAATGGAATGCTGTCGTTCGGTCCTGCATGGGATGAGGCTGCGCACAGAATCGACAACAACCCCAGGATGATGTTCCGTTTGAGTGTTGGCATAACTGAATGTGTTGGAAACGAGAGGTATTTATTGTAGAGGTTGATTCCTTGCCGAAGTCATGTCGGCGTACAAGTCGACAGGCTCCAGGTGCCACAATTTCGTGTCCTCTTGCTCCAAGAGTTGGTAGGTCGAGGACGAATAGACCGCTTTGATGGCTTCTGTCAGGCTGATGTCGCGTTCTGTCTTCAGCATGGCTGTCAGCCAGCTGACCTTCGATGGCAGCAGCAGATACAGGTTGTCTTGCTTGATTTCACCTATCATGTCGTATCTCCTTTCGTCTGATATTGATAAAATCGTCGATGTCTTCAAGAATCCATAGCCGACTTTGGGTGTGGAGGGAGTCGAAGTTGGCTTCCAGATATTCGAGAACGCCATAGCTGTCGAGCAGCCGCATGGTCTCCGTTCCCTACAGTCCTTTCTCATGTTTGTACTGCTCGATGCAGAATGAAATGAAATATGTCTTGTCCAACACTTGTCTATCCATTTCGTTTCTCTCTTTTCGGTTCTATGATTTACCAATGCAAATTAATAAATAAATCCGCTAAATATCGCATGAAAACAGATATTTGTGTGTTTTTTACGGTCTTTTCCGATTTCATGCTGCATCAGCTCTGCCGCCGTCCGTCACAAACCGATTTTCAAAAGCGGCCCTTTGGGGCGGCAAAAGCTGCCCTTTGACAAGGTGAAAGCTGTGCTTTTGGCTTGTCAAAGGGCAGCTTTTCCAAAGCAATCGGGCCGCCGTCGTTTTGTCAATGGTCAGCGAAGCCTGCCACGAAGTTGGACGATGGCTCGCAGGAAGTCCTTTTATAGGGGGGCTTAGAACCAGAAATTGTTCGTCTCATGCTTGCTTTCGCCTTTCAGATTCCAGTAGAATTCGGCCAAAGCCGTGGTGAAATCCTTGATTCCGAAGGCCTCCATGAGCGAACGAACCGCAAGGCGATCGCTCTCGGGATAGGTGTTCTCGTCTTTGCTTAAATTGTCAAAGTCGTCCAAATTGGTCTTCAGTTCCTTTTCGCTCGCGTCCATATAAATGTTGATAGGGATGGTGATGGTTGGCAGCCAGCTCTCTTGGGTCGTCTGTCGGGCCGTCGGCGCGTAGAAAGGAGAGGCTTGGCCGTCGGTCATTTTCGATTGGTGGGCGCGCATCAGCTTGATTTCCATGTTGAATTTCTTGTGCGTGCGCTTGAAATAGAAGTAGCCTTTGAGTCCGATGGGATTCTTTTCGCCGATAAAGGGGGCCTTGTCAAAGTGGTTGGTCTTGTCCCATGGGTCTGTATCGCAGTAGAGATATTCAAAAAACTCTGTGCCGTTTTTGTCTGTGGCTTCCGCTTTGCCGCCATAAGCGGGCTTGATGTCGCTCACCTGGAAGAAATGCTGGTAGTGTAGGTCTTCGCCGTTGTCGACGATTTGGCCGGTGATTTCCTTGCCGTTCTTGTCGAAATAGTGGATGGCAAAGGCTGAAACGCGGTCCCATTTCTCGTTCTCGCAGCCTATCAAGGCTATGCGGCCGCCCTCCTCGGCCACCCATCGGCCCTTCTCCAGCCGGTAGGTGAGCTTGTAGTTGCGTCCCATGTACTTGTTTTGTTCGGGAACCGTGTTCTGGTGAAAGGCCCTCGTGCCGTGCAGGTGGCCTTCGTAGATGTCGATTTCCACCTTGGCCGGCTGAATCATGTCGGCGGGCGTCTCCTCGGGCGCGCCGTCTATCTCGACGGGCAGCTTCACCTGGAGGTCCCACTCGCCCGTGCTGACCAGCGACTTGGCCGGCAGATAGAACGGCGAAGGCTTGTTGTTCTCGTCAAACTTGCTGACGGCGGCATGGAGCAGGTCGACCGACAGCGTGAAGTTCTTGCCCGGCTTGACGAAGCGGATGAAGCCTTGGAAGCCCATCGGGTTGGTTTCGCCCACGAAACTGCCGTTCAGTTCGTCGGCATAGCGGTAGTCGTAGGCCAGTTCGGCCTTGTTGCTGACGCGCGCCGAACCCGTCGAACCGCCCACCGTCACCTGCTTGTACATCGAGAAGAAGTGCTGGTGAATCTTGTCCTGGTTCAGCGTGTAGAACTGGTCGTTCATCAATTTGCCGTCGGCGTTGTAGTATTCCATTTTCAGCAGATACACCACGTTGGGGTTGTCCTGGCTGTTCTTCACCTTGAAACGGTCGTTCCTACTCGTCACGTGCCAGCCTTCGGTGGGCGTGGTCTGCCATTCTATCACCTGGCTGGTCGAGCCGTTGGCCTTGAAATCGGCCATGCGGGGGCTGTTGTCGAACTTGTCGCTGCTGCTGAGGGTGCCCTCTTGCAGGATGAAGACGGCCCTGGCGGGGTCTTCATGCAGCTTGTTTTTCTTTTCGTTTTCCGGCTTTTCGGGGCTGCACGAAGCCATGCTGCCCGCCATCAGGAATCCTGCGGCCAGCAGTAGGATGGAGTTGAATGCTTTCATTTTCATCTTTGTCAACTATTAAATGATTATAAATTCGGGTTGAAACGGGTGCTTTAGAACGTCCATGTGACGATGCAGCGGATGTCGCGGCCCATGTCGTGGGCGTAGTATCGGCTGCGGTTGGTGTATTCCTTGTACTCTTTGTTGAGCAGATTGTCGCCCGCCAGCGTCAGCCGCAGTGTCTGCCGGGATGGCAGCCGCCAGTCGACATCGGCCTCGAATCCCAGCAGGTGGTAGGCCGGGGGGGTGAAGTCTACGAGGTCGGTGGCCGCGTTGAAGCGCGTCTGCTTGGCTACGTAGCGGTGGGTGAGGCTGGCGTGGGGCGTGAAGACGCCCTTGACCTGCGGCGTCCAGTTGAGCGAATGGGTCAGCCGCATGCTGGGAATGTAGGGCAGGTAGTTGTGGGTGGTGCGCTCGTTGGCCCAGATGAGGGCCGTCACGACGTGATAGTCGAGCTGCGGCACGGGTCGCAGGCGCAGGTCGAGGTCGACGCCGCGGAAGTAGGCGCGGGTCTGTCGGTACTGGAAAACAGGGTAGGCACCCGATATGACGATGATGTTGCGGCGCGTAGGCTGGTCGTAGATGTAGTTGTTGATCCACTGGAGATAGGCGTCGAGACGAACGTTCAGCACGGGATGGCTGTATTGCAGCGAGGCAATCCATTTGTAACTCTGCTCCGACCGCAGCGTGGAGTCGCCCTTGACGAACATGCCCGAGCTGAGTTCGTTGCCGTTGCTGTAGAGTTCATACACGTGGGGCGCGCGCCAAGCCACGCCGAAGTTGGTGGTCATCGTCCAATGGCGGTCGGGTCGGTAGTGGGCGCCCAGGCTGTAGGTCAGGTTGTAGAAGTTGCGTTTGCCCCCATAGCGCCGGCCCGTCCAGTCGTAGCCGTCGGCCTCGGTGCGCTGTAGGTCGCCCCGCAGGCCGGCCTCCACGCCCCAGGAGTCGTGCGTCAGCTTCTGAAGGAAGTAGGCGCCACCCGCCAACTCTGTGTAGTTGGGGATGATGGGCACCACGCCGGTGCCCCGTTCGCTGTGGTTCTCGGTGTAGATGAACTGCAGTCCGCCCTCGCTTTGCCACGCGTTGTAGGGCTTTTTCCACGTGAGCGTGTTCTGGAGCGACTGCAGGCGCAGGCTCACCGTGGGGATGTCGGAGTGGTTCATGCGGCGGATGCGGTTTTCGCGGCGGTCGTCTTTCTGGTAGGTGGTCTGCCAGATGAAGTCGCCCAGGGCCTCGCTGTTCAGCGAAATCTTGGCGAATGCCGTGTGGTGGTCTATCTTCTGGTGCGGATAACCGATCTTTCGGCTGAACGGCGTGAAGCTAACGGGTTGTCCGAGCCGCACGCGTTCCTGCAAAAGCTCCTCGCTGCCCATCTGCGCGCTTTGCATCACGCCCAGCTTCTGGCTGAAATAACTGTAGCCCAGTTCCGTGCGCCATTGGCCCCAGTCGTACCCCAGGTTGACAGCCGCGTCGTTTTCGCGCAGTCCGGTGTTGTTCAGCAGGTAGTGGGCGGTGCTCCGGTCGCCGCCATTCTCCCAGTTGGCATGGACGCGCCAGGCCAGTCGGCGGTTCCAGGGCATGGTTCCCTCGGCATAACCCGACAGCGAGAAGCGGCGGCCGTTGCTTCCGTAGTGTGTCGACACTTTGCCTTTCACTTCTTGTTGTCCGTAGGGTAGTGGGCTTTGGTTCATCAGAACGATACCGCCAAGGGCTTCCGATCCGTATTTCACGGACTCGGCGCCCTTCACCACCTCGATGTTGGCGTAGCCGTTCTTGTCCACTTCGGGCGCATGGTCTGAGCCCCACTGCTGTCCGGTGAGCCTGGCGCCATTGCTCATCAGCAGTATTCGGTTGCCGTACATGCCGTGGATGACGGGCTTGGCTACGATGGTGCCGGTTTGAATGGAGCTCATGCCACTGATGTTTTCGAGCAGTGAGGCCAGGGATTTGCCCATCGAGCGGGTGATGGCCGTGCTTCCGAGTTGCTGTTGCACATGGTTGGCGCCGAGGGTGGAGTGCTTTCCCGTGACGACAACCTCCTGAATGGTGAGTGAGTCGTGAATACTGTTTTCCCCGCTGAGCTTGTCTTGCGCTTGCGAGTGGCTGCCGCAAGCCGCAAGCAGGCATAATGCCGCCCACGACTTGCGCATGCTTGATTTGAAATTACGCATTATTTAAAGTGTAAAAAGGTGGATATGCCCGTGTGGAGGCACACATAAAACCATGATATGCGATGGCGGAAGCGGCGGCCCGCACAGCTGTAGCCGGCGTCCAATGGCTCGCCTGTCGTCAACTCGTCAACCGACAACTCGTCAATCCGTTGACTGGCAGTTCGTCAACTGACGACTTGTCAACTCGTTCACTTGTTGCTTGTCGACCCGTTCAGCGACAGCTGTCCGTATCGAATACGATAAAAGGGAAGTGGTTTTATGCCCGGCAAGGAGGCGAATGGCTGTTTATCGAGCCTACCGACCGATAAACGGTTTGCATGGAAACGAGGTATCTGTGCAGAAGTGTCACCTTGATGACCGGTACGAACGTAACGAATGCGGCCTCGGTAGCCTTGTGCATCGTGAATTCACAGATACCGCAAGACTGCTGAACCGAAGCGTGATGGCACGCTTCAGCCTCGTGTGACGCGTGACAGGATACGTAATGGTAGTGGGAACTCTTGAGCACGAAAGTCGATAAGAACACCAACAGCAGTGTCCAAGCATAGAATATTCTTATCGTCTTCTTCGTTTTCATTTGATAAAGAGGGGGCCATCTGACAAATGTCGAGGGCCTTTCGAATGTTTATCGGTGATAAAAGTACAGCGAAAAGCGGACATGTACAAATGAAGAAACGTGCAGATAAGTTTTTTTAACGGCAGCAGTCGGATTATAAGTTTTTTTCAAGGAAAGCTTGGTTTGCCGACGCTTGCCGCCATAAACGGCATGAAGGCTACCTTCACAGGTAACCTTCACATCTATAATACAAAGACATTTTGAAATCTATGCTACTTAAGCAAGATCGTTATATTTTGAGTTTACAAAATCGTTTGCACTGGCCGCAGATGTCATAGCCCAGCAACGCGCCCAGAATGAAGTCCTCCTCGGGACTCAACTGATGGAGCGGTTGGTTGATGAACGTGCGCACGACATCCATACATTCGCGGCGACCGAAGAACAAATTGATACGCTTGTTGCCTATGGGTTGCACCAGATAATCTATCTTCTGTCGTTCCAACTTGTCGATGGCTTGCTGCTGGTATCGGTCAGGGAACGTGTAGAGCACCATGTTGCGCACTCCTTTTTTGTATTGATAGATTTGCTCTGACAGGACACGCATGTCTGTCGGAACGGCTTCTGCGGTCATCATAGGCAGTGGGCGTTACAGTTTCGGAGCAATCTCGCCGACCCAGGCGTCGATTCTTTCATCGGTCTTGTTGTCCTCGTTCACTTCGTCGAGGGCCAGGCCGACAAACTTTCCGTCGACAACGGCTTCGGAATCATCGAACGTGTAGCCGTCGGTGGAAACGCTGCCGATGACATTGGCGCCGGCTTCCTTGGCCGCGTTGTAGAGTTCCGCCATACCGCCGCAGAAGGTGTCGCTGTAGCCTTCGGAGTCGCCGCAGCCGAAGATGGCCACAGTCTTGCCGCTGAGATTGCTCTTCTTGATGACGGCAACACCATCATACCAGTCGTCCTGCAGTTCACCGGCACCCCAGGTAGAGGTTCCCAAGATGAGATTCTGATAGCCGTCGAGCTGTTCGGACGAGATGGAAGCTGCTTCCAAAACGTCAGATGAGTCAACTCCGAGTTTGCCGGCGATACGTGAAGCGAGTTCTTCGCAGGTTCCTGTTGATGAACCGTAGATGATGCAAGTCTTATTCATAATGTTCTTTTTCCTTACGATTGTTTATTAAATGAATCTATTTTTGTCACTGTTGCAAAGGTATGGGCATTTCCATGAACGGACAATACCTAAAAACGATGAAAAGACAGGGCTGCTTTCGTCATCATTTTTAGGTATCGAACGGGTGTTGCCGACTGGTGTCGGGCTGTTCGCGGCAGCTTAGTGGTTGCACATTTTGCTCATGTCGGCCGTGAAAGCGTTGTCTCCGGCAGGCATGAACTTGCCCCGTGCCTCCAGAAAGTCTACGAGTTCAGCGGCCGTCATGCCCTCCGCGTGGCAGGTGCGGAAGCGTTCTTCCGCGCCAAAGCGGCTGATGATGGCCTCCACCAGGCTCTCCTTGGTTGCGTAGGTCTGTCCTTCCATCATGTGGAGGACGTCGTGTCCGTGTGTCATAATTCGATGTCGATATGGAAAAAGGCCGGGATTACCATCGGTAAGCCCAGCCTTTATGGTTTATGAAATAGTTGTGGTCAATGGCTTATTTCAGTTTCTTGTAGCCATACTGGGCCGAGCAGCAGAGTTCTTCCTCGATGCGGATGAGCTGATTGTACTTGGCCATGCGGTCGGTACGGCTCATCGAACCGGTCTTGATCTGTCCGGAGTTGGTGGCTACGGCGATGTCGGCAATCGTAGTGTCCTCGGTCTCGCCCGAACGGTGGCTCGTCACGGTGGTGTAACCATGACGGTGAGCCATCTCGATGGCCTCCAGCGTCTCGGTGAGAGAGCCGATTTGGTTGACCTTGATCAAGATACTGTTGGCAGCTCCCATCTTGATTCCCTTCTCCAAGAACTTCACGTTGGTCACGAAAAGGTCGTCGCCCACCAGCTGGCAGCGGTCGCCGATCTTGGCGGTGAGCTTCACCCAGTTCTCCCAGTCGTTCTCGTCGAGGCCGTCCTCAATCGAATCGATCGGATATTTGGTGATGAGTTCTTCGAGATAGGCAATCTGTTCTTCGGCCGTCAGCTTCTTTCCGTTGGGATCCTTCGGCATGCCGTTCTTCAACTGACGATAGTCGTAGAACCATTCGCCGTTCTCCTGAACCGCAAACTCTGAGGCAGCGCAGTCCATGGCAATCTTAACGTCCTTGCCGGGCTCGTATCCTGCGTCCTTGATAGCTTGGATAATGGAGTCGAGTGCGTCCTCAATGCCGTCGAACTTTGGGGCGAAACCACCCTCGTCACCTACGGCAGTAGAGAGTCCACGCTTCTTCAAGTTCTTGGCCAAAGCATGGAATACCTCGGCACCCATGCGGATAGCTTCCTTCTCAGAGGGAGCGCCTACGGGGCGAATCATGAATTCCTGGAACGCGATGGGGGCGTCGCTGTGGGCACCACCATTGATGATGTTCATCATGGGAACGGGCAACACGTAGGTGTTGGCACCGCCGATATAGCGATAGAGAGGGATGTTGAGCGCCTTGGCAGCCGTCTGTGCAACAGCCAGGCTCACGCCCAGGATGGCGTTGGCGCCGAGCTTGCTCTTCGTCGGAGTGCCGTCGAGTTCCAGCATCTTGTAGTCGATCTTGCGCTGTTCCAGCACGCAGAAGCCTTTCAGGGCGGGAGCGATGACGTTGTTGACATTCTCGACAGCCTTCAGGACACCCTTGCCGAGGAAGCGGCTCTTGTCGCCATCGCGGAGTTCGAGGGCCTCGTTTTCGCCGGTGGATGCACCGGATGGAACGCTGGCACGACCCATGACGCCGTTTTCGAGCGTCACTTCAACCTCAACTGTGGGATTACCTCTTGAATCAAGAATCTCTCTTGCGTGAATTTTTTCAATTTTCATCTTGTTGTCCTTTTATTATAATGTGATAATTGATGATGCAAAGTTAGGCCATTGCCGAGAGAACGGCAATACCTACAAATGGTTATTAATAGTTCTGGGCGTCGATTTCGAAGAAACTTTGCGGATGCTTGCAGGTGGGGCACACCTTGGGAGCCTTCGGACCGATGACGATATGGCCGCAGTTGCGGCACTTCCAGATACGGTCGCCGTCGCGGCTGAACACAATGCCGTCCTTGATGTTCTGCAACAGCTTCAAGTAGCGCTCCTCGTGGTGCTTCTCGATGGCGGCCACCAGGTCGAAACGGGCGGCAATCTCCGTGAAACCTTCCTCGCGTGCCTCCTTGGCCATGTTGGCATACATGTCCGTCCACTCGTAGTTCTCGCCGTCGGCAGCGTCCTGAAGGTTGGTCATGGTGTCGGCAATCTCGCCTCCGTGCAGATACTTGAACCACAGTTTGGCGTGTTCTTTCTCGTTTTGTGCAGTCTCTTCAAACAGCGCGGCTATCTGCTCGTAGCCGTCTTTCCTGGCCTTGGAGGCGTAGAAGGAGTATTTGTTACGTGCCTGGCTCTCGCCGGCGAATGCGATTTGAAGATTCTTCTCTGTCTTTGTACCTTTTAAATCTTTCATTGTAAACTGATTTTGGGATGTAAACTAAAAATATTCCGTATGGCCTGCAAGCAGCTGTCGCAAGTCATGATGTCTTTCAAAATAGGCTTGGGCGAACGAGCAGACGGGTTCCACCGCCACTTGTTGCCGTCGGGCCTCCGCCACGGCCGCCTCTACGAGCGCCTTGCCCACGCCCTTTCCTTCATGTCCCTTGAAGGTGTAGGTGTGCAGGATGCGCATCCTTCCCCCTTCAATTTCGTATTCCAGCTTTCCCAAAGCTGTGTCGCCGTCCAGCGCGTCCACGCGTCCCCGGCAGTTGTCGTTGTTGATGATTGTCTTCATATTATCGTTTTTATCGACGGAAATGACGCTTGGGTCGTTTCTTGGTCGATAAAATACAAAATTCATGCCGCCTCGTCCGCTCGTCAAAGGGCAGGAACGAGGTGGGCGCATTCGTTATAAGTGGAGCAGCGAGATGTCGACCAGCTTGTTGACGATGGCATAGATGGTGAGTCCCGCCACGGAATGGATCTGCAGTTTGCGGGCGATGTTGCGGCGATGGGTGATCACCGTGTTGAGCGAAATGAAGAGACTGTTGGCTATTTCCTTGTTGCTCATGCCCTGAACGAGGCACACCAGGATTTCCTTTTCGCGGTCGCTGAGCTGTTCCTCATTGTCGTTTGTCGTGCCGATCATCTTCTTGATGTTCAGTGTCACGTCCTTTTGTGTGAGCCGTTTCTCCAGCAGTCGGATGGTGGGGATGAATATCTGCTCTTCCACCATGGCGTGCTGACTCAGCCATTCCTCGTTGTTGTACAGCCCATAGAGCGTGGCCGTGAGCAGGTTGTTGCGCAGGTCGTCCGAAGGCAGATACTTGATGATGATGTTCTTGAGCTCCCGCAGCTTGTCCTCCACTTGGTCGTGGTGCTTGGAAAAGGTGCTGATGTCGAAGTTTTCGGGCACGTTTCCCTGTAGCAACTGCTCCACATAGGGGAACACCGTCTTCTCTTCGTAGCGCATGTGCTTGACGATGTCCTGCGCGTATTCGTCATACAGTTGCAGGATGAGCTGCGCCAGGTTGTCGTGCTCGTCGAGTGCGTCACAGAGTTCCTTGCGGATGAAGGGCAGTTGGAAGTCTATGTAGTAGGCGTGGGAGGCCTTCAGGTATTTCAGCAGGGTGCTTACGGATATGCGGTCGGAGTCGTGGCTGTTGTAATAGCCGTTGATGGTGAAGTTGACGATGGTCAGGAAGGTGTAGGTATCTACGTTCTGACTCTCGCAAACTTCGGCCACGGTCTTGTTGCCGAAGCCCAGATTGATACCGAAACTTCCCAGACTTTGAAGGATGTTGCTGTTGTCTCGGATGATGTTGATCATCTGGTCGTCAGCTTCATAGGTTTTCTGCTGTTTCATAATGCTGTCGTGGGTGTCGGTGCAAATATACTTCTTTGTTTCGACATTTGCAAAGAATGAAAATAAAAATTACAGATTGCGGGCCGTCTTTGGTCATATTTCAGGACATGTACGGGCCGGTGGGCGTGTCGGAGCGGCTTTGCAAAAGTCTTCCGCGGGCTTTGTCGCCTGAAGACGGATGGCCGTCGGACGACAACTCGGCGGTTTCGAGCGTGTTCGCAACGGCTTGCAAATCAGTTGTTTGCATGCGTGTGGCGGCTTGTCATGCGGTTTCCTTTGCCCGTTTTCTGCCTTTTGGAACGCTTTTCATGGCCTTTCAGGCCCGTGAAAGTAGCCCTTTGACGATGCAAAAGCAGCCCTTTGACAACGTCAAAAAGCAGCAATCAGAAGTCCAAAGGACAGCTATTTGAAAAGAAAAGGATGAAGGCAAAAAAATAAATATAATATTTATCTAATAACTTGAGCGTGTAAAGTAAACCGTGTCAGGTCGGTTCATGGGAGCATGGCCATGGTGCACTGCGCACTACCGCCTTGGCGGTTGGTCTTTTTGCAGGGGAGGGGTTGCGAGCGAAGCGAGCTACCCTGCCTAGACTTTGGTGGTGGGGAGCTAGGCCGAAGGTCTTGGTCTTTTTACATTTGAACCATCGCTTTTTGCGGGAAAGTCCGTTTATAATCAATACACATGCCGTCATATCGCCCTTGTCGCATGTGTCCCTCATGCTTCAAAAACAATTGACAATTCCGGCGGGTCACCCATCAAGCCCAACAACAGCCACCACAAACGTAAAAAAGACCAAGACCTTCGGCCTAGGTGTCTCTGTCATTGGCCAGGCAGGGTAGCTCGCTTCGCTCGCAACCCCCTGCCCTCTAAAAAGACCAACCGCCAAGGCGGTAGTGCGCAGTGCACCATGGCCATGCTCCCATGAACCGACCTGACACAGTTTACTTTACACTCGTCAAAGGCCAGCTTTAGGTCTCTAAAAAGACTGCTTTTACACCGTAAAAGGGCGGCTTCGACCGCTTGAAAGTTTGACAACGGCCTTCCGAAAGCTGGATGTCCATTTTCGGAAGGCCGTTTTTTCGGTCAAGCAACTTGACGAAGCGCAGGCGCGTTGTGCGGCCGTGCCCCTGTGGAAAAGGTCTACTTGTAAATCCGTTGCAGTATTTCCCGGCCCAGACTACGGCGGTAATGCACGGGGTCGTAGAAGCCGTGGTGGTCGTGGAGCGACATGTCGGCGGAGAAGTCGTAGACCACCGAGTCGCCGAAGAGCGTGCGCAGGGCCGCCAGGTCGCGGGCGTTGAACTGTTCGAGACCGAAGTCCGGACTGACGACCAGCTTGAGGCGGGTGTGGTGCCGGCGGCAGAAGTCGCGTATCTCGGCCAACCGTGTCATCTGTTCCGGCCCGATGACGGGGGCATGCTGATGGACGGTCTGTGGTTTGCCGAGGGCCTTTCGCCATTGGGGTGTCCGCCAGTAGTCTTCGCCCATGCGGCTGATGTCTTCTTCCTGTCGCAGGACGTCGTCGTTGGTGTAGCGTGTGCGGGTTCTCTCGTCGCCTTCTATCACGTTGGCCATGGAGTCGTCGTAGTGTCCCGTCCACTTGTATTTCAGGTAAGGCAGCAGGAACTTGGGGAAGAAAAAGCCCTGCAGGTAGGCTGCCTGATAGCTGAAGAAGCTCTTGCCGGTCACATCGGGCGGCATGATGTGCATCACGCCGGGCTGCGGGTGGGCCTTTTCATAGAAGGCGCGCTCGGTGATGAGGAGCAGGTTTCTCACCTGTTGGCCCGGCAGTTTGTCGAGGGCCTGCAGCTTGAGGCACACGTCTCCCAGGCCCTCGGCGTTGCCGAAGAAGCGGAACGGACGGCCGTTGACGTAGCGGTTCCAGTCGCCGCAGTTGAAAGCCTTGGTGCACGAGGCGCCCATGATGAACGAGTCATATTGCCGTTGCTTGCGAAACATCTTGATTTTCTTCCATCCGATGTCGCCTTCGCTCAGCTCCACATGGCTGTGGTCGTAGTCGTTGTAGGAGCGGATGACCATGAAGGGGTCTTCATAGCAGTAGACGCTCATGAGCAGAAGGAAGGGAAGGCTGAGTGCCAGGCACTTGATATAGAATGTGTAGAGTGGCTTTTTGGGTCTCATATCTCAGAATTGGATGTAAATGAAGTTTTCCACGCCGAACGCGCCGTACCAGAAGATGACGCCCACCGTGATGAGATAGATCGCCCAGCGCAGGGGCGTGGACAGGCGGCAGCTGCGTTCGCCCAGTTGGAAACGACTGTGGAGCCATTCCAAGACGAACATCAACACGGCTGCAATGCCGACGACGATCCACTCCTGGTCGGAGAGTCCGAGACGCAATTCCTTGGCCGATGTCTGCATGCCGTCGAACAGATGGGCGTAGGTGTAGAACACGTCGCCGACACTCGTCAGGCGGAAGAAGAGCAGCGACAGGGCGAAGAGCAGGTAGGTGCGCACCATCATCAGGGCCTTTGCGGCGTGGCGGCCCAACAGGCCGTACAGTCGCTCGCGGCGGTCGCCCAGCAACGTCTCGCCGATGACGACGAGTCCTTGGAACAATCCGTAGGCGGCAAAGGTCCAGCCGGCCCCGTGCCACACGCCGATGGCCACGAAAGTGATGAGCAGCGAGGCATGGACGCCCCATCGCTTCCACGACCGCAGCGACGCGCTGAGCGGCATGAAGATGTAGTCGCGCACCCAGAACGAGAGGCTCATGTGCCACCGCCGCCAGAGTTCGCTGGTGGATGTCGACGTGAAGGGGCGGTCGAAGTTGGGCTGCAGCTTGAAGCCGAGCATGCGCCCCAGGCCCAGTGCCATGCAGGTGTAGCCCGCGAAGTCGGCATAAAGCTGGATGGGATAGAGCAGGGTGGCCGTGAGCAGCTGCATGCCCGTGGCTCCGCGCACGTTGTCGAGCACGATGTCGAGGGCCGGCCCTATGCGGTCGGCGATGACGAGCTTCAAGAAGCAGCCCCAAGCCACCGTCTTCAGTCCGTCGGTCACCTGTCGATAGTCGAAGGCGTGGGCCTTCTTGAGCTGCGGCAACAGGCTTTCGGCCCGCTCGATGGGGCCGGATAGAAACTTCATGAAGAGCAGCATGTAGAGCGAAAAGTCGATGAAGTCGTCTTCAGGTTCCTCTTCCCAGTAGATTTCGATGAGATAGGAGATGGCCTGGAACGTGTAGAAAGAGATTCCGAGCGGGAAGAGCGGCGACCAATAGCGGGCTGCCAGCCAGAAGCCCGCAAGGCTGCCAATGCCCAGCCACAGCCACCGGGTGGCCCGTGGCGTGTTGACGGCGGCGTGGATGCGGCGGCCCAGAAGGAAGGTGGTGGCGGTGATGGCGGTCGCGACGGCGAGATAAGCCAGATGGTAGTAGCCTATGAAGACGCCGCTGGCCAGCAACAGGAGGACATGCTGCTGACGACGGCGCCGCAGGGCGTAGTAGAGAACGAATGTGACGCCCATCAACGCCACAAACGGGATTGAAAGAAATTCCATGAGAAAGCGGTGGGTTGCTGCCGGTTGATTACTGTTGGCTTCTTGAAATGATGACGTCGATCATGTCGCCGATGTTCTTCATGCGGATGATGTCGCGCAGCTTGAAGTGCACCGACCACAGTCTTTCAATCTCGCTGATGATCGTCATGTTGGTCAGCGAGTCCCAGTTGTCGATGTCATCGGTCGACATTGCTTCGTTCAATTGAAGGTTTTCCTTGTTCAGCACGACCGAAAAGATTCCGTTCAGTGCTGTCAATACTTCATTTCTTTCCATTGCTGTATCTTTATTTGATGAGTTCTTTAATTCTTTTGCGGTCGATTTTGTTGCTCATGTTCTGTGGAAACGACGGCATGAAGACGATTTTCGACGGAATCATGTAGGCCGGAAGATAAGTCCGGAGATGTGCTTCCAGTCCGTCACGGCTACCGTCGTCAGGTCCTTCCACGGCCAGGTGGATGGATTCCTGTCCCGTAGAACCGGCCACGACGGCCACGACGGCCGTCTTCCGGGCATAGAACCGGCGGGCCACTTGCTCTATTTCGCTCAGCTCGACGCGGTAGCCTTGAATCTTCACCTGCGAGTCCTTGCGGCCGATATACATGATGTCGCCGTCCGCGTCGGCCATGCAGAGGTCGCCGGTGAGGTACCATCGGCGGCCGCCGAGGTCGAAGAAGGCCGCCTGGTTCTTCTCTCCGTTCTGCCAATAGCCGGGCGTCAGTTGCTCGCCTGTCAGGCAGAGTTCGCCCACAACGCCTTCGCCCACTGGCTTGCGGGCCTCGTCCACGATTATGCTTTGCGCGTGCTTGACGGTTTTGCCAATGCTGATGATGTTGTTGTGCTGCTTCACCTGGCGGTTGGGCAGGCGGTAGGCCGTGCAGTAGA
Source organism: Segatella baroniae DSM 16972 = JCM 13447 (assembly GCF_000426585.1). GTDB lineage: Bacteria > Bacteroidota > Bacteroidia > Bacteroidales > Bacteroidaceae > Prevotella > Prevotella baroniae. Next base: position 27,724 of record NZ_AUFQ01000008.1, read on the forward strand.
TGGTGTCTTCGGTCGGTCCGTAGACGTTCCATATCTCGGCCTGGGGCACCGTCTGCTGCCACGGAAGCGTGTCGTCGGCCGTCAACGCCTCACCCGCGAAGAGCGAATAGCGCAGTTGCGGCGCCTCGATTTCGTCCAGATAGGGGCGCAGGTAGTGGATGACCGACGGCACCATGAACGTTGCCGTGAGCTTGTACTCATCCAAAAGGCGGAACGATTCCTCCCATTTGATGCTGCCGGGGCGCACCGTGAAGACGCACGCGCCGGCCAGAAGGGGTTGCAGGTAGCTGTCGACGGAGAGGTCGAAAGTGAGGTCGAACATCTGCAGACAGCGGTCGTCGGCGCGCAACCGAATGCCCAGCGCGTCGACGGATTGCAGGAACGCGCTCACGTTGCCATAGCTGATGGGCACGCCTTTGGGTGTTCCGGTGCTGCCGGAGGTGAACAGAATGTAGGCCGGAGCCTGTGGATTGAAGTTTTGGAGCGGTGTTTGTTTTTCATCGGTTGCCGCCAGTGAGCCGGTGTGCACTACGTAGCGGTCGGCATGGCGCGTCGTTTCGCCCGAGTCGAGAATGACCTCTATACCCACCTGCTCTATGATATTGGCGCATCGGGCGACAGGTTGGAGGGGATGAAGGGGGATGTAGCATTTGCCTTCCATCCAAATGGCGAGGATTGATGCGTAAGTGGCGAGGTCGTCATTGGCCACCAGACCGATGTAGGTGTCGTTGACACGATGGAGCGATTGGCGGATGGCGGCGACCTTGGAGGCCAGTTGCCGGTAGCTGAAAAATGTATCCTGAATGCAGAAAGCGGGTCGGTCGGCGTGTTGCCGCAGGCTTTCGGCCAGCTGAGCCGGGAAGTTTGAGTGATGAATCTCGTTCATTGTTTTCACAAATATACTGTTTTTGGGACATGTTCGCGCAGTGCTCTAACTGCGTCGGTCGCATGTCTGGTCCATAATCTTTTATGTCTTAGACGCTGTCGGGTGTCGAAACCCCTATTGATGGAATGCTTTTTTTCTTGAAATCTTGCTTCCGTCCTGCCAAAAAATGATGTGGAAAGGAATAATTTGCTGCTTTTTGGCGAAATGATGGTTTTATGATTACCTTTGTAAATCTATGAAACATCTTGTCATTGTCTGTGTTTGCCTGTTGTTCTTAGGGCTTTGCGGGCATGCCCAAAAACCAAGGCAGGTGGGTCGCGTGGCTGCTCCTGTCTTTCAATCCATGCCTGTTCCCGACACGGTGTTTGCACGGATGCTGGGGCGTTCCTATCCCGAAGGCTGTCCGGTGAAGCGTTCCGAACTGCGCTATCTGCGTGTTTCGCATTGCGACTTGGCCGGAAACACGCGCGTGGGGGAACTTGTATGCAACGTGAAGATAGCCTGTGAACTGCTGACCATCTTCAAACAGCTGTTTGAAATGCGTTATCCCATCGCCAGCTTGCGGCTCATCGACGACTTCAACGCTGACGACGAACAGTCCATGCAGGCCAACAACAGCAGTTGCTTTTGCTACCGCAAGGTGAAAGGAAACGGCAAGTTGTCGGCCCATGCCCGTGGCATGGCCGTGGACTTGAATCCCTTGTACAATCCGTATTGCCGCCGATTGAAAGGCGGAAAGACTGTCGTCCAGCCCGCGAATGCCCGCAGATATTGTGACAGAATACAGGATTTTCCTTGCAAGATCACGTCGGAGGATATTGCTTGCAGGCTCTTCAAGGCGCACGGTTTCAAATGGGGAGGCGACTGGAAGAGCGTGAAGGACTACCAGCACTTTGAAAAATGAACGAAGGGGCTTGTCCGTTGCGGACAAGCCCCTTCGCTCGTTCATCCTCATCGCCGTGTTCGACCATGGCGGCAAGGCGTGGAATGTTTCTCTCAAGCCTGGTTTTCAGCGTCGATAGCCTTGATTTTTTGCTTCACCAGCTCCATGTCGTCCTTGAGTTTCTGCACCTTCCGGTTCATTTCGTCAATCAGGCTGTTGCCTTTCTTGCTGGAGGCGTTGAGGAATCCCAGGTTGTTTTCGTAGGTGTTGATTTCCTGTTTCAAGCTCTCATAGCGGTGCATGAGCCGTCCGCGCTCGTTGTCGAGGGCGTCTTCGCCCCGCTTCGCGAAGTTCTTCAGGCTGTTCTTGAAGTTGTCGAGCCGCTTGCGGGCGGTCGTGATGTTGAGGTCTTTATAGAGTTTGTCGAGCACTTCGTGGTATTCGCTGTACAGTTTGTCCTTCTCCTTGTAGGGCACATGGCCTATTTGTCCGTAGGAATAGACAAGCTCCTGCACCTTTTCCTGCACGTCTTCGGCCTTCTCTTCCAACAATGTCTTGAGCTTGCCGATGATGTCGCGCTTCTTTTCGAGGTTCTCATGTTCCTCTCCACGAGTGCCGGCGTTGGCCGCGTTGCGTGCCTCGAAGAACTTGTTGCAGGCCGAAAGGAAGTCGTTCCACAACTGGTCGCCCAACTTCTTGGGCACCATGCCTATGGTCTTCCACTCCTTTTGCAGCGCGATGAGCTTGTCGCTGGTCGACTTCCACTCGGTGCTGTCTTGCAGGGCACGAGCCTTTTCTACGAGCACTCTCTTCTTGGCGGCGTTCTCCGCGAAGGTGTCCTTGAGCTGCTTGAAGTACAATGCCTTCTTGCTGAAGAAGTTGTCGCAGGCCGCACGGAAGCGCTCGAATATCTTGACGTTCATCTTTTGTGGCGCAAAACCGATGGTCTTCCACTCCGCCTGGATGGCGATGATGGCTTTGGTGTGCTTTTCCCAGTCGGCGGCGTTCTTGTTGTCGATGGCCGCGATGGCCTCCACTTGCTCGCAGAGAGCCGTCTTTTTGGTGAGATTGTCCTCTTCCTGTGAGCGGAGTTGCTCGAAATGTTGCTGGTGTTTCTTGTTGATAATGGTGGAAGCGGCCTTGAAGCGTGCCCATATCTGCTCGCGAAGTTCCTTCGCCACCGGCCCTATTTCACGATATTGCTGGTGCAATTCCTGCAATTGGTGGAAGGCACGGATGACATCTTCCTCCTGGTCGAGCTTCTCGGCAGCCTCGCAAAGGGCAGTTTTCAACTTCAAGTTCTTCTTGAAATCATACTCCCGAGCTTCGCTGTTGAGCTTGAGCAGGTCATAGAATTGCTCCACATAGAGTTGGTAGTTGCGCCACAATTCGTTGGCCTTGTCGGCCGGAACGGCTTTGATTTCCTTCCATTGCTGTTGCAGTTCCTTGAATTTAGGGTACGACTTGTTGGCTTCTTCCGGTGAAGTGGCCATGGATTTGACCGCTTCGATGATTTCAAGTTTCTTCTTCAGGTTCTCTTGTTTCTCCTCCTCTTGCTGCAAAAAGAACTTCTGGCGCTTTTCTTTGATGAGACTCATCTCGGCCTTGAACACTTCTTCTTCCTCATCGGGGACCACCACGTACCGCTCGGGATCGCCTCCTGCTTCCAAATATTCCTTTTGCTTGGCTTCTCGCTCGGCAATATGAATCTTGTAGAAAGCTGTTTTCAGAAGGTCAATCTCATCTTTCTTCGGGTTTTCGTCAGCAGAAGCAATCTCTTTCAGACGTTCGATGATTTCCGATTTTGACTTGTAGACCTTGGGTACGGGCGTTTCTTCAACTCCTGGGGTAGTGTTTTCCGATACTACATTCTCTTCTTGTTTTCCTGGGTTCAGGGCATTTTCTTGAGAGTCCATCATTTAAACAATTTAAGTTTATGATTCGGTTATTCCATGATTCATTTAAGAATCAACTTAATGCTTGCTGATTGCAAACTTAAATAAAATAATTGTAAACTCCTAATTTAAGTTCATTTTTTTTTGTTTTTATTAGTCTTTGGGAAGTCGTTGGTTGGTAGAGAGTTGGGAGGTTTGGGGCGGAAGGAAACGCAAAAGAAAGGGCTTGTGTCGCCTCTTCACCTCAAATCGTCCCTCAAGAGGATGGTGTGCGGGCTGACATAGCCGAGTGCCATTGTCCGTTCAGCCCGAGTGGACAATGCCGAAATGGCAGAAGAAAGGGAGATGGCCAAGTCGTTGCAGGGTGGAAGAATCCTCCTCCTTCTTTAAGAAAAACAACATTTCTTTATTATATAGGGCTTGATAGTCGATAAAAAGCCATATATTTGCAAGTGAAAGGGCTGCCGTCAGGGTATGAAAGGTGCTCTTTGTCGCATTAATTGTCAAGCAATATGAAATATCCCATCGGAATACAAGACTTCAAGAAGGTCAGAGAGGACGGTTATGTCTATGTGGACAAGACCGCGCTCATCCATGATTTGGCAACGAACGGAACGATTTATTTCCTCAGTCGCCCACGCCGGTTCGGCAAGTCGCTGCTCGTCTCCACGCTGAAATATTACTTTCTGGGTGAAAAGGAACTGTTCAAGGGGCTTGCCATCGACGCCCTGGAGAAGGAATGGAAGCACCATCCCGTGTTCCATCTCGACTTCAACGGCAGCAACTTCACTCAGGAGGATTCGTTGGAGAATACGATAGCGGCGCAGTTGTCGCTTTGGGAGGAGCAGTATGGCAAGCATCCGTACAGCAACGAGTTGGGCGACCGCTTCCGTTGGATACTCAACAAGGCCCACGAGAAGACGGGCCTGCGCTGCGTCGTGCTCATCGACGAGTACGACAAGCCGCTTCTCGACGTGCTGGACATCCCCGACACCATCCGCAAGAACAATGTGGACAAGACGCTTGAGGAATACAACCGTGAGGTTCTGAAAGGCTTCTACTCGGTCTTCAAGGCGGCCGACCAGGACCTTCAGTTCGTGCTTCTCACGGGCGTTACGAAGTTCTCTCAGGTCAGCGTGTTCAGCGGTTTCAACCAACCCAACGACATCAGCATGGCCCCGAAGTACGACGCTCTCTGCGGCGTGACCACCGAGGAACTGCACACGGTCTTCACCGAGGGCATAAGTGAGCTGGCCGGGAGCCTTGGGACGACGGCGGAGGACATGAAGCGGCAGCTGAAACGGCAGTACGACGGCTATCATTTCAGTGAGCGCATGACCGACATCTACAATCCGTTCAGCCTTCTCAAGGCCTTCGACAACCTGGCCATCCGCGACTTCTGGTTCCAGACGGGCACGCCTTCCTACCTTCTCCGGCTGCTGGATCACTGCGAGGAGAACGTCAACGAGCTGGTGGGGAGGTACTATGACGCTCAGGAGTTCGTCGACTACAAGGCCGACGTGGAGAAGCCGCTGCCCATGATCTACCAGAGCGGCTACCTGACTATCAAGGGGTATGACCCCGATGTGCGCCAGTTCCTGCTCGATTTCCCCAACGCCGAGGTCACCAAGGGCTTCATCTCCTTGCTTTCGGCGGACTATTTCAAGTCCAAGGAAAGCGCCTCTTCGGCCGTGGCGCAGATGGTTTTGGCGTTGAAACGGGGCGACACAGACCTTTATCGCGAACTGCTCACTTCTTTCCTGGCCAGCATTCCCTACTCGGCGCGGCGCCACGAGAACGAGCGGGAGCAGGAACGCAACTTCCAATACACCGTCTATCTCCTGATGCGGTTGATGAGTGTCTACACCGTCTACCACGAGAAGCAGACCAGTCAGGGGCGCGCCGACTTCATCATAGAGACGCCCAAGTACGTCTACATCTTTGAATACAAGCTCAACCGCCCCGCCGCTGAGGCCATCGAGCAGATAGAAAGGAAGGGCTACGCCCGTGAATACGCGCACGACAGCCGCCCCGTCTACCGCATCGGCTGCACGTTCAGCACCGAGACGGGCACCGTGAGCGACTGGGTGTGTGAAAGTTGACAGGAGATTTGGCTCCAAGAAGCCCGTCAGAGCAACCGCTTGTGCCGCAGGATGAACCAGCTGAGACCGCTGACCACCACCGATATGATGATGGCGATGACGAATCCCCACTTGCTCGCTTCCATTCCGTTGACGAGGTTCATGCCGAAGAGGCTGGCGATGAGTGTGGGAAACATCATGATGATACTGACCGAGGTGAGCGTACGCATCACGGTGTTCATGTTGTTGTTGATGATACTGGAGTAGGTGTCCATCGTCGACTCCAGAATGTCGGAGTAGATGTTGGTCGTTTCACGTGCCTGTGTCATCTCGATGTTGACGTCTTCGATGAGGTCGGCGTCGAGTTCGTCCACCTGGAGCTTGAACTTCAGCTTCTGCAACAGGTTTTCATTGCCGCGGATGGAGGTGATGAAGTAGGTGAGCGAGTCTTGCAGGCGGCTCAATCCGATAAGACTCTCGTTGTTGACGCCCTGGTCCAGGTTGTGCTTGGCCTTCTCTATGAGCGTGTTGATTTGCTTCAGACGCTTCAGATACCACACGGCCGACGACAGGAAGAGGCGGAAGATGAGGTCCACGTAGTCGGTGAAGCCCACGCCCCGCTTCTGTTGGAAGCTCACGAAGTCGAGCATCATGTTGGTTTCGTAGTAGCAAACGGTGATGGTCACGTCGCGTTTGTGGATGATACCCAGCGGCACGGTGGTGTAGGGGGTGCGCGAGCGAATCTCCTTGACGTAGGGAATGCGGAGAATGATGAGCATCCAGCCGTCGTCGTATTCGTAACGGGCACGCTCATCGGTATCACTGATGTCGCTCATGAAATAGTCGGGAATTTGGAATTTCTCCTCCAGAAACTCCTGGTCTTCGTCCGTCGGGCAGGTCACTTGAATCCAACAATTGGGCTGCCACTCCTTCAGCAGGCTCAATTTTTCATTAATGTTCCAGTATGTTCTCATTTAGCTAATCTCCATGATGGGTTGATGGTGGGGATTGAGCTTCATACCGTGCTAATCCTCACACCAGAAATAAAACGTTTCCGCGTGATAATCGTCCATAATTTAATGAATAATTGTTATTGGTTGCAAAAGTAATAAATTAATTCAAAAGCCTTTGCATTTTGTCGTTTCGCGTCGACGGTTTTTTACTTTTTTAATTGTTTCGCGATGAAAGGATTGCTTTTGTCGTGTAAAAGTATAGCGATGAAAAGGTCAAAGCGCAACTTTTAGAATGTGGAAGGGCAGCAATGAGGATGTAAAAGCTTGACTTTTCAAATGCAGAAGGGCCACGAATGCGGCCCAATCGTGCAACTTTTACTTCGTCATAAGGCCACCGTTTCAAGGTGTTCGCCAACACGTTGAAACAGTGGACGATAGCCGTAAGGTTGTCAAAAGTGCAGCCGCAAGTCGACACCGCACTGGAATGGGTTGCCCAACTGCCCAAAATACAGCGTCTTTCCGGTGGCGGCACTGCTCACGGCGAAGGTGTTGTACTTCGTATTGGTGAGGTTGCGGCCCCACAAGTCCACCGTCAGCAAGCCGAAGTCGGCCATGGCATGCGCGCCGGCCACGGCATGGAACGCCTGGCTGTAGCTGTTGGCTTCGTCCCAGTAGGTCTTGCCTTGGGCGCTCACATTGGCCCCAATGACGACGGCCTTGAGGCGGCCGGCGAGCGGAAGACGGTAGTCGGCCGAGGCGGAGAGCGTGTGCGTCGGGATGAAAGGCACCTTCTTGTTCTTGTAGTCGACGGCCGTCAGACTGCCTTGGGCACTCACGCTGTCGATGTATTCCTTGAAAACGGCGTGTGTGAGGCCGTAGTTGACCGTCCATGAGAGGCGGTCGTTGAAGGCTTGGCCACGCAAACCGGCCTCAATACCGCAGCTGCTGCTCCGGCCGGCGTTGGTCATCATGCGCCCGAAGCCGTAGCTGCCGGCCATGACGGACAGCTGTTGGTGGCGCACCTGCATGTAGAAGGTGGCCAGGTCGAGCAGCACCTTGCGGCCGAAGAGGTTCAGGTGGGCGCCCGCCTCATAGTTCCAGCTGGTCTCGGGGGCGTAGGCGATGGTGCTCTCGATGGCTTTGTAGGCCTTGGCGTCGTGCTCCACGGTGTAGTCGCCGCGCTGTGAGCTGTTCGCCCGCAGTTCTGTGGACAGAATGTCGGAGAACATCTGGATGTTGTAGCCGCCCGCCCGGTAGCCTTTGCTCACCACGGCGTAGACGTTGCCGCCCATGCGGTCGATGTCGAAGCTCACGCCCAGCTTCGGAAGCAGCTGGTTGAAGTCGTCATGGGCCTTGTTTTGCAGGGTCGACATGATGTTGATGTTGGCCTGTCGGCCCATGACGCTGGCTACGGAAGCCATTTTTGCGCTGGTCAGATAGTCTATCGACAGGTGGCTGTAGTCATAGCGCAGGCCGAGCGTCATCTTGAGGCGGTCGGTGAGGCGCAGTGTCGACTCGTGGAAGAGGCCCAGGTTGTAGGTGGGCGTGCGGAAAAGACCGGGTATCGTGCCAAGGGTTACATTCAGCTTGACGCCTCCCGCGCGCTCGATCATGGCCTTGGCCTGCTGCCGTGCCTGCTCGGCGGTGACGCCGGGGCGCATGAACCGCGCCGCCATCGCGCTCACCATCGCGTCGTACATGGCGTTGCGGATGTTGTCACTCATGAACTTGTCCATGTCCGAACCGAAGCGGACGGGCGCGTCGGTCTTGAGCCACTGGGCCGAAAAGAAGGCCCCTGTCGTCCACCGCCACGTGCGGTTGCGGTTGCTTTTCACGACAAGCTCCTGCGTGAAGGCGTTCTGCAGCTGCCTTTCTTCCAGCTGCATGAAGTCGGCCGGCAGGTAGTCGATGTCCATCCGCATGAAATCTTTCAAATATTGGTAGCTCGTGGTGGAGTTGAAATCGAAGCCGTCGCCCTTGAAGTCCACGCTGAGTGCGCTGTTGACGAGGTTCCGTCGGTACTTGGCCTGGTGGTTTGCGGCCGGATTGGCGGTGGTCTTGTGCTCCAAATCCATCAGTCCGTAGGGGAAACCGTTCTGGTCGGTGTATTCATAATGGGCACCCAGACTGACGTTCCATCGTGCGTCGGGACGCCAGACGAGGCGCGCCTTGCCGCCGGTCTCCTTGTATTTGTCGGCCCGCCGGCCGCTGAAGTCGTTTCTGAAGAAGCCCCGCTGGCCGCTGTAGAAGCCGCCCAGCATGAGTCCCAGCTTGCCGTTGAGTTTCCGGTAGGTGGCGGCTTCGAGGAGTTGGTGGCCGTGCGAGCCTGTTCCAAGCCTGACATCAGTCCCTTGATGGTTCATGGGGTTCTTCGTATAGACGCGGATCAGGCCGCCCTCGCTGTTCATTCCGTAGAGCGTTCCCTGCGGACCGCGCAGCACGTCGACGCGCGCCACGTCGAAATGGTGGTGGTTGAAGGCGCTCTTGCTCATCAGCGGCGCACCGTCCACATAGATACCTACGGCCGGCGAGTTGACACGCGACCCGATACCACGCACATATATGGAGGAGGTGTAGCGCGAACCATAGCAGGGCATGGTGAAGTTGGGCACGAAAGAGGACAGCTCCCGCAGGTCGCGAACGCCGAGATTCGTCATTTGTCCGGCCCCGTAGACATTGCTGCTGAGAGGCTGGCGGCGGAGAAGAAATTGCTCCTTGGGTTGCGAGATGACGACAACTTCGTCGATCTCGCGCACTTTCGATGTGTCATCTATGGCCTCGTCGGCCAAAGATGGAATGGCTGCGACTAACGCTAAAGCCGCAGCCATCATCTTTCTTTTATTCATATCAATCTATGTGGTTTGGTATTGTGAATTTGAAAAATCCTATTCACTCATAGGATGATGCAAAAGTATGAAGAAAAGGAGTTTCAAACAATCCTTATATGTAAGGATTTTAGCGTTGAAAGATGGCGTTTGTGTACAAAAAAGCCTGACAATCGTTCAGACTGTCAGGCTTTTTCGCAAAATATGGAGGCTGCTTCATTGCGCGAGCTTGTCGGCGATGGCCTTCTTGATGAGGCCTTCCAACTCTTCGCAAAGCTCGGGATTGTCCTTCAGCAGGTTCTTGCTGGCGTCGCGGCCCTGGGCCAGTTTGCTGCCGTTGTAGCTGTACCAGCTGCCACTTTTCTGCACAATGCCGTATTCAACGCCAAGGTCTATGATCTCACCAATCTTGCTGATACCTTCTCCAAACGTGATTTCGAACTCGGCTTTGCGGAACGGTGGCGCCACTTTGTTCTTCACTACTTTCACGCGCACTTGGTTTCCGATGACCTGGTCGCCGTCCTTAATGCCGGTGACGCGGCGGATGTCGAGGCGCACGCTGGCGTAGAACTTCAGCGCGTTGCCGCCGGTCGTGGTCTCGGGACTGCCGAACATGACGCCAATCTTCTCACGCAGCTGGTTGATGAAGATGCAGGTGGTGTTGGTTTTGGCGATGGTGGCGGTGAGCTTGCGCAGCGCCTGGCTCATCAGACGGGCCTGGAGACCGACGCGGTTGTCGCCCATGTCGCCCTCGATTTCGGCCTTCGGGGTCAATGCGGCCACGGAGTCGATGACCAGAATGTCGATGGCGCTGGAGCTGATGAGCTGGTCGGCTATCTGCAAAGCTTGCTCGCCGTTGTCGGGTTGGCTGACCCAGAGGTTGTCGATGTCCACCCCCAGCTTGGCCGCATAGAAGCGGTCGAAGGCATGTTCGGCGTCGATGAAGGCCGCAATGCCGCCCGCTTTCTGGGCTTCGGCGATGGCGTGGATGGCGAGCGTGGTCTTGCCGGAGCTTTCGGGGCCGTAGATTTCGATGATGCGGCCCTTCGGATAGCCGCCGACGCCCAATGCCGCGTCGAGACCGATACTGCCCGTGGGAATCACTTCCACGTTTTCGATATGTTCATCACCCATCCGCATGATGGAACCCTTGCCGAAATCCTTCTCTATTTTCGACATGGCCATCTGCAGGGCCTTGAGCTTTTCGCTCTGAACGTTGTTTTCTTCTTTTGCCATGTGTTATGCTCCAACCACTCGTTAGGGGCAAGTGGGCCTGATGATTTCATGGAGTTGCATCAGTGGTTGTTAGTAAATGTGATGTTGAAATTATAGTTCGAGGTCGCCGTCGAACACTTCGTGCCAAGGCAGACCTTGCTTGTTGAGCTGTTCCATGAACGGATCCGGGTCGAATTCTTCCACGTTCCACACGCCCGGCTTGCGCCAAAGACCCTTGCAGAACATCATGGCGCCGATCATCGCGGGCACGCCCGTGGTGTAGCTGACGCCCTGCATGCCCGTCTCTTCAAAGGCTTCCTGGTGCTTGCAATTGTTATATATATAATAGGTGTGCTCCTTTCCGTCCTTCAAACCACGGATGCGGCAGCCTATACTGGTCTCTCCGTCGTAGTTCTCGCCCAGGTCTTGCGGGTTGGGAAGCACGGCCTTGAGGAATTGCAGCGGCACAATCTTCACCTTCACCTTCTGCTCCGGCTTGTCGGCGAGCGGCGCTTCGTATTCGATTTCGTCGATGCGGCTCATGCCGAGGTTCTCTATGCAGTCCAGATAGGTGAGGTATTGCTGTCCGAAAGTCATCCAGAAACGGCCCCGTTTGATGGTGGGATAGTTCTTGACGAGGCTTTCCAGCTCCTCGTGGTGCATCAGATAGCTCTCGCGGCCGCCTATGTTGGGGTAGCTGAGGGTCTTGTGAATGGCCAGCGGCTCCGTTTCAAGCCATTTGCCGTCTTCATAATAAAGTCCCTTTTGCGTGATTTCGCGAATGTTTATCTCAGGATTGAAGTTGGTGGCAAAGGCCTTATGATGGTTGCCCGCGTTGCAGTCGACGATGTCGAGATAATGAATCTCGTCAAAATGATGCTTGGCGGCGTATGCGGTGTAGGCCTGCGACACGCCCGGATCAAAGCCGCAGCCGAGAATAGCTGTCAAACCGGCCTGCTCGAACTTCTCTTTGTAAGCCCACTGCCAGCTGTATTCAAAGTGCGCCTCGTCCTTCGGCTCGTAGTTTGCCGTGTCCAGATAGTTGCATCCGCACGCCAGACAGGCGTCCATGATGGTCAAGTCCTGGTAGGGCAGGGCCAGATTGACGACCAACTCAGGCTTGAAGTCGTTGAAGAGGGCCTTCAGTTGCTCCACATCGTCGGCGTCTACCTGTGCCGTTTTGATGTCGTAGTTGTATCCTTTATCGTGAATTGACTTTACGAGTTGGTCACATTTGGCCTTGCGGCGTGAAGCAATCATAAACTCGGTGAACACGTCTGCATTCTGAACAATCTTGAATGCCGCGACCGTAGCTACGCCGCCGGCGCCAATCATTAGTACTTTGCTCATTCTTGGTCTTGATTTAAATGAATTGGTATGTAGGGATAAGTTGTTTAAAGTGTGGCGGGAAGGCTGCCGAGGCCGTGCGATGAAGCTCAATCCCTGAACTCGTCGGCCCTTACGCCCATGGCGTTTGTGAGCGAATAGCCCAATATCTCTTGCCGGAAATGGCCGCCCCGTGTGGGTTGCATGGTGAAGAGCGTGACGTGCTTGTCGTCGTCCACGTCTTTCAGCATGCGTCTGAGGCCTTCCAAAACCTGCTCGTTCTCGGCGTCGGGAATGAGCATGACGCGCCTCACGTCCTTGTGGTTGCAAATCGTCCGGGCCATGTCTTCAAGGAAATCATGCTTGGTCACCATCTCTTCCGTGGGATAAGCGGTGAACGTGAACTCACCGAACTGTTCGTCGTTGAACGCCCGGTTGTTGAGTTCCGTTTGCAGATTGGAAGGAAGAAAGTTGTTGAGTTGCTTTGTATTCTTGTCGTGAATGAGAATGATACCGGTCGTTTGCCGGCCCGGTTTCATTCCTCCGTCGAGTCCGACGTTGATTGCCCATTGCGCCATGTCGGCCTTCGGAATCTTCCGTCCCAGCATTCGCTCGTAGTTGACGATGAGGTCGAAGGCCACGTTGTCGATGTATTCCGCGTCCGCAATGATGATGTTCTCTTGGAGTTTGATGTCGTTCGCTTCTAAAGAGTTCATAGTTGCAAAGATAACGCAAAGCGACGAATTATCAAAGAATTTATTTTGTTATTTTGAAAAATGGCTTATCTTTGCAAATCATTGTGTTTTAAGTGAAATATTACAATAATCTAATCGAAAAGTAGTAATGAGTTTGTTGACAATTTCCATTATTGCAGTGTTTGTAGTAGGTTACCTTTTCATCGCATTGGAGAGCGTGACAAAGGTAAACAAGGCGGCAGTCGCCCTGCTGATGTTCGTTTTTTGCTGGACTTTATTCATGCTGGATCCGGGTAGTTACATTTCTTCCGCGGTGGGCGGGCATGTCGCCCAGGCCGTCAGCGACGTCATGGAGAAGCACCTGGGCAGCACCAGCACCACGTTGTTCTTCCTCATGGGGGCCATGACCATCGTGGAAATCGTGGACCAGAACGGCGGTTTCAACTTCGTCCGCAGGGTGATGAAGACGAAAAGCAAGCGTGCCCTGCTGTGGCGCATCGCCTTCATGACCTTCATTCTGTCAGCCATTCTGGACAATCTGACCACCAGTATCGTGATGATCATGATTCTCCGCAAGCTCGTTCAGGACCATAAAGACCGCATCATCTACGCTTCGCTCGTCATCATCGCGGCCAATTCGGGCGGCGCCTTCTCTCCGATAGGCGACGTGACGACCATCATGCTGTGGAACAAGGGCGTAATTACGGCCATGGGGGTCATCGAGGAGGTGCTCATTCCGTCCATCGTGTCGATGGTCATCCCTGCTTTCATCCTCCAATACATGCTGAAAGGCGACTTGGTGATGGCTTCCGAAGCCAAGCAGAGTGGCGAGTCTGCGGCGTTGGACTTCAGCGACCTTCAGCGCAAGGTCATCTTTGCGTTGGGTGTCGGAGGCCTCGTGTTCGTTCCCATCTTCAAGAGTATCACCCATCTGCCGCCGTTCGTGGGCATTCTTCTGGTTCTCGGACTGCTCTGGACCACGACGGAAGTGTTCTATCGCGACCTTCATCGCGGGAAAGACAGTGAGGGAACGATGAAGCGCGTTACTAATCTGCTGCGTCATATCGACATGAGTACCATCTTGTTCTTCCTTGGAATCTTGATGGCTGTGGCCTGTTTGGAAACCATTGGCGTACTGACGCAGTTGGGACAGTCGCTCAACGTGGCGTTCGACGGCAACCACTATGCCGTCACGGGCATTATCGGCGTGCTCTCAAGCATTGTCGACAACGTGCCGCTGGTGGCCGGTTGCATGGGCATGTACCCTGTGGCGCCGACCGGCGACATGGCCGTCGACGGCATATTCTGGCAGCTTTTGGCCTACTGCGCGGGCGTGGGTGGCAGCATGCTGATCATCGGCAGTGCCGCCGGCGTGGTCGTCATGGGCCTCGAAAAGATTACTTTCGGATGGTATATGAAGTATATCAGCTGGATAGCCTTTGTCGGTTACGCGGCCGGAATCCTGAGTTATTGGCTCGTCCGCACCTTCCTTTGGGTGGCATAAAGCCTCTGTTTCGACATGAAGAAATTGCCCCGGCTCGCGTGTTGGTGAGCCGGGGCAATTTTTATAGCCTGCCGTCGACCTTCGGCCGATAGCCTTTTATGTGTTTGAAGTTGCGGTAGAAAGTGCTGGAAGAAGAGAAGCCTGACCGCCGAATCAAGTCTTCCATCGTGATGTCCGGCTCCTTCTTGAGCAAATCCTCCGCGTAATCTACGCGCAGTTGATTGATATAGTCGCTGAAATTGACGTTCATTTCCACATTCAGCGCTTCCTGAATGTAGCGTGAGTTGGTGTTCAGGCGCGTGGCGATGTCACCCACTTTCAAGTTGTGGGTCAAGTAAATCCGTTCCTTTTCCATCAGTTTGCGAATGTCATCGCTCAATCCGTTGCCGATGTAGGCAGGCGCTTCCGTCTCCACCTGTTCGATGTCTTCAAATGAAAACACCTGTCGATAGCCTGCATAGCTGAGCGCAAACAGGAGCACGGAGAAGATGAGGAAGGTCGGCCCCAGCATCCAGTTGGAGTCTACGAACACATGTTTTCCGATGGCGTTGGCGACAAATGAGATGCAACTCATGAGCACCAGCAGCAGGAGAAGGGTGCCGATGCTGTGCAACCGCTTGTCTTCGGTGTCAGCATAGATGGACTCCACCAGCCTGTTGTAGCGCCGAATCTTGCGAAGGCCCATTGTGAGCGTCGTGCAGACACCAATCGCAAAGACCACCTTGGCCGTCTGATGCACTACAGCCTGCAGCCGGGCGAGGCCTTCGAGGCTGTCGAATGAATTGTGATAAAGATAATGATGGACAAACGATTGCGTGTCTTTCTCGCTCATCAGAAGGTAGAGCAGCGCCACGACAAGCCCGAACGCTACGGGAGGCAGGGCCACGCCCCAGTTCATCCATGTACCCACCCGTCCTTCGGTGAGCTTGGTGAGATAGCGCAGATAGAGGGGGAATACGCTCAGGTTGCAGGCCACATAGAGCGCGTCGAAGAAGGGGAGGGCGCTGAAGTCCTTGTTGAAGAAAGCGCAGTGGCCCATATATAATAAGGTGGCGGCCAGCGACCAGGCAAGCAGTTGCTTGTGGGCGCCGCGGTCGCCATGCTCTTTCAGGTCGACAAGGAGCACAAATGTCCAAAATAAGCACACCAGCATGGGCGTTACGGTGATTACTGATTGCAACATGGCGCAAAGATAAGCATTTTTCCGAATATGGGAATTGATTTTCCGAATATGAGACAGAACATTCCGTTTTATGGCTTATTTTTGTACCATTGTTTCACAGTACTTACCAAACGCCCCGGCCTTTGAAAGGCGTTGTCCCACCAAGGGATTCATGGAAGGCACCTGACAACATGAAAAATAATAACTTTTTCGCCAGCGCGGCAGGCAAGTTGCTTGCCCTGGCAGCACTCTTGACGATGGCTTTCACCTTTACGGCATGTTCAGATGACGACGAACCGACGCCGCCGGAGGCTCCTTTCGTAGGAACGGTTACGATTGACGGCGTGAAAATGCCCGTCAAGTCCTGCTTTTACGACTACTTTGAAGATTATTTTGTGTTGTATCTCTATCTGTCTGATGACCAAAAGAAAGTCTTGAAGATTAATGGAAGCTTCATGAAACATGTAGGCAAGGATGTCAATCTGACCGTCTATGAACCAAAAATTAATGGCACTTGGACTTGGCTAATAAGCGTGGAGGAGGCAAAACAGCACTTGTTTGTAGGTTGTGGCTACGAGTCTGAAGAGCTGAGTCTCTTTACGACGGGCAAACTGCGTATCGACGGGAAGATCGACGGTGGGAGTGTGAACATCAAGTTGACTGACGGCAAGATTACCGATGGCAAGCATGGTGATGGAAAAGAACACACGGTAAACTTGGAATTCACTGGGAAAATGTTTCCGAAATACAAGGCCATCATGCTTGATGGCATTCTGAAGAGCGTTGTTTCGGCAGAGTACACGCTTGAAAAGAACAATGATTTCCAATGCTCGTTCTATCTTTCTCAAGATAAAAAAGAAAGGATAATCGTTCGGGGAAGCCTTGATGGATCCAAAGAAGAATGGTCTTGGAAACTGGATAGAAAACAACAAGCACAGACAGGACACCGCTATTGGTCGATAGAATACTATCAAGGTGATGTCAGCCTATTCAAACTGGATGGTGATCCCGCAAATGGAATCACTGAAACCGTGGCCTCTGAAGGTAGTTTGACTATGCGCGGCAAGACGCTGGATGAGCTTGTATTTCTTGTAGATTTTGTTGTGACAGACCATAAGACCGGTGATGGCAGGAGACATGAAGGGCTGATTATGTACAGTCCATACACAATTGATTGAAACGACAGCTTTCAACAACCGGTATGTCATTTCTTTTTTGCTTCCGAAGCGAAGCGGTCACAGGATTGAAACCTAAAAACGGAGGGCCTCTGGCGAGGCTCTCCGTTTTGTAGTTCTATGCCGCCATCGTCCCGAAACGCGGCGGCGGTCCTCGGGAAGCTTGCCGTGGTGCTTACAACGGATACTCCTCGAAGGCGTAGAGCACGGTGCTCAGATAGCGTTCGCCCGTGTCGGGCAGCAGCGTCACAATCCTCTTGCCCCGGTTTTCGGGCCTCCTGGCCAGCTGGGTGGCGGCAAATACGGCGGCACCCGACGAGATTCCGACGAGCAATCCCTCAGTCTGTGCCAGTTCGCGGCCCGTGCGGATGGCGTCGTCGTTGTCCACGCCGACCACCTCGTCGATGATGTCCTTGGCGTAGTTCGTGGGCACGAAGCCGGCGCCAATGCCCTGTATCTTGTGCGGGCCGGCCGTCCCTCCCGCCAGCACGGGCGACGACGACGGCTCGACGGCCACGATTCTCACCTGCGGGTTCTGCTCTTTCAGCCGGCGGCCGATACCCGACACGGTGCCTCCCGTGCCCACGCCGGCCACGAAGATGTCCACTTGGCCGTCGGTGTCGTCCCATATCTCCACGCCCGTCGTCTCGTAATGGCGTTGCGGATTGGCTGGATTCTCAAACTGCTCGGCAATGAACGAGCCTGGAATGGCCTTGTGCAGTTCCTCGGCCGCCTTGATGGCGCCTTTCATTCCGGCCTGTCCGTCGGTCAGTTTGACCTGCGCGCCGTAGGCTTTCACCAGATTGCGGCGTTCCACGCTCATGGTTTCGGGCATGGTCAGAATGAGTTTGTAACCCTTCACGGCGGCGACCAGCGCAAGCCCCACGCCCGTATTGCCGCTCGTGGGTTCGATGATGGTGGCCCCCGGCTTGATGAGTCCGCGCCGTTCGGCGTCCTCTATCATGGCCAGGGCTATGCGGTCTTTCACGCTGCCGCCCGGATTGAAGAACTCCACTTTTGCGATGATGGGCGTGTGCAGCCCTTTTTGGGCCGAATATCTGCCCAGTTCCACCAGCGGCGTATGGCCGACGAGTTCTGTGATGTTGTGATGAATCTTGCTCATATATTGAATGTTAAGTGTGAAACGTTAAGTGTGAAATGTTTACTTGTGGGCGCGTTGTTTTCAAAGGCTATTCTTTCGTTTTTCAAAAGCAGCCCTTTCAGCCGCTGAAAGGGCTGCTTTTGCACGCTGAAAGGGCTGCTTTTACACGCTGAAAGGACTGCTTTCAGCCGCTGAAAAGGCTGCTTTTACACGCTCAAAGGGCAGCTTCGGGAAACGCGTTGGCGCACATGGCTTTTGCCGGGGGCGCGCAGACCGAAGCGGTCGGCCGCGTGTTGCACGTCGTGGAACACGTAACTGGCGGTCTGGTAGATGGGTACGGCACGGGCGTTGGTGGCCGGATCGGCCTGTTCCTGGCCTGCGTGCAGTTGCAAAGTCTCGAAGTGAAGTTTCGTTTTTTGTGCTCATAATGATTTCCTTTCTCCTTTGTTGTGGATGAATTCCTGTTTGATGTTTGCAAAGGTAGGGCGCTTTCACCGGTCATGCAATCGCACGAACATGGCATTTTGCCTACCATGTTCGTGGTAGAAAAGGCCTTGACGTGTCGATTTTCAACTATTTTCAGCCTTATTTGGCCCCTTTCGGCCACATTGTCGATATTTTTATATACATTTGCTATATAGTTTATCCACGGGAAATATGCAGAAGTACGCAGTTTATATCAAGCAAATCGAAATCGATTCCCTTTGGAGTGGCGTGAAGCACGTCGTGTGGAATCTCGATCCGAAGGTCAACATTCTGAGTGGAGTGAACGGCGTTGGCAAGAGCACGATCATCAACAAGGTGGTCAGAGGCCTGGGGGGTGGGGGCGAGTTCACCAGCCACATGCTCAAGGGGGTGCACTTGCAGGTGGAACCCGCCGACGCCTGTCACATCCGTTTCGACGTCATCCGCTCGTTCGACCGCCCGCTCATGAACTCGGACACCATCTCCAAGATGGACATGAGCCTGGCCACGGAGCTGGACTGGCAGCTCTTCCAGCTGCAACGCAAGTATCTCGACTATCAGGTGAACATCGGCAACCGCATCATCCAGGTGCTGCAGAGCGGCCGGCCCGACGCCGCCGAACAGGCGCAGGCCATCTCTCGGCCCAAGAAGTTGTTTCAGGACATGATCGACGACCTGTTCAAGGACACGGGGAAGACCATCGTGCGCTCCGAAAACGAAATCCGTTTCTCGCAGATCGGCGAGACGCTGGTGCCCTATCAGCTGTCGAGCGGCGAGAAGCAAATGCTCTGCATCCTGCTGACGGTGCTCGTCGAGGACAATCTGCCTCATGTCCTGTTCATGGACGAGCCGGAAGTGTCGCTCCATTTCGAATGGCAGAAGCGGCTCATCGACCTGGTGTTGCAGCTCAATCCCAAGATTCAGCTCATCATGACGACCCACAGTCCGGCCGTCATCATGAACGGATGGGGCGACCATGTGACTGAAGTGACCGACATCACGCTGGAGTAATCAAACGCAGAAGGGCCATGAGACATCTGAAGGAAAACATCAACTCGCAATACTTCGAGGCCTACAACCAGATGACTTCCAAGCGGGCCAGGCGCAAGATAGTGGCCTATGTGGAGAGCTATGACGACGTTTATTTCTGGCGGACGGTGCTGGCGGCCTTTGAAAACGAGCAGCGTTACTTCGAAATCATGCTGCCTTCGCGGGCCAACCACCTGGGACGGGGCAAGAAAGCGGCCCTGGGTTCCTTGCTCGAAGGGGTGGGAAGGGATATGATCGCTTGTGTCGACGCCGACTACGACTATCTGGTGCAGGGGCGGACGGAGACCTCGCAGACGCTTATCTCCAATCCCTACGTGTTTCACACCTACGCTTATGCCATCGAAAACCTGCAATGCTACGCGCCGTCGCTCCACAGCGTGTGCGTGGCCGTCACGCTCAACGACCACGCCATCTTCGATTTCGTCAGCTTCTTTGCCGAGTTTTCCGAAATCATCTATCCGCTTTTCGTCTGGAACATCTGGCATTATCGTTCTCCATCATACGCCCGTTTCACGATGACCGACTTCAATCGGGTGATTGAACTGGGCCATGTGGATTTGTCGCGCTGCGAGGATTTGTTCCACAGACTGCGTCGGAAGGTGGGCCGGAAGGTGCAGGAGTTGCAGCAGGCGAACCCCGACGCGCGCGCGTCCTACCAGGAAGTGAAGGAGAGTTTGCGGGCTTTGGGGGTCACGCCGCAGACCACCTATTTATATATACAGGGCCATCACCTGTTCAACAAGCTGGTGGCGCCGCTGCTGGAGAAGGTCTGCTACAGGCTGTATCGCGAGCAGGAGGAGGCGATCAGGCAAGAGGCACTCCACACGGTGCAGCGTCAGACCGAACTGTCGTGCTACAACAACAGTGTGGAAGAGGTCGTCCCCATGCTCAAGAAGAACGTGGCCTTCACGCAGGCAGAGCCTTTCAAGCGGCTGCTGGCTGACTTGTGTATCGTCTTTCCCAATCGTAACAGCATGTGTCAAGATGCAAATTCTTGTTAATTATTTGGTGGTTTCAAAAGAACTCTCTATCTTTGCCGCCGGATTTAATAGATTCAAATAGACTTGATTAGACTTAATTGGACTTAATTAGACTTGATTTTAATATTGGCTAATCGCTAATCATTAGTATTTGTTAGTTCTTCGTTCCCTTTTCTTCGCATTTCGAAAAGTAAAAAGTAAAGCAAGATAGAGTTTATTCATTCACAATAAATATAAATCATGGATCAAAAACAGAAGGAAAGACGGCTCTATCAGAAGCCACAGGTTCAAGTAATCGGTGTTGAGCCGTATTGTAGTCTGTTGGCGGGTTCGAATTTGGGTGGCCACAACAGTGCCGGAGACGACGGCAATGACCTCAACGCCAAACGCGGATGGTTTGACGAAGAATGACTTGAAAACTAAAAAACAATCACAATGAACAAGCAACTATTCTTAGGAGCGGCCCTACTGCTATTTGTTGTAGCCTGCACCAATGACGACGTGGCTCAGGACAGAAACACGCCCGACAAGAAAGGCAATGAGAATCTCACGGCTTTCGTAATCGAAGAAAACAATCCGGTAACAAAAGCAGCTCAGACCCGCACCACCGGACAATACTCCGGCTCAGGAATCGATTTTTACTGGACGGCTGGCGATCCCTTGTGGGTGAACAAAGCGGCGACAGGCGAACCTGATCTGCAGCAAAGCACGGGAAGCGACATCGCTGAGCACTTGGAAAACAGTACGATTACGGGCGGAGTGAAACGAGCTACCAGTGCTTCGTTCTACTTCGATGGCACCTTCACCGCACAGCAATACAAGGTGCGCTACACAGGAAAGAACGGAACGAAAGATAAGGTGACCATCAAGAATGTACAAACACAGACCGTGGTCAACGACGCAAGCCATATCGGCGAAAGCGGCGACTGTGGTACGGCCGTAGCACAAAGGCAGTCGAACAACCGCTACACTTTCATGCTTGACCACAAAGCCGCCTACATGGTGTTCCTGCCCTTCAATACGCCCGGAGCCATCTCAGGAGCCAAGCTCACCCAAGTCAAGGTGACGGCCGACAAGGCGATTTCGGGCCAATTCAATTTCACCGACAGCGGCATCGACCTCGATTCACGTCCTGCATCGTCGACAACCAACAAGAGCATCGCGCTCAAGTTGACTGGCAATTTTATTGTACCCAAAGTGGCTGACAAAGGTGCCAACGCAGCAATCATGGTCATCGCACCCGGTACATACAGCACATTCACCGTAGAATACACGCTCTACGATTCGCACACACATGTCACAGGCACCATCACTAAAACCTACACCAACGTGACCCTTACTGCCGGCAAAAATAAGAAAGTCAGTATGAATCTGGATATTCCCATTTTTGGCACCGACAATTATTACATGTGGGACGCTGTAGTGGGGCAGCATTACTGGAAAGGCTTCGAGAGTTATCAGCCTACCACGAACAATGGTTCCGACAGTCATTATCCCAAAAACTCTTCCGACCAGCGGTGGTTCAACACCCAAAAATTGTCATCAGCGCAACCTTCACTCGCCGCAAGTCGTAGCTGTGTCAACGCGCCCAACATTAATGAATCCCTTTGGTATATAATGAAGGGTGCGCCCCATTGGGACAACACCTACCTCTGGGCCATGAACGGGCATTTGTATACTAACGGAATGTGGTTTAAAAAGCTCAGTGTTATTGCGAAGGAGAATGGGAAGCCCAACGCTACCGCCCTCAAGACTGACTATGATGGCAAAGATTGGCGTAGCATCTCTTACGGGGTAAATATGCTCGATAATAAGAATATTGGGAGAGGGAAGCCTGCCAATGTCGGAGACTACTTCTTCCTACCCGCTATGGGCTACTTTTCCAATGGAAAACTCTTGGATTTCCGCACTGCTGGCTTATACTGGACGAGTACGGCTGATCGCTATATCTCTTCCCGTGCGCACAATCTGTATTTCACATCAAGTAGTGCGATATTGAGCAATATCAGAGACCGACAGATAGGCTGCTATCTTTGGAAGGTGCAATAAAGCAGACATTCATAAGCGACACGTATAGTTATTTCCGGGATTCGACTTGCTCGAATCCCGGAAATTTGTATTTCTCTATGTTGGGAAACGCAGGAAAGGAATGTTTTATACGTAGGTTTCGAGGAATTTTATCGTCCCTTCTACCTTTAACGATAGCGTCGTGGCGGGTATCAGGATGGTTTCGCCCGCCTTGAGGCTGGTCTCGTTGCCTTCATTGTCGGTGATGCGGCCTTCCCCTTTCATGCCGATGAGGATGACGAAGCTGTCCAGTTCGCTGTAGTCCAGCGTCATGGGTTCGTCCAAATCATACACGGCCGTGTTGAAATAGGGGCAGTTGACGAGGTTCACCCCTTCGTTCTTCTTGGGCAAATACTCCGTGCGGTAGTTCTTTTCGACGTTGTAGTTGATGCACTCCGCAGCCTCGCGGGTGTGCAGTTGGCGGCAGTTGCCGTCCTTGTCCTTGCGTCCGTAGTCGTAGATGCGGTAGGTGACGTCGCTCGTCTGCTGGATTTCGGCCAGGAAGCAGCCCGTGCCGATGGCGTGGATGCGGCCTGCCGGCAGGAAGAAACAGTCGCCTTCCTTCACCGTATATTGTGCCAGGACGTCGCAGATGGTGTCGTTCTCGACCATCTCCTTGTACTGTTCGGGCGTGATTTGCGTCTTCAGACCGCTGAAGAGCTTGGCCCCCTCGTCCGAATTCATGATGTACCACATCTCTGTTTTGCCACGTTCCTTACCCTGTTTCTTGGCGATTTCGTCGGTGGGATGCACCTGAATGGAGAGATCCTGACGTGCGTCGATGAACTTGATGAGCAGCGGGAACTCGTCGCCGAAGCGTTTGTAGTTGGCCGCGCCCACGAGTTTGTCCTTCAGCGTGGCCACCATGTCGTTGAGTTTCCGACCTTTGAAAGGCCCGTCGCTGACGATGGTCTCGTTGTCGGGCACGCCGGAGATTTCCCAGCTCTCGCCGACGTTCTCCTGTTTGCTGTCCAGTTTCTTGAAAGGAATGATCTTGTCACCCCCCCAGATGGTTGATTTGAGTAACGGATTGAATTTGATGGGTTGCATGTCGTATATGTTTTTATTTGTTGATGCAGTCTTTGAACGAATCGTTCGGCCCGTTCCGATTCATCGTTCTTTCCAGAATGTGGGCGTGAAAATCACGAGAACGGAGAATATTTCCAGACGTCCGATGAGCATGAGGAACGAGCACAGCCACTTGATATAGTCGGGAAGTTCCGACCAACTCATCGTCGGACCGATCTCAAGTCCCAGCGTCGGCCCCACGTTGCCGATGCAGCTGAGGATGATCGTGATGGCGTTGGTGTTGTCAATGCCCGAGGCGATGAGCAGAAACGACGCTGCCAGACATATCGTCAGGTAGACCGTGAGGAATGCCAGCAGTGTGACGCGCTGCTGTTGCGGCACGTTGTTGCCGTCGATCTTCATCGACAGGACGGCGTTGGGGTGCAGCAGCTGGGTGAACTCGTTCTTGATGACCTTCAAGAGCATGACGCCGCGAATGCTCTTGAAGCCTCCGCTCGTGCTGCCCGAGCAGCCGCCGAAGAACATGCAGGCCGCCAGCACCACCCAAGTGACGTGCGGCCACTTGCCGGCGTCGTCGTTGAAGAGCCCCGTCGTGGTCATGAACGACACCACCTCGAAGCTGGCACTGCGAAACGCCTTCTCCAGGTCGTAGCCGTTGTGCAGCATCAGCTCGAACATGATGAAGAGCGTGAAGCCTACCGCCATGGTCAGATAGAACTTGAACTCCGTGTTCTTCCAGAGCGACGTGGGCTTCAGCTTCACGAAAGAAGTGTAGAGAAGCGTGAAGTTGATACCGGAGAGGAAACAGAAGAGCGTCCCCAGGTATTCGATGAGGGGCGAATGGAAGAATTCCATGCTGGCGTTGTGGGTGGAGAAGCCGCCCGTGGCCGTCGTTCCCATGGCGTAGTTCACGCTGTCGAACAGGCTCATGCCCGCTCCCCAGAAAGAAAGGATGCAGCCGACGGTCAGTATCAGATAGATGCTCCATATCCACTTGGCGTTCGTCGACAGCCTCGGGTGCAGCCGGGTCTTGATGGGGCCGGTGGCTTCGGCGGCAAACACGCGCACCGAACCGCCCACGAACGAGGGCAGGATGGCGATGGTGAAGAACACAATGCCCAGTCCGCCGATCCATTGGGTCATCGACCGCCAGAACAACAGCCCGTGGGGGAGCGCCTCCACGTCGTCGATGATGGTGGCGCCGGTGGTCGTGAAGCCCGACATCGTCTCGAAAAAGGCGGACGCGATGTTTGTGATATAGCCGCTGATGAGGAAGGGGAGCGTGCCGAAAGCACTGAACGTGATCCATGAAAGCGTCACGACGAGATAGGCGTCGCGCCTCGACATGTAGTTGTCGGCGTCTCTTCCGAGCTGCTGGAGGGTGAAGGCGGCCGTCATGGTCATGATGACCGTGATGGCGAAAGCCAGCGTGTCGTCCTCTCCGTAATAGAAAGCCATCGCGGCGCAACACATCATCAGCAACGCCTCTATCATCAGAAGAGAGCCCAAAACCCTGTATATCGTTTTCAGATTTATCATCAGTTGAACAGATTTTCAATCTTCTTCATGTTGATGTTGTGGCAGAACACCATGACCGAATCGCCCGCTTCAATCTGCGTGTTGCCCGAAACGAGCGCGCCTTCGCCCTTCCTCACCAGTCCGCCGATGGTCACCCCATAGGGCAATCCCAGGTCTTTCACGGGCTTGCGGGTGATCTTCGAGCCTTCGGAAGGGATGAATTCGGCTACGTCGGCATTGGCGCTCATGAGAAAACGCACGTTCTGCACGTTGGCGTCGAGCATCATTTGGTAGATATGGCTGGCCGCAATGGCCTTCTTGTTGATGATGGTGCCGATGTCGAGGCTCTCCGCCATGCTCACGTAGTCCATGTTCTCGACCATGGCCACGGTCTTCCTGACGCCCAGCCGCTTGGCCGTGAGGCAGGCCAGGATGTTCGTTTCGGCATTGCCCGTCAAGGCGACGAAGGCCTGTGTGTTCTTGATTCCCTCCTCCATGAGCAGCGATATGTCGCGGCCGTCGCCGTTGATGACCATGGCCTGCTGCTCTTCGAGCACGTTGTTGAGGTACTCGCAGCGGCGGTCGCTCTGCTCTATGAGCTTCACGTCCATGTATTCGGGCATGGTCTTCACCGCTCTTACGGCGGTGCGGCCGCCTCCCATGATCATGACATTCTTCACATCGACATAGTGTTCCTTGCCGACGATCTTGCGGATGTAGGGTATATACTGGCGCGTCGTCATGAAATAGGCCAGGTCGTAGAGCTTCAGTTCGTCGTTGCCGTTGGGGATGATGGTGTCGCTTCCACGCTTGATGGCCACCACGTGATAGGGGTCGTTGGGGCCGCTGATGTTCTTGAGCGGCTCGTTCAGTATCTCGCAACTCTCGCGGAGCTTGATTCCGAGCATGACCAAGGCTCCGTCGTGGACGTCCCAACGCTGGCGCACCCAGCTCATCTTCAGTCCGTTGTTGATGTCTTTGGCGGCCAGCATTTCGGGATAGATGAGCGACGTGACGCCCAACTGCCTGAAAAACTGTTCCAGTTCGGGCTGCATGTACTCGTAGTTGTCTATCCTCGACACCGTCTTTCTGGCCCCGAGGGCTTTGGCCAGGGTGCAACTTGTCATGTTGCGGCTCTCGTCGGGCGTGACGGCGATGTACAAATCGGCCTTCTCCACGCCCGCGTCCTTGAGCGAACGGATACTTGTACACGAGGCGCACATGGTCATCAGGTCGAAGTTGGCCCCCAGCTGTTCCAGCTTCTCCGCGTCGTCATCTATCAGAATGATGTCGTGATGGTTGCGGGAGAGCAGCTTTGCCAAGTATGTTCCGATGGCACAGGCCCCAGCTATAATGATTTTCATTTCAGAATTTGTTTGATACTGTCGTTGTCATAGCCACAGATACGCTTCTGTTCCTCGATGGTGCCGTGTTCCACAAAGGCGTCGGGCATGCCCAGTCGGGTCACTTGCGGCGTGAAGCCGTGGTCGTTCATCCATTCCAGCACAGCCGTTCCGAAGCCACCGTTCCTCACGCCGTCCTCTATCGTCACGATTCGCTTGAACTTCCGGCCCACCTCTTCGAGCAACTGCTCGTCGAGTGGCTTCAGAAAACGCATGTCGTAGTGGGCGATTCGGGGTGCCGGGCGTCGGTCGTCGGGTGTCGAGGAAGCGTCTTCGGCTTGCAGTTCGTCGATGATTTTCTCCACTTCCACGCCTACGGGGCCTATCGTCAGCACGGCCACGTCACTGCCGTCGCGCAGCTTGCGGCCCGTCCCCACGGCGATTTCCTCCAGCGGACACTGCCAGTCGACCAGCGAACCGCGGCCGCGCGGATAGCGGATGACGAACGGGCCGTGACCCGGCAGCTGCGCCGTGTACATCAGTTTGCGCAGTTCGTGCTCGTCCATGGGGCTGGCGAAGGTCAAGTTGGGAATGATTCGCAGCGCCGCCATGTCGAAAGCGCCGTGGTGTGTCGGGCCGTCGGGCCCCACCAGGCCGCCCCGGTCGATGCAGATGACGACCGGAAGGGCAGAGATGGCGACGTCGTGGATGATGTTGTCATAGGCGCGTTGTGCGAAAGCACTGTAGATGTTGCAGAAAGGAATGAGCCCGTCCTTGGCCATTCCGGCCGAGAACGTGACGGCATGGCCCTCGGCTATGCCCACGTCGAAGACGCGTTCGGGCATGGACTTCATCATGATGTTCATGGAACAGCCCGTAGGCATGGCCGGCGTGACGCCCACAATGCTGGGGTTTTGCCGCGCCAACTCAAGCAAAGTGTTGCCGAAGACGTCCTGGAACTTCTGCGGCAGATGGGCGGTGTCCTCCGACTTGCGCAGTCCTGTCACGGGATCGAACATGCCGGGGGCGTGCCAGACGGTGGCTTGCTGCTCGGCCGGCTTGTATCCTTTGCCCTTGGTGGTGTGCAGATGCAGCAGCTTGGGCCCCTTCATGTCCTTCAACTGGTTGAGCAGGCGCACGACGTTTTTCACGTCGTGGCCGTCGAAAGGCCCGAAATAGCGGATGTTGAGGCCCTCGAATATGTTCTGCTGGTGGCTCAACGCGCTCTTCAGCGCATTGTTGAAGCGGATGATTCCCTTGCGCCGGTCGTCGTTGAGATAGCCCTTGCTGTGGAGCCAACGGCTGGCCTTGAAGCGCAGTTTGTTGTAAGTGGCGTTGGTGTCGAGGTTCAACAGATACTGTTCCATGCCCCCCACGGCCCTGTCGATGGATATGTCGTTGTCGTTGAGGATGATGAGCAGGTTGTTGGGGGTGCTCGACGCGTTGTTCAAACCTTCGAAAGCCAGGCCTCCACTCATGGCTCCGTCGCCGATGACAGCCACCACATGCCGCTCTGCGGCCGTCTTTCCGTCGGCATTCCGCCGCTCCGCCGCCACCGCCATGCCCAGCGCGGCCGAGATGGAGTTGCTGGCATGGCCGCAGGTGAAGGTGTCGTATTCGCTTTCCTCGGGGCAGGGGAAGGGGCGGATGCCGTGCAGTTTGCGGTTGGTGTTGAAGCGTTCGCGCCGCCCCGTCAATATCTTGTGGCCGTAGGCCTGGTGACCCACGTCCCAGACGATGCGGTCGGACGGCGTGTCGAACACATAGTGCAGGGCCACCGTCAGCTCGACGACGCCCAAAGACGACGCGAAGTGCCCGGGATTGACGCACACCTCCTGTATGATGTCTTGCCGCAGCTCGTCGCAAAGCTCCGGCAGTTGCTCTACCGGCAGCTTCCGCAAGTCGGACGGGTACTTTATCTTGTTGAGTAGCTTAAATTCCTTGGAATCCATCAATGTATTCTTCTTACCGGTTCAACGCCTTGCGGCCAAGCAACAATGGGCCGACGTTGAACTCCCTATTATGTTGCAAAGATACTAAAAAAGCAGGAATGGCAAAAGATATGCCTGCGAAATGTGAAACGGGGGCATGGAATGATGCGTGTGAAAATATATAGATATGTTTTTTCACGATACCTTTCATAAAAATAGAATTGGCAAAAGGAATATTTCCTACAGCAGAAATAAATTTATTAAGATCAGTTATGGGACCCTTGTTTATGCCGGGTTGTGTATATAAATGATATCCGGTTCATCTTTGTTCGTTGAAATAAATACATTTTCATGGGGATATATACAAGTAAAAACTACATTTTTTCGATGATACGAATGGCGTTTTGTCACACTTTTCTTGAGATATCGGTCTGCGTTTAAGGACTTGCGAGGTCAAGGCGGTGGGCTGTGAATTTATTTGACAAAGTCTTCTGAATGGCTGCGATATTTTCAAATAAGTTGGAATCGGCTGCAAATAACGCCGTTTTTTGCCATTTTGTAATTTCCTGTCAATCAGTGGTTTCACGTTTTCCATTGCCCATTTAGCATGTAAGAAGCCCATTTTCAGGCCCCGAAAAGGCTGTTTTTTGCGCGTCAAAGCTGCGTTTTAGTCGTCCAAAAGGACAGCTTTGGACCGTCGAAAGGGCAGTGGCTGTCCCGCAAAAGTTGTGTTTTGGGCCGGCAGAAGTGCCGAAAACGGAACTTGAAAGGTTGTCCGGGGACTTTCAGAAGCGTAGATGGAGTATTTCAAACGACCATTTTTTTGGATAAGAAACTTTACAAAATGCACTTTCAAAACACGGCGGAAGTCGCGCCGTCGGTGTCTTCGAACAGTGTGAATGTAAAACTTTGATGGTAATTCGATGGAAAATGATTATCTTTGAAACCGATATGACGAGATAGATAGTCCATTATATGGAATGTATCTATCAATGAGAAAAATCGCTTCAATTCTTCTCTTGACCGCCACGATGCACGTCGTGGCTCCGGAAATGAAAGACACGGTGGCGGAAAGCGCATCACGGCCGAGGAGGCGGCCAAGGGATTGAAACCGTTTGTGAGGGAATGAACGACAAAAAGGGCCGTCTTGCAACTTACTTTCGGGCCGAATGGCGGTTTTTCGCATATTTTTGGTATTTTTGCAGCAATCTAATTTAAATCCAATCTCAATGCGTAAAATTTTTATTCTTAGTCTGTTCATGGCCGCGTCCATGAGCCTGTCGGCCCAGACCCGGGGCGGAATATCGGCCGACATGTTGCAGAAGATTCAACAGGCACAGCCTTCTTCCGTGGCCGAAAAGGCCTTGGCCAACGCCATCGCGTCCAATTCCATCGACGACTTGGCCAAGAACGGCAGGGCCTTGGTAGGCCTCGACGACCATTTCTCGGTGACGACGCCGGCTCAAAGCATTCATAACCAGAAGAGTTCGGGCCGTTGCTGGATGTTCAGCGGGCTGAACGTGCTGCGCAGCAACTTCGCGCTGGCCCACAAGGATGGGCGGAAGGTGGAGTTCTCGCATGCCTATCTCTTCTTCTGGGACCAGCTGGAGAAGTCCAATCTCATGCTCCAGGGCGTCATCGACTGCGCCGACAAGCCGCTGGACGACCCACGGGTGCAGTTCTTCTTCCGCCATCCTGTGTCCGACGGGGGCACCTTCTGCGGTGTCGCCGACCTGGCAGACAAGTATGGATTGGTGCCGATGAGCGTCATGCCCGAAAGCTATTCGGCCAACAACACGTCGCGCATGGGCCGTCTCATCTCGTCGAAGCTGCGCGAGTATGGGCTGGAGCTGCGCAAGATGGTGGCCGACAAGAAGAAGCCCGCGGCCATCAACCGGCGCAAGACCGAAATGCTGGGCGTCATCTATCGCATGTTGAGCCTGACACTGGGCGAGCCTGTGAAGGAATTTACCTATACGTTCCGCGACGCCAAGGGCAATCCTGTGGGCGAAACACGCCGTTTCACACCGAAGGAGTTCTACGACGTCACGGTCGGCCATGCCCTCAACGGCAGTTTCATCATGGTGATGAACGACCCGCGGCGGCCTTATTACAAGACTTACGAAGTGGATTTCGACCGCCATGTCTATGACGGTCACAACTGGAAGTACCTCAATCTGCCGATGGAAGAGGTCGCCAAGCTGGCCATCGCCGCGCTCAAGGACGGGCGGAAGCTCTACAGCAGCTACGACGCGGGCAAGCAGTTCGACCGCAAGAGCGGCTATTCCACGCTCGACAACTACGACTACGCCACGCTCTTCGGTACGTCTTTCGGCATGACGAAGGCCGAGCGCATCGCCACGTTCGACAGCGGGTCGACGCACGCAATGACGCTTTCGGCAGTCGATTTGGACAGCGCCGGCAAGCCTGTCAAGTGGATGGTGGAGAACAGTTGGGGTGCCGACAGCGGCCATAAGGGCTGCGTCATCATGACCAACGACTGGTTCAATGAATACATGTTCCGCCTGGTGGTCGACAAGAAGTACGTCGGCGAGAAGCTGTTGCGCGACTATGACCAAAAGCCGGTGATGGTCATGCCCGAAGATCCGCTGTTCGGAGTCGACGATTGAGCCATCGTTGACGCCATTGCCATGCGCCTGCCGTTAGCAGGGCAATCAACAAGTAGCATAGCCACACGCCGCGGCTGCCGAGATGGACATGGTCTATCGACGCGCCGGGGAGTGTGGCTGTTTTCTGTACGCCCAGCACCAGGAGCGTGGCCAGGCCGCCGACAAGTCGCAGCAGTAGGCTGTGGAGGAACGGAAAGGGCGTGGTGGCAAACACGGCGACGGCTCCATAGAGGATGAGCGTGGTCAATGGAATGACGAAGAGGTTGGCCGGCAGGAAGTAAACGGACAGCCGTCCGAAGTAGTGGAGCACGAGGGGAGCGGTCATGAGCTGCGCGGCCAGCGACGTGGCCATGAGGTCTGTGAGCCATCTCAAGGGCCGATGGCGCGTTTGAAGCGTGCGGCTGATGGGGCCGAAGTAGATAAAAATGCCCGCCACGGCCATGAACGACAGCTGGAATCCCACGTCCCACAGGCTCAAGGGGTGGACGACGAGCATGATGATGGCCGTCAGCGACAGCGTGTTCATGCTCATCTTGGCGCGGTGGAGTGGCGCGATGAGCCCGTAGACGGTGATCATGGTGGCCGAACGCACCACCGACGGCGGCAGGCCGACCATCATGGCATAGGCCCAGATGGCCGTGAGACAGAACAGGTTGCCCACGAGATTGCCCCGGAAGAGGGCCAGCAACATGAAATAGATGATGGAAAGGTGCAGTCCGGAGAGTGCCAGGACGTGAGAAACGCCCGTCTTTGAAAAGTCGTCGCGGGTCTGCCGGCTGAGCATGGACTTGTCGCCGAGCGTCATGGCCAGCAGGAGCGACCGCTCTTCGTCGCCCATCTGCGACCGGCGGAAGTCCTTGGCCAGCCGTTCCCGCAAGCCGAGCGCCCACAGTCGGGCCTTTTCGAGGCGGCCGATGTGCAGCGGAAAGACGGCCGTGTGGTATTTCCAATAGGGTATGAACGTCTCGCCTTCGTAACCATGCACCTGCATCCAGCGTCGATAGTCGAAGTGTGGGGTGTCGGCCGTCGTGTCGGGAAGTTTGATTTCGGCTTCCGCCACGAGTCCGTTGCCGATGGTCAGCAGGCTGTCGTGCCTGTCGTCGTGGCGCAGGATGGCCGCCCTGACCTTCATGGGACTCCGCAGCGGCGCGCCTTCCAAGGCCGTGACGAGCAGGTCGCAGCGCATGGTCTTGCCGTGAACTTGCGGTTGGCTGGCGATGACCGCTTGATAGTGGACGCTGCCCGTGGGCAACGGGCGGGCGGTTCGGGCGTGGTGGAAGGTGATGAGCAGTGCGCCCGACAGCGCGGTTGCCGTCAGGATGGCCGTGCTCTGCCACTTGCCACGACAGAAGAATGCAGCCAGGAGGTTGCCGCCGCAGAGCAGAAGAAGCGTGGAGAGGGGGAGTTGGAGGTGTTCGCCGGCCGCAATCCCGCCTGCCAGCACGACGGCGATGCGCAGCAGCGGGTTCAGTTGCAGATGGTTTTGGATGTTCAACGAAGGGTTCATGCTTTTCCGGTCGATGGCCAATGGTTTTTTCAACATACAAAAATAATGCTTTTTCTCTAAAAGTAGTGAAAAACCAAAACGCGATTGGGTCGAATGTAGAGAAAAACGGTAATTTTGCACCTATATTTAATAAGGTGTTTCTCTGGAATGGCCTTCTTCCATGAGAGGGAAATCAATCATTTAAACAACAACAAACTTATGAACAAGAGAACGATAGGTATGGTTTCGGGCGCGGCTTTGGCTGTGACGCTGTTCGCAAGCGCTGCCGTCAACAGCGAACCGATTACGAGAAGCAGCGATACGACGGTCGTCAATACGACTGAAATCAGCAAGACCGTGCGCGGTTTCAAAGGCGCCACGCCGGTGGAGATTTACATCAAGAAGAATAAAATCGTGAAAGTGGAGGCTCTTCCCAACCGGGAGACGCCGCAATACTTTGCCAAGGCCAAGGTGCTTTTGAAGCAATTCGAGGGCAAGACGGTCAAGAAAGCTGCTCAGATGGAGGTCGACGGCGTGAGTGGAGCCACCTATTCGTCCCGGGCTTTGATCAAGAATGTGCAGCAAGGGCTGAACTATTACAAGAGCAAGAAGTGACCGACGGCCCTTGGGGCACGGTCGTGGGGCGCAAAGGCTGCCCGATATGACGCGTAGGCGGGAACTCTCATGGAGTTCCCGCCTACGCATTATGGGATGACGGTCGGTGAAGGCCGCTGTCGTTCAGGCCTTGTCGTAGGCGTGGACGGGGTAGTCGGTCGTGTAGTGCAGCCCCCGGCACTCCTTACGCTCGATGGCCTGGCGCGTGATGAGATAGCCCACGTTGATCATGTTGCGCAGTTCGCAGATGTCCTTGCCGGCCTTCACGCGCTTGAACAGGGCCTCGGTCTCCTCGTAAAGCAGGTCGAGCCGGTCCCAGGCACGCTTCAGGCGCAGGTCGCTGCGCACGATTCCCACGTAGTTGCTCATGATTTCGCCCACCTCTTTGACGCTCTGCGTGATGAGAACGTGCTCCTCGTTGGTGAGCGTCCCTTCGTCGTTCCAGGCCGGAACGGCGTCGTTGAAGTCGTAGTTGTCCACCTTGGCGAGCGAATGCGCGGCCGCCGTGTCGGCATAGACCACCGCTTCGATGAGCGAGTTGCTGGCCAATCGGTTGCCGCCGTGCAGTCCCGTGCAGGCACATTCGCCCAAGGCATAGAGCCGACGAATGCTGCTTTGGCCGTTGAGGTCTACCTGAATGCCGCCGCACATGTAGTGGGCCGCGGGCCTGACGGGTATGTATTCGCGGGTGATGTCAATGCCGATGGAAAGGCATTTGTGGTAGATGTTGGGAAAATGGCGGCGCGTCTCCTCCGCATCCTTGTGCGTGACGTCGAGATATACGTGGTCGATGCCGTGTATTTTCATTTCGTTGTCGATGGCGCGGGCCACGATGTCGCGCGGCGCCAGCGACAGACGCTCGTCGTATTTCTCCATGAAGCTCTCGCCGGAGGGCAGCCGCAGAATGCCGCCGTAGCCCCGCATGGCCTCGGTGATGAGGAAGGCGGGGTGCGTTTCGCCCGCGTGGAAGAGGGCGGTGGGGTGGAACTGTACGAACTCCATGTCCTTCACGGTGCCTTTCGCCCGATAGACCATGGCCTCTCCGTCGCCCGTGGCGATGACGGGGTTGGTCGTCGTCTGGTAGACGGCGCCGCAACCGCCCGTACACATCACCGTGACCTTCGACAGATAGGTGTCCACCTTCTGTGTCTCGGGGTTGAGAACGTAGGCCCCGTAGCACGCGATGTCGGGCGTGCGGCGCGTCACTTCCGCGCCAAGGTGGTGCTGGGTGATGATTTCGACGGCGAAATGATTCTCCCGTATCTCGATGGCGGGGGTGCTTCTGACGGCTTCCATCAGTCCGCGCTGTATCTCCGCGCCTGTGTCGTCGGCGTGATGGAGAATGCGGAAGGCCGAGTGGCCGCCCTCACGGTGCAGGTCGAACGCGCCGTCTTGCCCACGGTCGAAGTTCACTCCCCAGCCGGTGAGCTCGCCAATCTGGGCCGGCGCCCGCCTCACCACTTGCTCCACGGCCTGCGGGTCGCTGATGAAGTCGCCCGCAATCATGGTGTCTTGAATGTGTTTGGCGAAGTCGTCCAGCTCCAGATTGGTGACGGAGGCTATGCCGCCCTGGGCAAACGACGTGTTCGCCTCTTCGAGCGAAGTCTTGCAAAGTATGCAGATGCGCCCTTTGTGCGCCCTCGCTATCTTCAGCGCGTAGCTCATTCCGGCCACGCCTGCGCCGATAATGAGGAAATCATACTTGAAAGTCATGTTTCAATTGTTTATTCGTGCTGCAAAAATAGCAATTTATTGTTAAAGCAGTTCGTAAGCTGTTTCTTTTTTGTAATTTTGCGCTTGAAAATTATGAATAGAACTTTTCATCGGCATTTGTCCATCGCCGGAGTCTGCGGAATCATCGTTTTCTCGATACTCGCTTTCTTTTTGTTCTGGTCGAAGTCCCCTGTTGTGGGGCTTGTGTTGGTCTTGGTCGTCGTATTGATGACCGAGCGCATGCTTCATACCTCCTATATCTTCACGCAAGAGCACGGCGAGCAGTTGCTCGTCATCGACAGGGGAAGGCTGGCCAGACGGCAGGTCGTCCGTCTGTCGGAGGTCGTGAAGGTGACGCCCATGAAGCGTTTGGGAGGCCTGAGCCGATTCGTGATGGTCGTGTATGGCTCCGACCGCATGGTGGCGGTCGAGCCCGAGAACGAGGACGCGTTCTGCAAGGAGTTGATGAAGAGGCTGAAAGCGTATGATGAAACGAACGAATAGCTGGCCCGTGGCGGCCAAATATCTTTTTCCCTTGTTGTTCCTACTCCTGACGGCACCTGTTTTCGCGCAGGTGAAGGAAGCGGTGGCCGACGGCGACGACGACGGCGAGGCCGACTCCACGCTGCTCGTGGGGCTGGCCGGCGACACGATTGCGCGCCCCTGGCCGCAGAGTGTGCAGCACAGGCTCGGCCGCCTGCTCACCAGCGACATGTTTCAGACGTCGCAGGTGGGGCTGATGGTCTACGACCTGGACGCCGATTCCG
The DNA here is from genome assembly GCF_000426585.1 of Segatella baroniae DSM 16972 = JCM 13447. Classification (GTDB taxonomy): domain Bacteria; phylum Bacteroidota; class Bacteroidia; order Bacteroidales; family Bacteroidaceae; genus Prevotella; species Prevotella baroniae. Next base: position 63,020 of record NZ_AUFQ01000008.1, read on the forward strand.
TCATCTTCCGCCACAACGAGCGGCAGCTGATGCGGCCGGCCAGCACGATGAAGGTCGTCACGGCCATCACGGCCATCGACCGCTTGGGGGGCGACTATCAGTTCAAGACCGAACTGTGCTATACCGGCAAGGTGGAAGGACGCACGCTCCGGGGCGACCTCTACTGCGTGGGCGGCTTCGATCCGCGCTTCAACAACGACGACATGAACGCCTTTGTGGAGGCCATCAAGAAGATGGGTGTGGACACGATTCACGGCCGCATCGTGGCCGACAAGAGCATGAAGGACGACAAACGCTATGGGGAAGGTTGGTGTTGGGACGACGACAACTGGACGCTTTCACCCCTTTTGGTGGGCAAGAAGGACCAGTTTGTCAGCCGTTTCCTGCAAGCTTTGGTCAGAGCCGACGTCGTGATGGAGGTGACGACCACCGACGGGCGCAAGCCTTCGGACGCCTATTGCATCGTGACCCGCTTCCATACGATGGACCAGGTCTTGATGCGCATGCTCAAGGAGAGCGACAATCTCTACGCCGAATCCATGTTCTATCAGCTGGCGGCCAGCACGGGCAACCGTCCGGCCTCGGCGACGAGCGCGCGGACGGTCATCAAGCGGCTGATCGCCAAGGTCGGGTTGGACGCTTCGCGCTACAAGATAGCCGACGGTTCGGGCCTTTCCTTATATAATTATGTGTCTCCCGAACTCGAAGTGAAGCTGCTGCGCTACGCCTATCGCAACGACAACGTCTACCATCACCTGCTCCAGGCCCTGCCCATAGCGGGCCAGGACGGGACGCTGCGGAAGCGGATGAAGGGCGTGTTCACCAACGGCAACGTGAAGGCGAAGACCGGAACGGTGACCGGTGTCAGCAGTCTGGCCGGCTATTGCACGGCCTCCAACGGCCACAGGCTCTGCTTCGCCATCATCAACCAGGGCCTCATGCACGTCGGCAACGGCCGTGCGTTCCAAGACAAGGTGTGCACGGTGTTGTGCGAACCCAACTGACGTTTTCCAAAAGCTTTGTTACTGTTTTGCAAAAGGACAGCTTTCGCCCGGCGAAAGCTGTCCTTTTGGCGTGTGAAAGCTTAGCTTTTGCGACGCGAAAGGGCAGCGGTCGGAACGTGAAAGGGCAGCGGCTGGAAAATGCGGCTGCGCCGTTGGGGGATGGAAGGGTGGTTGTGGCGCGGAACGCGGCTTTCATTTCGTGAGCGAGAACTTCAGGCTGAGGCCGAAGTCGTGCGTGGTTGTGGGATAGCTGTTGGCCGACAGGAGCGGCGTGTTGGTCTGCCGGTCGTAATAGAAGTTGAGCGTGAGCATGCGGCTCAGCGTGTAGTCGGCCGAGAGGCTCATCTTCAGGGCCGTGTTGCCGCCGCCGGCTGCCGTCACGGTCGAGGCGATGTCGCGCGTCAGGGCGGCCTGTCGGCGAAAACTCAGGTCGAGTCTGACGTTCAGGTCGTGGTTCACGCCCCGGGTGGCGGTGCCTGCGCCCGTCTTGCGCCCTCCGTTGCGCTCCGCCGGCGCGTTGTTCACGCGGCTTCTGCGGGGCTTTCCGACGGTTCTCCCGAAGAGTTTGAAGTCGTTTATCTTGTAGGCCATGCCCAAAACCCAGTCCTTGCTCAACGCCTCGTTGAGCTGAACGCTCGTCATGTTCAGGCTCAATACGCGCGTGGTGCGGTACTCCAACTTGGCCGTCAGGTTGTTCTGGAACGTCATGTCGACCCCCAGCAGCGGGCTGAAGGCCTCGTTGATGCTCACCATCGCTATGTTGTACATGCTGTGGGGCGTCAGCGTGTTGTCGGTGTTGGTGACGAATCCCAGCCCGTTCATGTACTCCTGGAAGGTGGAATAGCTGCTGTAGGCTCCCACGGCATAGATACTCTTGTAGGAATGGTTGATGTTGAAGCTCTTGAAGACGTCGCGGAACCACGGCAGCGTGCCCAGTCCGCCGTAGCGAATCGACCAGTTGGGCAGCAGGCGGGTGAGTTTTGGAAACACGTCGAGCGAGTTTCCGCCCGTGTAGGCGGCCAGGAAAGCCGGTATGAGCACGTCGGAGCTGTACTTGTCGACGGGAGTTGCGGCTGCGTCATACCTGCCGCCACCCGGCATGGGGGCGTCTTTGTAGCGGGCTTCGACACGTTGGCGGAACCCTTCCAGCGAGTTGCAGAACCGCTCGAAGCTCGCGCTGTGGTAGCCGCCGGTGGCGTCGCCCATGCCTTCGAGCGCGCTGCGCAGCGACAGGGTGGTCATGGTGAACGTGCCGTTCTCGGTCTTCGGCATGCCGTCGTACATGTATTGTATGCCCTTGCCGCGGGTGGTGGCGCGCGTCGCGTGCAAGTCGATCCTGAAGTTGTCGAAGGGCTCGAGCGTGGCCCTTATCTGCAAGTCCTCCGAAGCGTTGGTCGTGGCCGGCGTCGCCACCGAGTCGTTGCGCAACAGCCATCCCCGCTCGCTGGCACGGTCGACATACGAGTCGCCCGTCAGCCCGAAGGCGAAGTCCAGTCCGGGCGCGAAGGCCCCCGTGCCACGCGTCTGTCCGAAGGCGTCGCCGACCTTCGGCATGAATCCCGGCAGCGACATGGAGTACTGGTTGCGGTAGGATACGGTCACGTTGCGCAGCATCATGAGGAAGCGGGCGGTCCCCTGGGCCAGCTTGTACCACTTCCGGTTCTCCAACGGCTCCTTGGCCGCCACGCTGACCTTCACCTTCAAGGCCGAGTCCACCTTGCTTTTCAATACGATTGTGTTGTTGTCGGACGTCTTGAAGCGCAGCCGCAGCGTCTTGCCGTCCTGTGTCTTGCCCGTCACAATCAGCCTTTTCGAGTTCTTGCCGTGGGTCAGCTTGATGGTGGAATCGGGCATGAGCGTCACTTCCTGTTCAAAGTTTTTTTTCCTCTTGTCGAGCAACCTCTTCTGTTGTTCGGCCTTTCGCTGCTCCGCGGTCTGCGGTCTGGTGTTGCCCCTGCGGCCTCCCGGGGCGGCACCGGCCCTGCCGTCGTTCCGTGACGGACGCTTGGCGTTGGCCGCCTTGAGGAACGGGATGTGGTTGTAGAGGGTCGTCATGTTGAACGTTCCGTTGACGGACATCGTGCGGTTGTTCACGATTGTGTTGCCCAGCGAGGTGCCGTCTTCCAGTTCGCTGCCCCTCAGCCAGTTGTAGGTGGCCGTGTAGTTGCCGGTGGCCGTCACCCAGTCGAAGACCGGCAGCAGGTTGATGGGCGCGTTGTAGGACAGCGAGAACGACTGGTTGTAGTCGAGTGGCGTCCCCAAGTGGCGTATCGACTGCCACACGGAGTCCTTCCAGGCCGAGTAACGGTCGGGATAGAGGTCCTTGTTGACGGGCGTGTAGGGTTCTTCTATCTGCGCGTGGGTGACGCTCTGGAAGTTCATGTGCAGGTTGTTGGTCAAGTCCCAGCGCAGCGTGAAGTCGCGGTTCCACAGAAACTGCTGACTGAAGCTCAACGGCAGTCGGCCTCCTTCGGCGGCTTCCATGTCCCGTTCCTGCAGTTCGTAGTAGTTTCGAATCATCTCCGTGTTGAAACCCACCGACTGCGGCAGCCAGTTGAAGCCGAACTTCTTCAGCAATTCGAGCCATTTCGACTTGCTTTTCATCTGGCTGAACGGCTGCCAAGCCTTGTAGACGGGGCTCCAGTTGTAGTTCATCGCGCCGCGCCAGTTGGTTTCATTCTCGTAGATGGTGGTCTGACCGGTGGTGTGTGAGCGGGCATGGCTGTAGCTGAAGGCGAAGTTGTTGGGGTCGTAGGGCATGGGATGACGCTTCGTCTGAATGCCGACGCGGGCATTCGAGATGGAGAAGTTCGACGTAGTGGCGCGCGTGACGGCAATGCTCTCGATCGAGTCGCGCTCCTTTCGCGAGGCCGCGGCGTCGAGGGCGTCCTTCAACCGCATGTCCGTGTCGAGCGGATTGTACTTCGGTCGCATCGTGTCCTTGTTGTAACTGTAGTACAGCGGGATGGTCACGTGCGCCTTGTCGGGGAAGAACTTGCCGAGTTCCACGCTCGTCGTCACGCTGTATTGGTTGCGGTCGTCGGTCGAACGCTCCATGACACCCTGCTCCAAGCCGCCGAATCCCTGCGACACATGCCTGCCCTGAACGTTGACGGTGCCCAGGTCGGAGAGCTGCACGTGCAGGTTTCCCTGGGCCGCCCAGCCTCCGTTGTTGTCATATTCCTTGAGTCTCAGCTCGTTCACCCACACCTCTCCGCTCTTGTTTTCGGCCGACTTGTTCCTCACTCCGATGACCATGGTCTTCACTTCGCCCAAGGTGGGGTTGCCCTTGATGGCCATTCGGTTGGCCGGATGGTCGGGGTCGTACTGATGAAACTCCCTGGTGTAGGCCCCTTCGCCCGTGGCGCGCGCCTTGTTGCGCTCCTTTTTCAGGGTGGTCAACAAGCGGAGAGGCAGGTCGATGCGGTTCTCCATCGGCCAGACGATGGCCCGTTGCGTCGTCGAACGGCGGTCGTAGCGGCCCGGCGGGGTCAGTTGCAGCGGCACTTCGTACTCGTAATAGTTGTTCTTGTAGTCGCTTCCGAGACGTATGAAGACCGCCAGCTGGCCGTTTTGCAGGTCTGTCACGTTCTGCTGGAGGGCGTTGGCATGGACGAACATCTCCAGACGGCGGTATTGGCGCATGTCCATCGTCGCGTTCTTGTACACCGCCTTCGACTCGCCGCTCGACAGATTGACGGCTACGAGGTCAAGCGCCTGTTCGTTGCTCACCACCTGCGGCTGCGAAGGGTCCTGGACGCGGTCTATGCCGGGCGGAACGACATAGTTGACGGGCTGCTTCTCGCCGTTCTCCTCTATGTTGACGGCGCTGACGGTCAGCGTTCCCGTGTTGGCGGAGTTGTCCAGCTGCTGCTCGTAGAGCCGCCAGTCGCTGCGCACGAGGTCGAGACTGCCGAAGCGGAGCACGATGGGGTGCTTGAAACCGGTGAGGTACATGCGCATGAAGCGTATCGACGTGAAGTCGGAAATGGTCCCGAAGCGTCGCTCGAACTCCTTCACGGGAATGCGGAACTGGTACCAGTTCACGGTCTCCTTGTTGCCGTTGCGCAGCGGCGCGGTGTATTCGCGCTTGTCGACGATGAAGTTTCGTCCCACCTCCAGGTCGTTCGGGCGGATGGAAACATGGTATTCGAAGTATTTCTCATACTCGTTGAGCGTGTAGTCCTGGTTGATGTCCTCCACGTCGGGTGTGGTCTTGTAGGACGTGTCGTAGCGTTCGTTGCGCTGTCCGCTGTCCGGCGAGTTGCCCTGGGGGTTGTTGATGTATTTGTATCGGCGCAGGATGTCGGCCTGCATCTCGTCGTAATCCGTTCCACGGAAGTAGTGGTAGTTGTCGTTCGCGGGGTCGTTGGAGATGGAGTCCAGCACGGCGGGGCTCACTCTGCCCCTTATGGCGTTGAGGAAAGGCTGGTAGGAGGCGAAGGAACGCTCCTGTTCGTCGGTCAGACCATTGAAACCGACGTCCTGAAGCTGGCGTGCGCCCGACGTGGTGGCGAAGGCATAGGTCGTGGTCGCTTGGTTCGGAATGCGTCCCCACTGCGTTGTCGTGAAGGCGGAGCTGCCGTCTACCGGCATGCCGCTCTCATAGAACTTCTTCCCGTCGGGCAGAATGTCCTCGCTCACCTCACCCAAGTCGATGTAGAAGTCGCCCCCATGCTCGGCCGCGTTGGGCTGACGGCGCGAATAAAGGAACGGGTCGAGCAGCCAAAACTCGATGTATTCCACGTTGGCCGTCTCGAAATCGCTCATGTCGAGCTTGCGCATCATGCCGCCCCAGTGGCGTTCGGGGCGGTTGAGCGTGCCGTCTTGGTTCAGGTCGGGATTGAAGTTGTAGGGCCCACGCTCGGCGGGATAGTAGGCAAGGTTGAGGATGTTGAGCGTGTTGGCGGTGCTTCCGCCGTTGTAGGCGTTGTAGTCGCGGTTGGGATAAAGCTCCCGCATGTAGACCTCGCGCACATAGTGGTTGCTCAACTGGTCGAGGTCGCTGCGGATGTGGCCCGGCGTGAGCGAACTGCCGCGGCGCGTGAAGAGCGGATCGATGTAGTACCAGGCCAGCAGACTGCGGTTGTAGCCGCCCGAAAGCGTCGTCTTGTCGCTGTGTTCGGTGAACCGTGACGGCACGCTCGATATGAACCACGACGACGGCATGGACACGTCTACCGCCGTCTTGGAGCCTTCGAAGTCGTCCAGATAGGAGGCGTTGTCCTGCGTTCCACGGCTTTGGCCGGCGATGAGTTGGGCAAATTCGCCCGTGAAAGATATGCGGGAAGGCTGCGTCAGATGCAGGAACGGCAGCTTGTCGAGCATGTTTGTGAGCCACTGACTCTCCGCTTTCCAGTTGACATTGACGCCCCACAGCGTGTTGTTGAGGGGCTCTGCGCCCATGGCGACCTTGTTGATGATGGCCTGTTCCTGCAAGTGTTGGAGCGTGCCGCTGAGCTGGAAGTTCTTGGAAAAGTCGTATTGCCAGTTCATTCCCAGCATGGTCTTGCGCATCTGGCTGTAGTTCGTGTTGCTCTCCAGCGACACGTTGACGGGTGTTCCCGCGTCGAGAATGCTGCGATTGAGTATCGTCACTTCGCCGGCGTTGTAGTCCACGGTGTAGTCGGAGCCTTCGGTGAGGCGCACACCGCCTGCCGTGACGACGACGGAGCCTTGCGGCACGTTGAACGCCCCCAAGGAAATGACGTTGGTGCGCGACCCTCTGAACTGGCCCGAGAGCACGAACTTGTCCTTTTCGGCTATCTGGCGGGCGATGGTCCGGGTGGAGTCGTAGAGTTCGGTGAAGGCATATTTGGCGGCCACGTCGGCCTGAACGCCGTTCGCTTTGAGGTAGCGGAGCAGATACTGACCGAAAGGTTCGGCCACGGGGAGGAACACCCGGCCGTTGCTGACGGTGTAGCCCTCTACGAAATCATAGTAGCCGTTGGGTCGCGCGTTGCCGTTGTTGTCGAGACGGTCGGCTCCCAGCACCTTGATCAGTGTCCGGCTCTTCACCTGAGGCTCGGGAATGTAGTTGAGATAGACGCCCGTCGTGTCGCTCTGGTACTTCACGTCGAGCCTGAACCGGTCCTTCTCCACCGTGTCGCTGAGCCTGTAGACGTTCTTCATCATCAGCCGCCAGTTGCCCTGCGTGGGGTTGTTGCTGGTGTTCTTCAACGCCTTGACGAGCAGCGACTGGCCGACGTCGGTCTTGTCGGTGGCAAATTCGCCCACCTGATAGGTCTTGCCGCCATACGTGTACTCGTAGGCCACGGCCAGAATCTGGTCGGGTTGCAGGGCAGTCCGGAGCGAAATGTAGCCCAAGGCCGTGTTGACGGTGTAGGATTCGGGGGACAGCCGCACGGCATTGGCCACCTTCTCGTAGTCCTGTCCGCCCACGAGTCCCATCCCATCGAGCTGTGTCGAGACCTGGTCGATGTCGCGGACGGCCGCGTTGGCATTGAGCGTGGCGTACTCGGTGTTGGCCTGGTTGGACGGAACGGGCAGCCCCAGCGTCGTCCAGAGCGGGCTTTTGACCAGCCTGTTCTCACCCAAATCGGCCAGTGCCACGATGTTTCGAGTGTCGCTGGTGGAGCCCGTCTTGTTGGTGACCCACACCTCGATGCGGTTGATGGTGACGCCCGTCATGACGTGCGGCAGCCTTTTCATGCCCTCGTCGTAGCGTTCGCGGAAATGATGGCTGAGGAAGAAGTGGGTGTTCTCCTCATAGTCGGCCGCGCCGATGTCGAAGGGCGTCAGCTGAACGCCACCCTTTGAGCCCACGCTCTTGCTGGCGCTCTTCTTCTGCGAGGCCACCAGTTGCAGCTTCAACTTGCCGAACTGCATGTCGGTGCGCACGCCGAAGAGCGAGTTGGCGCCCATGATGAGCGACGAATTGCTGGGGAACGACACGTTGCCAAGCTCCACCAGCTTGACGATCTCATCCTCCTTGCCGTCGTATTTCAGCTTCAGGTTCTGCGTGTCGAAGTCGAATGTGGCGTCGGTGTTGTAGTTCAGGTTCATGTTCACCTTGTCGCCCACCTTGCCATTGACGGCCAGATTGATTTTCTCGTCGAAGTCCAGTGCCGTCGTCTTGCGGTTGCGGATGTTCAGCGATGGGTTTTCAATGTTCTTGACGGTGCCCCCCAGCTTGAGTTCGGCTGTGCCCTGCGTCCTGATGCGCACGCCGCCGGGGCCGAAAATCTTCTCGGCCGGCCCCAGGTTGAAGCGCATGTCGCTGAAATCGAACTTCTCTTTGCCTTTCTTCTGATGGATTTCGTCGTTCTTGGAGCGGAAAAACACGTCGCGACGGCGGCGGTCCAGCCACTTCATATATTCGTCGAGCGTCATCATGACGGGTGCGCCGAGCCACGTGCCGCCCATCTTCCGGCCTATCACATAGCGTTGCAGGCTGTCGTTGTAGGTCACTTCATAATGCAGGTTGTCAGGCTGCCGCAGGTCGAGGCTGCTCGAATCGAGGTCGGCGTAGGTGATGGGAGTGGTTCGTTGCACCCGCCATCGCGGCTTGCCGGTCGTCAGGGAGTCGGTTGTTGGTTGTCGGTTGTCTTGATGGTGGTGTAGAAAAGGCACGGCAAGGGCATAGCTTGCGGCGAATGTCGCAAGCAGTATGAAGCCCAATAGCAGTTTCCTTCTCGGCATCCTGACCTATTTTATCCGTTTCAAAGCCTCCTTCACGACCATTTCCACGGCCATGTCGGGTTGCTCGTTCAATATCGCTGTCACGACTTTGGCAGCCGGAGCGGGCGAGAATCCCAGCATGGTGAGGGCGCCGACGGCCTCGTCCTTGACGGCCGTGTTGACCATCTGGGCGTCGCCACGCTGCGCGCCCACGTGCAGTTCGTCGGCAATGCCGCTGGCCATGATTTTGTCTTTCAGGTCGACGATGACGCGTTGGGCCGTCTTCAGGCCGATTCCCTTGACGCTCTTGATCATCCGTTCGTCGCCGTTGGCAATGGCGTTGCAAAGTTCGGCGGGCGTCATGGACGAGAGCATCATGCGCGCCGTGTTGGCGCCGACGCCCGACACGGTGATGAGCATGCGGTAGAGTTCGCGCTCCTGCCTGCTCTGAAAGCCGAAGAGCGTGAAGCTGTCGTCGCGTCCGCCCGTCACCAGCGATTCATGCACAAAGATTTTCACCTCACGTCGGCCCTGGATGGCACTGTAGGTGGTCAATGAAATGTTGAGCGCGTAGCCCACGCCCGCAGCTTCGACGACAGCAACGGCGGGGGTGAGGTCGGTGAGCTCGCCCTTGATGTATTCAATCATAAGTGTCTGTTTGTTGTATATATACAAACCGATAACGCCTTGTGATGGGCAAATATTATGTAGAATACGGAGAAATGTCAGGAAAAGCCAGTTGAATTCTGCACGTTTGAAGGCTCTCGGGTTTTAAAAAAGTGCCCCGGATGGCACTTTTTTAAAACCACAAGTGTTGTTATTAAAACAAAAGCCGTATCTTTGTCATTGAAAAAAGCGTCCCTTGGGGCGGAAATTTAAAATATGAGAACAGTTATTCCCAGAGACATCTATTTGAACCAGCTCATTGACGGGCGAGAAAATGGCTTTATCAAGGTAATCACAGGTATGCGGAGATGCGGCAAGTCCACACTTCTACAAGTGCTTTTCCGTGATTATTTGCTGAAACAGAACATACCGGCAGACCACATCATCTCCATTGCTTTGGATGACCGCATCAATCAAAAGCTAAGAAATCCTGATGTTTTATTGGCACATATCCGCCTGCAAATCAAGGATAACCTGTTGTATTTCATACTTATGGACGAAATACAGATGGTAGATGAATTCATGGATGTGCTGAATAGTTTGTTGCATATTGAAAATGTAGATGTATATGTAACAGGTAGCAATTCCCATTTCCTTTCAAATGATATCGTAACAGAGTTTCGGGATAGGAGCGATGAGATACACATGTACCCATTCTCTTTCTCAGAATATCATGCAGCCATAGGCGGAGATAAACAGGTGGCATGGAAAGACTATTATACATACGGCGGGCTACCTCACATTTTGACTTTGGTAGGTGACAAGAAGAAAAGCGACTATCTTTATAATGTGTATCGCAAAACCTATTTGACGGACATAAAAGAACGGCATGAGATTAAAGAACATGAGTTTGGGGAGTTGGTAAAGATGCTGTCTTCTTTTATAGGTTCATCCTGCAATCCAAACAAATTGACCAATACCTTTAAGAGTAAAGAGAATGTTGATTTGTCCTATCCCACAGTAGCAAAGTACATTTCCTATTTGAAAGACTCTTTTCTGATAGAAGAAGCTGAGAGGTATGATATCAAGGGACGTAAGTATATAGGTTCCTTGTCCAAATATTATTTTTGTGATTTGGGAGTAAGAAATTCCATTTTGAATTTCCGTCAACAAGAAGAAAATCATATTATGGAGAATGTTCTCTATAATGAGTTGCGAATAAGAGGTTATAATGTAGATGTTGGTGTTGTAGATGTTAAAAGAAAAATTGAAGGGAAAAGCGTTCGCCAGCAATATGAGGTTGATTTTGTGGTGAATGAGGGAAGCAACAGATACTATATCCAGTCTGCCTTTGCCATACCTGACATGGAGAAAGAACGGCAAGAAAAGACTTCTTTCTCGCTTATCAATGATTCTTTCAAGAAAATTATTGTTGTAAAAGATGACATTAAGCCTAAGCGTGACGAGCAAGGAATTGTAACCGTAGGTTTGCTGGATTTTCTGTTGAATAAAGATAGCTTGACACTATAGCTTATGGAACTGGAGTATTGTTCTTGAGCAGTTCATTGATGCGCTCGATGATGTATCTGGAATACTTTCTTATTCCGAACCGGTGTGCTACTATCCGGCACATTCAGTAAAAATATAGCTAAAAAAGAAAGCATACTGCTGGTCAATTCGTCAAATTACACTACTTTTGCCGTTGTGAAAGAGTGAAGTTATTAACAGCAAAACATATTAATTATGAAGAAAATCAGAGCAGCCGTCGTAGGTTACGGCAACATCGGTCATTACACCGTGGAGGCGCTTGAGGCCGCCCCCGATTTCGAGATAGCAGGCATTGTGCGCCGCCAGGGCGACAAGGACAAGCCGGCCGAACTGGCACCTTATGCCGTCGTGGACGACATCATCAAGCTTTCCGACGTGGATGTGGCCGTTCTGGCCGCGCCGACACGGGCATGTCCCGCGTATGCGGAGAAGATAGTGGCCCTCGGTATCAACACCGTCGACAGCTTCGACATCCATACCGACATTCTCAACTACCGCGCCAAGCAGATGGAAAACTGCAAGAAGGCCGGCAAGGTGAGCGTGATTTCAGCCGGATGGGACCCCGGTTCGGACTCCATCGTGCGCGTATTGATGCAGAGTCTGGCCCCCAAGGGACTCACCTACACCAACTTCGGTCCGGGCATGAGCATGGGGCACAGCGTCTGTGTGCGCGGCAAGAAAGGCGTGAAGAACGCCCTTTCGGTCACCATTCCGTTGGGTGAAGGCATTCATCGCCGCATGGTCTACGTGGAATTGGAGGATGGCGCCACGCTGGAGCAGGTGACCGCCGAAGTCAAGGCTGACCCCTATTTCGCACACGATGAGACGCACGTGTTTGCGGTAAGCTCCGTCGACGAGGTCAGAGACATGGGACATGGCGTCAACTTGGTGCGCAAGGGCGTGAGCGGGAAGACCCAGAACCAGCATTTCGAGTTCAACATGAGTATCAACAACCCCGCGCTGACGGCACAAGTACTGGCCAATGTGGCCCGTGCTTCGATGCGTCTGGCCCCGGGGTGCTACACCATGCCCGAGATTCCGGTCATCGACATGCTGCCCGGAACCCGCGAGGAAGTCGTGGCCACGCTGGTGTGAGCGGGGTGTCGGGCTGCGGGGGCGTCGGGACGAAAGGCTGTCCGGCTGTCATTCTTTCCGACGGTCTCTGTGCCCACGAAAACAAGGCGAAGGGATTTATTCGAAAGGCTTCCGACCATTTAGTTTGATGTACCGGTCGATCAAGAGATGGATGGCGATATAGACGAAGATGTCTACGATCGCCATTATCGTGATGTTGCAGCTGGTGGCGAGATAAGTCGTCATGTTGAGCGCGATGAAGCCCAGCTGCATGAAGATGATGAGGATGAGCGTCTGGTGCTGCGTCATGCCCGTGCGCATGATCTTGTGCTGGACGTGATTCTTGTCCGCATGGAACAAGGGGCGGCCGTTTCGCAGGCGAACCAGGAAGACACGGATCACATCGAAGCAAGGAACGACGAGCAACGAATATGTCAACATCCTGTTTTCGTTGTAAAACGGCGGCACATCGGCGTTGTTCATGGAAAACTTGACGAACAGGAAGGCCAGCACATAGCCCAGCGTCAGACTGCCCGAGTCGCCCATGAAGATTTTCTTCTTGTGCCTTTCGCTCAGGAAAAGATTGAAATAGAGATAGGCGACGAGCACCCCCATGAGCCCCGAAATCATGATGCAGTAAATCCAAAGCTCCTCGCGGATGAAGCAGAACAGATAGCCGCTCAGCGCGATGAGCGTGAGACAGGCTGCCAATCCGTCGATTCCGTCAATCAAGTTGAAAGCATTGACAATCAGAACGATGACGAAAATCGTCAGCAGACTGCCCGCCATGGGCGACAACTGATGAATGCCGGCCAGTCCGTAGAGGTCGTTGAGGTAGAGACCGCTGAGGGGCAGCAAGGCCGCAGCCAAGATCTGGACAGGAAACTTCATCTTGGCGTTGAGCCCAATCATGTCGTCGACGACGCCAATGGCGTAGACAATGACGGTTCCCACCATGACCGAATACGTCCAAAGGCTCACCCGCAGCGGAGCTGTACCTTCCATATAGTGGAGCGCAAGGATGCAAAACATGAAGGCAAGGAGCATGCTGGGCAGGAAGGCTATGCCGCCGAGGCGGGGTATCGCGTGCCGATGCACCTTGCGGGCGTTGGGCAAATCATATAGCTTGTGAGTCCTGCAGAAGTTCAAGATGGCAGGAATGAAAAAGAATCCACAGCAGAGACTGAGGAGAAAAGAAGCTGTTACGGACAATATATATATCGTGTTGTCAACCATGAATATATCGATTGGAAAGCGCGGAACATCGATGGACAATGTCCAACGCGTCAAATCCTTTTATAAAAGAACTGACAAGACGGCCGTTTTATTATAAAAATGTGAGGATTTGTTTTGTTTGTCTTCTGAAAAGGCTTATCTTTGTCAAGTCTTTTGTTAATGATAAATCACCAAAGATGAGACGAAAACACGTATGGTTGGCTTGTGTTCTGGCTTTTCTGCCACTGACATCAAATGCCCAAATAGACTCCATAGCCATTGCTAAGGACGTGGACGGGAATCCAATTAAATTGGCTTCAATCGACTTGAAGCACACTTGTTACTCACTATCGGTGTCTCCCGACGGCAAGACCGTGGCCGTGAAACTGCGCAAGCGTGAGAAAGACGCCTGGACGAACGATGGCCAAATCTGCCTGGTGGACAGGGTTTCAGGTGCCACCAACTGGATCATGCCGATGAAATTCAGCAGGACTGAAGCCTTGATGCGCCTCTCCAACGCGCCGGAAGGAAAGGCGATGATGGACAACATGAAGCTGACGTCGCAGGGATTGCTCGTGCAGGACAATGGAAAACTAAAGCTCATGGCCGACGCCACGACCGAAAAATGGAATACCAAGCTTCTACCTCTTTATATAGACGAGGCCAAGGACGTAATCGTCGGCTATCGGTCGGCCACGGCCGCCAAGCTGCGGGGCGTCAGTCTGTCCACGGGACAGGAACTGTGGGTCAGCAACGTGAAGCACGAACTGAACTGGGGATGGAAGGACATGCAGGTGGTGGGAGACTCGCTGCTGATGGTGGCGGCCGACGACATGAACTTCGTCAACATCACGACGGGCAACTTGCACCGCTACGACGCCGCCACGGGCAAGGTGGACGTGGGCAGCGTGCTGCTGCAGAGCCTCGGCGCTGTGGCCATGGGTGTGGCGACGGGCATGGCCATGGGGGTATATACTTATTATGTGCCCTATGTTAACTCCAATGTAACGTCGCACACGTGCTCCAACATAGCCACTGACGGCACCTGCTATTATTTTGCTGACAAGGCCGGTGTGAGCTGTTATGACGCCCAGGCGCAGCAGGTGTGGACGACGCCGTTCGACAACAAGGACGGTTCTTACAGCCAACTGACGGTGAAGGATGGCAAACTACATCTGCTCAGCTATGGCGTTGGGCTGAAGGGAGGCGTGATGATGAAGAAATGCGGCAAGCCCTTTGCCGCCGTACTCAATGCCGCCGACGGGCAGTTGCTTTCGAAGGACATGCTGGAACCATGGGACAAGAAGATTTATGGACACCCCATCTCGATTCCATACAGCAAGATCTACACTTTCCGAGGCGAGGACAAGAAGCTCACGCCATTGCAATTCGGCCCCGGCCGCGGCTATGTTGTCACCGACAAGAAGAGCATCCTGGTGGTCAACGACAAGCTGCAGGTGGAAGAAACCTTCCCCTCTGCCAACCGCTACGACGTCTACCAGCACCATGGAAAATACGCCTTTGTGGGTACAGACTCGAAAAATGGCTTCGACTTCTGGATTGTCGACGACGAGGGAAATGCCAAGCTCAATTTCACCGAGCCTGTCCAGGCGGCCGATCTGCAGGGCGACACGCTCTATCTGCTGTCGGGTACAAGACTGTTGTGGATGAAGATGGGAGACAACGTTGGCAGATGAACCGATTATTAACAAACAAAAGGTAATTATGCGTACTCTTTTCCTTGCAATCGCGTTGCTGGCTGGAGTGTCAACGACGCAGGCACAAGTGTTTCAACATGCACAGGAAGAAAAAAGATCAAGTCATTCCTACATCAGTGACGCCAGCGAAATGGTCGCGCCGGGCGTGAAACCCTACGTGAAGGCGGGTGTTGTTTCGGCCGATTATGTGGGCAAGAACACTGGTGGAATCAAGGGGCTGTGGCGTCTGATGGCCGAGGCTGGGCTTCAGATACCGTTCAAGACGCGTTGCTTCAGTTTGCAGATGGGGCTGCGTTACATTCAGAAAGGCGCGAGAGGGCCATGGAAGGATGATACGAAGGATATGGCGGACATCCATCAGAATTTATTGGAAGTCCCTCTTCTCGTCACCATGTTCATGCCGACGGACAAGAAAGGTGGCATGAAAGTGGGCATGGGATGTTTCGCCTCGTATGGTGTCGGGGGCAAAGTGGTTCATGGCGTACATGAATACGACACCTATGGCTTTCCAGGGTTCGACATGCGCCGCTTCGATATAGGCCCGATGTTGGAGTTGGGGTATGAGACTCGCCATCTTTCGGTGACGTTTGGCGCGGAGACGGGAGCATTCGACGTGCATGAGAAGATGGGCGATGCCCATGCTCGTGCGTTCTACCTGACGGCCGGTTACATATTCTGAACGCTTGTGCGAGCCTGCTTTATAATAACGCGAGCCTACTTTATAATAAAAGGAGGCGTGTGTCGTTATCATCATATCACCATGCTGATGATGACATGAATTTCAAGCAATTTGTTTACTTTGCTGCCCTGTGCGCATGGCCGCTTGTCGGTCATGCGCAATATGCGTGGCAGGAAGGTGCTGAAACAGGTAGACTGAATCTCTCGAAGGATATCCAATACAGGGTGGAGGCACAGGCTTCCGTGGCCAAAGGTACCACGCCGTTGTGGCTGAACGCCAACCGGCATGGACTGAGTTCGCTGAAATCGGACAACGGTTATCTGCGAGCGAGCGTGGAGCGTGCCTTGCGGAATGATTCCACGCGCCGCTGGGCGCTGGGCTACGGGTTGGATGTCGTGGCCCCGATGCGCTACACCAGCAAGGCCGTCGTGCAACAGGCGTTTGTGGAAGCACGATGGTTGCATGGCGTGTTGACGGTGGGCAGCAAGGAATTTCCCATGGGACTGAAGAACAACCGGCTGAGCAGTGGCTCGCAGACGCTGGGAATCAATGCACGACCGGTGCCCCAGGCGCGCCTTGCTTTGCCCGAGTATTGGGTGTTGCCCTTCGCCCACGACTGGTTGCGGTTGAAGGGGCATGTCGCCTTCGGCAAGATGACGGACGGCAACTGGCAGCGTGATTTCGTGTCGAAAACGGAAAGACATACAGACAACGTGCTCTATCACAGCAAGGCCGGCTATTTGATGATAGGCAATCCCGACCGTTTCTTTCCTTTTTCCGTCGAACTCGGACTGGAAATGGCCACCACCTTCGGCGGCACCATCTACCGACCGGAGGCGGATGGCACAACAACAGTGTTGCGGGGAGGCAGAGGATTGAAGGACTTCTGGCATGCAGTGGTGCCGGGTGGGGCTGACGTAGAGGAGACAACATACCAGAATGCGGCGGGCAACCAGCTGGGTTCTTGGCTTATGCGCGTCAACTATGACACCGACAGATGGGGCGTGAGCCTTTATGCCGACAAGTTTTTCGAGGACCATTCTGGCATGTTTCTCTTGGATTATGACGGCTATGGTACGGGTGACGAATGGAACGTGCGGAAGAAGCGCCGCTATTTCGTCTATGACCTGAAGGACATCATGCTGGGCGCGGAGGTGAGATTGAAAGATTGCCGGTGGATTGACAACGTTGTGGTAGAGTATATTTATACCCAATATCAGAGCGGGCCTGTCTACCATGACCACACGAAAAGCTTCAGTGAGCATATCGGTGGACGTGACAATTATTACAACCATAACATCTATATGGGTTGGCAGCATTGGGGACAGGCCATTGGCAATCCACTCTATACGGCTCCTTTATATAATAAGGATGGAAGAATCGTTTTTCAAAACAACAGGTTCACGGCTTGTCATCTGGGCTTGAGCGGTTATCCGACGGAGCAGGTGGACTATCGTTTGTTGGCAACCTATCAGTCAGGTTTGGGCACCTATGACGATCCTTTCACAGAAACGCGGCGGAATGTGAGTGTCATGTTGGAAGTGACGTGCCATCTGAATAAAGGTTGGAGGATTACAAGCGCTTGCGGAATGGATATGGGAGGATTGTTGGGGCATAACTATGGCGGTCGGTTGACCATCGTCAAGACAGGTTTTTTAAAGTAGACGGAATGAAAGGACTGCTTACACATATTGTTGGAACATTTTTGTTGTTATCCACTTTGGCTTCCTGCAACTTGGAGCATGAAGACAATGGCGATTTGGACGGCTATTGGCATGTGGTGCGTATCGACACGCTTGCAACAGGAGGAAGCTGTTATAAAAGTAATGAACGGATGTATTGGGCAGTCCAAGGAAGGCTGTTGAATTTGACAGGAGGCAACTTGTCCGTTTTCCTTTATTTTAGACATGAAGGCGATGGATTGTCAGTTTACAGCCCTGCACTTGACGACCGCCTTCAAGGAGATCCTGTCCTGACGGATGAAAAGGCCTTGGAGGACTATGGGATAGCAGGGTTGGGAGAGACTTTTACAATCGAACACTTGTCGAAAAAAAAGCTGACGTTGAAAGGGAGTCTGTTTCGTGTGGCTCTAAAAAAGCAATAGTATGAAGGTTTCTATTATAACAGTAGCCCATAATAGTGCCCGAACAATCTCCGATACAATATGCTCTGTGCTGGCTCAAACCCATCAGAATATTGAATATATCATAGTGGATGGCCAGTCTGCCGATGGTACGATGGAGATTGTCCAGGGGTTTGAAGTCCGGTTTGGCGGTCGTTTGAAGTATATTTCCGAACCGGACGGCGGTATTTACGATGCCATGAACAAGGGGATAGCCATGGCCACGGGGGATGTTGTGGGCATGTTGAATTCGGATGATTACTTTACAAGCAATGACGTGATAGCCAAGGTCGTGGCAAAATTTCAGCGAGATGACATTGAGGCGGTTTTCGGCGATGTCCATTTCATCGATGACAGCCAACCGAATAAGGTGGTTCGCTATTACTCTTCCAAGGCTTTTCGTCCCTTTTGGTTGAGAT
This sequence comes from Segatella baroniae DSM 16972 = JCM 13447, assembly GCF_000426585.1. Classification (GTDB taxonomy): domain Bacteria; phylum Bacteroidota; class Bacteroidia; order Bacteroidales; family Bacteroidaceae; genus Prevotella; species Prevotella baroniae. The sequence goes on from NZ_AUFQ01000008.1 coordinate 81,046, forward strand.
TTGGATTCATGCCGGCTCATCCGTCGTTATATTTGCGAAAGCAAATCTACGACCGTATGGGAGGATATAGGCTTGACTATCAGATAGCGGCCGATTATGAGATGATGGTCCGTTTGTTTATTGTGAACAAAATTAAAGGAGTATATCTGCCCATGGATTTCGTAACCATGAGACTTGGTGGCATAAGCACTAAGAACATTAGAAGCAGGATGGTGTTGATACGCGAAGATGTACGGGCATGTCATGAGAATGGAGTCTACACCAATGTGGCAATGATTTGTACGAAGTTCATCTACAAAATATTTGGGTTCAGATTATAAATCAAGTTCTTGTCGAATGCAGTGACTTAACGTTGTGGCTTCCTTTGTTTCAAAATATTTTTATATAGCGTCATATAGTCGGCGAATCGTGTTTTTTGTTCGAAAAGTGTTATGATTCTTTCTCGACAAGTTTTTCGATATCTCTCTCTTCCATTGGCACATATCTCGGAGATACGCTTGCTTGCAGCGTCCACATTGCCTTGGTCTACTACAAAGCCAGTTTCGGAATCGATGCTTTCGGGGCTTCCACCAGTTCGATAGGTTACCACAGGGATTCCGCAAGCCATTGCTTCGAGGTTGGTTGTAGGGAAATTGTCTTCCCATGTAGGATTGAAATATACGTTTGCAGCTGAATATAGCTCTATCAGTTCTTCTTGGTTTTGGGTGCGTTGTAGTCCTATGATGTTTTTTGGAAGATTCTTTATATCTTTCTTATTTAGCCCAACAAGTATAATGGAATAGTCATCAGGCAAGATAGTTCGGAGTTTCAGAAAGTCAGGTAGTCCTTTTCTGTACCAGTTGGAGGCTACTCCAATTACAATTTTGTTTTCTTGAGGGATGTGATATCGTTGTTTGATGATGGCACGTTTGGTTGGTTTGAACATCTGACAATCTATCCCATTATATAGTTGCACGATGGAATTATCTTTGAAAAATGAGCATTTCAAGTCATTTTCCAGCCATTTGCTGACAGGAACCAGTGTAAGGTTGTCCAGAGAGAGAAACGACAGTTTTTTATGTTCAAAGTTCTTGTATGACTGGTTTGCCATAATGCTGCGAGGGTATGTTGATTTCCATGCACAGTGATGGCAATGCTCTTCCCATTTCCGACATCCTGCAAACATGTAGTGAGCACAATGTCCCGTATAGGACCAGCAGTCGTGCAGGGTCCATATTACCGGAATGCCGCTTTCTTTAAGAAAGCGAAATAGTATGGGGTAGTTGAGGTAGTAGCCGTGGATATTGTGAAGATGGATAATATCGGGGTGTATTTGTGTGATATAGCGAATGAGTTTACGTGTTGCTCCTTTCGACATCAGTCCATGATTGTCGAGTATTCTGGTTCCCAATCCGTGTACAGCTTCGTCCCAACGGCTTCCAATATGGTATAATTGAGAGGCACTCGGATTCATCCATCGTCCGTATGCTATATGACTTTCCCATCCTTCCTGTATGGCTAACAGCCCTATGCCTTCGGCTATTTTGCCGTGTGAGCCCCAGTTGGCGGTGATATTGATTTGAAGGAGCTTTGTCATTTAGTAGTTTTTGTTGCAACTAAGAAAATATCTTACATGTGCTATAGGCCAGTAAGGTTCGAAATGTCGCCGGTTGATTACTTTCCCATCGAATGAGAAGTAATGTTTATAGTCAGACTGTGAGAAAACGAAAGGATATGTCCGAAGGGCTATTTGAATAGACCGTTGGTTAGCCTGCGAGAGTTTGCCGTATGGGAAAGCAAAGTAGTTGCAGGGCCGCTCAAGGTGTTGCTCTATAACTTTTTTGCAATCTACAATCTGGTATGTTAGTTTCTCTTCATCTTCAGAGTTAATCATAAAGTGATCCATGGTGTGCGCGCCAATAATGTGTCCGCGGTCGGCAAGGGACTTAAGGTGTTCCCATCCCATTGGTTGTTTATTTTGAGAGAAAACGACTTCTTGGTTGAAATGGTCAATATATTCCTTGTCTCCATCGACATAATTGGGATTTACGAAGAACAAGGCGTTTACACCAAACTCTTCCAACACAGGTGCAAAATAATCGTAACATTCCATGAAGCCATCGTCGAAGGTAAAGGCGACCAATGCTTCTTTAGTCTGTCTGTGGTTGGAAATCATGTTTACGGCGTCTTCAATGTTGATGAAGCGCACCTGACGGCTGAGCTGTTTCAATTGTAGACGGAAGCAGTCTGTTTTCTTTTCGTCTGACAGTTTGTGCCCGTTAAGAATGTGAATGCCTGGCGCAGGCTTGCTCCATAGGCCAAGGATGTCGAGCACGCAGTGTCGCAAAGCATTTCTTATGCCCATGTAGATTGCGTTATTTTTATGCATTTGTCTTGTGAAAGTCGAGAATATGGTGAAGAATGTCTAACTGATAGTGTATATTCCATTTGCGATCAACCTCGTCAAAAGCGTTTTGTCGAGTTTGGTTGCGCTGTTCCTGAGTAGCTTCTGTCCATTTCAAGATGGTTTTTTGAAGGTCTTCAATGTTGTTTTCTTCAAAGAAATCGCCAGTTATGCCAGGTTTGATGGCTTCGAACTCGGGCATTTGGTTGGGTAGATTGCCATGGGTAATAACTGGACATCCAAAGGTGAGAGAGTGTATGGCGGTAAGTCCCACATTGCCTGGTGACACGCAAGCGTGAGCGTTGTAGAATAGCTCGCCAATTGTGTTGTCGTCGTAGCATGGACCGAAGAGCCAACATTGGGCATCGAGCGAAAAGGAACGAATGGTTTCAGGAAGTTTCATGTCATCTATTTCCTCTCCCACAAACACTACGTTGATGATAGTCCCGCTGTCTCGCAGCCGTGCCACGGCTTTAAGAAGGAGATCAAGGCGTTTTCTTTTTTGTAATCGACCACAGTAGATTAGCGTTGGATGATTATTACCAAAATGGCGTGAATAAATATCTGTGACTTTAAGATGTTGTCGTATTTGCAATTCTTTGTCACTATCGAGAGAATTGGCAATACATGTCATTTTGTTTCTATCAAAGCCTTCTTTAACCATGAGTTGGATGGCATACTCGTTATATAGTAGTAAATAGTCGAACATGGAGTAGAAGGCTTTCTTGAGCCAGCGTCTTGTACGGGTTTCTTTGCCATACCATCCATGAGTCCATGCGATGGTACGTTTGCGTTTTATTTTGGATAGAATGAGTATGCTCCATGTAGATAGGCAATAGGGCTCTCCGTCTAAAATATAGGTGTTGTAAGGTTTAGAAATAAGTTTGGTAGAGCCCACTTGTCGATAGAAATTGCCATAGAAAACATTGTGCAGTGTTCCTTTAAATCCCTGGAGCGCTGTATAATTGAAGGCTTTCACGGGAGTACTACCTTGGTCGCCGAGATAGAAGTCGCAACCAAAATGAGTGGCCATGGCATTATATATAGGCCAACGATAGGCTGCGCCAAGATTAAAAATACAACAAATTTTGGGGTGAAGAGAGGCTGTCGTCATGTGTATGATAGATGGAGTATTCGTTTGAAGATGATGAAGAGGATGGGAATGTCGAACATGAGATAGTGATTGGAACTTAATTGGAAAGCTGATGGTTACCGAAAGGCTGTCTTTGAGAGATGGCGAGGGAAATCCCTAACAGCAACCAGACAAAAAAGCACTTGACACCAGGTCCGAATGGTGGACGTGCCTCAAAGAGAGCGTTGATGATAAAAGCCATGAAAATGATATAGGCGATTGTCGTTATTGGATGAATTGGTCTTGATTTCAAAAGCGTTTTGAAGATGTAATAGAGAAATATAAGCACAATTGTCAGCCCCCAGACTCCATATTGCGTCAACATATTGAGTGGCATGCAATCCACATAATAGTCTCCGGAACCCAGCCATGGATGTTGAGGAATCCTCTGCAAGGCGATGGTAAACAAGATAAGTCTGTTGGAACTGAGCGAATTCATGTCGGTGGCGTCTCTTCCGCCAAGGATTATCCCTTTCATAATAAGCTCATAAGCGTTGGAACTGATGGCCAGATAGCCTATGAACAATACCGAAAGGACGATGATCCAGAGCTTCAGCTTATTGTTGTTGGAGTGGAATATATAATAATATATAATGTAGCATGCACTGAGTAAAGTGGCGCGGGAACGATTCATGGCCATGACGACGAAGATAATGAGTACGATTAGCCAGCTCCCCCAGCGTAAAAGCTTGTTGGAGGGGGTGATGAAGATGAGAGAAAGGTATCCACAGCAGAGCAGAATCTGTGCGATGGAGTTCTTTTCACCATAAGCGTAGGTGTTGGAAGTGATGTCTGCGTTTTGTAGAAAGTTGAGGTAGATGACCACGGAGAGGCCTAATCCGCCGATAAGCATGATGAAAGCAATCGCTTGCATGATGCGTTGGCTGCCGTGATGGAGCCAAAAACTGTAGGAAACCATCGTCATCATGAGTGAGATGGCTATATTGTAGAGGTCTTCATTCAGGTATTGTCGGCCGGTGAATATCTGGCATGTAAAGCAATATAAGCCAAAAACAAATGTAAAGAGATAGAAAGGCAGCAACTTGTTGCTCAGATATGTCTGTGGCGCAGTGAAACACATATACCCGAAAGGCAATACCCAAATCAGTTTAAAGATTTGGTCATAGCCCGATTCCAGCAAAGAAGGAGTCTGCGATATGAGGCTTCCCATAATAGCCAGAAGGAAGGTTGATATGGCAATGTATCTGTTTACTGCGTGTTTCATGACTTGTGATGAATCATGATTCTATAGAAACCATATAATAGGAGAAAGAAAATGCCGGTGCAAATCAGCGTGCTGGTGGCATAGTCCTTTGCCGCATCAATACCCTGGTGTTGGTGAATGAGATAATAGCCTAAGGCTACTGTCAACACATCACGCATGCAACGGATGGCGAAAAGGCTCCATGTGCGTCCTTGGGCAATGAGTTCTGATGTGAGCACATTGGAGCAGCAAGTGAATATGGAAGCAAAGACAAATATCCGAATGACTGGCCCAAGTTGATGGAATGTGGGGCCATAGAAAGAGGTAATCCATGAAGAAAGCAGATACACGGCCAAAAATGGGATGAGCGTGCAGACTAAATTGATGGCCAGCATCATGTTTATCTCATGTCCTTGCCTTTTGGGGTCATGGACACTTGCGCTCAAATGGGATAGCATGACGTTGTAGAGCATGGCTGGAATCATCAAGGCGACGGAAAACCAAAGCTCGGCAGCAGTGAACAGACCGACTTCTCCCAAGGATGAAAGCTTGGTGATAATCAGGAATCCCAGCCATCTACCCAAGGCAAAAGTCAGTTCCTGCAAGGCCACAGGGATGGAAAACCGTGTGATTTCCCATGTGAATGGCCGTTTTTCTTGCAGGGACAAGTCGTTTTGAGCATTACTTATGGCAATGGAACAGAGCCCTACGCAGAGTATTTGCGCGACAGACAGGGCTGCCAGAGAGCCTTTCAGGCCGAAAAAGTAAGTAAGTATGGCAGAGGAAAACAATAGAAAAATTCCCACCCATATATTGATGATGGCTATGGACTTGAATCTTCCAAACCCACTGATGACACCAAATTGTGTCGTGCTGATGGCTCGAAAGACGATGATGGCACTTAACCATCGGAATGCCGAAGCCAATGTCGGTTCGTTAAGATACATGGATAAGGGCTGTGCCAAGATGAAAAGTGCCGCTGCAAGGGCAACGCTGATTGTCGTGGTGATGGAAATGGTCGCCTTGACGATACTCCGCAGATACTTGGGATTGTCCGTTTTGTATTGCGCAATGAACTTTGTAGAGGTATAGCCTAAGCCAAGTGTCGCAAAAGCTGCAAACTGAAACATGGTTGTCTTGATAAAACCATACTCCCCATACAGGTCTTTGCCCAACAAACGCGCAATGATGATACCGGCTAATAGTAGCAGTCCGTAGCCACTGCCATTGCCCACAACAGCCCAAAAGGAGTCTTTGAAGAACGTGTTCCCCTTGATGTTGTATCCCATATCGCCGAGCCAGTTTCTTTTCATCAGTCCTTGTCTGGTGTCAGTAATGCGAAAAAGAGGTCACGGCTGATATATACTGTAGTGGCAATCCAGCTCAATAGAAGCATGATGGCTACGAATATCATCCGTTTGGGGCCTGCGGGCTTGGTGGGAACCGTTGCTGATTTGATGACAGTAAAGGCCGGGGTCTTTTCGAGCACCTTTGCACGGGCAGCTTGCAGTTGACTGTTCATGGCACTGTAGGCATTGAACTTCAGCTGCATCTCGTTTTCCAAATCGTCTTTCTTCGAACTGTAGCTTTCCAATACGATGTCGGTATTGGCGTCCGCGTAGCTTCCGTAGACTTGGCGTGCCCGCTCATAGCCTGCTTTTGCTTCAGCCGTCAACTTCTTGTAGTAGTCAACGTCACGCTGGGCCTTGCTCGTTCTGTATCGCGTGATGAACAGTTGCAGCTGACTTCTCACGGAGTCGGCCATCGTTGCGGACACCAAAGGATCCTGGTCGGTCACAGCTATGGAAATCATACCAGTCTTCAAGTCAATCTGACATGTGATGTTACCTTCTATCTTTGACAGTATGTCTGTTTCCGCCTTTGTCAATCTGAAAGGGTTTATCTGAAGACTGTTCCGCGTCTTCTCACGACTCGTGAACAGTCTTGTTATCCATGAGATTGGCAATAAAAGCGGATTATTCTTCTGATACAGTCTCATGTATTGGTAATAAGTCGTGTCGATTTTGTTGTCAATGGTTTTTATCCGGCAATTGACTAAGTTGAGGATAAAGTCATTCGACTTCAGCAGTTGCGGATAGATGTCGGGTGAGATGGCGTCGCCGGTAGCCGCGCTGCCAAGATTGAATCCTAACGACGACGTAATGTTCGAAATGCTGTTCTGGCCTGCCGACATGTTGTTGATTTCAGGTGCCAGGACAACCTCGCAAGCGTAATATCTTGGAACGGGTAAGATGAGAAGACAAGCCACAACAAAGGTAATGGCCGAAACGGAAAGAAACAGTTTCCTTTTGTGTTTGATACGTTTCAGTACTGTCAGTATATATACTTGATCGTTTTTGATTTCCATTGTATATTCTTTTTGCCTGTTTTATGTCATGGAGTTGTTTGGCTCTTTCCAATCGTTGGTTTACGGTTAGAAGTCTCTCATCCATAATTTAAAGATAGGGTCGACGAAGCGCAAGATGTTGTCCTTGTCTTTTTCGATAATATCATGCTCACTCAGACTGCGCTTGTTTTTTGTAAGCGTATTGGGGTTGCCCAGATTGTATTGGCTGCGCACTTCCAAAGAAGACAGCTTGGTTTCGCCTGCGGCTATTGCACGGAGAAGCTCTATCTGTGAAGCCGTCAGGCGGTTGATGTCGGATTGGAACATAGGAGTATTGATGTTGAGTACTTGCTTTACGCCATAATGGAAGTCATCGGCTGTGACTTCGTCAATCGTTTTGTTCCAAATGAAGAAGCAAAGTTGCTGTAGATACCAGGAATGACATTCAACGATGTCGCATATCTCCGAAGCATATCTTTCTGAAATCTTCTTGTTTGTCTTGCAAAAACCGTCAAGAATGAATGGAATCCAGTTCTCTTTGCTGATTTTATCGAGAAAAACAACCTGCCCGAAACGATAAAAAGGATTGTTTGAATTGTTGAATATGTCCATCATCATGTGGCGTTTGCTTCCATATAGGCAATAGGTCGTGGCTTCCTGTTGCTGCCACATGGAGCGCATCTTCCCTTCCATGTTTTTGTATTCCGGAAGATTGGCAAGTTGTTGGAACTCATCTATGCAAACGATGATGTGGACACCTTTTTGCCTTGCCAAGGTTTCCGGAAGCTGAAGAATCGTGAGTTTGTCTTTTTCTTCAGGTTTGAATTTGACATCAAAAGCCATAAAGTCATTGACCTGGTCCTTGATAACCAACTGGGGGACGACTCCGTTGAGGAACTGTTTTGCATCTTTTGCCCATTTTTCAAACTTGGATGACGCGCATTCAATGACCTTGCTTGCAAAAGTTCGATAGAACTCCGCTTCAGAACCAATGCTGAATGCGTCGATGAAGCATACTTTGATATCATCTCTTTCTGCCGTAAGTTCTTCCATCGCCCTTTTGACCAGAGAAGATTTGCCCCATCGACGAGGCGATATCACCATGACATTGATATGCGAAGTGAGCAGCTGTTTCAGTAAAGCCCGGTCTTCGTTGCGGTCGATGAAGTTCTCTTTGGTTGCGAGTGTTCCAAACTGAAAAGGTGATTCCATATTCATTTTTTTGCTGTAAAGATACAAAAGATTACCTAAAGGTAAGTTACTTAAAGGTAATTTTTTGATGGCGGGGTGAGGGCGGCATGCCGGCCATTGCGTGTGGGTGGCGCTTTTTCGCTATTTGACCAGATTCGCTATCGTGGCAATCATGGCGGCAATGCCGGCGACACTGGAGCCGATTCCGAGCCATTGCCCCAGTGTGTTGCCATTGGGCTTGGGCTTGCTCGGCACGACGATTTCGCAACCGGGCTGTATCTTGGTGCTGTGACTTACGCGGGCAACAGTCCCGTTCATATATATAATGAAGGTGCGGCTCTTCTTGGCGCGGTTGCCCCAGCCCCCTGCCTGGTTGATGTACCAGTCCGGACGCTTTCCCTTGGTGTAGGTGACGGTGTTGGGATACATCACGTCGCCGCTGATCTTGACCGTTCCCGTGTATTCGGGGATGATGATGCGGTCGCCTTCGCGCAGCACCACATCGTAGTCGCTGCCCGGGTGAGCCATGGCCTTGTCGAGTTCAATGCCTACGGGGTAGGAAGCTGACAGTTGGAGCATGGCCGCGTTGAGGCTGTCTTTCTGTCCTACCTGCGCCTCCAGCATGCGGGTGACGGCTTGGATGCGTCCCTGCTCGTCGGGAGAAGTCCGCCGGATGAGGCGGGCACCCTTTACATAGGCCATGTCGGTGACGCCGCCGGCCTTGCGGATGGCGTCGCTCAGCCGCTCGTTCTTAGCTGACAGCGTGTAGACGCCGGCAAACATGGCCTGTCCTTCTATTGTTATGTTGCGTTGGGCGGAGTAGCCGGGACTGCGGCGCACGTATACTTCGTCGAACGGCATGAGCTTGAAGCCCGGTTCGCCGTCGATGACAAAGCCGTCTTTCAGGCTGAACGAGTAGGTCTTGGCAATGATGCTGTCGTTCTTGAGGGCCTTGGGATTGCTGACCCGGCGGGCCACGTCCACTTTGATGGTGGATGCGGTCTCTTTCAGTCCGCCGGCTTGGAGCACGATGTCTTCTATCGTCTCGTCGTCGGCATAGCGGTATATGCCCGGATAATGCACCTCACCGTGAATCGTGATGGTCCTTTCCTGCATCATGTCGCTGCGTGTCGGGATGAAGAGAACATCGTTCTCACGCAGCGGAATGTCGGCCACCGTGCCCTTGAGAATGCCGTCGATGTCAAGAGGAATGACCCTCAGCGTGCGGTCTTCCTTCATGCGGTGCATCACGGCATGGGCCGTAAAGGCCTCCTCGGTGACACCCTCCGCGTGTTCGATGAGCGAGCGCACGGTGTTGATGCGGTTGTCGATGTTGTAGAGTCCGGGGCGGAACACGGCTCCCTTGATTTCCACCGTGTTCCTGTAGCGTGGCAGAATGGAGTCTACACTTACGGAGTCGCCGTCGGCCACGCGGAAATTTCCGAAGTCGAACTCGTCCACGTTGAACACGGAATACTCCCGTCCGTTCTTCCGGTTCACCCGAATGCTCTTCCGATAGGCGTCGCCCGTGAAGCCGCCGGCATACTTCAGCAGCGAGCCGAGGCTTTCGCTCTTCTTCATCTCGTAGAACATGGGGCGTTTCACCTTGCCTTCTATCTTCACCAGGCTGTCGTATGGGCCTATGATGACGACGTCGCCGTCAGCCAGCCGGACGTTGCCGGTCATCTTCCCGTTCAGGATGTAGTCGTAGATGTCGACCACCGTCACGAGTCGGTTGCTGCGATATACCTTTATATTGCGCAGTGTTCCCAGGTCGTTGGTGCCCCCGGCCATGTAGAGGGCTTGGAAAACGGTGGAGAAAGCCGACAGCGTATAGGTGCCGGGCGTCCTCACTTCACCCATCACATTGATGGTGATGGTCTTGGTCTGGCCCACGGTCAGCCTCACCTTGCTGCTGCTGTAGCGGGCGCCGAGGGTGGAGCGCAGCCGGGCGTTGGCCTGCGCCACGGTCAGCCCGCTCACCTGAACGGGGCCGAATCCTTCGATGGTGACGTCGCCGTCGGGCGACACCGTGGCGTCGATTGTCTTCTGCGAAGCGCCGTAGATGTCGATGATCACTGCGTCGCCCGGCCCCAGACGGTAGTTCCGCGGGGTGGCGATATTCATGTTGGGCTCGAAGCTGAGCTGCTTGTTGTTGAAGATGTCACGGCCGAAGACCTTGTTTTTCTGGTTGCGTTCGGCCAGCAGTTGCTTCAGCAGTAGGGTGGAGTCGGCGGGCAATATGCCCACGAGTTCGCTCTCCATGTCGGCCTGTCGCTTCGTCAAATCGTCTTGCCGCGTCGTCATGTCAGCCGGTATGGACGTGATTTGCATGTCGACGGCGTTCTGTCGGGCATTCTGCCGTTGCGAATCTCCGTTGTTTTGACGCAACCGGTTGCCGGTCTTGTCGCCGGTTCCGTCGGCCAGCATTCCCAGGCCTTTGTTCTTTTGCAGTCGTTCGTAGCGTTTCTTCACCCTCCTGATTTGGTTGATGTCCACGCCGCTCTGCATCAGTTTGGTTACAATCTGCGCCTGCGACTTGCCCACGGCGTGTTCGCGCATGATGGTCGTCATGACCTGGTCGTCGGTCATGGCCGTCTGGGCGTGCAGCGACAGAGCGGGCAGGAGGGATATGGCGAGTATGAGAAATGCTTTTTTCATATAATGTAGAGTTGTTTGCTGTCAGATTTTCTTTCCTTGAATGAGTGTTGCCACCGTCTTGACCAGGATTTTCAGGTCGAGCCACAGGCTGCGCCGCCGTAGATAGGCCAAGTCCATCTCCATGCGGCGTATCATCTTTTCCAGGCTGTCGGTGTAGCCGTTGTAGAGCGAGGCCTCCGAGGTGACGCCGGGGCGCATCCGGTAGATTTCCCGGTAGCGTTCGTCCACGGCCAGGATTTGACGAATGAAATGCTGCCGTTCGGGGCGCGGGCCCACAAACGACATGTCGCCCTTGAGCACGTTCCACAGTTGGGGCAACTCGTCGAGGTGATGGCTGCGCAGGAACTGCTCCAGGCGGGTGGAATTGCTGCCGTCGCACGTTGCCACCAGTTGCGGGCCGTCCTCTTCTATCTCGCTGCTCATGGTGCGAAACTTGATGATTGTGAATGTCCGCCCATGATAGCCGACGCGCTGTTGGCGGAAAAGCACGGGGCCGTTGCGCTGCACTTTCAGGAGCAGCGTGATGAGGATGAACGCCGGAAGCAGCGCCACCAGTCCCACGGCGGCCAGCAGGATGTCCGTCATACGCTTGGCAGCCAGTTGCATCCGGCCCATTCCGTCGCTTGTATGGGTTGCATTCTTCGTGTTCATTCGCAATCTTTAAACCTTGAGGCTATATATATAACTCAAACTGCGGTTGTTTGTTGTAAAGGTACTAACTTTTCCTTGCAATTGCGCCCGACAAGCTTTGTAAACCATATAATCGTGCCATTCTGTCGTGGATTTTGACAGAATGGCATGCAAAACGGGCCTGGTATGTATGTTGTCTCTTGAAGATTGCAGCGCAATGGAAGCGTTGAGACAAGATAAAATCAAACTAACAAACCCATAAACAGGAGGTAATGATTATGACACCGGTAATGTACACGAACGATTGGATTTCGAGAGCGTTCAATGATTTCTTCAAGAATGACTACATGCCACGGGCCAATGCCACGGCACCGGCCATCAACGTGAAGGAGACGCCGCAGGCCTATGTCGTCGAGCTGGCCGCTCCCGGCACCCGGAAGGAGGACTTCATGGTGAACATCAACGACGAGGGCAATCTCTCCGTCAAGCTGGAGCGCAAGGACGACGAGCAGGAGAGCGGCAAGCAATACCACTATCTGCGCCGTGAGTTCAGCTATACGAAATACGAACAGACCCTCATTCTGCCCGACGATGTGGACAAGGAGAAGATTGCGGCCAAGGTGGAGCACGGCGTGTTGACCATCCATCTGCCGAAGTTGGACGAGCGGAAGGTGAAAGTGCAGCGCACAATCGCTGTCGAGTAGGCGATGGGCGGCTTGTAGGTCGAAAGGTACAGAAATCCAAGGCCGGTGAACAACCTCATGGTTGCTTGCCGGCTTTTGTTTTTGTCAGCCTCGGCAAGCTCGTTTGGTCGTTTTTTCCGTGAAAGGACGGCCTTTCCATGTCCTTCACCCTTCGTGTGGGGCGGTCGTCGCGGGGTGCGTGGCGCGTCATTTCGGTCTGATGGTGGGCGGGGAACTGTGCTTCGGCTGCGTGGAAGTGGGCAAACGGCTTGGCGGAAGCTGCCTTTTTAGCGTGCGAAAGCAAGAGTGTAAAGTAAACTGTGTCAGGTCGGTTCATAGGGGCATAGCCATGGTGCACTATGCACTACCGCCTTGGCGGTTGGTCTTTTTGCAGGGTAGGGTTGCGAGCGCAGCGAGCTACCCTGCCTAAGTTTTGGTGATGGGGAGCTAGGCCGAAGGTCTTGGTCTTTTTACGAACCATCGCTTTTTGCGGGAAAGCTTATTTTCAATCAATACACATGCCATCATATCGCCCTTGTCACATATATCCCGCATGCTTCAAAAACAATTGACAATTCCGGCGACTCGCTCTTTGCACCCGACAGCAATCACCACAAACGTAAAAAGACCAAGACCTTCGGCCTAGATGTCTCTGTCACTGGCCAGATAGGGTAGCTCGCTGCGCTCGCAACCCTACCCTGCAAAAAGACCAACCGCCAAGGCGGTAGTGCGCAGTGCACCATGGCTATGCCCCTATGAACCGACCTGACACAGTTTACTTTACACGCTCCGCGAAAGCTGTCCTTTGGAAAAATGAAAGCAGCCCTTTTGAAAAACAACGGCAGCCCTTTTGGAAAGTGAAAGCAGCCTTTTGGGAAAGCAACGGCAGCCTTTTTGGAAAGTGAAAGCAGCCCTTTTGAAAAACAACAGCAGCCTTTTTAGCGTGTAAAAAGGCTGCTGTTGCATTTCATAGGTGTGTCATTCGCATTCCCCAACTCCACGTTTCACGTTCCGGGAGGATGGTTTTGCAAGTCAACGGTTGGACGATGGCGGCGGGCAAGGCCGCGGATCGGGCCACGAAGGCGGCCGGCCGGTCATTTGACGACCACCGCCCGCAAGATGCGGACGTCCTGCAAGGGGCGGTCGTGGGCGTCGGTCTCCACATTCTGGATGGCCTGGACGACGTCCATGCCCTCCACCACCTCGCCGAACACCGTGTATTGGCCGTCGAGATGGGGCGTGCCGCCCTTCTTGTAGTAGGCTTCGCGCAAGGCGGGTGGTATCGTCACCTTGCCCTTGGTGGCCTTGTCGAGCCGGGCCTGCACCTGGTCGAGCATGTCTTCGTTGAACCGTCGGCCGTAGACGATGTAGAACTGGCTGGCCGAAGAGCGATGTTCGGGGTTGACGTCGTCCGACTCCCGGGCTGCGGCCACGGCTCCCCGATGGTGATACAGGGCCGGGTAGCGAATCTCGGCAGGCAGCGTATAGTCGGGCGAATAGTCGCCGGCCGGTGCTCCGGGCTGCGCGTGGCGCGAGGTGGAGTCGCCCGTCTGGATCATGAAACTGCTGATGACGCGATGGAAAAGATTGCCGTCGTAATAGCCTTCCCTGACCAATTTGAGGAAATTGTCACGATGGAGGGGCGTCTCGTTGTGCAGGACGATGCGGACATTGCCCATCGACGTCTCCAAGACCACTTCATGGCGCAAGGTGTCGAGCACCTGCGCCATGCCGTGGAAAGGCGACAATAGCGTTGCCAGAAGTAGGATGAGATGTTTCATTTGCGTCGTTCAATAAACGTCGTCGGTGTCGATTTCCTCGCGCGTCAGCTTCTTCTTGTCCATCGACCACCACACGTAGGCGATGTAGGCCACGACGAACGGCACGAGCAACGACACGTAGAACATCGTCTGAAGGGTGAACATGCTGCTCGAACTGTTGAGGATGGTCAGGCTGCTCTGCAGCTCTGCCGTCGAAGGATAGTAGGCGGTGTTGTTCCATCCCACGTTGAGGAGCAGCGACAGCACCACGACGACCACGCCAATGCCGGCCGGCCAGATTCCCCGCACGTAGCTTTCGCACAGATACGAGCGGATGACGCCATAGAGAAGCAGCACGACGCCCACGACGAAGAGGACCGTGAGATACCACATCTCGATGAAATTGTCGAGATATTTGAATGGGTGCATGTAGATGTGGCCCGTCGCCGGGTCGTAGGCGAAGCCGTCCTTGAAGAGCGTGCGGATGAAGAACGCAAGGAACAACACCAGGAACGGCACCACATTGTAGAGCAGATGGCGGCGGCAACGCTGGCGAAGGGTGTCGTCGTCCACATTGTTGATGATGTAGAGAATACCCAATATGCGCGCCAGGAAGAAGACGGCAAAGCCGAAGACGAGGTTCCAGGGGTCGAGTAGGGCGTCGAGACCGTGGCTGGCGTTGGCCCAATGGCTGATGACGGGCTGGAAACCGTCGGTGATGTTCATCTTGTCGACCACGAAGTTGCTACCGTCGAAGAAGGTGGCGACGGCCCCGCCGAGCAACAGCGGGCCTACGATGCCGTTGATGACGAGCAGCCACTGGAACGTGCGCGTGCCCAGAATGTTGCCCAACTTGTTCTGGAACTCATAGCTGACGGCCTGCATCACGAACGTGAACAGGATGATCATCCACAGCCAATAGGCTCCGCCGAAGCTGGTGCTGTAGAACAAGGGGAACGAAGCGAAGAAGGCTCCGCCGAACGTTACGAGCGTGGTGAACGTGAGTTCCCACTTGCGTCCCGTGGAATTGACCACGAGTCGGCGTTCCTCGGGCGTGTTGCCCAGACTGAAGACCAAGGAGTTGGCGCCCTGAACGAAGAGCAGGAAGACCAGCAGCGCGCCCAAGACGCTGACGATGAGCCACCAATAGTGTTGCAAAAACAGGTATGTCATGCTTGAGGGGCCTCCATCCCCTTACGAATTTGCTTGAACAAGATGTTGATTTCCACGACCAGCATTGTGGTGAACAGGGCCAGGAAGATGAAGAAAGTGAGGATGACGCTGGATGAACCGATGTCGCTGACAGCCGCCCAGGTGGGCAACATGTCCTGAATGGTCCATGGCTGGCGCCCCAGCTCGGCCACGATCCAGCCCGACTCGCTGCAGATGTAGCCCAGCGGAACCAATACGATGGCCGTGATGAACAGCCAACGCCACTTGGGGTCTGCGATGTTGCGCCGCCAGGACACGTGGCCCACGACGAGGAAGAACAGGATGAAGAGCACGCCCAGCCCCACCATGACGCGGAAGGCCCAGAAGTTGATGGGGATGTTGGGCACCACTTGGTCGGCATTCTTCACGTAACCATAGCCGAAATACTGGATGTTGTCGGCCACGGCCTGGCGCACTTTCGGGCTCTTGTCGCCGCCGCGATACTGCTGCAAGGCCTTGATGGCCGTCTGCCCGCGGGCTATCTTCTCCTTCAAGGAGGGCTGTTTCTGCCCGGAATGGTCGGTGTAGCCTTTGATGATGTCGTTCACGCCGGGCACATAACCATGGAAATCACGCGTGGCGAGGAACGACAACGCGTAGGGAACGCCCACCTTGAACGACGGTTCCTGCTCGTTGGCGTAGTCCGCCTGGCCGAATGGACTGACCCAGGCCACTGCCGTGAGGCTCTGGTCGTGCCCTCCGTTGTAGAGTGCTTCCATGGCTGCGAGCTTCATGGGCTGCGTCTTGGCCACGGTATAGGCCGACTCGTCACCGGTCAGGGCCGTGAGCAGCGAGGCCACCAGGCCTACGATGGACGCGATCTTGATACTTTCGACCGCCAACTTGTGCTCCCGGTTCTTCAAGAGATACCAGCAGCTGACGCCCACCGTGAACAAAGCACCGATGATCCAGGCCGAAGTGACCGTGTGGGTGAACTTGCTGACGGCGAAGGGAGACAGCGCCACGTCGACGAAAGAGGTCATCTCGAAGCGCATCGTGTCGGGATTGAACGTCTGTCCGATGGGATATTGCATCCAAGCATTGGCCACAAGAATCCACCAGGCCGAGATGGTTGCGCCCAGACCGGTGAGCCATGTGGAAGCCAGATGGAAGCCCGGAGACACTTTTTTCCAGCCGAAGAACATGACGGCGACGAACGTCGACTCCATGAAGAAGGCCACAATGCCCTCTATGGCCAGCGGAGCGCCGAAGATGTCGCCCACAAACCAGGAGTAGTTGCTCCAGTTGGTGCCGAACTCAAACTCAAGGATGATACCCGTGGCGACGCCCATGGCGAAGTTGATTCCGAAGAGAGTCTGCCAGAATTTGGCCGCGTCTTTCCAGAAACGCTTCTTCGTGCGATAGTAACAGGTCTCTACAATTCCCATGATAACCGCCAGACCAAGCGTCAGCGGTACGAACAGCCAATGATAAATCGCCGTCAGCGCAAACTGCGCCCTCGACCAATCAATGGTTGCTGTAGTGATGTCTAACAATAGATTTGACATAGATATAAAGATGAATTAATGATTGGTACGCTGTATCAGCTCCTTTCCAACAAACTCGGCCTCGTGTCCGGAGCGGCTGTTTTGCTTGAGATAATCGGGAAAGAAGAAAACTTTCAGGATGGCAAACATAATGAACAATTTGATGATGATGATGGTCCAGAGGGTCTTGCCCAATGTCATTTGCCGGAATCCGTCGTAGTATAAATGGTAAACTTTATGGAAAAAGCCACGCCGTATCATATCTGCTGTAAATGGGTTAGTATCGAATAAGGGCGTAAAATTATAAAAAATATCCCATTGTTGTCCTATTTTTCCCTAAAAATGTCAATTTTTAATATAATAAAGGTTTGCCTTTTGCATTTTCTTTGGTAGTTGGGAGAAAAGCTATATTTTTGCAATGAGCAATCATTTAAAGTTTTTTTACTTCGTCATGAATAAGAAAATTCTTATCCCGATTATCATCATTGGTCTATTGTTGATAGGCGGTATCGTTTATTTAAGCATGGATTTGAATAAACAAAAGCAGGAAAATCAGGCTATGCAGGAGTTGGCTGAACTCGACAAGAAAGAGATGGAAAACGAATATCAGCAGTTTGCCAACCAATATAGCGAAATGAAAGCGCAGATCACCAATGATTCCATCATTGCACAGCTTACCGCCGAGCAGGAGAAGACACAGCGTTTGCTCGACGAACTGCGCAATGTGAAGAGCAGCGACGCCCGTGAAATCGCCCGACTGAAGAAGGAACTGGCCACGGTGAGGGCCGTCTTGCGCAGTTATGTGCTTGAGATAGATTCGCTGAACCGCCTCAACCAGAACCTCACGGCCGAGAACACGCGCGTCAAAGGCCAGTATGAGGAGGCCACCCGACAGATCGAAGGCCTGAACACGGAGAAGGCTTCGCTGAGTGAAAAGGTGGCCATCGCCGCCCAACTCGACGCCATCGGCATAACCTTGCAGGCCAAGGACAAGCGTGGAAAGGACACCAGGAAGCTGAACAAGTGCAAAGCCTTGCAGGTGAACTTCAGCATTGCGAAGAATGTTACGGCCGTCAACGGCACGAAAACGATATATGTGAGGATCATGTCGCCGTCGGGCAACCTGCTCGGAAGCGGCGAGTCGTTCGGCTATGAGAACCGTACGATTCAATGTTCGATGAAGAAAATCGTTGAATATGGCGGTCAGGAAACGCCGGTCACCATGTTCTGGCAGGTGAACCAGGCCCTCGAAGAAGGCACCTACAACGTCAGTGTCTTCGCCGACGGCAACATGATCGGTTCCAGAAGCTTCACTTTCAACTGAGCGCACTCGGCTTCCGACGTTCACCAATCGCACCGGCTGCCCACCGGCCAAGTGCTTCCACATATATAAATAAGTGTATATTATCAGTTTTCATTTTATACAAAGCACGTTATCCAGCTAAATAGAATGAGGAAAATCATAACATTGTTCATGCTTGCAGGTTGCGTTCTGCCGCTGGAAGCACAGCGGGTGCTCGACCTTGACAGCTGTAGGGCGTTGGCGCTGCGCAACAACAAGCAACTGAAAGTGACCCGCTTCAAGCAGGAAGCGGCCAGAAATGTCCGCAAGGCCGCGAAAACGAAGTTCTTGCCGAAAGTCGACGCCTTGGGAACTTACCAATACTACAGCAAGGAAATCTCACTGCTCGACAACGACAGCAAGAATGCGCTGAACCATTTCGGCACGAATCTCGGCGCAGCCACGGGCAACAGCCTCACCTCCCTCATCACGGGGCTGGCCCAACAAGGGGTCATCACGCCGGCCATGGCCCAGCAGTTGGGCGGCATGGTCAAGCAGATTGGCGCTCCGATAGAGCAGGCCGGCAACCAACTGGGCCGGAACATCACTGAAAAGTTGCGCACCAACACCCACAATATCTTTGCGGGGGGCTTCATGTTGCGCCAACCTGTGTACATGGGAGGGGCCATCATGGCGGCCAACAGGATAGCCGCCATCAACGAAAGCCTGTCCGAGAACGGCTCCGACTTTGTGCGTCAGGCCACGCTCTACAGCATTGACCAGACCTATTGGCTGGTCGTCTCGCTGCGGGAGAAGGAGAAGCTGGCCATCAGCTACCACAAGTTGGTGTCGAAACTGGCCGAAGATGTCAGGAAAATGATCAAGCAAGGCGTGGCCACACGGGCCGACGGGCTGAAAGTGGATGTCAAGGTGAACGAAGCCGAGATGCAGATAACGCAGGTGGAAGACGGCTTGGCACTGTCAAAAATGCTGCTTTGCCAACTCTGCGGTTTGCCGCTGGATGAGGAAATCACGCTCGCGGACGAGAACAAAGACCTCGCCCTGGCCCTGGAGGGCGCGGAGTTGCCAAACGAAAGCAACGCTGACAACCGGCCGGAACTGCGCATGTTGCAGAACGCCGTGGACATCAGCAAGGAGACGACCAAGCTCATCAGAGCCGCATTCCTGCCCCAGGTCATGCTGACGGGCGGTTATTTCATCTCGAATCCCAACGTGTTGAATGGTTTTGAACGCAAGTTCTCGGGCCTGTGGAACGTCGGTCTCATGGTGCGGGTGCCTGTTTGGAACTGGTTTGAAGGCTCCTACAAGGTCAGAGCTTCCAAGTTGGTTACCAACATGGCTGAAATGGAACTCAGCGACGCCCGCGAGAAGATTGATTTGCAGGTCGCCCAGAGTCGGTTTAAGGTGAAGGAAGCCCAAAAGAGGCTTGCCATGGCCAACAAGAACATCACGAGCGCCGAAGAAAACCTGCGTTGCGCGAACGTCGGTTTCCGTGAGGGCGTCATGCAGACGACCGACGTCATGGCCGCGCAAACGGCCTGGCAAATGGCACAAAGCCAGAAGATTGACGCCGAAGCAGACTATAAGCTCGCGCTCGTCAACTTGGAAAAATCATTGGGAACACTTAATTAATAAGCATCATGTCAGCAAAATCACAACACAACAATATTCTTTTAGCTATCATAGGCTTTGCCGCCGTCGTCATCATCGTGGCCGTCATCGGCTTCCTCACTTTGGAACGAGGCGACGATACGATACAAGGTGAGGTCGAAGTGTCAGAATACAGGGTGGCAAGCAAACTGCCGGGACGCGTCGTCGAGCTGCGCGTCAAGGAGGGAGACTTCGTTCATGCGGGCGACACGCTGGTCATCATGGAGGTTCCCGAGGTGGATGCGCAGAAGAAAGTAGTCCAAGCCACCGGCGAAGCAGCCAAGGCCATACAGGACTTGACCGACGCCGGTGCGCGCAAGGAGCAGATTCAAGGAGCCTACGAACTGTACCAACAGGCGATGGCCGCTTCTGAAATAGCCCGCAAAACCTATCAACGAATGCAGAACTTGTACGACGAAGGCGTCATCAGTGGGCAGAAACGCGACGAAGCTTTCGCCGCTTTCAAGGCCACCGAAGCCCAGGTCAAGGCTGCAAAGAGCCAATACGACATGGCACGCAATGGCGCCCGGGAGCAGGAGAAGCGTGTCGTGGCCAGCAACGCCAAGGCCGCCAAGAGTGCCGTCGAGGTCGTCAGCTCGCTTCTGAAGGAAACCGTTCAGGTGGCACAGGTCGACGGCGAGGTCAGCGAAATCTATCCGAAAGTGGGCGAACTGGTCGGACTTGGCTCGCCCATCATGAGCATTTCGGTCATGAAAGACATGTGGGGAACCTTCAACATCCGTGAAGACCATCTCGAAGGCTTCAAGATGGGCCAGACCATAACGGCCTTCGTCCCCGCATTCAACAAGGAACTGAAAATGAAAATCTATTATATCAAGGACGAAGGGTCGTATGCCGTGTGGAAAGCGACCAAGTCCAACGGGCAGTACGACCTGAAGACATTCGAGGTGAAGGCCCGTCCCGTGACGCCGTTTGAAGGACTCCGTCCAGGCATGTCGCTCATCATCAAGAACAAATAGCCCCTTCGGCTTCCGGTCAAGTTGAAGCTTTGCCATGCTTAGAAGACTTTATCATATCGCACGTCGTGAATGTGGCATCATGTGGAAGAACCCCATCTATGGCTTCTGCATGGTGATATTCCCGCTCATCGTCATCCTTTTCTTCACCTCGCTGATGAAGGAAGGCGTGCCGACCGACATGCCTGTGGGCGTTGTCGACGAGGACAACACGTCGACGACACGCGCCTTGATCCACAAGCTCGACGCTTTTCAGACCACAAAGGTCGTCGCACACTTTGAGAATGTCAATCAGGCACGCCAGGCCATCCAACGAAACGAGGTCTATGCCTTCCTTTATATTCCCAAAGGAACCACCCGCGGCCTGATGAACGGCTCACGACCCAAGATTTCCTTCTACTACAGCAACGTCACATTGGCGGCCGGTTCCATGCTGTTTCGCGACCTGAAGACGATATCCACGTTGGGTTCGGCGTCTGTCGGCATGAAGAAACTGTCGGCAGTGGGCAAGACTTCGGAGGAAATCAAGACCTTCCTGCAGCCCATCGCCATCGACCTGCACATGATCGGCAACCCTTGGGCAAGCTACAACATCTACCTCAGTACGATCATGGTGCCCGGCGTATTGATGATTTTCGTATTCCTCATCACGCCATACTCCCTGGGAACCGAGCTAAAGTTCAAGCGTTCGCGCCAGTTGATGACCATGGCTGCCAACCAAACATGGGTCGCCGTCGTCGGCAAACTGATTCCGCAGTTCCTCATTTTCATTACGATTTTCCTGGGATTCGAGCTTTATATCTATTACGGATTGGGCTTTCCTCACCCCGGCGGCATTGTTCCCATTCTGCTGTTGGCCCTTCTTTCGGTGCTTTCCGCACAGGCCTTTGGCGTCTTTGTCTTTGGTCTCATGCCCTCGTTGCGCATGTCCATGAGCGTATGTTCCCTGTGGGCGATGGTCAGTTTCTCCGCCTGCGGCGCCACATTCCCCGTCTTTGCCATGGACAGCATGATTGAATCCATCGCCCAACTCTTTCCCCTGCGCCACCATTACATGATCTATCAGATTTGCATTCTGAACGACTTCCCGCTCAGCGACGCATGGTTCAACTTCATGGCATTGGGCATTTTCATCGCCCTGCCGGCATTTGTATTGCACAATATCAAGCGGGCCATGCTGCTCTATGTCTACATTCCCTGAACAAAAGGGCTGCAACACTCCGTCAACCCCCATAACCGACAAGACATTGGATAAAGATTCATTATTATACAAGATTGCGAATGGCCTGAAAGACATGTGCTACATCTGGGCCAAAGAGATGCGTTCCACCGTCACCGACGAGGGAGTGCTCATCTTCTTCATCCTCGTGCCCCTTGCCTATCCACTCCTTTATTCGTGGATATACAACAATGAAGTGGTCAGAGATGTACCTGTGGCCATCGTAGACCAAAGCCGCAGCCACACCAGTCGGGCTTTCATCCGCGCTTTCGACGCGTCTCCAGACACCAAGGCAGCCTATTATTGTACAAGCACGGATGAGGCCAGGGAACTCGTCGGCAAGCAGGTCGTGCACGGTTGTCTGGTCTTTCCAAAGGACTTTGAGCACAGATTGTTCCGTGGCGAACAAGCCCATGTGAGCGTGTTCTGCGACATGAGCCTCATGCTTACCTACAAAGCCATCTATCAAACGGCGTTGACCGTGTCGCAAGACATCAACGCACGCATCCAAATCGCTGGGTCGCGCAATGTCACAAACCGCGACGACGAGGTTACAACCAAGCCGCTCGACTTCGACGAAGTGCCCATATTCAACACCACAGGAGGCTACGGCAACGCCATCATCCCCGGCGTGCTCATGCTCATTTTGCAGCAAACTCTTCTCCTCGGAATCGGACTTGCGGCCGGCACTGCGCGCGAAAACAACCGCTATCAGGACCTTGTGCCCATCAGCAAACACTATGTCGGTATCTTCCGTATCGTGCTGGGCAAGGCTCTTTGCTACTTCATGGTCTATCTGGTCATGGGCACCTATCTGGCGTTGGCTGTCCCGCGCATGTTCGGTTTCACGTCCATGCTCACGGCCGCCAACCTCTTCGGGCTGCTGATTCCCTATGTTCTGTCGTGTACATTCTTCGGAATGGCCCTGTCATGTATCGTCCGCTACCGTGAAAACGTCATGCTATTGGTCGTATTCACCTCTGTTCCTTTGCTTTTCATGACCGGCATTTCATGGCCTCAATCCAACATTCCGGGGGTATGGCAAGGCCTTTCCTGGCTCTTCCCCTCCACCTTCGGCGTGCGTGGTTTCCTACGTCTGAGCAGCATGGGAGCCAACCTTTCCGACATCCTGCCCGAATATCAGGCTCTTTGGTTACAGGTGGTAGCCTACTTCTTCCTTACCTGTGCCGTTTATCGCAGCCAGCTCAAGCAGACCCGCACCCATGCCACGAACCGCATCGACATGATCAAGCAGAAGGCCAAGGAAGCCAAACGGCGAAAAGCTGTTAACACGACAAAAATCTAAAAACGCTTGGGTATCAATAGAGAAAAGCCCCGCTAAACTTAAAAGCAAATGATTATTAAGTTCCTTTGATCTTGTTAAATAAAATAAGAATGAAAATAAAGAAGAAAACGATACTACACCTCCTCACCATCGCGACATTGCTCGTTATCCAATTACCAGCCTCCGCACAAGATGAGATATTGGGTCGGCCAGGCAAATGCGCTTTTAACGAGGTAAACGCTCAACGTACCACACGCGCCATTATCCCCTACAATCCCGTACATATCCCCACGAACTTAGGACCAAGCAAAGTAGTAACTATACCTGTGTTTCTTGCCGAGTTTCAAGACGTAAAGTTCAGTGTGCACCAGCTCAACCAGGCCTTCGAACAATATTTCAACGGCGAAACATTAGTAAATCTTGGAAACGGTAACGACAGGAACTTTGGTAGCGTGAGGAAATACTTCCACGACATCAGTAACGGAGATTTCAACGTCAAATTTAAAATCTATGGTCCAGTCACGCTGTCTAAGGAAATGAAATATTATGGTGGAACCAACATCAGCGATGGTGGCGATGGTTCTCACCGCGAAGAACTTGTCAACGAAGCGGTGAATTTAGCGCAAAGTATGGTATCCACGAGCGATGCTCAGACTTTCGACGCCAATAATGATGGCTACATTGACTGCGTCTATGTCATCTACGCGGGCATGGGAAAGAACTTCAATGCCCCTATCGAGGAATATCCACAAGCCGCGAACACGGTATGGGCTTGCACTTCTGTTACCAATGGAACGCTCGCTGGAAAGCAGATAGGCTGGTATAGCATCGCCGGCGAACTCATTCCGGGGAAAGTGAAGAATACAAACGACTGGTACATTCAAAGCATCGGTGTTACCTGTCATGAGTTGTCGCATGCCATGGGACTACCCGACATCTATCCTCCTACTTCCTCTGCCGGATATAAGAAGCATAACCAGAACATGGAATACTGGGATCTCATGGATGGTGGCGAATACGTCAATAACGGTTGGCACCCCACACCATACACCGCTTGGGAAAAGCATCAACTCGGATGGAGCGTGGACATACGTAAACTCACCACCTCACAAACCATAACTATGGATAAGACAATACTTGACCAAGGCCCCGCCTACAAAATTGAAAATCCGAACAATCCATACGAATATTTTATCATCGAGAATATTAAAAAGACACCCGACACATGGTATCAGAAGGCTCCCAACTCTGGACTTCTCATCTATCACGTGTTCTTTAACAACGACAACACGGAGACTTTCGCATGGGTTAACGCCACTCCCGGCAAACCCAACATGGCCGTAGTGCCCGCCGATGGAACTTGTTTCTCCTACGACTTATTGTCGACACTCACTCATCTCAACCAGAAAGAGCGTAGGGAATACTACCGCACGCAACTGGCTGGCGATCCTTTCCCCGGAACTGCACAAACAAACAAGCTCGACGATACGTCCAACCTACCCAACTTCTATTGGTATACACAGGGAGCCATAGCTGACAAAGCTCTCTACAACAGCCAATACTATAAAACCAATGTGGCTCTCAAACATATCACGGAACACAATGGCACTGTCACCTTCGAGTTTATAGGTGATGTTGCCACAGGCATCGATCATCTTACTAACAAACAGACGACCTACTCTCCCATCTACACTCTCAACGGGCACCATGTAGGTACTGATGCCACATCATTGCCCAAAGGCATATACATCAAGAACCATAAGAAGTTCGTTGTAAAATAAAGATATATATAAGTATCCGCTAAAACCACTTTTAACGGAAGCAAAAAATAAGGCGCAGGCCGTGTTTTTATAACACAGCCTGCGCCAAATATTTCATCATCCACGGTTGACGAGCGTTTTTCGTTAATCCCAGATTCCGCGATAGAAAACATCTTATCTTTGCATTTTATAATTTCTTGAAAAAGATTTTATGAAACTGTAATGACTATGATAAATACGTTTTTTATTTTTTCAACTCGATACTTCTTTTGTACGACAGCATAACAGATGTCCTTTCTCGAGATTGATCATGTAGAGTAAATGGCCGACTCTGCCTCTTTCTCGCTCAACACCCTCCGTTAGGATAAGAGATGTGGTACAGGATCACCTTGGACTGATGAATGATACCCTCTCCCAACTTCAACTTCTGAATCATGGTGTTCAGCATGGGTTAGGTCACACCGCAAACCTCCGCCGCCTTGACAAAATGCCGGTATTTTTCAAGCGCCACAATGTATTCCAACTGTTGCAGGGTTATAGTTATAGATTCTATTGATACAAGGATAGAAAATATCAATGTAATCTATAGCGATTAATCATGTATCTTTGTATCGTAAAAAATCAATAAGTAAAATGTTTCATCCATAAAAAATTAGAACAATGGAAAATCAAGTAAATGCAATGCCGAGAATCGGCGATTTAGCACCTGAATTTCAGGCAACTACAACACAAGGTGAGATCAATTTTCCCAATGACTTCAGTGGGAAATGGAAAATCTTGTTCAGCCACCCTGCAGACTTTACACCGGTTTGCACATCGGAGTTCATGACTTTTGCCTCCATGCAAGAGGAGTTTGACAGGCTCAACTGCCAGCTGGTCGGTCTTTCTGTTGACGGGCTGCACAGCCACATCGCCTGGCTCCGCATCATTCACGATAAGATTGAGTGGAAGGGCTTTAAGAATTTGGAAGTGAAATTTCCGTTGATTGTCGACATCACCATGGATGTGGCCAACCTGTATGGTATGATTCAGCCGGGCGAAGCCAGCACTGCAGCCGTGCGTGCGGTGTTCTTCATCGATCCCAGCAACAAGATCCGCACCATCATGTACTATCCGCTCTCTCTCGGACGTAACTTCGATGAAATCAAGCGTGTGCTTATCGGGCTTCAGACTGTTGATAACTTTGGGGTGGCACTTCCTGCCGACTGGCGCCCGGGTGATGAAGTCATCGTTCCGCCAGCAGGTTCGTGCGGTGTCGCCAAATCACGTATGGCAGGCGAAGACAAGGATATGCACTGCTACGACTGGTTCTTCTGCACTAAGAAAATCTCCAAAGAACAAGTAGAAGAGAAACTTGGCAAGTAATTGTCAGTAAAACATTTTTTCAAGGAAAACGGAAGCGCATGTGCTTCCGTTTTTTATTTGTAGTAAGTGCTATTTAAAGTTTGAACATATTGTCGGTCCTTTCAAAATATACACCAATGACAATGGTTCTATAACGCAGCGTAGATAGTGTTTTTTTGCGTTTTTTATTGCAGAATAAATAGACGGAACAACGACATTAAATTGTAGACTATCATCGAAAAAATCAAATCCCATCCACAATTGACAAGCGCTTTTCCATTAATTCTACGTTTCAGTCACGACTTACGAACGTTTTAGAATCTTGCAAATGGACCGAGTCAATAGAAATGACTACTTGATAGTCACGTCGACTATCTTCGTCGGGGCCTTTTCTTTATTACGGCGGTTAACAAATGTCACTACCGACTGCGCCAGACTCAAGAACGCCTGACCGGTAACGGTATCTACCTTCGTAGCTGCCGGCTCACCACTATCACCGCTTTCGCAGATGCTCTGCACAATCGGAATCTGCGCCAACAGCGGCACATTCAGCTCTTCTGCCAGTTTTTTACCTCCGTCTCGACCAAAGATATAATACTTGTTTTCGGGCAATTCGGCCGGCGTAAAGTAGGCCATGTTCTCTACCAACCCCAGGATGGGCACGTCCACCTTGTCATTCTGATACATGTCGATACCCTTGCGGGCGTCGGCCAAGGCCACCTTCTGCGGCGTGCTCACGATGACGGCACCCGTGATGGCCAGCGTCTGCAACAACGTAAGGTGGATGTCGCTCGTTCCCGGCGGCGTGTCGAGGATGAAATAGTCCAGTTCGCCCCAGTCGGCGTCGGCTATCAGCTGCTTCAGGGCCGACGTTGCCATGCCACCACGCCACAAAGTCGCCGTGTCGGGATTGACGAAGAAACCGATACTCAGCAGCTTCACGCCATATTTCTCTATCGGCTCGATGAGTTGTCGGCCGTCTTTCTCTATGCCGTAGGGCCGCTCGTCCTCCACACCGAACATCTTCGGCATGGACGGGCCGAAGATGTCCGTGTCGAGCAGGCCCACTTTGTAGCCCAACTTCGCCAGCGCAATGGCCAGGTTGGCCGACACCGTACTCTTGCCGACGCCCCCCTTGCCCGAACTCACCGCAATGATGTTCTTCACGTCGGGCAGCAGTTTACCCACTTCCGGGCGCGGCTTCGACTTGTATTCCAGTTCTATCTCCACCTCTATGTCCTTGTCCACATGATAGTGGATGGCCGCTTCGGCCGCCTTGACGGTCGACTTGAGGAACGGGTCGGTCTCGCGCGGAAACAGCAAGACAATCCTCACCTTCATGCCGTCAATGCTCGGCGTGTCGGCCAGCATGTCGCTCTCGATCAGATTCTTCTTCGTTCCGGGATAGACCACCGTCGCCAAGGCGTCGGTTATCAGTTTTGGATATAATGTCTTCATATTTTCTGATGATTATAAATAATGTATATAGATGTCTCAAAGGGCATTTTCCAAATCAAGCCCCAGTCACCGGCGGCTACTTCGCCGTGTCCCGGCTGCTTCGCTTGGGCCGATGATAGCTGCGGTAGTCGTCAACCGGAATCTCCACGTCGGGTTCCTGCAACTCACCGGCGCGCGGCAGGCGGAACTTTTGATACTTGATGTTCAGTCCCCGCTCTATCCACATGCGCTCATAATAGGTCTGGATGGACAGTATCTTGCGCGTTTCGGCGTCAATTCCCTCGGTGTGGTAAAGGTCTTCCGTGCGGAAGAGCACCGGCAGACGGTTCAAGTCGGTCATCAACCGCGTGTAGGTGAAGAGGAAGTTGGAGTCCGTCTTCACGTGGACAATGCCGCCGTCCACCAAGAACTTGCGATAACGGTTCATGAAAAAGGTGGACGTGAGCCGCTTGTGGGCGTTCTTCATCTGCGGATCGGAGAAGGTGAGCCACAGTTCCTGCACCTCGTCGGTGTCGAAGAAGCGGTCTATGATCTCAATGCTCGTGCGCAGGAAAGCCACGTTCTGCTGTCCTTCCTCCAGCGCCTTCTTGGCCCCCGTCCACATGCGGGCGCCCTTGATGTCCACGCCGATGAAGTTCATCTCGGGATAGAGTCTGGCCAGTTCCACCGTATATTCGCCCTTGCCGCACCCCAGTTCCAGCACGATGGGATGGTTGTTCCCGAAATATTGCTCGTGCCAGTGCCCCTTCATGTCGAACGGAACGTTGTCGATGACGGAGAACGGATATTGAAACACATTCTCGAAAGTCTCCATTTCGGCAAACTTTGCCAGCTTTCCTTTTCCCATATAACGCTTTGATTTTAGGCTACAAAGGTAGCGATAAAATTGGAAAGGCACAAATAAAGCCCGCCGATAGCTTACCGACGGGCTGTAAATGGATGTTGATTACAAGTCTATTCTATCACGACGGTAGTCCAGCCGTGCTTGTCTTCGATGGTGCCATACTGTATTCCACGCAGCGTCTCGTAGAGTTTGGTCGACCACGGGCCGGGCTTTTCGCCGAAATGATACACCTTTCCCGTGTCGAGGTCGTCCAGCTGGGAGATGGGCGAGATGACGGCAGCCGTGCCGCAGGCCCCCGCTTCCTCGAATGTTCCAAGCTCCTCTTCGGGTATCGGACGGCGTTCCACCTTCAGTCCGAGGTCTTCCGCTATCTGCATCAGGCTCTTGTTGGTGATGGAAGGCAGGATGGAAGTGCTCTTCGGGGTCACGTATGTATTGTTCTTGATACCGAAGAAGTTGGCTGCTCCGCACTCATCCACGTACTTCTTTTCCTTCGAGTCCAGGTAGAACTCACTGCTGTAGCCCTTCTCGGCCACAACGGTGTGGGGCTTCATGGAGGCCGCGTAGTTGCCACCCACCTTGTAAGTGCCGGTTCCAAGCGGTGCGGCACGGTCGTAATCGCGGATGATGGCGTACTTGTTGCAGGCAAAACCACCCTTGAAATAGGGGCCTACGGGCGTGACGAAGATGAGGAAGCAATATTCCTTGGCGGGATGAACACCCACTTGCGCGCTCGTTCCGATGAGCAGCGGGCGTATATAGAGCGTGGCGCCGCTCTCGTAAGTGGGCACATACTCTTGGTTGAGCCGCACCACTTTCTTGACCATTTCGGTGAAAAGGTCGGTCGGCACCTCGGGCATGACGATACCGCGGCAGGTGCTTTGCAGGCGGGCCGCGTTCTCATCGACACGGAATATGCGCACCTTGCCGTCGGGACAGCGATATGCTTTCAGCCCTTCGAAAGCCTCCTGGCCGTAATGCAGACAGGTCGCGGCCATGTGCAACTTCAGATACTCGTCGGAACATACTTCGATTTCGCCCCACTTGCCGTCCTTGTAATAGCAGCGAACATTGTAATCGGTCGACATATAACCGAATGACAGACTAGCCCAATCCAGATTTTTCATAACACTACAGTTTATTAGTTCTACGTTTACTCCACGCAAAAGTACGAATAATAAAGGTCATTCGCAACCTTTTGCACAGCTAATTCGTTTCAATGCAGGGCTTCCGCCGTGCTTTCGGCTCACGTCCGGTTGCCGTCGAGAATCTTCTTGACCTCCTGGTCGGCCTTGGTCAGCCTGTCCCGACACAGCTTGAGCAGCTTCTGCGCCTTCTTGAGCCGGTCGCCCATGACGTCGATGTCAAGCTCGTTGTTCTCCATTTGCTCCACAATGCGCTCCAACTCCCTCACGGCGTCTTCGTATTTGATTTCTTCCTTTGCCATATTCCTTATTTGATGATTGATTTCACACTACCTTTTTCCAGTCTCGTCACGATTTCGTCGCCCTTGCTCAGCTGCCCGGCGTCTCTCACCACGCTGCCCTTGCAGGTCGTAATGCTGTAGCCGCGCTTGAGCAAAAGGGCGGGGTCGAGGGCCACGGCCCGCTGTTGCAGCAGCCGCAGCCGATATTCCTCACGCTCCAACCGACGCGCCGCAGCCGGGCGCAACCGCCTCTCCAGCAGTTCAAGCCGGTGTCCGTCCTGTGCCAATCGGGTGCCCACGGCCGTGGTCATGGCCTGGAACAGCCTGTGCAACTTGGCTTCCTGGCGTTCCCGAAACAGTGAGAAGACGATGGGCAACTTCTCTCCCAGCCGCTGCAGTCGCAAGCGCTCCACCTCCATGCGGCGGTCGACGGCCGCGACAAGTCGCTCCTGTGCCTCCGTCACCCGCCCATAGACAGCCGACAGATGGTCGACGAGCAAGGCCGCGGCGGCCGTCGGCGTCTTCACGCTGCGGAACGCCACCAGGTCGAGAACGCTCTGGTCGCGCTCATGCCCTATGCCCGTGATGACAGGAAGTGGGAAGTTGGCCACGTTCTCGGCCAGTTCCAGCGTATCGAAACCACTCAAATCGCTCGTCGCGCCGCCCCCCCGGATGATGACCACGACGTCGAACTCGTCCGCACGGAGGTTGATTTCATTCAGCGCGCGGATGACGCTGGCACTGACGGCCTCGCCCTGCATCGTGGCAGGAAACAAGGAAGGAGCGAACCACAAGCCGTCTTCGTTGGCGGACAGCTGGTGGCAGAAGTCGCCATAACCGGCCGCGTTGGCACTCGAAATGACGGCCACGCGCTGCGCAAACATCGGCAACGAGAGTTCTTTCTGTAACTCGAACACGCCTTCGGCTTTGAGTTGGCGGATGATTTCCTGCCGGCGGCGGGCCATGTCGCCCATGGTGAACTCGGGGTTGATGTCGTTCACGATCCACGAGAAGCCGTAAGCCTCGTGAAAATCGGCCGTCACCTTCAGCAACACCTTCATCCCGGGCCGCATCGGCCGGCCGGTGACGCGCTCGAAGTGCTGCCTCACGAACATCCACGTGTTCTTCCAACACTTGGCCGAGGCCTTGGCGACGGGCGTGTTGCCGTATTCGTCCTTCTCGACGAGTTCCATATAGCAGTGGCCGCGCACCTCGCGCAGCTCCGACAGTTCGGCTTCCACCCAATACGCGTCGGGCATGGTCAGCGCAATCGACTGTCTCACCAGGCTGTTCAGCTCATAGAGCGTCAGACTTTGCTTCATGTCAGTTGTTTTGTTTCTTGCCCAATGAATAAGCCTTCCAGAAGTCTGGCAGGCCATAACCGAACACATTGTCGGGATGGGCCGCGTTGTTGCCGCTCCGCCGCACCAGTTCGATGATTTCGCGGGCCGTCTTTTCGGGTAATGCCTGCCACAGACAGGCTGCCAGTCCCGCGATGAGCGGGGCCGAAAACGACGTTCCTATATCGTTGACGATGGTTCCCCGTCCCGAAACGATGGCTGTGGGACTGCCATAGGCCACCACGTCGGGCTTCACGCGGCCGTCGGCCGTGGGGCCCACCGAACTGAAAGCTGCGTTCAATCCGTTGGGACTGACGGCCCCAACGGTCAGTATGTCGTCGGCATCGGCAGGCACGTTGATCTTCTTCCAGGTACCCATGCCGTCGTTGCCGGCACTGTTCACCAGCACGATTCCTTTGCCGGCCAGCAGCGAAGCCATGCGGGAGATGAGTGCCTTGTGCCCCGTGAGGTCGGCATAGCGGTAACTTGTCGCCGCGTCGTCATAGGCATGATAGCCCAATGACGAATTGATGACGTCCACACCGGCCGAGTCGGCAAACTCAACCGCTTCGCTCCAGAAGTCTTCTTCCGACAGACTTTCGGTCTGCTGGGCCTCACAGCGCAGCAGCATGTAGGAGGCCTGGGGGGCCGATCCCACGTAAACGTCGGGCTGGTCGACGGCCATCACCGACAGCACCTTGGTGCCGTGCTCCATCTCCTGAAAGATGTTGGTCGACCGGGGCACCACGAAGTCGTGCAGTCCGACGAGCTTCAGCCCGTGGAAGGCCGGTATCCTGTCCACATTCATGAAGCCGGCGTCGAGCACGGCGATAACCATGCCCCGGCCACGATAGCCCGCGTCGTGCAGCCGAATGCCGTTCAAGCTGCCTATCTGGTCGCGCGTAATGCCGTAAGGATGGTGTTGAAGGGTGTCCCAAGCCTGAAATTCCTTGCGGAAAGAGGCTCTGACGGACGATTCATACTGCTTGGGCGAGGAGAAGACGAGCTTCACCTCGGTGACGAACGGCAGCTTCTCCACCCGCGCCATCAGTGCCGGTCTGTCGCATCTGACGAGCAACGAGTTGTTCCATTTGCTCTTTCCGACCACCGAAACGCCCTTGGTGGCCACGGCGTCGATATACTTTTGGGAAACGGGGAGGTCGGTGGAGTCGACGGCGATGCGTTGGCGCCGACGCCGTTCCAGCGCGCGCGGCGACAGAAAGGCCTCGGGATGGTCTGTCGAAAAGCCTGTTTCGGCCTTGTCGCGCAGCACGACTCTGTACAGAAAGCACTTGCCGCCGGGGAATGCCGACAGGTGGGAATGCTCTCCTTGGGCCGAAACCATGAGGACGGAAAGGCTGAAAACAAAAGAAAGCAACAGCTTGTTCATTCGGGAAGGCTACTTTTATAAATAGCAGAAAAGGTCAGAAGCATTCTATCTATAGCCCTATTCTGGTTTGTCTTTGAGGGTGTTCACCACTTGGTTGAACACTTCCACAATCTCATGAAGCTTGGGATTTGTCAGCTGTACGATAATGGCCGCAAAGTTTTCGATACCGTCTGCTTCCATTTGCACTGTGTCAAAATAGTAAAGATGTCTGTTGGCGTATTCTCTAAACCACCTGACAAACAGCCTATTGCGTGACGCTTGTTTCCCATCTCCTGTTTCACATAAATACAGAAGTATCTCCGGATTTGCCTTGAAGAAATCTTCTATAATGCAGAAAATGGTTTCTCGCAACTTGGAATCATTGGGAGAAGGGGTGTGATTCTCATTTGCGATAATCAATTGGTAAGCGTCTGTCTCCCAAATGGTGTCGTCATCCATGAAACCAATCTTGTAAATGGCTCCATACTTCGTGCGAAAATAATAATAATCAGCCACATTCCAAACAGAATATGGCGCATTGAGATTGATTGCGGAAATATCAAGGGGATTCATAATGCGCTTTTCAGTTCCGCTCCACGCTTACGCATATCGGCAAACTCCCTTTGAGCTTGTTCCTCAAATCTTTTCTTTCGCTCTATTGCACGCCTGAAACCAGCAATGAGTTCGTCTCTTGTTTTTTCCTTGAAGCTAATCATATATCATTCTACCTGTTGATACTGCAAATATAGTTCTTCGTATTGAGATTTGCAAGGGAATAAAAGAAAAAGCACCAAATGAAAGCTCAAATGGTGCTTTAGGCCCATTGTCTCACCGACAAATGCCCATGGTGGCTTGCCGTCGCTGCCCTTTTGCCTTGTAAAAGCATAGCGGTCACCGGCTCAAAGGGCTGCTTTTGCAAGCTGGAAGCTGTGCTTTTGCAACGCCATTGGCCAACTTTTGGAAGCGAACGGACAAATAATGGCGAAAATGTTTGGGCAAGACAAAAAGAAACCGTACATTTGCGGCGTCATCTCTGCTTGGGGATGACGGGAAGGCAGGCGTCGGCATGACGGCCTGCGGCCATCTTCACTTGGGGTTGACATGGATTTGACGGCGAGATGAAATGGTATGTAAGCATGCGGAGCCTCGTTGGCTATCTCCTTAAACGAAGTGAACAAAAGATTAATTGGCGAAAACAATTACGCTCTCGCTGCCTAATCGAAGCATAGTAGATTACTGGCTTTATCGCGTCACCAGGTGATGCGACGAGACATCGCTCCAAGGATGTTGTTCCGAATCTGAGGATTCAGCGGTGCAGGTAAATCGGAAATAGCGTGAGTATGCCTCGCTGCTCTCGTGAAAGTTTAGAGGATAAGGCTTCAGTTGGTGGTCTGGGTCTTGCTGAAGCTCGACAATGAAGGCCGGAATAAGCATGTAGAAAGCATATGGTTTCCTTGTGCGGACGTGGGTTCGAATCCCACCAGCTCCACATTATTTAGTACTCTGAACAAGAGATTGCAAGAAATTAAATACTGAAAAGAGAATGGTTTAAGCCGTGGCTCAGGCAGAATTTCTTGGAGAAACAAAGTAAACCCCAAAAGTTAGACAAAAGCTTTTGGGGTTTTACTTTTAAGTGATTTTTCAAATATCGGTCAGTGTGACATCAGTTGGTCTATATACTCGTAAAACTTTGGATCTTCACCAACGATGATACGGTCGATTTTTCCCTCCGAATCGATGATTACTTTGGTGGGATAGCCTGATATGGCGTATTTGACATCCACTGCTGTCTGATCCGTATTGCGGACTTGCAGCCAAGGCAGGGCGTGTTTGCTGACAGCTTCTTTCCATTGTTTTTCGGTATCATGGCAGTCGATACCAACAATTTCCATCTTATCTTTATGCTTGTTGTAGCACGTCTTCATGTCGGGAAATCCCTTGATACACCATCCGCACCAGCTTCCCCAAAAGTCAAGAATGACATATTTGCCCCTTAAGGAGTTAAGAGAGAAAGGTTGCCCATTGAGATCGTCAAGAGTAAAATCTGGGGCAGGTACGCCTTTGGTGAGTCTTTTGGCAACTTCCTCTTTTTGTTTTCTCTTTTCATACGATTCTTTGACTGACATATAAATCCCTTTCAAGCGGCCTTCTTTTACAGTTTGAGCGATTAGTGGGTCGATTTTAAAGAAAGTTTCAATATCAAGTTCGTTTAGAAGAAGGATTGCAGCCTCGCTGGTCGGATGTGTCCGGATATAGTTCATGATAGCTGTATTCTTCTTTTGTGTCATAGCTTTTTGTGTAACCTCAACATACGACTTAAGGGAATCTTGACTGACACCTTGCTTATGCATCGTTTGATAATTTTTGACCATCTGTTGATAGTCCTTCCGGAAAAGAGTTTGGGCGACAGCCTCTCCATATATCTTGTAAAACGAAGAGCCCGATATGCGATAATCTGTGGATATTCCACTGATTTCAAGTTCTTCTCCCGGCATTCCGACAACACGAATATTCAATGGCATAGTGCTGGTTTGGGCATCTTCGGACTTGCGGTTCCCATAGATGAAGAGATTTGTCACTTCACTTAGCGGCATATTTATAATAGCCACCCCCTTGACGGGTAGTGTTTTGAGAGGTACTCCCCATCGCTTGTCGATATTGTTCATGGGATAGACCATGATTGTATCTGTGATGTCGGATAGCGCGATTTTGATACGGATGTCTGATGTTTTTGCATTGATTGAAATTGTGCTTAACCACATGAAAGCTGTCAATAGCCAAGCCATCTTTATTTTTATCGTTTCCATAAAATATAATTATTATTTATCATCTTTTGTTTTTTATTTTGCCGATATCGGATCAAATATTTCCGTATTCTCAGAAATGCCCCATTGCGGATTGTATTTCAAGATAGCATTGTCAATAGGGAGTGATTGAAAATACGGATCCGAGATAGGTTTGCTATAGGTTTTGGTGCCACATCGATGCACGATGGTCGCTTTGCTCCAAGGTTTACCGTTATCAAAGGCATAGCGCTTGAGGTCTAATGTGCGCTGGAATGTGGCCATTGGTTGTTCGCGACGACGCTCTGCAAGGATTTCATAAAGCAACTGGTCTTGATTAAGTGCAGCTCCATTTGGTAAATCGCTTATCCCCCCTGTTCCAAAGTCATATCTATATTTACGCAACAAATTCAAATCGGCAAGAGCTGTTTTAAGGTTTCCGTTGCGTGCTTCAGCTTCAGCTTTCATCAAAATAAGTAATGGATAAGTGAGGGCTTCGGTTGTATTGAGGTTCTTGTCACGAAAATAGACAAGCCGAACACCATCATCATGCTTTACGGTTCCGACAGTTGTTGAATAGCCAGGATAGTTGAGGGCAAACAATTTCCATCTTAAGTCGTGGGCTTTGTCGAATAATGCTTGCCAATCAGCCGAAGGATAAAATCTGCTCGAAGAATAGCTGTAAGGAGCATATCTGAAAAGCAGATTTTCCTTATTGCGTGTCTTGGCAAAGTCGTTGTCAGGTCCCCGAAAACTCATTGCAGTCTCTGGCGACACGCCAGGGTCTACGCTGACGGGTGTTGTCGCCTCATAATGAAAATCATGGAAGTTATATAACATGTTCTCCACGTTTTTCCGATCATTTAAGGCTAGTTCCCAAGCTTTTTGACAGTCAGCTTGCATATTTTGCCAATCTCTCATGTACATGTAGTATTCGGCACGTAAACCATAGGCACATGTTCGATTG
The DNA here is from genome assembly GCF_000426585.1 of Segatella baroniae DSM 16972 = JCM 13447. Lineage (GTDB taxonomy): Bacteria > Bacteroidota > Bacteroidia > Bacteroidales > Bacteroidaceae > Prevotella > Prevotella baroniae. Next base: position 117,461 of record NZ_AUFQ01000008.1, read on the forward strand.
ATGCGGCTTGGATTGCCGACATTTAACGGACAATTCTCACATGCGTAATCCAAATCCTCTTTCACTTGTTTAAAGATTTCTTCGGTTGTCGATAAATCTCCATTAGGAGTGGTTGGATCGCCTGAGGTCCGACATGGTATCACTTTCGTGGCATTCGTTCCATTTGGATCATACATGGGACCATAAGTGAGAGCAAGATTCATGTACAGCCATGCTCTGCCAGCTTTAGCCTCGGCGATAACACCTCTGGCATATTCCGACTCTTTGTCAATCTTGGAAATTCCATCTATGACATTATTGAAATATCCGATAGCTCGATAGCTATAGGTCCATGTGAAAGGAGTCACCGTCAGACGCATAATTGGCGAATAAAAGATATATGCGGCAAGGATGTCTAAATTAGGGAATGTGGCTGTGTACTGGTAATTAAGCTGATTTTCGCTGATTTCGAGATTGTCACCCATAGCCGCATAAAAACAACCATTATTATTGTCATACATGAAATATTGTAGGGTGAGTTCATTGTTCAGCAGATTCTCAAATTGTGATATCTCTGTCGGTATCATCTTACCTACAGGTTTGACATCTAAATAGTCGCTACAAGCGGACATGAGAATCCCACTTAATGCTACAATGATTAAATTGCATATTCTTTTCATATCAGTAAGATTTTAGAAACTAAAGGAAAGACCAATATAAAACTCTGGATTCATCGGAAGCACCGTATAGCCGGCATTGGAAGAAGCTCCCATTCTACCGGTCATATTGTTTTCATAGGTTTCAGGATCGATGTCGCAATCAGAAGCAGTAATTCTAAACAGATTGCGTGCCTGCAGATATATGCGCGCATCTGATATTCCTATGTGGTAAATAAGATCAGAAGGAAAGTTATATGTCAATGTGATGTCTCTAAGCTTCACATAACTTGCATTCCCAATATTCACATCACAGAACGGGAAATAAAAAGTATCCATGCTCCAGCTCTTCAGTACCGGATAGATAGTATGATTCTCATCTCCCGGTTTTTGCCATCTCTCTGGGAAATGTCTATTCAGATAGTTTGCGCCATGAAATACGTCTTTGCGATATTTGTGTCCAAACTTGCCAATGAACATGAAAGAAAGGTTGAAATTGCGATATGCAAAGTTATTTGTAAGAGACATCTCTGCCTTTGGAACCGTCGTTCCGAGGTAATGGATATCATCAACAGTCACCGCTGAAGCCAATTTTTTGGATCCGTCTGGTGCGTAAACCATTGATTCTCCCTTATTGTTCAATCCGGCAAACTGATACCCGAACAGGCTGTACATGGGATATCCCTCGGCATGAATAGGATTCGTCCAGGCCCAAGCAGTAGGATAAAGTCGGGAGACATTATATTTTTTTACTTTGCTGTGATTAAATGAGATATTGTAAACCACATTCCATTTCAAGTATTTATTACTGATGGGTGTTCCGTGGATGGATAGTTCGTAACCGTTATTATCAATGGCACCGACGTTCTTGTTCATCTTCAAAGCGCCGGTAGTAGGGTCGGTTGCATCGTTAGCTAGCAAGTCCGTACTTTTTTTCAGATAATAGTCGAAAGTAATTCCTAATCGATTATCAAGTAAATCCAAGTCGAATCCTACATTCGTCGTTGCCGTTTTCTCCCACCGGAGCTGATTGTTAGGAAACGACGCAATACCATATGATATACCTTCTGTATCACTGCTATAGTTTCCTGTAGATAAAATCAAGTCTGGGCCTTCTGTTAATGAAATGTTTCCATTGATTCCATAAGAAGCGCGGAGATTCATTCTGTTAATCCAAGGGATATTAAAGAAAGCCTCGTTCTTAATCTTCCATGTGCCTCCGACAGACCAAATAGGTTTATGCCGATATTTGGGGTCAGTCCCGAAAAAGTTAGTAAGGTCTTCACGGACACTTCCACTGACCAGATAACGGTTATCATATTCGTACGAACCATTGAAATACCAGGATACGAAACGACGGTCTGCATACCCATAAGAACCATAATTCACATAATAAGCTATTGGTATCACGGGATAAATCATATCCTGCGTGTAACTGTTGCCCTTGAAATCTTTAATATTGATAGGTGTATACGTACCGGCTATTTGATTGTATCCCAGTCGCGTTTCGTACTGGTTATTGTCACTGGTGATTCTTCTGATTTCATTGCCGGCCAGCGCATTGACATGATGTTTGCCAAAATCGTGTGTATAGTTGATTTGTGTGCGAAGTGTCCAGTTCTCATTCGTATAGCGCGTTTCATTAATCATGTCACCATTGGGCACATAATGATGGGATGGCGTATTAATGGATGTACTGTTGTTATAGGATAACCGCATCATGTAGCAGTCCTCTTCATAGATGCTCTTTTCGATAATATTGCAGCGAGACCAGTTTCCTCCGACTTCAGCCGAAAGTCCGCTTGCAATGTTAAACTTCAGAAAACTACTGAACTGCATAGTAAATTTTTGGGTTGTATTGTAACTGTCGTAGGCTTCCTGAATGGGGTTGTAATCGGTATTCTTTAATCCGCTATATTTCTTGTACAGTTCATCTACAGCATAGCTCGTAGAGTGGAGTTTGGTCAAATTGCCGTTCTCGTCTACCACTCTCTCATAAGGGCGGAAGAATTGGGTCATTCCGGTAACAAGATCCCAGTTTGCTATCGGTGACCGAGAACGTGAATAATTGATACCTGTAGTAAATCCGATTTTTAGGAATTTGTATGGATTCCACTCATTCTTAAGATTAATCAGTATCCGATTGTCATGTGTATTGATAAATGAAGAACGGTTGTTCATGTAATTCAAAGCCAGATTATAGCGGTTTATTTCATTTCCACCACTGAGTCGGAGATTATGTGTCTGTGTAAAAGCAGTACGGAACATATTTTTTTCAACATCCTTCAGTCCATTGATCTGGCGCAGTTCGTTGATTTGTCTGTTGAACTCTTCATCATTCATCAGTCCTGCTCTCCGCATCGTGAGCATTTTGATGACTGGACTCTGGTAAACCGATTTGTTCGCGAGAGAATATGTCGTACTCGTTGGTAAAAGGTCATAAAGTGCCAATTCGGCGTCTATGAAATCAGAAGTAGACACCTGCTGTAGATAGTCTAGATTGGGTTTGGTCTCAAAGCGGAATGATCCTTTGTAGTTGAGCATAGCCTTCCCGCGCTTGTCCAATTTGGTTGTGACAACAATAACACCGTTGGCAGCGCGCGAACCATAGATGGAAGCCGCAACACCATCTTTTAGCACGGTGATGTTCTCAATATTATCAGGGTTGAGATCGTTTAACAAAAGTTCGGTCGGATAGCCGTCGACAACAATCAGCGGATTGGATTCGGCAATAAGGGTGGAAATGCCTCGAATTGAAATATTACCGTTTTTGTCAAGCACCACACCTGCTATTTGTCCCTCTATGATATTCTTTAAATTGGCGTTAAGTTTTGAGTCTAGTTGCTGGGAAGTCATTGTCCCAAAGGCACCTGTAGCCCGCTCGCGTGAAATTGTCTGATAACCGGTTACGATAACGTCACTAAACGTGTTTAATTCATCATGAAGAATAATGATATTCTTTGATGAGGGCGCTTTGCGTTCAAGCGTTTTCTTTCCGATATACGAGAACGATAACGTTTGGTCAGGTGCCACTCCTGACAGCATGTAATTGCCATTAGCATCGGTAACAGTGGCGTTCGAGGAGCCTACAACCATCACTGTGACGCCGACGAGCGGTTCTCCGTCGGCGTCAAGAACTTTTCCGCTGACGGTGTTGAGCTGTTTGGATGAAGGCGTTTGATTGGTCTTACGAATCTGGATAAATTCGTTGTTCACAGAAAAAATGAAAGGCAGTCCATTGAGAATAGCCTTGACGGCATCAGGAGCAGTTGTTCCTTTGATAGTTGTCGTAATAATATACTTACTCACTTCATCATAGGAATAATTAATCTTGTAGTACTCCGATTGCACTTCAACCTGGCGTAAAGCCGCAGGAAGGGGAATTTTGTTAAGTGTCAGTGAGATTTTCTTTCCTTGTGCATTTGTTTTCATGGCTACTAGAGATAGGAGTAAACTCAAGATAACCATGAGGAATTGGGTCTTTCTCATAACTTATACATTTTGCATGGTTGATATTTGTAAAAGGCAGTTCCATCGGGAACATATTATATAAGTAATACTGAGAAAAAAGAAAACAGGTACAATATAAAGAATAAAATCAGTATTTTCGATTATTTCTCTATCTGATGACTACAGTTCCATGTTCCTGTTCGATATGTACCACCCCCAACTCATTCATATTTTTAATAACTTCTTTCAAACTGTCTTTCCGTTTTGCAACAAAGTGCAGGCGTATTTTCATTTCCTCTGGGTCATCAAACATGATATTGACATTGTACCATCTACCTAATTCTTGCATAATCTCAAATAGAGACTGGTTGTCGAAATAAAAGAAGCCATTGCATCTTTGGATGTATGAATAAGTGTCAACTTCTGTTACTGTTAAACTTCCATTGCGCTTCCAGCGTGCCATTTCACCAGGTTTGATAGTTCGAGACTCTTTCCCGACATCTATTGTTACACTCCCGTCAATCAGTACTAAGTTCGCATTTTCAGCAGAGTAAGCACGCAGATTGAACGTTGTACCATGTACGATTGTCGTAAAAAAGTTGGTTCTCACTTCAAACTGGCGTCGGCGTTCTTTAGCGATTTCAAAATAGGCTTCACCTTGTAATGTCACGATTCGTTTGTTTTTCGGGAATGTCTTTGGAAAAATGAGCTTACTGTCTGCGTTCATCCACACTTTCGTTCCATCCGGAAGAATAGCTTGGCTATCTTTCCCTCGTGGGGTAATCAATGTCAACATTTGGGCAGAGCTCTCGGTTGCGGATTGCCGGAACGACACGACAGGATTCTTGATGATTCTTTTATCGCCATTACCTACATCCAATATCACATCCTTTGCCGTCGGAGTTGCGCTAAATACGACCGGAGTTGTTTGTTTGGGTGCATGTGTCAGAAAGAAAAATGCCAGCAAGACTGCCGCAGAGGCTGCTATTCCCAAAAGAGAGCGCCACACGATCGTATTCCGAAACATCTTCTGGTTTGCACCCGTATCAATTTCTATATCCTGACAAAGGCGTTCCCACTCAGATGCAACATCAGGCATTGGCGCGTATTCACGTAGCACTGCACTTCGAAGCTCCAGTATTTCCTGACCTATTTGTTCAGTACGCTCCGTCTTATCCATATCTTCAGTAGGCTCTACCATATCTTTATTCCTTTATATATAACAGACTTTTTGGTTTTCAGGTATTATTTTTTAGTGTTTTTAGCATTGCATACTTTTCTCAATCGTGCGAAAGCCCTTGTCAGTATTTTACTCACACCATCTACAGAGATTCCCAGAAGAGCGGCTATTTCTTTGTATGACCGGTCGTTAAAATATTTTTCATACAATACGTAGCGCGTTCGACTTGACATTTTCTTAATTTCTGTCTGTATGAGTTGAATCCGCTGTTCTTTCTCTTGCCAGTCTTCGTCATCTATTTCACAGAAGAGCAAAGGATATTCCTTTGACATTTTACGGATATGGTCCTTTTGTCTCAGATGGTCAATACACTTGTTTCTCACGCTCGAATATAAATAAGAATCAATCTTCTTCCTATCTATTTTCGAGTGCCTGTTCCATACTGCAGCAAACACTTCGCTTACAATATCTCTGCATTCGTCCCCATCCTTTAGATAATCGAATGCGAAATAATAAAGCTGCTTATATTTCTCAACAAATAGCGTTTTAAAATCTCTCTCATGGAGGATATTAAGCATCATATATTTTGGCGTAGCTTTATCGTATTATATTTGAGGGCGAGAACTCATCGATAGCTGGTAATGTTTCCATGTATCCGCTTCCTAATCGTCATAGGGGTGCCTACAGGTTCTTTTTTCTGTTTTCAATGAAATATAAGCTGTTTATCTAAAAGCGGTTGAGGGCTTCGACGATGTATTCCACCTCATTGTCGGTCAGCGTCGGGTTGCAGGGAATGCTGAGTTCGGTGCGTGCCAGTTTCTCGGTGATGGGGAAGGGCAGCTTGTTCCAGCCTTTGTAGCAGCGTTGGCGATGGGGCGCGACGGGGTAGTGGAGGGCCGTTCCGACGCCGTTGTCGTGCAAGTGCTGTTGCAGGGCGTCGCGGCGGTCGCAGAAGACGGGGAAGATGTGATGCACATTGTCGGCTATCGGGTCGAATGAAAGTGAGATGGCGGGATTGTTGAGGTTGGCGACGATGTAGTCGGCAATGGCTTTTCGGCGTTGGTTCTCTTGGTCAAGATATTTCAATTTCACGCCCAGCACGGCGGCTTGAAGCTCGTCGATGCGGCTGTTGCGGCCCTTGCGCGCATGGAAATGTTTGCGTTCCGAACCGTAATTGCCCAGCGAGCGGACTGTTGCGCCCAACTCGTCGTCGTCCGTGGTCACGGCTCCCGCGTCGCCCAAGGCCCCCAAGTTCTTCGTCGGATAGAAGCTGTGGCCGGCCGCATGGCCCAGATGACCGGTCTTCCGTTGGTCGTAGGTGCAGCCGGCGGCCTGCGCGTTGTCTTCAATCAGCAGCAGATGATGGCGCCGGCAGGCCTCGGCGATGGCTTTGTTCATGGCACATCGTCCGTAGAGATGCACCAGCAGGACGGCCCGGGTCTTGCTTGTGACGGCCCGATTCATGAGATAGTCGTCCAGTTGGAGTGAGGAATAATACGGTTCCACCAGCACGGGCTTCAGCCCGTTCTCGGTGATGGCGAGGATGGAAGCTATGTAGGTGTTGGCCGGCACAATCACTTCGTCGCCTTCCTTCAGCCGTCCCATCTCCTTGTAGGCCCGGAAGATGAGCGTCAACGCGTCGAGTCCGTTGCCGCAACCGATGCAATGGCGGGTGCCGATGTAGCCGGCATAGGCCGTCTCGAAGGCTTTTGTGGCCTCACCTTGCAGATACCGTCCGCCGGCGATGACCCGATTGGCTGCTTCCTGAATCTCTTCCAGGTGCAGTTCGGTGATTTTCTTCAGTGCAAGATAGTCTATTTTCATAAGTTCCATTCGTACCAATCCCAGCATAAACCACGTGCGCCGTAGCCTTCTTTCTGGAAGATGAGCTTCTCGTTCAAGTACAATCCCCGGTTCTCCGTGGAGCGACCGAAGTCGAAATAGCGGCATTCGGCAAGTTGCTCGGGGATGATTTGACTGTATATTTTGTCGATGGCACCCCATTGTTTGCCCTTTTCGTTGGCCGAACTGTACTGCGCGTGTGCCACCTGCGGTGTGAGATAGAGCACCACGCCGCCCAGCAATTTGTCGTCGGCCGTGGCCGTATAGAGTTTGATATGGTCGGGGAATCGGCTGTGGAGCAGGTTGATTTCGGCCAAATCATGCACCGGCAGCACGCCATACTTGCCGCGGAGATTCTCCGTCAGAATGTCCCAAAAGCCCGCGAAGTCGTTCGTTTGCCGCACGACAACGCCCTGTTCATCGGCCCGACCGACCGCTCTGCGGCGTATGCGCTGCCACCGCTGTTCACTTCCATGGGTGATGACCGAGCCGAAGTCGCGGGCGGCGAGGCGTGCCCGACAGGTTCTGAAGATGGCATAGAGGTCTTCTTCGGCCGCCATTCGGTGATAAATCCAGGGTATGCACTTGTAGACCACCTTCTCAAAACCTTGCGCCCGCAGCCAGGCGTTCAGTTCTTCAAAGAGCCTGACGGTGTTGGCGGCCGTGGCCTGGGCGTCCATGACGAGTCCGCCGTAGGTCAATCCCGCGTGTGACAGCAAGGTGTTGCCTTCCCGATTGGCGGGCAGGAGCGCGCAAGGGCGGCCCTTGAGGTAGAAGAGAAGAGAGAAGTCGGCGAACCGCTGTCGGTGGTATTCCATGTAGTTGCGGTCGAAGAGGAACGTACCGTTCTTCGACCGGGCCACGAAAAGGTTCCAGTCGTCCCGCAACTCGGCTGTATATTTCCTTATTTCGAACATTTCAGGTAAGTCAGAAACGCTTCATAATCCCGTATGTAGTCTTCCTCCTCAAACTCGTCGGAGGCCAGCGACAGGCAGACGGCGCCGCTGGAGAAGTCTTCCAACGTGCGCCATATCCCTGTGTTGATGAGCAATGCCTGGTAGGGATGGTTCATGTGGTAGGTCCGACGCTCCTTGCCGTTGTCCAGAACGACGTCGAAGCTGCCGCTCACGGCTATCACCACCGAGCGGCAATGCCTGTGGGCGTGACCTCCTCGGCTCTCTCCCGCAGGTACGTCGTAGGTCCAATACACTCTCTTGATTTCAAAAGGAATGTGTCGCAGCTGCTCCGCCACCGTCAGATTGCCCCGCGGGTCGGTGATCCGGGGCAACGTGATGATTTCTCCCAATGGGCTTGTCATGAGTTGAAAATGCGATTTTGATTAATCGGGAATGATGGTTTCGGCCACGCGCTTGGCTTTGTCGCGCAGCAGGTCGATGTCGTCGCCCACCTCGCCGTAGCACAACACCACGCCCATGCGGCGGCCCACGTGCTGTACGGGCTTGCCGAATACGCGCACGCGGGTGCGGTCTTCCTTCAGAGCCTCTGTGAGTCGGTAGTCCGGTTCATGGTCGGCTTCCTCCTTGGCCAGCACCACGGCGCTGCAACCACAGTGCTCCAGGTGGATGGCGGGGATGGGCCAGCCCATGGCGGCACGCAGATGAAGTTCGAACTCGCTCAGGTTGGTGGTGTGACCGAGTGTCACCATGCCCGTGTCGTGGGGCCTTGGACTGAGTTCGGAGAAGATGACTTCCCCCTGTTTGGTCATGAAGAACTCCACACCCCATAAGCCGTAGCCCGTCAATGCCTTCGTTACTTCGGCGGCCATGTGCTGCGCTTGTTTCAACGCGTCGTCCGAAATGCGATACGGTTGCCAGCTTTCGCGGTAGTCGCCGCCCTTCTGTATGTGGCCGATGGGTGGGCAGAAGAGCGTCGGGCCATCCTTCTGGGTGACCGTGAGCAGCGTAAATTCGGAATCAAAGTCGATGAACTCCTCGATAATCACTTCCTTCACGTCGCCGCGGCCTTCCTCCATGGCCTCGTGGAAGGCCGCCTCCAGTTCGTCGTCGTTGTGTACGTAGCTCTGTCCGTGGCCGCTCGAACTCATCAGGGGCTTCACCACACAGGGGAAACCGATGGCGTCTGCCGCCGTCTTGAACTCGTCGAAGGTCTTCGCGTAGTAGTATTTGGCGGTGCGCAAGCCCAGTTCCCGCGAGGCCAAATCACGGATGGCGCGGCGATTCATGGTGTAGTTGACGGCCCGTGCCGAAGGAACCACCTGGATACCTTGCAGCTCGAAGTCGAACAAACGCTCGGTACGGATGGCCTCTATCTCGGGAACGATGATATCGGGGCGGTGCTTCCTGACCGCAGCCGTGAGCGCGTCGCCGTCGAGCATGCTGAAAATCTCATGCTCGTCGGCCACCTGCATGGCCGGCGCGTTGTCGTATTTGTCGCACGCCACCACGTAGAGACCGGCCCGTTTGGCGGCTATCGTAAACTCCTTGCCCAGTTCCCCCGAGCCCAGTAACATGATTTTCTTCATTTTTCCTTGTTTGTAGTCCTGCTGTTCGTTATCTGTTGCCATACATCTGGGCGTAATATTTCTGATATTCGCCACTCGTCACCTCTCTGATCCAGTCCTGGTGGTCGAGATTCCACTTGATGGTCTTCACGATACCGTCGGCAAACCTCGTTTCAGGAGCCCAGCCCAGTTCGTCCTTTATCTTCGTGGGGTCGATGGCATAGCGCATGTCGTGGCCCAGCCGGTCGGCCACATAGGTGATGAGGTCGTCGTTGATCCAACTGATGTCGATGTCTCCGTTGGCGTCCTTCACCTGTTTTTTCAGGACGCGTCGCAAGCTCTTGTCGGCCTGCATCATGTCGTGGACGGTCTTGATGGTGAGCTTCACGATGTCGATGTTGGTCATTTCGTTGTGTCCTCCCACATTATATACCTCGCCCTCGCGGCCCTCGCGCACCACCAGGTCTATGGCCTTGCAGTGGTCTTCCACGTAGAGCCAGTCGCGCACGTTGAGTCCCTGTCCGTAGACGGGCAGCGGTTTGCCCTCCAGGATGTTGTTGATGATGAGCGGAATGAGCTTCTCGGGGAAGTGGTAAGGCCCGTAGTTGTTGGAGCAACGGGTGATGGTGACGGGCATGTGGTAGGTGTCGTGATAGGCCATGACAAAGAGGTCGGCGCTCGTCTTGCTGGCACTGTAGGGACTGTGCGGGCACAGCGGTGTCCGTTCGGTGAAGAACCCCTCCGCCCCCAGGCTGCCGTAGACTTCGTCAGTGGACACCTGGTGGTAGCGTTTGCCCGCTTTCCAGACGGGATAGCCCTGTGCGTCCTTGCCGGTGACCCACGCCTGGCGGGCCGCGTCGAGCAAATTCTGCGTGCCCAGGATGTTGACACTCAGGAAAAGCTGCGGGTCTTCAATGCTGCGGTCTACATGGCTCTCGGCCGCAAAGTTGACAACATAGTCTATGTCGTGCTTGGCAAAGAGGCTGTCGACCAGCTTCCGGTCGCGGATGTCGCCTTTCACGAAGACGCAACGCTCGCCGTCGATGTCCTCCTTGATGGTTCCCAAGTTGCCGGCGTAGGTCAGCGCGTCGAGAACAACCACCCGGATGTCCTCATTCCGATACTTTCCGTGCAACAGATACTTGATGAAATTGGCGCCGATGAAACCGGCGGCACCCGTTACCAAATAGGTCTTCATATATAATAATGTGGGTTTGAAGTTTATAATGGTGAAAGATTCAGTTTAATTCCGGCTCCCCAGGGTGATGACTTCGCAGTCGGCGAACTTGCTGCCGTCGATGGTGAGCCTCACGAGGGTGCGCTCCCGGTGCCAGCCTTGCAGTCCCGCCGCTCCCGGGTTGATGTGCAGCAGGTTCAACCGCTTGTCGGGCATGATCTTGAGGATGTGCGAATGCCCCGAAACGAACAGGTCGGGCGGCGAGGCGAACAGCCTGTTGATGACGGAGCGGTCGTACTTGCCCGGATAGCCGCCGATGTGTTTCATCATCACGTCCACGTCCTCACACTTGAATCGCAGCACTTCGGGATAGCGTGCGCGCAGGTCGTAGCCGTCGCAGTTGCCATAGACGGCGCGGAACGTGGGCCGCATGACCTCGAACCGGTCGGCCAGTTCCGCCGAACCGATGTCGCCCGCGTGCCAAATCTCGTCGCAACCGTCCAGATAGGTGACGTATTTGTCATCCCAATAGGCGTGCGTGTCGCTGATGATACCTATCTTCTTCATTTGTCGAGGGGTGTTTGGAAGCGGCGGCGAACGAAGTCTTCGACCATTGCCACCGTGCCTTCCAGCCCCAACAGGCTGGAGTTGACGCAGAGGTCGTAGCTCGATGCGTGCCCCCATTTCTTGCCCGTGTAGTAGTTGTAGTAGGCCGCACGGCTCTCTTCCTTGTCTTCTATGAATTTGCGGGCAGCCTCCTCGCTCAACCGCAGGCGCTCGCCGACACGCCGCAGCCTATCCTTCAGGTCGGCGGTGATGAAGATGTTGACCACGTTCCGGTAGTCGCGCAGGATGTAATCGGCCGTTCTGCCCACGAAAACGCAGTCTGACCGTTCGGCCGTCTTGCGTATGGCGTCGCTCTGAAACTGGTAAAGACTCTCCTGGGAGAAGTCGTTTCGGTAGAAATTGTTCTCTCCCAAGAGCGGCACATGCACGTGGAAGAGCGAGCGCAGGAATCCTTTCCGCTCGTCGTTCTGCTCGAAGAACCTTTCACAGAAGCCGCTTTCCTTGGCTGCCAGATTCAGAATCTCCTTGTCGTAGAAAGCAAAGCCCAGATTCCGGGCCAGCTCCTTGGCTATCAGCAGGCCGCCACTGCCAATCTGTCGGCCGATGTTGATGATGTGTGTCTCGTTGTTCATGGGCGCGAAGGGTTGTATGTTTGGTTGAACTTTCTCATGTATATCGTCATGATGGTGGCCGCCACGACGGCCGCCGTCAGGTCGGAGGCGGGTAGGGCGTACCATACGCCGTTGACACCCCAGAGCTCCGGCAGGATGGCCAGGAGCGGAAGGAGGAACAACAGCTGGCGCGAGAGGCTCAGGAATATGCTTATTTTCACCTTGCCGATACATTGGAAGAAGTTGGTGATGACCATCTGGGCGCCTATTACGGGGAACATGACCATGTTGATGCGGATGGCCGGGATGGCAAGGGCGATGAGTTCGGCGTCGCCGGTGAACATACGGGCGAAATAGTAGGGCAGGAACATGGCCACGAGCCAGCCTATCGTCATGATGACGGTGGCGTAGACAATGCTGAGTTTCAGCACTTGCAGCATGCGGTCGATGTGCTGCGCGCCGTAGTTGTAGCCGGCGATGGGCTGCATTCCCTGGTTGATACCCATCACAAACATGATGAATACCGTGGCAATGCCGTTGCTGATGCCGTAGGCTCCCACCGCCATGTCGCCGCCATACTTCACGAATTGGTTATTCATGAAGATGACAATGATGCAGGCGCACACGTTCATGAGGAAGGGAGAGATACCGATTCCGACGATGTTTTTCACCAGATTGGCCTTCAACCGATAGATTCCGCGCTTCAGATGGAGCAGCTCCTGCTGGTTGTTGAACAGCTTCAACTGCCACAGGAGGGCCAGAAACTGCGAGATGATGGTGGCGAAGGCGGCGCCGCGAATGCCCCAGTGCCACCACCAGATGAACACCACGTCGAGCAGGATGTTGCACGCCACGGTGAACATGGTGGCGTACATGGCCTGGCGGGGCTTGCTGGCCGCGCGCAACACGGCGTTCATGCCGAAGTACATGTGCGTGAAGACGTTGCCCAGAAGGATGATTTGCATGAAGTCGCGGGCGTATGGCAGCGTCTGGTCGCTGGCGCCGAAGAACCGGAGGATGGGATCGAGAAACACGAGACACGTGAATCCCAGCGCAAGACCTACGATGAGATTGAGCGTCACGGTGTTGCCCAGAATGTTTTCGGCCGTGGCGTAGTCCTTCTGGCCCAGCTTCACGGAGATGGCCGTCGAGGCCCCAATGCCCACGGCGGCCCCGAACGCGCCCGAAAGGTTCATGAATGGGAAGGTGATGGCCAGTCCCGAGATGGCCATGGGGCCTACCACCTGTCCGATGAACACCCGGTCGATGATGTTGTAGAGCGACGAAGCCGTCATGGCGATGATGGCCGGCATGGCATATTGCCTCAACAACGGGCCTATGGGCTTGGTGCCCAGTTCGAGTGTCGCTTGCTTGTTGTTGTCCATAATCTTGTCTTTTGCTGCGGCGGGTGGGCTGCGTGGCGGTGTCGGCAAGCCTTTGCAAGTGCAGTTGCCAACCATTCATCCCACAACCTCACACCCCCACAACCTATTTACAAAGGTAGTACAAACAGGTCAAACCACAAAGAAAACGAAAAAGAAATGCCGCATGACGGCCGTAGAAGGCCCTGTCAGAAGGCATGGAATCCGTTTGGTCGCCGCATCGCCGACCTTTCATCGTGCAAAAGCTGCCCTCTCGGAAAGCAAAAGCAGCCCTTTCAGCTTGCAAAAGCTGCCTTTTCGGAAAGCAAAAGCAGCGCGTTCAGCGTGTAAAAGCGGCCCTTTCAGCCTGTGAACGCGCTGCTTTTGCAAGCTGAAAAGGCTGCTGTTGTCTCCTCATCGCTGTGCTTTGACCGACCGAAAGCTGTCCTTTTCTCATATGAAAAGGCAGCTTTTGCGTTCTGAAAAGGCAGCTTTTGCGTTCTGAAAGGGCGGCTTTTGCAAAGTGGCTCCAAAGTCTCAATGCTTTCTTTGACAATGCCGCTCGCGTGGGCGTGGCCTTATAGGTTCAAGATTCCCTCTTCGGTGTCGCTGTTATGGGTGCGCTTGTCCCTCGCGTGATAGGCTTTGCCAAACTCGAAGTGGTAGTTCAGCCGGATGAGAAACAGGTTGCCGGATTCTTTGGCATAGGTCCAAGCGTTGTAGGGTGCGATGGCGGACAGGCGTTGCCGGCCCGTGTGGTAATTGTTGACAAAGGGAAATAGGATTCCGGCACCCAGCTGAAGTCGCTTGTGGCTCCATGTGGCCATGAGGACGGTTATGTTCTCTCCTTTGAAAACGGTCTCTCCTTTCAGATAGTCGCTGCTCTTTCGCAATTGTCCCATCAAGGCGAAGCGTTTGTATTGCATCATGAACTGTGCGTTGTAATAAACGTTTCTGTACGTATGGCTGTATGTCCGGCCCCTGCTCCAATAGCTGTTGAGGCCACATTCAAGGCTTAAAGTCGCGAAATTCTTCAGCCCGAACAGGTCAAGACCACGCAATACGACGGTCGGGGCTATGTTCAGGACTTGATAGGAACGCTGGTTGGCCTGCATGACAATCAGTCGGTTGCCTTCCACGGACAGCTCTTCCATGATGGGATGGTGGTGAAAACTGTAGTTTGCGGCCAGCATGGCTATGAATTTTCCTACGTTATAGGAGTAGTTGAAGTTGTTGTTGTACACGCTATAGGTCTTCAGGCCGGGATTGCCACGGCTGATTTGCAGGGTGTCGATGGCCTGTTCTACGGCGGTGAGCGCCGAGAGTGCCGGCAGTTGCGGGTCGGCGGAGAAACGATAGCTGAGATAACCGTTCCTATGAGGTGCCATAGACAGTTGAAGGGTGGGCGTGAATGTCGTGTAGGTGTGGCCCTCTCCGTTCTCCTTGAACCACGAACGGGTGGCACCGGTGCCGAGAACATAGTTCAGATTGCCCCATTTCCCCTTTATCTCGGCAAAGGCCGACGTGCGTGATTGCTGCATGGCCGACGTGACGGGGCTGGCTCCCGTGTACTCGTTCCGGTCGTACATCTGGTAATGGCGCAGGCCCACGCTCAGCACGAAGGGCTTGAATGACTTGTCATAGATGACCTCGCCTATCATGCTTTGCTTGCGTCCTTCCACGTCGGTGGCGATGTCGGCCAGCTGCCGGCCGCTCATGTTGTGTTCCGTATACCGACGATGGCGGGTTGAATTGATGAGCGTTCCGGTCAGATTGAGCGTTAGCGTCTGTCCATGCGGCAAGATATGTTGGAAGTATAAGTCGAGAGAAGGCGAATGGTTGCTGAAGTCCAATGCGGTATGCGCGGTCGTCTGATGGTCGAAAATACCCGTCTCGTTCTGGTGGGGAGACCGCTTGTAGTAATTGCGCAAGACCGCGTTGAACGTATAACCGTTGGGTTTTGTATAGTTGTAGGATAAGTCTACGACATGGTCATGCCAGCTGTAATGGTCGTCCATGCCCCTTTGCTCACGGTGTATCCGTGTCGTTTCGAGGAAAAACTCTTCTGTTTTATCGGTGTGGATGTGGTGGATGTCGCGGTAGTTGACGGCATAATTGATTCCCCATTGTGAATGACCAACGTTGTATTTGGCCGTCAGGGTGTTCTCGCCGAACGGGACAATGGGCGAATTGGTGGTCTGGGCATTGAACAATCCCCCTGCTTTACGGTTGCGGACGATGATGTCTATCACGCCTCCGAGGCTTTCGTCGCCGTATCGTTTCCCCGGATTCTCAATCAATTCTATACGTATGATGTCCTTGGGAAGCAGTGCCGTCACTTCCGTCTGTGTGGCTTTGATTCCATTGATGCGCATTTGGACGGCTCCTCCGTTGACGGTCAGGCTCTTGGTCATAGGCTCTACCTGCACATGAGGTATCGCCATGCGGAACATCAGCTCATAAGGGTCATAGGCATTGCGCCGTGCCTCGCTTGTCGGCACGAGCAACGTGCGGTCTGCTTTGTGGATGATGGTTTGTGCATTGACGGTGACTTCGCGTAATGTTACAGTCGTGTCGTTCTGGCTTTGTGCCTGTGTCACAGACGAAATGGCAACAAGCAAAAGCATTGTCGCTGGTCTTGAAACGTGTTTCATATACTTTGTTATTTGATGGTTTTCATCTTTTTCGTTGTTGCAAAATTAGCGTGAGCATGCGTCTTACAACGACTAAACCATCAAATAAAAAGTCTTAATACTGCTGTTGTAACTTGTTGATAATCAGAAATCAGGACAACGAGAAATCTAAATCGGCCTGTGAAAAATCTTAATGAGGGCTAAATGGAATTGACAAACTCCACAATATCCTGACCTTCCGCCATCCCCAGCTTCTTTCGGATGGCGGTCTTGCGCACATAGATGGTGGCGTTTGTCTGTTGGGTGATGACCCCTATCTCCTTGGTGGAGAAGCCTGCGCAGAGCAAACAGCATATCTGTGTTTCCTTTTCGGTGAGAATGTCGCCGAAGTTTGTTGTCAGGCGGGAGTGGAAACGATGATAGAGTTGGTCGATGATGGGGTAGAGGTCCGTCCAGACAATCAGGTCTTCGGCCGGAATCTCTCCACCGCCAATGGCGGAAATGCGTTTCAGCAAAGCCTGGTTCTGGTTGGTGGGCGTGCCGGCAACCAATCGGATGATACCCATTTGCTGCAAGAGAATCTTCTTGAAGAAAGCGTTTTCGTGATTGGTGTCGGCCATATCAGATG
This sequence comes from Segatella baroniae DSM 16972 = JCM 13447, assembly GCF_000426585.1. Taxonomy (GTDB): domain Bacteria; phylum Bacteroidota; class Bacteroidia; order Bacteroidales; family Bacteroidaceae; genus Prevotella; species Prevotella baroniae. The sequence goes on from NZ_AUFQ01000008.1 coordinate 134,027, forward strand.
GCATTCCGTCCTCCTCATGCTTTGCCGTTTGCGCTTCACGTAGCATTTGCTTCAAGGTCTCGATGCTTTCTTCAGCTTCTGCCAGTCGCAGATACTTTCTTCTGTAGAGCCAGTAGGCGGCAATGCCGCCGCCGAAGAGCAGGAACAGGAGCGCAATGATGGTCAAAGCCAGATGCAGTTTGGCCTGATGCAGGGAATAGTTGGCGGCTTGCAGGCGGTTGCGCATTTCCAAACGGCGCATGGAAGTGTTCTCTTTGTCGCGCATTGCGGCCGTGACGGAATCGCAATAGCGGTTGAATCGGAGTGAGGAAACTTTTCGGCCATCGCTGAAATTGATGATGTTGCGCAGTTGTTCTATGTTGGCGCGGCGATTGAGATTGCCTTTTCCCTGCGCGTCCAGTTCGCGTTCGTTCTTCTCCGCAGCCTCCAGGCAGAGTCGGGCAGAGTCTAATTGGCGCAGGTTGATGTAGTTGTTGGCCATGCTCGCTCTGATAGCGGAGGCTCTGTTGTAGCGGGTGTCGAGCTTGCAGAGTTGCTGTAGTAGGGTGTTGGACTTGCCGTATTCCCCTTTTTCCGCCAGTGCGGCGGAATAATTGCGCATGCGTTCCGCCGCAATGTCTTCCTGTTGTGACAACCGTGCCAGCCTGATACTTTCTTCAAAATAGTGATCGGCTTGCGAATCGTTGAGCAAAGAGAGGCTGACCGCCAAGACATAAAGCAGTTCGCCACGCACGGCCTTGTCGATGGAAGACCGCTGGGCGAGTGCGTCGCGAATCGTTTTCACGGTGTTCTTGAAGTCGTTGTTGCGATAGAGAATATCTATTTTTTGTCCTACCAGCGCAATCCATTTTGCGTCATCGTGCTTTTGGCGGGCCGCTCTTATTCCGTCTTCCAATTCGCGCAGGGCTTCCGCGTCCTTGCCCGTCCATCGCAGGTAGGAAGCCTTGAGCAGATAACTGTCAAGAAGCTTTGCCGTGTCGTTGTTCCGGCGGTAATAGTCGACGGCATTGGGGATGAGACTGTCCTCTTCAAGCGACATACCCAATAGCTGGTGGGCCATGGCATGGTTCCAAGTGTAGTGCATCACCCCAGCTTCGCTCATCTGACCTACGGATTGCAGTTGGTCGAGTAGCTTCAGGGCGCTGTCGGGTTGGGTATGGAGGAGTGGGTCTGTGGCCATCAGTTTGTCGGTTTCATGGCGTGTCGTACACGCTCCCAACAAGGTCAGAACCAAGCAAAATAACAAGTGTCTCATGCTTCTTTCATGTTTGTTGTTTACAAAAATACACTATTTTGCCTAATTCTTTCACGCTTTCCATGAAAAAGTGCGTTGTAGAGAGTAGGGCGTGAATGTGTGTTTTTCACCTTCGGACATTACATTTCGTGCGCAGTTGCGCGTGTCATTCGGAATAAATGCGTACTTTTGGTGGCGAATGAAAAGGGAAATCATGAAGAAGAAAGCTTTGCTGGTTGGTGGGACAGGCACAATCAGCTCTGCCGTCACCGCGCTGTTGGCGACGAGTCCCGATTGGGAACTGACCGTGTTGAACCGAGGGTTGAGGCCGGTCGTGCTGCCGGAAGGCGTGAAGGTCATCACGGCGGACGTCGGAAAGGACGACGTAGGCAGGCTGATAGGCGGTGAGATGTATGATGTCGTGGCGGATTTCATCGCCTTCGAGCCTGAACACGTGGCGCGCGATTTTCGTTTCTTTGGCAAATCCACCCGTCAATACATATTTGTCAGTTCGGCTTCGGCTTACGCAAAACCCATGGCAAGCCATGTCCTTACGGAGGAAACCGCCTTGGGCAATCCCTATTGGGCCTACTCGCAGTGGAAGGAAGCATGCGAAACGCTGCTCCATCGCCTTGAGCGGGAAGAGGGATTCCTTGTGACGATCGTGCGCCCAAGCCACACCTACGGCGACCGCTCCGTGCCCGTGGCCATCCACGGCAGCCGCGGCAGTTGGGAGGTCGTCAGGCGGATGATGGCTGGGAAGCCTGTCGTGGTGCACGGCGACGGCTCTTCGCTCTGGACGCTCACGCACAACACAGACTTTGCACGTGCCTTCGTCGGCCTGATGGGCAACGCGGAGGCGCTGGGAGAGACGGTGCAAGTCACGGGCGACGAGCAACTCACTTGGAACGAGATTTACCAAACGATTGCCGACAGCGTGGGAGTGGCGTTCAAGCCCTGCTATGTTTCGAGCCACACCTTGTCCGCGAGCCGACAATATGACCTTCGGGGAAGTCTCTTGGGCGACAAGGCGGCGACCGTGGTCTTCGACAATGCAAGGCTCAAGCGTCTTGTGCCGGGCTTCAAGAGTGAGGTGAGCTTCAAGGAAGGCTGCCGGCGGGCGGTTGACAACATCCTCCGGCATGAAGAATTGCAGCTCGCCGACCCGGAGTTCGATGTTTGGTGTGACGGCGTCGTGGCGCTTGAGGGTGAGATGGCGCGACGCATGGCCCGGCTTTGACCGGGTAGGGCCGGTCGGGAAGGCCGTGTCTTGCCGCTTTTTGTTGAACGTGCTTGAAGTGTTCCGTTCTTTTTAAATGTAATTTTATCGTATGAATATCTTTTGGACTATCATTTTTCTGCTGCTCCCTTTTGCGGGGTGCGGCTTCGTCGCATGGCATGTATGGCTGATGTTGCCCTTTTCCAACTTGTATAAAGGTGTCGTGTTGGCAGTCATGTTGCTGTCTTTCCTTTGCATGTTCTTTAATTTTCTGGTCGGCCTCGACCGTTTGCCGACGCCGGTGGCAACCGCCTGTTACGAGGTGGGCTATTCGTCCATCTTCGTTTTGCTCTATTTGGTGTTGATATTTCTGCTGATCGACGTTTTCAGATGGGTGGGATGGTTCCCCGCGTCCTGGTTTTATGCCAGCCAGAAAGGCAGTGCGCTTGTGTTTCTGACGGTGTGCGGCATTTTTCTCGGTGCCAACCTGCACTATTATAATAAGGTGAAAATGCCGTTGGAGTTGAAGTCGGACAAGCCGTTGCAGCGTCCTGTCAAGTTTGTCATGCTGAGCGACCTGCATCTGGGCTACCATAATACGCGGGCCGACTTGGCCAAATGGGTGGAATTGATCAATGCCGAGCAGCCCGATGCGATATTGATTGGTGGCGACATTGTCGATTTCAGCGTGGTGCCGTTGCTCAAGGTCGACATGGCTGCGGAGTTCCGCAAGTTGCATGCGCCTGTCTATGCCTGCTTGGGCAATCATGATTATTATGCGGGAGAGCCCAATAGCGAAAAGTTCTACAAGGATGCGGGAATCGTTTTGTTGCGTGATTCTGTGGCGGAGTTGGCGAACGGCGTTGTCATCGTCGGCCGCGACGACCGTACCAACAAGCGGCGGAAATCTGTTGCGCAGCTCATGGAGTCCGTCGACAGGTCGAAGTATGTGATTCTGCTTGACCATCAGCCCTATCATTTAGAAGAAGCGGAGCGCGGTGGCGTGGATTTTCAGTTTAGCGGACATACCCATTATGGACAGGTGTGGCCCATTAGCTGGATTGAAGACATGATTTATGAAGACGCCTACGGTCCGTTGACGAAAGGCCGGACGCAATATTATGTGTCCAGTGGTATCGGTATTTGGGGTGGGAAGTTCCGTATCGGAACGCAGTCGGAGTATGTTGTGGCTACAGTCCGGTAGCGTTTGCCTGTCAACGCGTTGCGGCCGGTTCGCAAAAGCAGCCCTTTGAGGCGATGAAAGCAGCCCTTTGAGCCGGCAAAAGGACTGCTTTCATCGCCTCAAAGGGCTGCAATTGCAAGCATTTTGTGGGCCTTTTAAAACGAAGAAAGTAGGCGAAATGCTTGATATATGTCAATAACGGGGCGATAAAAGCATGAAAATTGAAAAATAATTGCAGAAATATTTGGAAGTAATGGGCAAATGATATAACTTTGCAAACGCTTTCGCTTAAAAACGAACAGCGACCGAGGAAGCGTTCTTTGAATGGATTTACATAAACAGATAAGTAGTACAGGAAGCAGGCGCGGGCTGGGCGCATCGGGAGTTTTGAACTCCCGCATCGTCGTCGGCCGCGCTTGGGTAGAATAGACGACCCGTCGATTGTATAGACAAGGTTTCCCAGGCTTCAGATGAAGGAACAGGCGTTCTGGACAGACAGACATCCGGGCTTCGGCCGCGGTCTT
>NZ_AUFQ01000009.1 GCF_000426585.1 Segatella baroniae DSM 16972 = JCM 13447
TATTCAAAGACTTGACGTAAAGAAGTTCGGACTCAATGTAACAAGTCGCATAAAAGCGTTTGTCTTCAGGTTTATCTCTGTACCAGCCAAGTGGATCAAGACATCAAGGCGGTATGTGCTGAATATCTATACCTGTAATTATGCTTACGCAGATGTTTTCCAGACTGATTTTGGATAGTGCCTACAACTTATGGGAATGATATTGTGTATTGCCTCAAGTCACATTGTGGGGTAAGGGGATATTGTAGGCAGAAGTGGGTGCTTCAAGTTCAAATTATCTGCAAATTCAGTAATGAGAGGACGTGTAAACGCAATAAGAACCTTCAAGGGCTTAGTTGCGGATTTGAGGGTGAGAATCATCATGGAGAACCTGAAGAGCGTCAAGGACTTGCAGGAAGTGCAGCAAATCCTCTAAGCCATGGCCCTTTTCCTTTCCATCATATTCAGCATTCTCCGCTTCGGAGCCGTCAGCGACGGCGCCACCGACAACGCGGCGGCCATCGAAAGGGCCATCACGGCCTGCGCGCAGCATGGCGGAGGCGTCGTCAGCGTACCGGAAGGAGTTTTCCTGACAGGCACCATCCGGCTGCAAAGCAATGTCACGCTCCGGCTGGAGCAAGGCGCGGTGCTGCGGGGAGTGGACAATCTCGCTGCCTACGCGTCGCTGCAAACCGCACACGACTTGTCGAAATACGAAAGCGGACGTGGCTCGGTCAACTTCAACAGCGCTTCCGACCCCGAGTGGTCGAAAGCGATGATACAGTGCATCGACATCCGGAACGCCGGCATAGAAGGCCCGGGCACCATCGACGGGCGGCATGTGGAGAACGAGCGGGGCGAGGAACACATGCGCGGGCCGCACACCATCCTCATCGTCAATGGCGAGAAACTGCGCTTCAAGGACTTCCAGGTCACCCGTTCGGCCAACTACGCCATCCTGGCCTACGACATACGAGACTGCAAATTCAACCGTCTGACCATCAACGAAGGCTGGGACGGCATTCACATCCGTGGCTGCAAACAGGTGGAAATCAGCCACTGCAAGATGCACACGGGCGACGACGCCATTGCCGGAGGCTACTGGAACCGCATCAAGATACACCATAACGTCCTCAACTCGTCGTGCAACGGCGTCAGAATGATCATGCCTTCCACCAACATGGAGATTGCCCATTGCGACATCTACGGCCCTGGACTGCACAAGCACCGCACATCGGGCAAGACCACATCCGACGCGGCCATCAGCCTGGAACCTGGCGGTTGGGGGCCTGCTCCGGGGCTTCTCGACAACATACACATCCACCACATCCGGGCCACCCGCGTACTCACGCCGCTGTCCGTCACGCTGAGCGACGACAACAGGGCCGGAACCATCAGGATAGACCATGTCACCGCGCGCGACATCACGCGCATGGCACTGTCTGTCAAGAGCTGGGGCAAGGCTCCCACACGGCGCGTCAGCATCCAAAACGTGCAATTGACATTCGACGGAATAGACGACCCGAAGCTGCCGGAATGGTTCAAGAACCGCCCCACCGACCAGTGGCCCGTGTTCCCCTGTTGGGGCATGTACTTCCGAAACGTAGACGAAGTAGACCTGAAGAACGTCCTCCTATCGTTCAACGGCAAAGACTACCGCCAGGCCATCATGTTCGACCATGCCGGCAAAACAAAGCAAAGGAAGGTGCGCTTCAAGGCAATGCGGTTTCAATGACACACGCCGACCGCCCAAGCCTGTATCATCACAGGTTTGGGCGGTCGGCGTTTTCATTTTCGGTCAGGCGTTTTCAACCTCAGCGGCTGTCAGTCCGGTCACTTTCGCCACGTCGGCAACTGACATTCCCAGCTGCTTGAGGCTCCTCGCCATCTCCAATTTGCCGCGACGATAGCCTTCCCGGCGACCTTCTTCCAAGCCCTGGGCACGCCCTTGGGCCTTCCCGACCTTCAGTCCCTGGCTTTCTCCTTCGAGGAAACCCTCGCCACGAGCCGTCGTTATGTTGTCGCGCAGAATGACCACGTTGTCCAAATGGCGGTAATACGTGGCGAGTTCCTCGCGTGTCATCTGCTCAAGTTTCAGTTTCTTGCGGGCCTCGTTCAGTCCCGGCGCATCGGCGTCATCCGGGATTTCGCCCGTATTGAGGAAGTAGACCCACTGCTCCAACGGCGTCTTGCTCCACTTGTTGAAGTCGTTCACCTTCAGAATCCAGTATTCGGGATAAAGTTCGCTCACCTCATCCACGCCGAACTTCTGTTGCTGGAACGGCGAAAGATTGAGCAACTCATTGTCGTGGATTCCACGGAATTCCGTCTTGCCGTGATACACGTAGTCCTTTCCGTTGCCCAAATTGAAGTAGACGATGTTGATACTGTAGATCTTGCGTATCTTCTCGTAGCCTTCGCTACGGTTGATGTACTCAGTCACCAGCTTGGACGTGCCGAAGAGCATGCGTTGGAAATAGGCGAACTCCGTCTCGTTCTGCACCTCTATCAGGTACAGCGCGCCGTCGGCGTCTTCCGCCAGCACGTCCACCCTGTTCTGCTTGTCGTCCTCATCCTCCTGGTTGCTTTCGCTTTCCAGCAGTTTGAGAATCCTGATGGGATGACCGAGAAGGGTGGTTATCAGCCCTTCCAGCACTCCGAAGTTGGCTTTGTCGCGCAACAGCCGCTTCATCGCCCAATCAAACCTAACGTAAGTAGCCATATCGTTTACTTTGTTACAAAGATATGGCTTTTCAAACAAAAAAGCAAATGATTCCGTTTTTTTCATGATGAAGTGTCAAAATGCCTCCCATTGCACCACACGAACGCCATCATGACAACGATGGGAAACCATGACAACACGCGCAAAGCACCTTCGCCATCCCCAAGCAAGGCACGATTTCCCGAAAGGAAGCATGCGCCCACACACCTTTTAACAAACTAAAAATCAATGATTTACACAAGACCACAAACACAAGGCGCAGCAACCGTCCGGAAAAAGCAGCCCTTTGACCTTGCAAAAGCTGCGTTTTCAGCCTGCAAAAGCGGCCCTTTCAGCTCCTCAAAGGACTGCTTTTACAAGGCCAAAGCACAGCTACAAGCGCGGAGACATCCCACATTTCAAACGTCACGCCGCACCCTTCACCTTCCTCACACCAATCCGTCGAGATGGCGTTTCAGCTCTTTCAGTTCGTCTCTCACGGCCACCAGCGTCTCCATGACGGCGGCACTGCGGTCGGCTCCCTCCCTGTTTTCGTTCAACATCTTGCGTGCCGCGGCCAACTTGAAGCCTCTTACTTTCACCAAGTTGTAGATGACTTTGATCTGGTCGATGTCCTTCTGCGTGTATTGCCGCACCTTGCTGGCCCCTTGCGTCTTGGGTTTGAGGAGCGGAAACTCCGACTCCCAATAGCGCAAAGTACTTTCGTTGATGTCAAACATCTTCGCCACTTCCTTGATGGAGAAGTACAATTTCAGATTCTTGTCGATATTCAATGCCATGATAAACGCGTTTGATGGGTCCTTTCGTTGCAAAGATAGTGCAAGTGAACGCAATGAAAGCTTGCTTTCTAATTGCTGAACGCAGCCTATCTTATGCAAAGATAGCAAATTAATGCTATTTCCCAATTTCATATTCTCATTTTATTTGTATCTTTGCAGCGTTTTCTTAAGAAAGAATATTTAAACGATTATAATGATGATGACAGCTAATGAAGTCCGCGAGTCCTACAAGAAGTTCTTTGAAGCTCACGGACATAAAATTGTACCATCCGCTCCTATGGTCATCAAGGACGACCCCACGCTTATGTTTACGAACGCTGGCATGAACCAGTGGAAAGATATCATCCTCGGAACGAAAGACCCCGGCCGGGACGTGCGCCGCGTCGACTCGCAGAAATGCCTGCGCGTGAGCGGCAAACACAACGATTTGGAAGAGGTGGGGCACGACACCTATCACCACACCATGTTCGAAATGCTCGGCAACTGGAGCTTCGGCGACTACTTCAAGGAGGGCGCCATCGACATGGCATGGGAATATCTGGTGGATGTTTTGCACCTGAATCCGGCCGATCTCTACGTAACGGTCTTTGAAGGGTCCGAGGAAGAAGGGCTCGAACGTGACGACGAGGCGGCTGCTTACTGGGCCAAGCACGTGCCGGCAGACCACATCATCAACGGCAACAAGCACGACAACTTCTGGGAAATGGGCGATACGGGACCTTGCGGGCCCTGCTCCGAGATCCACGTCGACTCACGAACACCGGAAGAAAAGGCCAAGGTGCCCGGCCGCGAACTCGTCAACAAGGACGACCCGCAGGTCATCGAAATCTGGAACATCGTGTTCATGCAATACAACCGCAAGGCCGACGGCTCGCTCTCGCCCCTCCCGATGCACGTCATCGACACCGGCATGGGCTTCGAACGCCTGGTGCGCATGTTGCAGGACAAGCACTCCAACTACGACACCGACATCTTCCAGCCCATCATCAAGGAGATAGAGAACCTCTCGGGCATGAAATATGGACAGACGGAGGACGTCGACGTGGCCATGCGCGTCATCGCCGACCACCTGCGCGCCGTGGCCTTCTCCATCGCCGACGGCCAGTTGCCCGGCAACGCCAAGGCCGGCTACGTCATCCGACGCATCCTGCGCCGGGCCGTCCGCTATGCCTATACGTTCCTCGGCCAGCGGTCTGCCTTCATGTTCAAGCTCGTTCCCGTGCTGGTTCAGGAGATGGGAGGCGCCTATCCCGAGCTTCCCGCCCAGCAGGAACTCATCAGTCGCGTCATGAAAGAGGAGGAAGACTCGTTCCTCCGCACGCTCGAAAAGGGTATCAACCTGCTCAACGGCGACATGGACGAGCTTAAAGCACATGGTCAAACACAACTCGACGGGGCCAGCGCGTTCCGCCTGTTCGACACCTACGGCTTCCCGCTCGACCTGACCGAACTGATTTGCCGCGAGCACGGCTTCACCGTCGACGCGAAAGGGTTCGACGAGGAAATGGCCAAACAGAAGGCACGGGCGCGCAACGCGGCTGTCGTGGAGAACGGAGACTGGGAAGTGGTGAAGGAAGGCGAGCAGGAATTTGTGGGCTACGACTACACGGAATACGAGTGCCACATCCTCCGTTACCGCAAGGTCACGCAGAAAAAGAACACCTTCTATGAGGTCGTGCTCGACTTCACGCCATTCTATGGCGAGATGGGCGGCCAGGTGGGCGACCAGGGTGTGCTCGTTTCTGAAAACGAAACGGTCGACATCATCGACACCAAACGTGAGAACAACCAGAGCATTCACATCATCAAGGAATTGCCAAAGGACATCGACGCCGACTTCATGGCGTGTGTGGACACCGACAAACGCAGCGCTTCGGCGGCCAACCACACGGCCACCCACCTGCTCGACTATGCGCTCAAGCAGGTGCTCGGCGACCATGTAGAGCAGAAAGGCTCGTATGTCGACGCCACCACACTGCGCTTCGACTTCTCCCACTTCCAGAAAGTAACCGACGAAGAGCTGCGCCAGGTGGAGCGACTCGTCAACGAAATGATTCGCCAGGACTTGCCGCTCGACGAGCATCGCGACACGCCTTTGGAGGAAGCCAAGCGCATGGGAGCCGTCGCGCTCTTCGGCGAGAAGTACGGCGACAAGGTTCGTGTCGTGCGTTTCGGCCCTTCGTGCGAATTCTGTGGCGGCATCCACGCGCGGAGCACGGGCCGGATAGGCTTCTTCAAGATTGTCAGCGAAAGCAGCGTGGCAGCCGGAATCCGCCGCATCGAGGCCCTTACGGGCAAGAATTGCGAGGACGCCATCTACCTGATGCAGGACACCATGACGGCCTTGAAGGGCATGTTCAACAACGCCAAGGACCTCACGGCGGCCATCAAGAAGTATATTGAGGAGCACGACGACATGCGGAAAGAAATAGAAAGGTTCCAGGCACAGGCCGTGGAGCGCACCAAGGTGGAGCTGCTCAACCGTGCCAGCAATGTCAACGGCGTGAAAGTCGTCAAGGCCGTATTGCCTTTGGAGGCCAACGCAGCCAAGGACCTCGTCTTCAAACTGCGTGAGGCGCAGCCCGAAAACCTCGTGGCCGTGATCGGCAGCACCGCCGGCGACAAGCCGCTGCTGACCGTCATGTTCAGCGACGACATGGTCCGGAGCCATGAACTCAATGCCGGCAAGATTATCCGCGAAGCGGCCAGACTCATCCAGGGCGGCGGTGGCGGTCAGCCTCACTACGCCCAAGCTGGCGGCAAGGACCTCGACGGAATCCATCAGGCTGTCGACAAGGTCATCGAACTGCTGAATCTGTAATCAGATGTTATAATTTTCACTAAATCTCAAAGCGGAGCCGCGGGTCATTCGACCTGCGGCTTTCTTGTTTCATGCCCACCGACAGCCCGTCAAAGCAGGCATATCGGCTTGTCAAAGCAGGCATATTGGCTTGTCAAAGCAAAAAAAATGCGGTCTGTTTGCAAAAAAGTAAGCGCGAAACTTTGCCGTTTTCAAAATTTGCAGTACCTTTGCAACGCAAACGAGAGATACGGATTTCTTCTGCAAAACTTCTTGGGATATGGTGTAATGGTAACACTACAGATTCTGGTCCTGTCATTCTTGGTTCGAGTCCGAGTATCCCAACGATACGAAAGTCAAGTGGTAGCATTCAACCGCTTGACTTTTTTCATTTCAGACCTACGCCCATATTTGAGTAAAAATCAATGAATTTCAGACAAAGATTTGCCAAAAAGCTTCAAAAAAAACACCTGAAGAGTTGCAAAATATGGAAACTGTCGTTATTTTTGCAGCATGAGGAGAATAAGAACGTACGGCGGTTATTTTCAAGCGTTCATGCAGACGCTTGACAAGAAAGTACAGCGAAAGATAGACTATGTCTTGCAGTTGTTGAAAATGCAAGAGAGGCTCTCTACAAAGTTTGTCAAAGCCCTCAAAGACGGACTGTTTGAGTTGCGAATTGAATATGAGGGTAATATCTTTCGTGTGTTCTTCATCTTTGACGAAGGGCAAATAGTGGTGCTGTTCAATGGCTTTCAGAAGAAGACGGACAAGACACCACAGAAAGAAATAGAAAAGGCATTAAAGATAAAGGAGGCATATTATGCAGACAAACAATCACAAAATAGAAGATTATGACCTTGTACTTGACGCCAAGTACGGCAAGGAGGGCACGCCACAACGTGCGCAATTCGAGGAAGAAGCAAAGGCTTTCTACGCCTCTCAGTTGCTGTTGCAGGCACGCAAGGAGGTGAAGATGACGCAAAGTGAGCTGGCACAAAGGGCCGGAACAACCAAGTCGTATATCTCAAAGATAGAAAATGGCGTGATTGAACCGGGCGTCGGCTTGTTCTTCCGCCTCATCAATGCGATGGGATTGCGCATCGACATATCCAAGCCGCTGGGCCTCTGACCGGCAAACACGGGCAAGCGAGGGGACGGGAGCTTATTGCATGACCACCTGTTGCATCACGGCCAACCTGTTTTCATACTCGTCTTGCGACACACGCTTGCCCCGCAGCGATCGCACCATGGGCATGTGGTCGAACGCCGCGTCGGAAGAGGCATACCAACCGTAATGCTCCACCTCCGCCAATCGGCTCAACCGGCGGTCTATCTGACGGGCGTAGCGGGGATTGACGACCGACAGGAAGTGGCGGTTGTCTTTCATTTCGAGCGCCAATATCAAATAGGTGGCGGGGCGACGGCGGGCCCGTGGCGGGGCCGTCGCGGCCTTTTTCCACCCTTGCGTGGTCGTCGTGGCTTTGATGTCCCAGCCATATTGGCGGTTCAACCGGTCGGCAATGCCCCGAAAGACGAGGCCGTGCGGAGCCGTATCCTTCAACCCCGTATAGGCAATGCTGTAATGGATCATCTCATGGAGCAGCACGTTCTGCGCCTGCCGCTCCGTCATGTCATAATAGGTGGTCAGCTTGATGGTGAAATCAGCATACTTCGTGCGCCCCCATCGGGTGGCCCGCTTGCACGACATCTGCCCCAACTGCGTGCGGGCGGTTGATGTCTTGAGAATGGGCAGGGGCAAACCTGCGCCGAAATAGTCATGGTTGAACTTGTGGAACCATGTCTCCATCCATGCTGTCGTAACGATCATATCTTGCAATGCTTCTGCAATCGACCGGCCATTTGCCGCCTGCCGTCATGCACCTGCAAAGGTAATGAAAGTGTACATCACCGCAAACAAACTGCTTGAAAACATCGATTCGGCACCCACACGAAGCGTCGGGACTGCACAAGCTTGTAAAAACTATTAGGAAAACGCTAAAATAAGTTTACCACACGCCACTCCCATCGCTTTTCTCGGGATTATTTCATACCTTTATCCCTCACCGGCCAAAAGCTCAAATCCCAACGATGGCATGATAACATTTACGACAGAAAACATCTTTCTCTTAGGTTCTCTGCTGATATTGATAAGCATTCTGATCAGCAAGACAGGCTACAGGTTCGGCATTCCCACCCTCCTGCTCTTCCTTTTCACGGGAATGGCCTTCGGAACAAACGGCCTGGGAATCGAATTCAACAGCCTCGAAGATGCGCAGACCATAGGAATGCTCGCGTTGAGTATCATCCTTTTCACCGGCGGAATGGACACACGGATGAAGGACATCAAGCCCATTCTCGCCCCCGGACTGCTCCTTTCGACGCTCGGCGTCGTCTTCACCACGCTGTTCGTCGGCCTGTTCATCTACGGCATATCGCGTTTTACACACTTGAACATCCAGCTTTCACTGATTGTCTCGCTGCTTCTGGCGGCCACCATGTCGTCCACCGACTCCGCGTCGGTCTTCAGTTTGCTGCGCTCGCAGGGCATAGGACTGAAGCACAGGCTGCGTCCCATCCTCGAATTCGAGAGCGGAAGCAACGACCCCATGGCCTACATGCTGACCCTAACCTTGGTGGGTGTCATCGCAACGGGCACCTCCTTCTCCGCATCCGACCTGATATTGAGTCTCCTGACGCAGTTCGGAGTGGGCTGCGTCATGGGCTTTCTCATGGGCAAAGGGTGCACCTGGCTGCTGAACCGCATAGACCTTCCCAACACCGCGCTCTATCCGGTGCTGCTGTTGAGTGTCATATTGATCACCTACACCCTTACGGACAACCTTCACGGCAATGGTTATCTCGCCGTCTACATAGCCGGTCTCATGGTGGGCAACCACAAGTTGAGCTATCGAAAGGAGATGACGACGTTTCTCGACGGCCTGACCTGGCTCCTGCAAGTGGTCATGTTCCTGACACTCGGCCTACTGGTCAACCCCGTCGACATGCTCGACATCATCCCAGTGGCCATCGCCATCGGCGCCTTCATGATGTTGATAGCCCGCCCACTGAGCGTGTGGCTCTGCCTTCTCCCTTTCAACGGACTGCCTCCAAAGGCCAAGTTGTTCCTTTCATGGGTGGGTTTGCGCGGAGCCGTGCCCATCATCTTCGCCACCTATCCCATGCTTGCAGGCGTCAAGGACTCGCATCTGTTGTTCAACATCGTCTTTTTCATCACGCTTCTCTCCCTCTCCTTCCAGGGCACCACTATCTCATGGCTGGCCAAGAAGCTGCATTTGGACTGCAAGGAAGAGCCCAAGAGCGAGTTCGGAATCGAAATTCCGGACAACATCGGGTCGAGACTTCAGGAGATTCTGGTGACCGAAAGCCTGCTCGACAAGGGCAGACTCATCGCCGACTTGAGCCTGCCCAAGGGAAAACTCATCATGCTGGTCAAGCGCGGCAACAGCTATATCGTGCCCAACGGGCAGGTGGCCTTGCAGCCGAAAGACGTTCTCCTGACCATATCGGACAAGCGGCTTGCGAAGGAAAACACCACGAAAGCGGACTCCACAGGCTGCTGAAAGGGGCCAGACGCCCCATGCCGATTGACGGCCATCGGCTTCCGACAATGACGGAACATCATTCCAAGGTGTCTTCCGCTTGATTTTCGGGCCAATTCACCATGTAAAGTTTCTCGGTGGCGCGGGTCATCGCCGTGTAGAGCCAGTGGATATAGTCGGGTGTGAGCATGTCTTCGGTCATGTAACCCTGGTCCAGATAGATGTGCGCCCACTGCCCACCTTGCGCCTTGTGGCACGTGATGGCATAGGCAAACTTGATTTGCAAGGCGTTGAAATAGGCGTCCTGCTTCAGTTTGGCCATGCGGTCACACTTCAAGGGCACGTCGGCATAGTCCTCCATCACCCGCTGGAAGAGCTGCTCGTTCTGCTCCCTGGTCAAGGCTGGGGCCTCCGTCGTGAGCGCTTCGAGCACCACCGTCTGGTCCATTTCCAGCTGGTCGTAGTCGGGAAAGCGCAAGGTGACATCGGCAAAGTGGAACCCATAGAGTTCACGGACATTCCTGACACGGCACACGCGGGCCCTGTCGCCATTGGCGATGAAGCCCAGCCGCTGTCCGTCGGACGGCTGTGGCGCGTCGTCGATATATTTGTTTTTGACCACCATCACCATATCGCCCGTCGACAGCAGTTCCTCGCAGTCCAGAATCGTGTTTCTGATACCCTGATTGTAGATGTTCGCCCGCTTGTTGCTGCGGGTTATCACCATCGTTTCGTCCACGCCCACCTCACTGTAGCTGCCATTCAACGCTTCTATCAGCTCGTTGCCGGGTACCACCTGGATGTCGGCGAAGGCCTTGAAGCGAATCCGTGGCAACGCAAGACGGAAGGGGGCGCCGTCCGCCGAAGCCTCCAGCATGTGCCGAATGACCGTGGCATTATAGAGGATTCCGCTCTCCCGACCCTGCCTCACCACCTCGTTGAGGTCGCAGGCATACACTTTCAGCCCCATACTTTCCATCTGCACGACGCTCAGCGCGGGCGACTCCTGTTCGCCCACGGGCGGCAACTGCGCCTTGTCGCCAATCAGCAACATGCGGCAGTTGCGCCCCGAATAGACGAAACGCACCAAATCGTCCAGCAGATTGCCCGAGCCGAAGCTGCCGCCGGCCTCGTTTCGGGTGCCGGCGACCATCGACGCCTCGTCCACCATGAAGAGGGTGTCGGCAGCCAGGTTGTCGTTCAAGTTGAATTCGCCGTACAATCCGTGATAACTCCGCTCACGATAGATGCGCCGATGGATGGTGAAGGCCTTGCTCCCGCTGTTGAGCGAGAACACCTTGGCGGCCCTTCCGGTGGGTGCCATCAGTACGAGCTTCTGCCGAAGTCGGGCCAATGAGCGGACGATGGCCCCGGCCAGACTCGTCTTTCCCGTACCCGCCGACCCTCGGAGCAGCATGACCGTCCGTGGATTGCGGTCGAACAGGAACTCGGCAAACGTCTCCAAGGCTCTGCGTTGGTCGCCCGTGGGGACATAGCCCAACCCTTGTTCTACCTGAAACGTCAATTCGTCTGTTATCATATATTAATTCATGAGGCGGCAAAACGCCTTGCTTCTTTTTTTATTAACTTTGCAACAATGCTGCAAAAATATAAATAAATGCCGTACAAATATATCAAAACAGGCAATAATTTCATGCTTTCACTCTGCGTGGCGGCCCTTGCGGTTCTTTGTTTTCTGAGCGTCTATTCGCCCATTCGCTTCCAAGAAGAACGGCAACGCCGCGAAATGACGGTGCAAAAGCGCATGAAAGCCATTCTGCAAGCCGAACGGGCCTACCTCCACCAGCACCACACCTACACGGGAAACCTGCAAGACCTGGTGGCCGAAGGGCTGCTGCCCGACAGCTTTCAGTACATTCCCTACGCCCACCGGCGCAAGTTCGACGTCCAGGCCACCATGCAACTGACCAAGAGCGGACGCCAGGTGCCGCAGGTACTGTGCCGCACCGGCTATGAAGACTACCTGCGGGGACTGGACCGCGACCGCATCGCCAACCTCATGGAAGAGGCCGCCGAGAAAGGTGTTTTCCCCGGACTGGAAACCAGCGATTGAACAACGGCCGCGCCGTCCGGCCACAAAATGAACCCAAGAGCCCAACCCAAACAACATCATCACATGAAATATCTCATCATTTCCGACATCCACGGCTCACTGCCGGCCCTGGAGAAAGCACTCCTTTTCTATCGCCGACAGCACTGCGACATGCTCTGTGTCCTGGGCGACATCCTCAACTACGGCCCGCGCAACGGCCTTCCCGAAGGCCTCGACCCCAAGGCCATCGCCGAAAAGCTCAACGCCATGGCCGACGACATCGTGGCCATACGGGGCAACTGCGATTCCGAAGTGGACCAAATGCTCATCGACTTCCCCATCATGCAGGACTACATGCTGCTGATGGACAACGGCAAGCGCATACTCCTCACCCACGGACATATATATAATAAGGAGAAACTGCCCAAAGGGCACTTCGATTACGTCTTCTACGGCCACACCCACCTTTGGGAACTCACCCTGCAAGCACAGACAATCGTCTGCAACACCGGTTCCATCACCTTCCCCAAAGGCGGCAATCCGCCGACGCTGGCCACCTACGAAGACGGCCGCGTGCGGGTGTTCACGCTCGACGGCGAACCGTTGGCGGAAAAATGAGCCTGCCAACGGTTTTCTTCCACACGCTCAACCTTTAGGGATTTCCCCCTCCCCGTTTAGGGAAAATCCACTTTCTTCATCGTTTTATTGCCCTATCTTTGCATCAGAAAGTCAAGGCAAGGCCTCCGGCGACCCGGCCGTCGCCGACCCGCCGAGGCTCGAAGCAAAGAAACAAGACAACCATTTAAACCCTGAAATGATGAAGAAGTTTATCTTAGCCCTTACAGCACTGTTGACATTGACAGGCTCGGCCCAAGCCATGAGCTACGAACAGGCTCGCGAACAGGCCCTCTTCCTCACGGACAAGATGGCTTATGAACTCAATCTCACCGACGACCAGTATGAGGCTGCATACGAAGTGAACCTCGACTACCTGCTGAGCATCGACGACTATAACGACCTCTACGGCACTTGCTGGCAGCAACGCAACCTCGACTTAAGCTACATCCTGCTGGATTGGCAATACCAGTCCTACCTTGCGGCCAGCTACTTCCATCGCCCGCTCTATTGGAACGCAGGCTATTGGCACTTCGGCGTCTACGCCCGCTATCCCCGCCGCGACTATTTCTACTTCGGACGGCCGTCCTTTGTCACCGTATATCGTGGCGGACACAGCTGGAGAGTGAACGGAGGACGCTCCTGGTACTATGGCCGCAGCTTCGGACGAATGCCTCACCGCAGGGAGTTCTTCGGCATGCGCGACGGCTACAACCGTGGAGATTACGGCCGGGGATACCGCCGTGGCGACTTCGGACGCGACAACCGGGGCTTCAACGGCCGCCGATTCGAAAACCGCTCCTACGACAATCGCTCGTATGAAAGCCGCGACGACCGCCGCCCGATGGACAACGACTCCTATGACAAACGCTCTTTCGACTCACGTTCAGGCGGCCGGTTCAGCAGCGGCGCCACCATACGCGACGACCGCAGCAGCACCTATCAGGGCCAACGCTCGACGGAAAGCAGGTCGATGGGCAGCTTCGGCAACCGCAGCTACGGTTCGTTTGAAAACCGCCAGAGCAGCACCCGCACCACCGTCACGCGTCCCGGACCGAGCGAAAGAGGCTCGTTCGGCGACAACCGCTTCGACAGCAACCGCGGCAACTCCACTCCAAGTCCCTCGTTCACGCCTCGTTCCGCCAACGGATTCAGCAGCTTCGGCAACCGCGGCAGCTTCAATTCAGACCGCAACCAGACGGGCGGCGCCCGCAGCGGAGGCTCGTTCGGTGGCGGCGCTCACAGCAGAGGCAGCTTCGGAACAAGAAAATGACAATAGGTAAACAGGTAAAACAGATATAGGATAACGCATGCCGCATCGAAAAAACGGCAGTCATGCCGGACGACAGGCAGCAAGTCTCAAAAATAGAGAGCCATAAAACAGGGCAAAAAGATTGACAATGAAATTGGAGATTTATGAAAAATCAAGTGAAACAAAACGACATCCATCGTTGAAGAGCTATAAAAATCAAGGTTTATGGAATGAAACTCATCGTTAGAGAGCTATAAAAAAGGAAGAGGATTTTCTGTGAAGAAAGTCCTCTTCATTCGTTTCCACAAGGCTCCGAAACCCATGCCCATCTCACAACATCAGCACGCGCACTTCGGCGTTGCCCATCTTTTCCACCTCGTTCATGGGCTTGTCGAAATACACACTCTGCACGGCCTTGTTCACGATACCATGCCCCACGGCCAGCACCGTCTTGCCTTCATAGCGCGTCCTGACCATCGCGAGGAAGCGGCGGGCGCGCTCCTTGATCGCCTCCAGCGACTCCACGTTCCGCGGCCATTCCCTCACGGCCTGCAGGTCGGGGATGTATCGTCCCGTGAAGTCTCCCCAGTCGCGTTCGCGCAGCAGCGTCGTCGTCTCCACCGGCTTGTGGTGTGGCTCGGCAATGATCTCACAAGTCTGGACGGCCCGGTGCAGGTCGCTGGCCATGAACACGTCGATGGCGGCGTTCCGCATTCTGTCGCGCACCTCCTCGGCCTGCCTGACGCCCGTCTGATTGAGCCTTCCAGGCTCCTGTCCTTGCAGAATCTTGGCGGCGTTGTCCACCGTCTCGCCGTGGCGGACCAGATATAATTTCGTCATATACTTGCTTTTGATTCAGCGCAAAATTATAAAATTCCTCTGAAAAACTTAATTATTTTCGTACTTTTGCAGCATAACGTCACACCAACTATCGTATGAGAGTATTACAAAGTTCTTTTTTCAGGGCCATCATCGCCATCGTCATCGGCGCGTTGCTCGTCCAATATCGCGAACAGACCGTACAGTGGATCACCATCGCCATCGGCGTCATGTTCTTTCTGTCGGGTATCATCTCCTGTGCCACCTACTTCAGTGCCCGCCGCAGCGCCGCTTCGACCGTCCCGCTCTTCGACGACGACGGACAGCGCATAGAGCCGCTGCAACCCAACTTCCCCATCGTGGGCCTGGGAAGCCTGATTCTGGGCGTCATCCTGGCCCTCATGCCCGCCACGTTCATCGACTGGCTCATGTACATCATGGCAGCCATCCTCATCCTGGGAGCCGTCAACCAGTTCGTCAACCTGGCCTCGGCCAGGAAGTTCGCCCACGTAGGCGCCTTCTATTGGGTCATGCCTTCGCTAATACTGCTCGTCGGGCTCCTCGCCATCCTCTATCCCCGGGCCATCGCCTCCGCCCCCCTGTTCGTCCTGGGCTGGTGCATGATGGTCTACGGCGTGGTGGAAAGCCTCAACTCCATCAAGATACACCGCTGCCGCCGCGCCTTTGCCAAGGCCGAGGAAGCCCGCAGGGCACGGCAGCAACTGCAGCAATCAGCCGACAGCCAGGCAGAGGACGCAACGACCGACAAGGCCGAATAGCCTGGCAAGGCATGCCAAACAACCGATAAAGACACCACTCCACTTTCCCTTCGCTGCCCTTCGACCTCCTGAAAGCAGCCTTTTTGCCACGCAATCGCTGGCCTTTCGCACGCTGAAAGCTGGCCTTTCACCGGCCGAAAGCAGCCCTTTCACAGCCCACCCGCTCGTCCACCGGCTCGCCACCGCCTTTCCAAAACCAGCATCGCGTCTATCTTCGAATACAGCAAGCGACTGCTCGGACATTCTCTGAACGACGTCGTGGACAAGACGACATTCGAGGAGTCGAACCTGCAAGGACAAGGGAAAGGCGGACTGGGACAGATGATCGAGCAGTGTTCCCGTGTGCGAGTGGAGACCTTCATGATGACTTCACCCCATGATTCTCGACAAAGCATTCTTCCGGACAATACCACAGTAAGGCCTGAAAATGGCGGAGGAACACTGGACAGACATTGAATGCAACCTACTGGTGGGCGAATTTCCCTGCCGGGACTATGCGGAGGCGACGCCACAGAAGCGGGCGGACGGCATAGAAGGCAAGAAAGCATACAACAGGCAAAGTGCCGTTTTGTTCAAAACACATTGGACCAAAACGGCACTTTGCCATTGCATGCGGGCTTATTCCGTAGGAACGAGGCCCTCGATATACTTGCAGAGAATGCCGATTCCCTTGGCGTTTTCGCCGCCTTGCGGGATGATGAGGTCGGCATAACGCTTGGTCGGCTCGATGAACTGCTCGTGCATGGGCTTCAACACTTCCAGGTAGCGGTCTACAACCATGGAAACCGTCCGCCCGCGGTCTATCGTGTCGCGCTGGATGTTGCGTATCAACCGTTCGTCGGAGTCGCAGTCCACGAATATTTTCAAGTCCATCAGGTCGCGCAACTTCTTGTTGAGCAACGTCATAATGCCTTCGATGATGATGACCGGCTTGGGTTCTACGTGGATGGTTTCGGGCAGTCGGTTGCATTTCAGGTAGCTGTAGGTGGGCTGTTCGACGGCCCTGCCCTCGCGAAGTTCGTTCACCTGCTTGTGCAGCAGCTTCCAATCGAAAGCGTCGGGATGGTCGAAATTGATCTGATGGCGCTCTTCGTCGGTCATGCCCGTCGTGTCGTTGTAATAGGAATCGAGCGGAACGACCGCCACGAAATGGGGCGGCAGCGCCTCGACAATCTTCCTCACGACGGTCGACTTGCCGCTTCCGGTGCCGCCGGCAATGCCGATGATGGTGATTTTATCTATAGGAATGCTCATAATAGAATATCATTAAACATTATACGATAGTATTCTGACTTCTTCTCCACAGCCATGGGATAGGCCCGGGAACTGCTGGGCATGCGGTAGAGCCGCAGCTCGCGTCCCTCGAAAGCGAAGGTGGTGTACTCTCCCATCTTGGGAATGGCCTTGATGGCGTAGTGCGTTGTGAAAACCTTGGTGGCCAACTGACCGGCCAGCAAGACGCCCCGGCATTCGGGCAAAGCCCGCAACATGCCGTCAAGGTCGCTCTGTTCGACGATTTCCAGGTCCTTGTCGGACGCCGTGTTCTTGGTTCGGCGAATGCGAAGAGCCGTATCGAAGAGGGCCACCCGCTTCTCTTTCAGAAACGCCTTGAGTGCTTCGAGCTTGAAAGTCTTGTTGGTTTGGTCCACGAAATGGAGCTTGTCGCCGAAGAACACGTAGCCGAATATGCGCCACATGTCGTTCTGGAAGTTGGGATAATACCACTCCATGCACCAGCGTTTTGGGGCCGGTGGAAAGGTGCCGAGCATGAGAAGGCGGGCGTCGGCGGGCAACCAAGGTTCAAAGGGATGCGTCTCCGTCGTCATTGCCGCTTCACCAAATAGACGACAACGGGCAGGTGATCGCTGTAACCGTCGAGCCATACGCCCGAAGCATGGGTGCGCTTGGGCGCTCCTTTGTACTGTCCTTCGGTCTGGAAAAGGTAGTCTCGGCGCACGATCTGGCTCTTCCAGTACTTCAATGTGGCGTAATCCTTCTGCCCGTTCTTGTTCAACAGATTCGGTGTAAGCAGTATTTGGTCGAACAAGTTCCATCCTCCCTGATAGGACAAGGTGCCCGTTCCGCCGGCCAGGACATTCCACCAAGGGTTGTACATGTCGCCTTCCGCCACCTCGTCGATGTTCCGGCGGCCGCGAAGAACCTTGGCCATGCTGGCGTCAACGGGGTCATCGTTCATATCACCCATGACAAACACCTTCGCGTTGGGGTCTTCGGCGAGCAGCGAATCCTTCACGGCCTTGATCTGGCGGGCACCCAACTCGCGGTAATAAGGGCCTGCAAAACGGCTGGGCAGATGGTTGACGATGGCCACGACGTGCTCGCCGGCCAAATCGCCGCTCACGGTCAGGAAGCCACGGGTGGCGTGACTGCTGTCCTTGGCTTGTTCATATATATAAGGTACCAGCTTTACGTTGCGCACGGAGAACAGCGAAGGATTGTAGAGCAAGGCACAGTCGACGCCGCGCTGGTCAGGCCCTTCGATGTGGCAGAACCGGAACCGGCGTGCCTTCAACGGCTCCTGGTTGCACAAATCAGTGAGACATTTCGCGTTTTCCACCTCGCTCACGCCGATGAAGGCGCACCCCACTCCCTTCAGGACGTCGGTTCCCATGTCGGAAAGGGCCCGGGCCATGTTGCGGAGCTTGTGACTATACTTCAGTCCGCTCCACTTCATACCGCCCGTAGGCAGAAATTCATAATCGTTTTTGCCCTCGTCATGACAGGTGTCGAACAGGTTTTCGAGATTGTAAAAACCAACGGCATAAACGGAGAATCGCTTTTCTTGCGCATGGATGGCCACTACCGAGCCGGTCAGCAGCAACAGAAGAAGAAGTAACTTTTTCATTGTCATTCGATTATTTGAGTGCAAATATCGCTATTTTCAACGATAATACTGCATGGAAATCAAAAAAATACACGACAACGCGGGCTTTTTAGAAATTATTTCGTTACTTTGCATTTCCCTCACCAGAACCTTATACGATTGTTCCGGACACCTGTTGTCTGCGGAACACGGCGTCGAATCATATTAAAAACAAGATAAAACAACCAGAATTATGCAGAAACAGCTCAAATTAGTGATGCTTGCTTTATGCTGCTGCGCTCCTCTGGCGGCCCAGAACAACAACACGTCGGGCCAGACGACGAGCGAAGCCAACGAAGCGGCCTTCACTTTCACGGAGGCACAGCTGGGTGAAGACGACAACGTCAACCAAAACGTCACCATTCTGAACTCCAACACGAACGTCTATGCCAGCGGTGTAGGCTATATGTTCTCACCGGTGCGCTTCCGCTATCGTGCTTTCAACCAGAAGTACAACGAGATTTACATCAACGGCGCGCCCGTGAACGACGTCGAACGCGGGCAGTTTGCCTTCTCCTCCATCGGCGGTCTGAACCAGATGACGCGCAACGTGGACTTCTCTCTGCCGTTCGAGACCAACAGTTTCGGCATGTCCGCCATGGCCGGAAGCAACAACTACAACTTCCGCAGCGGTGCCATGAGCACGGGACAGCGTGTCAGTCTGGCCGGCGCCAACCGCAGCTACACGCTCCGCGGCATGTACACGTACAACAGCGGATTCAACAACAAGGGCTGGGCGTACAGCGCCAACGTCACTTATCGCTGGGCGAACCGCGGCTATGTGGAAGGAACGTTCTACAACTCGCTGTCCTATTTCTTCGGCGTACAGAAGCTGTTGGGCGACCACAGCCTGTCTTTCGCCACCTGGGGGAATCCCACCGAGCGTGCCTCGCAGGGCGCAGCGACCGAAGAAAGCTACTGGATTGCCAACAACTACCAGTACAATCCCTACTGGGGATACCAGAATGGAAAGGTCCGCAACTCACGTGTTGTCAACGATTTCGCCCCTTCCGCCCTGCTCACATGGGACTGGAACATCGATAAAAAGACCAAACTTGTGACGACATTGCTCGGCAAATACAGCATGTACAAGAGCACAAAGCTGAACTACAACAACTCCGACAACCCCGCACCGGACTACTACAAGGTGCTGCCCAGCAACTTCTATGACGTCTGGGGCTCGAACTCCCGCTATCAGACGGCGGCCGCCTATGCCGACTGGAAGACGGCCTACGACTGGTTGTCGGGCAGCAAGGCCAACCGGCAGATCAACTGGGACCGCCTCATCACGGCCAACCACAACGTCAACGCTGTGAACGCAGACGCCATGTACTACGTCCAGGCCCGCCACAACAACAACCTCTACCTGACGCTCGCCTCCGCGCTGACCAGGCAAGTGGCCAAGCAGAGCACGCTGAACCTGGGCTTCAACGTGACCGGAAACAAAGGCATGCACTATCAGACGATGGACGACCTGCTGGGCGCCAAGTACTTCCACAACGTGAACAACTACGCCATCGGCACCTACACGAGGAGCTCCGACGCCGTGCAATACGACCTGAACCGCCCCAACGCCTTGGTGGGAGAGGGCGACAAGTTCGGCTACGACTACAACATCAACGTGCTGCGGGGCAACGTCTGGGCCAACTATGCCGAGACATTCGGCATTGCCCACTACAGCATAGCTGCCAAAGTGGGCTACGACGCCATGAACCGTGACGGCAAAATACGCAACGGTCTGTTTGCCAAGAACTCCTACGGCAAGAGCAAGACGGCCCGGTTCATGACGGGCGGCATGAAGGTGGCCAGCTCGTTCGACTTCGGCAAGGGCCATGTCGTTTCGCTGGGACTGGGCTACGAGCTGAAGGCGCCCAACACCAACGTGGCTTTCCAGGCGCCGGAAATGAACAACGACTTCGCCCTCGGCCTGAAAAGCGAACGCGTTTTCAGCAGCGAACTCGCTTATCAGCTGAAGACTCCACGCTTCAATCTTAACCTGAGTGGCTACTACAGCCGCATCGACAACGCCACGGAATGGACCTGTTTCTACTTCGACGACATCAACTCGTTCTCCTACAACTCCATCACGGGTCTCAACAAGGAGTATTACGGCGCCGAACTGGGGGCCAAGGTGAAGCTCACCTCCTTCCTCGACCTGAAAGTCATCGGTGCCATCAGCGAGGCAAAGAATATCGGCAACGCCGACGTCATCTATCTCAACGCCACCGAAGGCAAGCCCTACAAGGACCGGGCCTACATCAAGAACATGCGTGAGAGCGGCACACCGCTCACCGCCGCCAGCCTCGGACTGAGCTATCATCAAAGCGGCTGGTTCGTAGACCTCAACGGCAACTACTACGACCGCATCTATCTGGGCTACTCCCCCTACTACCGCTATGCCAAGTCGATGACGAAAGCGGGCTTGGTGGACAACGAGGGCAACTACATGGTTTCGCCCCAAGACAAGGGGAAGGGCGGTTTCATGCTCGACGGAAGCATTGGCCGCAACATCCGACTCAAGAGAGGAAGCCTCACCATCAACCTGATGGTGACCAACATCCTCAACAACCAGAAGATTGTCACGGGCGGTTACGAGCAGAGCCGCAGCGACTACTCGACCAACCAGACCACCGGCGTGGCCAGCCAACGCTCCTACAGCTTCTCCAAGAACCCGAAAGTGTTCCACGCATGGGGCGCCAACGGCATGCTTCAGATTGGCTACAGATTCTAACTTAAACATCGATCAGAAATATGAAGACTATCAAATACATCATGCTGGCCCTCGTCTGCGCCCTGTCCATGCAGAGTTGCATGAACGACGGCTTCGACGACGTGTCGCGAAACGTGAGGGGCAACGCCGCCATCAAGGAGACAAACGTCATGACGATTGCCCAGTTGAAGGCGAAATATGCCACTACGCTGAAACAACAATACGGCTATGTGCAGATGACCGACGACATTCAGCTGAAAGCCCACGTGACGGGCAACGACATAGAGGGCAACCTCTTCAGCCAGATAGCATTGGAAGACGGCACCGGAGCCATGATCGTCGCCATCAGCGAAGGCGGCATTTTCGGCTATCTTCCCGTGGGAACGGAGATTCTCGTCAACCTGAAGGACCTCTACATAGGCAACTATGGCTACCAGACACAAATCGGAACGCTCTATGAAAACGCCAAGGGAGAGCTGTCGGTGAGCCGCATGGCCCGCATGCGCTGGGACCAACACTTCAACTATACGGGCAAGACTGTCGACGCAGTGCCTGTCGAGTTCGACCAGACCAAGCTGAAAGATGACGACTATCTGGCTGCCAACAGTGGCAGACTGATGACCCTGAAGGGCGTCACCTTCGCAGACGGAGGCAAGAAGGTTTATGCCAACAGGGCCGACATCGTGAACAACAACAGCTGCGAACGTGCGCTGCAAGGACTTTCCTCCAGCAACATCGTCGTGAGAACCAGCACCTATGCCGACTTCGCCGCCGAACAGCTGCCGGCCGGAAAGGTCGACATCACGGGCATCTTCACCCGCTATGGCAAGAAATGGCAGGTCATCATACGCCAAGCCGGCGACGTGACTGCGGCCAAATAACACCTATTTATATATCACCAAGCAATAAAAGAAACACAATATGAAAAAGATTATCAATTCATTGTTCGTCCTGGCCCTCGCAGCCATGACATTCGCAAGTTGCGACGACGTCCCCACACCTTACGACATACCGACCGACAACGGCGGCAACAAGCCGCAGGAAGAGACCAAGGCCACGCCTGCGGGCAAGGGAACGGAGGCCGAACCCTACAACGTGGCGGCCGCCATCGAACTCATCAAGGCCACGGAGGCCGACAAGAACACGGCTCCCATCTACGTGAAGGGCAAGATTGTGGAAATCAAGAGCGTGGAAACGAAGACATACGGCAACGCCACTTACTACATCTCCGACGGCAAGGAATACAGCCAGAAGCTGTACATCTACCAGAGTCTCTTCCTTGGCAACAAGAAGTTTACAAGCGCCGACCAGATCAAAGTGGGCGACGAGGTGGTCATCTACGGCCCGTTCGTCAACTTCAAAGGCAACACTCCGGAGACAGCGGGCAAGGGTGCCACCTACATCCAGTCGCTCAACGGCACGACAGACAAGCCCGCTGTGGTGCCCGCCGACGACAATTCGGCCGACAAACCTTATTCCGTGGCCAAGTCCATCGAACTGATCAAGGCCGAGAAGATACCCACCGTAGACGTGTATGTGAAGGGTATCATCAGCAAGGTGGCCAGTTTCAATTCCAAATTCGGCAGTATCACCTATTACATCTCCGATGACGGCAAGGAGGAGAACGCCATGCAAGTCTATGGCGGCTTGAGTTTCGAGGGTAAAAAGTTCAGCGGAAAGAACGACTTGCAGGCCGGCCAGACCGTCGTCGTGCTCGGCAAGCTCAAGGCTTACAAGGGCAAAGACAACAAAGTGACCTACGAAGTGGACTTGAACAACAAGCTCATCACCGTGAACGGCAAGACCGAACTCATCAAGGGCGAAGACAATCCGGGCGGAGAGACAGGCTCCAAGGAGGTGACTGCCGCCAGCCTTGGACTGCAAGACGCGACGGCCATCGCGACCCAGACACTTGCCGACGGCACAAAGCTCATTGCCGACAAAGGCACCAACGATAAAAATGAACCCAAATACTACAAGGCTGGAAGCGGTTCCATCCGTATGTACCCCGGCAACAAACTTACTTTCGACGCCGGCAACAAGAAAATCAAGAGTATCACAATTACCTGTGACACATACACAGATAAGAAAACGAACAAGAAGACCGACTATATCGCAGAAGGCAAAGCCACAGCTTCGGCAGGCGCCATCGCGCTGAAAGACCTCGTTTACACCATCAGCAATGCCAACGCCACGAAGGTGACGCTGACCAACGGCCACACCGGCAATGGCGGCGCTTCACAACTTCGCATCGTGAAGTTCATCATCGAATACGCCAAATAAAGCGTCAGCAAGCCCATCGGAAGCCCATGGCGGGACCGAAGTTCGTCCTTCGCCCTCCAACGGCAATGCTTCCACATTTCAAAAGCAGCCCTTTCATCCGCTGAAAGGGCTGCTTTTACGTTGCGAGAGGATAGCTCCCAGCGGATGAAAGGGCAGCGACCGGAAGCCGAAAGGGCCGCTTTGCAAAACGAAAGACAAGCCCGCAAACGCACGCCGTGGGCATATCTCTAAATTGGTCGTTGGGGAATATAGTCATGGTGTACAGACGGTGGCATACGCAATACCCATGACCATGGCCCCATGAACCATTGTGTATCAACAAATGCCTTTCGCAGGCTGCACAGGAGGTGAAGCCGGAGGCTTCATCGCTCAATAACCCCTGGTCATCTCTGCGAAGCGGAGTGACCAGGGGATAAAAGACCAAGCGGAAATCGACCCTGGAAGGGTCGCCCAAAGACAGACGTGATGACCGTGGGCGACCCCTCCAGGGTCGACGGATGGTGGCGGGCACACCTCCCCCGGTCATCCTGCGGCATGACCGGGGGGTACGGAGAGGTGAAGCCGCCGGCTTCAACACCCGCAAGAAAGCTCCGGGTGCCGTCATGCGAGCCTGCTCTCCTGCCATCAAGGGGCAGCCGGCGGCGACCATGGCCATCCTATCGCCCTTGCTGCCCCTACCTCCGCATGCTTCAAAAGTCAATTGGCAATTCCGACGGCTCACCCATCAAGCCCGACAGCAATCACCACAAACATAAAAAGACCAAGGTCTTCGGCCTAGAAGTCTCCGTCACCGACCAGGCAGGGTAGCTCGCTTCGCTCACACCCCTGCCCTCTAAAAGGACCAACCGCTGTGCGGTTGCAGGCGTATTGCCCTAAAGCAACAAAGTATAACTATTCCAAACCAAGACCAACCGCCAGGGCGGTGGCAGGCAAAATACAAGCGGTGGCAGGCACAATGCACCATGACGATGTCCCATTGATTGGTTTGGGGTAAATGTTTGCATGACCCCCAACGAACCGATTTGGCACAAAACATGGCAAATAATTTGGTTGCGTGCAAACTTTTCACTAATTTTGCACCCTGATATACAAGCAACAACATTACAAACACAACATTAGAAGAAATGAAAAAAGGTATTCATCCCGAAAACTATCGCCCCGTCGTATTCAAGGATATGTCCAACGGCGATATGTTCCTTACAAAGTCTACATGCAAAACGAACGAAACTGTAGAGTTTGAAGGTGAGACTTACCCCGTGGTAAAGATTGAAATCTCAAGCACCTCGCACCCGTTCTACACAGGCAAGAGCAAGCTTGTCGACACAGCCGGTCGCGTCGACCGCTTCATGAACCGCTACGGTAAGTTGACAAAGTAAATATATACCTTTTCTCTAAGGATATATTATCATAGCGTGAGAGTGCGTTCGAACGTAGTTGCATATACGTCGGCCGCACTCTCTTTGTATTCTTCCGAAATAAAAAACAACCCATAGGAAGTCGGTCGCCGCATCAGGCTTCCCCATCATCAAGATTCACATGAAGATTCAGTATCTGTTATTTACATTGCTGGTTGCCGGCATGACAATGACATCATGCGGAGGCAGTGACAACACGCCTGAAGACAACTCACAGATTGCCAATAGAAACAAGAATACGCCCACCGCTTCAATGCCGACAGAGATAATCCGGCTGGAGTTTCCACATGTGAAGGGTGACGACGGCAACCCCGTCATCGTGCACAAGGTCGATGGAGAGGTGAATTTCGCGCTCGAATGGGACAACCAAAAGCGGGCGCAACGCTGGACCTGCTACCAGATGTACTCCTCGAACCAAACAAAAAGATGGAAGCGGAGCAACTGGAAAAAGATAGACCCGTGGTTCGGCGACCCGTTTCAGGTAGACCCGGCGATTCAACCCGCCTACCAGTCTACCGACAAAGACCATTGGAACGACGGCTACGACCGTGGCCATATATGCCCATCGGAGGATAGAGTCAACAGCCGCGAGGCCAATATGCAGACTTTCTACTACTCGAATATGCAGCCACAGCTGAACGGTTTCAATGCAGGCGTATGGGAAACGATGGAACAGAGAATACGCAGTTGGATCACGTCAAGCTCTCCCAAGAGCGACACGCTCTATGTATGCAAGGGTGGAATCATTGAGGGAACCCAGGGAAAGGACTTCACTTACAACAACCGGAAGCTGATTGTTCCCGGCCATTTCTTCTGCGCGCTGCTCATGAAGAACGCTCAAGGCTACAAGGCCATCGGCTTTTGGTTCGAGCACAAGCCCAACAAGGACACCAACTTGGGCAAATATGCCGTCAACATCCACGAACTGGAACGGCTGACGAAGCTCGATTTCTTCTGCAACCTGCCCGACGACATCGAGAACAAGGTGGAGAGTCTGGCCGACGACTCCATGAAAAGAGCTTGGGGACTATAGCCCGACAAGCACGTCAAAAAAGGCCAAGAGCGGGCATGCTGTCATCGCAGCATGCCCGCTCTCGTCGTTTTCGTGGACATCATTCCTCATGGGTTGCCTTCGCGAAAGCCCCCTTCGCGCTGGCCTTCCTGCCTGTCGCGCCCCTTGTCTGCAAGCTGTCGCCCTCGGCATTGCCGCGCGTGTACAGCCCGTAATAGGGATTCCAGTTGAACGAACCATCGTAGTTGAAGCGGAAAACGATGTCGCGGTTCGTTCCATCGTCCATGTATCCACTGAAGTAACTGCCGCTCAGGCTGTAGTCGTAGATGTAGACGGGATTCCATTCGCTGTCCTCATAGCGCAGCGTGATGGTGCCGTTGTTCACCGTCCACAGGAAAGGACAGTAGCTGTAGTCCCGATATGGCGAGCGCACATCATAATCCACCTCCTCGCCGGTGCCGTCCTGATGGAAGGTGATTGTCGTGCGATAGTGGTCGCCCGTCAGCCCCCAACGGTCCTGATAGTAGGCCGACAGGCTCCCGGTCCACGTCCCGGTCAGCGTATAGGCGATTTCGTCGTCCTCGTCGCAAGAGGCAAACAGCGTCACGGTCATTGCGGCCATAAGGGCCATTGCGAGCATTGTAGTCAACTTTTTCATAATCGTATGCTTTTATGTGAATGTTCTTTCATCTTGTTTCTACGGCAAAGTTAGCCATTAAAAAGCCCGCCGCATGGAGAAAATCCATATTCGTCGATAGGGAGTTTCCTATTTGAACGGGGGACAATCCCCTAAAACCTAAATTATTATAATTATCCAACGGCGCAGTCGTCAGTCTCGTTTTAAATGCGTACTTTTGCATATTAAAATTGTATCATTTAAGTAACATTACATTTATTAAAGTATAAAAAAGATGAAAACTGTCTACGATTTCTCTGTTAAAGACAGAAAAGGTAAAGACGTATCGTTGAAAGAATACGCCAACGAAGTTCTCCTCATTGTAAACACCGCCACCAAATGCGGTTTCACCCCCCAGTACGAAGAGCTTGAGAAATTATATAAAGAGCTGCATCCCAAGGGCTTCGAGATTCTCGACTTCCCCTGCAACCAGTTCGGCCAGCAGGCTCCCGGCACCGACGAGAGCATTCACAGCTTCTGCAAGCTGACCTACGGCACCGATTTTCCACGGTTCAAGAAGTTGAAAGTGAACGGCGAAGACGCCGATCCGCTCTACAAGTTCCTCAAGGAACAGAAGGGATTCGCCGGCTGGGACGAGTCGCATCCCATCTATCCGATTCTCGACAAGATGCTTTCCGAGGCCGACCCCAACTACAAGGAGAGCGCGGACATCAAGTGGAACTTCACCAAATTCCTCATCAACAAGAAGGGCCAGGTTGTCGCCCGCTTTGAACCGACGACCAAGATTGAACTCATTGCCAAGCAGATAGAAGAACTTCTCGAAGCTTGATTCACCCCCCGAACAATATGAAAACAAAACTTTTAATCATAGGTAGTGGCCCCGCAGGCTACACCGCGGCCATCTATGCCGGTCGCGCCAACCTGCAGCCGGTGCAGTATTGCGGCATTCAGATGGGCGGCCAGCTCACCCAGACAACCGAAGTAGAGAACTTTCCAGGCTATCCCGACGGCGTGGACGGCAACCAGATGATGATGGAACTCCGCCGCCAGGCCGAGCGTTTCGGCGTCGAAATGCACGACGGATCCATCGTTTCGGCCGACTTCAGCCAACAGCCTTACCGCTTCAAGACCGACAGAGACGAGGAGATTGAGGCTGAAAGCGTCATCATCGCGACCGGCGCGACGGCCAAATATCTGGGACTTCCCGACGAACAGAAGTACATGGGACAAGGCGTGAGCGCCTGCGCCACATGCGACGGCTTCTTCTACCGCAAGAAGGTGGTGGCCGTCGTTGGCGGCGGCGACACTGCCTGCGAAGAGGCCAGCTATCTGGCAAGCCTCTGTTCCAAGGTCTACATGATTGTCCGCAAGCCCTATCTGCGTGCTTCCGACGTCATGAAGAAGCGCGTCGAGAACATCGAAAACATCGAAATACTCTACGAAACCAACACTTTGGGCCTCTTCGGAGACAATGGAGTGGAAGGCGCCCACGTGGTATATCGCAAAGGCGAGGCCGACGAGAAGGCCTACGACCTGGCCATCGACGGCTTCTTCCTGGCCATCGGCCACAAGCCGCAGACCGACCTCTTCAAGGGAGCGGTCGATCTTGACGAGCAGGGATTCATCAAAGTGTCGGGCCACAGCCAAGCCACCAACCTCCCCGGCGTGTTCGCGGCGGGCGACGTGTGCGACCCCCACTACCAGCAAGCCATCGTTGCAGCCGGTACCGGTGCCAAGGCTGCCCTCGACGCACAGGAATTCCTACTCAACAAATAACTCAACACATCATGACTAAACAGATAACAAACAACATTTCATGGGTCGGCAAGATCGATTGGGAGCTGAAACGCTTCCATGGCGACGAACTTTCCACCCTCCACGGCTCCAGCTACAACTCCTTCCTCGTCAGAGACGAGAAGACCGCGCTCATCGACACCGTATGGCAACCCTACGACAAGGAGTTCGTAAGCCGACTGAAACGGGAGATCGACCTGCACCAGATAGACTATATCATTATGAATCATAATGAGATAGACCACAGCGGGGCACTCCCCGAACTGCTGCGCGAGATTCCCGGCACCCCCATCTACTGCACGAAAAAGGGCGAAGCCATCCTTCGCGGCCACTATCATCAGGACTGGAACTACGTCAACGTGAAGACGGGCGACACGCTCTCGCTGGGCAAGGCCACCCTCACGTTCATCGAAGCGCCCATGCTCCACTGGCCCGACACGATGATGACCTATGTCGACACCGAGCAGATACTCTTCTCCAACGACGTTTTCGGTCAGCATTTTGCCAGCGAATCACTTTACGACGATTGTGTAGATGACTACGAAGTGTTGTATGAGGCAAAGAAATACTATGCCAACATCATCAACACCTACAGCAACATGGCCCTCCGCAAGGTGAAGGAACTGAAGGCAATGAACCTCCCCATCAAGCTGCTTTGCCCCAGCCATGGCATCATTTGGAAGAAGAATCCGACCACCATCATCGACCTTTACCTCCAATGGGCCAGTGGCTACAGCGAGAATCAAATCTCCATTGTCTACGACACGATGTGGCAGTCGACCCGCCTGATGGCCGAATCCATCGCCGAAGGCATTCTCAAGGCCGACCCAAGCGTCACGGTGAAACTCTTCAACGCGGCTCATGAAGACAAGAACGACATCCTCACGGAGATGTTCCAGTCGAAGGCAGTGCTCGTAGGGTCGCCCACCATCAACTTCGGTTTCTCATACGCCATCGCCGGAATCTTGGAGATGGCACGCGGAATGAAGTTCAAGAACAAGAAGGCCGCGGCCTTCGGGTCATACGGTTGGAGCGGCGACGCGCCCAAGATGATTGGCGAACACCTTCAGGAGGCAGGTTTCGAACTGGTCAACGAAGGTATCAAGAAGCTCTGGGTGCCCGACGAGGCAACCCTTCTTGAGTGCATAGAATATGGCAAGGACTTTGCCTTGCAGACGAAATAAGCATTCAAACAACAAGCAAGAAAGCCGGGAACGGACCTCACGGGTCGGTTTCCGGCTTTCTTTTTTACAGAGCCTGTGGTCTGAAATCATTGTCTGACAACCGTGACAGCCCCTTTCCCACGCAGGAAGAGGCCCGACAGCCACAGCCCGACGAAGGTCAGCAGACCGTTCAACATCAAGAGTTCGTAGCCGAACCGATAGCCTGTGGCCGCCGACACCAGCCCGTCGAGCGCAAAGCAGAGTAGCGGCGAAGCCACGGCAACGAAAGGCACCCAGGCGTCCTTGGGCTGACGGCGCGTAAAGAGGCCGAAGGCGAAGAGTCCCAGCAGCGGGCCGTAGGTGTAGGAGCAGAGGATGTAGATGGCGTCGATGACGCTTGTACTGTTGAGCACCTTGAAAACCAGGATGAAAACGACGAACAGCAAGGCTATCCCGAAGTGCGCGCGCTTGCGCAGCCGCTCGTCGTCGGGCCGCTCGCAGACGTCCACGCAAAAGCTGGTGGTGAGCGCGGCCAGCGCACTGTCGGCACTGGAGAAGCTGGCCGCCACGATACCGATGGTGAACAGCACCACGACCAGTTCGCCCAAGCGCCCCGTGGCGGCGAACATCGGCAGCAGGTCGTCGCCCATTTCGGGCAAGGCCATCCCCTGCTTCCGGGCCAACATCATCAACAGAATGCCCAAAACGAGAAACAACAGGTTGGCCGGGACGAAGGCGAAGCCGTAGGTGCACATGTCTTTCTGCGCCTCGGGCAACGACTTGCACGTCAGATTCTTCTGCATCATGTCCTGGTCCAGCCCCGTCATGACCACGACGACGAACGCGCCGCTCAGGAACTGCTTCCAGAAATACTGCCGCGAAACCCAGTCATCGAACACGAACACGAGGCTGTGGACGTCATTCGCCACCGCCTCGACGGCCTGTCCGGGAGTCATTCCCAGCTGGGCGACGACCTGGAAGATAATCAATATCAACGCCGCAAACATGCAGAAAGTCTGAAACGTATCGGTGAACACCAGCGTCTTGATACCGCCCCGGCGCGTATAAAACCAGATGAGCGCCACCATCACCAGCACCGTCAAGACGAACGGCACGCCGAGGCGGTCGAGGACGAACCGCTGCAGGATGATGCAGACCACATAGAAGCGCACGGCCGCGCCCGTCATCTTGGACAAGAGGAAGAACGAGGCCCCCGTCTTGTAGGCCCGCCGCCCCAGCCGATGGCGCAGATAGGCGTAGATAGTGGTGAGATTGAGCCGATAATAGACGGGCAGGAGGATGAACGCCACCAGAAAGTAGCCGACGATGAAGCCCAGACACATCTGCAGATAGGTCATGTCGGTGCGCATCACCATGCCCGGCACGCTGACAAACGTAATGCCCGAGATCGACGCCCCCACCATGCCGAAGGCCACCATGTACCACGGCGACCGGCGGTTGGCCCGAAAAAACGTTTCATTGTCGGCCTTGCGGCCCGTCAACCGACTGAAAATCATCAGCAAACCAAAATAACACAAAACGGTAACGATAATGAGCATGGCTTATATATCTGTCAGAAAAATAAACAAAACAGCAGCAAAAGTACAATATTCGCGGCGTTTTCCGCCGCTTTAGACACACATTAACAAAGATTCAAAGTAAAATTTGGCATTATCAAAAAGATGAACTAATTTTGCAATCACATGCAGAATAAAGCTTACAACATATTAAACAACAGGCTGACCATCCGCATTAGCCAGAGCTTCATGTCGTTCGCCGTGGCCAACCAGGCGTCGGCGGTAGGCATTGAGTACGAGCCTTATACGGTTAAAAACGGCATTTCGACCGCGGCCAACCTGCGTGAAGCTTTCAACGAGAGCGCTTTGCTCGGCATGGGATTTACCAAAGTGCAGGTCATGATCGACGCGCCGGTGCTGCTGGTGCCTGTCGAGGAGTTCGATGAAAGCCAGAAAGAAACGCTTTATTCACATGCCTTCACCCGCATGGGCAACGACCTCGTCATCCATGCCATCCTCCCCAACGAGAACGCCGTCGCGCTGTTCCCACTCAACAAGGACCTGAACGTGGTCATCAACGACCATTTCAACGACATCCGGATACTGCCGCTCATGCAACCCGTGTGGAGCTACATGCACCATCGCAGCTTCAGCGGCAGCCGAAACAAGCTCTACGCCTATTTCCACGACCACAAAGTGGAGGTCTTCGGCTTCAGGCAGAACCGCTTCAAGTTCTGCAACCATTATAAAATCGTGACGCCATTCGACGCCTCCTATTTCATCCTTTACGTGTGGAAGCTGCTGGGCATGGACGCCCGCAACGACGAACTCCACGTCTTCGGCAGTATCAACGAACGGGAGACGCTGCTCGCCGACCTGAAGAAATGCCTGCAAAGCGTCTATGTCATCAACCCCGAAGCCGAATTCAACCGTGCTCCCATCACCAAAATCAAGGGCCTGCCCATGGACGTCAGCATACTCTTCCTGAAAGGACGATAGAAGAACCGCCGCCCCACAGGCCACCATCAACCAACAAACATGAGAATCATCACCGGGAAATACAAGGGACGCCATTTCGACATCCCACGAGCGTTCAAAGCCAGGCCCACCACCGACTTTGCCAAAGAGAACATCTTCAACGTCATGACGGGCTATCTCGACTTCGAGGGCGCCCACGCGCTCGACCTCTTCGCCGGCACGGGCAGCATCAGCCTGGAACTTCTGTCGCGAGGATGCAGCCAGGTGGTCAGCGTAGAGGCCGACCGCGACCATGCCGGTTTCATCCGCCAGTGCTTCGAAAAGCTGAAGGATGACAACTGCGTGCTCATCCGTGGCGACGTCTTCAGGTTCATCAAGGGCTGCCACCAGCAGTTCGACTTCATCTTCGCCGACCCTCCCTACGCGCTGGAAACGCTGTCCAGGATTCCCGACCTCGTGCTGCAAAGCGGCCTGTTGAAGCCCGACGGCGTCTTCGTCTTCGAGCATGGCAAGCAAAACGACTTCAGCCAGACGCCCGGTTTCATCGAGCACAGAGCCTACGGAAGCGTCAACTTCTCCATCTTCCAAGTGCCGACAGAATGACACAGGCCCGCCCATGCCGCCGACCCCTTCACCTTCAGGACATAAGGACATGTTTTTCATGCCGTGGTTGGAAAGCCATAAGAATATAAGGACAGGATTCTTATGTTCTTATGGCTTCGTACTACTTTTTCAAAAGCCATCTTCTTAGCCTGTCAAAGGCCAGCTTTAGGTCTCTGAAAAGACTGCTTTTACAACGTCAAAGAGCAGCAATCAGAAGTCCAAAGGGCAGCTATTTGAAAAGAAAAGGATGAAGGCAAAAAATAGCGGTACATAAAAAAAACGCTGTTTATGGCCTACAAAACAACAAAATCAGTAGAAAATATCCAAAAGATACTGTATCTTTGCCATTAATATAAAAGCCAAATACAACATTTATCTAATAACTTAAAACTTAAATTCATGAAAACAAAACATTTCCCAACCACATTGTTAGCATTAGTTCATATATAAGAAATCAATATAATTACAATATGAAAGCGAAATTATGGGCAATTTCTGTAGCTATATTGGCTATTCTCACTTCTTGTGGGCCTACGGATAATTTTGGTTATCCATCCAAAGTTACATTTGGAAGGGAAGGAGGAACGAAAATCTGTTCGGGAACAAGTAGTTTTTACTACGTAGGGATTAATAATTATGATGGAAATGGAAGTCGTATTCCTCAGCAGGGAGAAAACGACACACTTGTAGCCACATATGAGTGGCTGACCGTTAAATATAGAATAGGTATGGACTCACACATAAAAATAATAGCAGAGCCCAATACTACAGGAAAAAACGAACCTTATATATAGATGGAGCAGTAAATAACTTCTCTGCGGACATCAAGGTTGTACAGAATAAATAAAACCAATCAAAGTGATGAAGCCCCAAAAAGCTTCATCACTTTTTAAATGCCCATACGACAAGTTCTCTTCACAGCAGCGGCGAGAGCAGTCGGATGATACTTTCCCAGAGGCGTTGGAGGAAAGGCGTGTGCAGCAGGTCGCGCACTTCTTCTATCGAAAGGCTGTCGGCCTGGTCGTCGAGAAATATCTGCTTGATTTTCAACGCCATGTCGCGGCTGTAGAAGAAGGCGTTGGCCTCGAAGTTGTTCTCGAAACTGCGGAAATCGACATTGGTGCTGCCGCAGCTGCAAATGAAGTCGTCGGACACCAGCAGCTTCGAGTGGTTGAAGCCCTTGTCGTAGAAATACACCTTGACGCCGGCCTCGATGACCTCCATCACATACGACTTGCTGGCCCACTCCACCAGGATGGCGTCGCAGTGCATGGGTATCATCAGCCTCACGTCAATGCCCGCCACGGCTGCCGTGCGCATGGCGAAGAGTATCGGTTCGGTCGGCAGGAAGTAGGGCGTCTCCATATAGACGTAGCGTTTGGCTTCGAGCAGGATGCGCACGTAGCCCTGCATGATGTCGGGCCAGGGCTGGATGGGGCTGCTCGTCACGATCTGGCCGAGACAGTCGTTGTCGATGGCGGGGTCGAGTTCGGGATAATACAGGCGCGAGGTGACGAGTGTGCGGTCGACGAAATACCAGTCGATGAGGAACGAGCGTTGCAGGGCATAGACCAAGCCGCCCTCCAGCCGCATGTGGGTGTCGCGCCAGGGCTGATGCTTGCGCCCACGCAGGTAGCGCATGGCGATGTTCATGCCACCGATGAAGCCCACCTTGCCGTCGATGACGCATATCTTGCGGTGGTTGCGGTAGTTCACCTTGCCCGTGAAAGCCGGGAACTTCACCGGCATGAACGAGCGCACCTCCACCCCACCGGCCCGCATGCGGTCGAAGAAGCGGTTTTTCACCTTCCAACTGCCCACGTCATCGTAGATGACCCGCACCTCCACGCCCTCCCGGGCCTTGTCCATCAGCATGTCGGCGAGCAGCCGGCCCAGCGCGTCGTCTTCCAGGATGTACGATTCCAGATGGATGTGGTGGCGGGCGGCGCCCAACTCCTGCATCAGCGTCAGGAAGAAACGGTAGCCGTCGGTATAGATGTCCACGTCGTTGTCCTTGAACGGCAACGCCATGCTTTGGTTGGCGAAGAGGCGCACCAAGGCCGCGCATTCGTCGGGAATCTTCAGGTTGCGCTGGCCGGCGAACTCCAACATGGAGCGTTTCGTCAGTTGGTCGAGACTGCGCTGGCTGACCAGCCGCTCCTTGCGGGTGTTCTGTCCGAAGAAGAAATACAGGACAACGCCCAGCAAGGGCAGGAAAAGCAGCACCATGAGCCACGCTATCGTCTTGGCCGGTTGCCGTCGGTCCATCAGCACCGTCACCATGGCCGCAACAATGGTGACGGTGTATATCGCCAAGATCGTCCAATGAAGATAGACCATAGAAGCGTCTCCTTTCTTACATGATTATATTGTTGCCCAACTGCCGGGCCAGCGCGTTGCGTATCATCTGCATGTCCTTGAACTCTTCCAGCAGCTTCATCATGCGGTCGTGGTCGGCGGCCGCCAACGCGATTTCGCGCTGCAAGTCCTTGAGTTTCTGCTCCACA
Organism: Segatella baroniae DSM 16972 = JCM 13447; assembly: GCF_000426585.1. Taxonomy (GTDB): domain Bacteria; phylum Bacteroidota; class Bacteroidia; order Bacteroidales; family Bacteroidaceae; genus Prevotella; species Prevotella baroniae. The sequence continues at coordinate 34,865 of NZ_AUFQ01000009.1, forward strand.
TAGTCCATGCGGAAGTCCAGAATCAGGTGAACCACGCGCTGGCGCAGGGTTTCTTCCGTCTCTACCGGCTGCTGGCTCTCCGACAGTTTGAACTTGTCGGTGCTCATGTCCACGGCCAGTTGGCTGATGGCGATGTCGTGATGGTGCACGAAATAAGGCTCGGCCTCGAAGCCGTCCTGTCCGCTGCGGGCCACCGCCTCGTCCAATATCTTGTTGTAGGCCGGCGTGTGGAAGTAGAGTCCGTCGGCCGAGAGCGTGTAGTGGATGTACTGGGCCAGCGTCAGGTCGATGAGCTTGCCCTCATTGTCCTCCACATGGTCGAAGATGACCTTCTCGCCATGGCGGATGACCAGTTGGATGAGCAGCTGCTCCACCTTGCCGGCCTGCTGCATGGGCGTGGCGGGCTGCAAGGGTTGCGGCGGTGCGGCAGGCTGCCGTTCGGCCTCGCGCAGCTGTGCCTTCTGGTCCTGGCTCTTTCCTTCGCGTATCATGCGGTTCATCGTGTTGATGAGTGTCCGCTCGTTGATGTCGAGACGGGCCATGCTGTCGTGGATATACGTGTCGCGCAGAATCTGGTTGGGGATGACCGAGATGGACTTGACGATGGAGTTGATGGCTTCCGAGCGGCGCAGCGGGTCGCTCTCGTTGTCGAGCAGGAGGTTGGTCTTGAAACGGATGAAGTCGGTTTCGTGCTCCTCGATGTAGGCCCGGAAGTCACTTGCCGTATGCTTGCGGGCGAAACTGTCGGGATCTTCGCCCGCCGGCAGCAGCAACACCTTGAGGTTCATGCCCTCCGAAAGCAGCATGTCGGTGCCTTTCAGCGCCGCGTGAATGCCCGCCTCGTCGTTGTCATAAATCATGGTGATGTTGTTGGTGAAGCGGCGGAGCATGTGAATCTGGGCCAGCGTGAGGGCCGTTCCCGAGCCGGCCACCACGTTTTCAATGCCACTCTGGTGCATCGAGATGACGTCAGCCTGGCCTTCGACCAGATAGACGCGGTCGTTTTTGGCCATGGCTTTCTTGGCCTGATAAATGCCGTACAGCTCATTGCCCTTGTGATAGATTTCCGAGTCGGGCGAATTGACGTACTTCTGATTGACTCCCTTGGTGCGTGCGTCGAGCACACGAGCCGTGAAACCGACCACGCGGCCGCTGTTGCCTATCCACGGAAAGACCACGCGACCGGCATAACGGTCGATGAGTTCGCCACGGTCAGTCTGATAACAGATACCTGTCTTCAGCAGAAACTCGCCCTTGTAACCCTGGGCCAAGGCCGTCTTGGCCAAGGCATGGCGGTCGGGAAGGTCGTAGCCGAGGTGGAACTTCTCGATGATGTCGTCGCGGAAACCACGGCTCCGGAAATACTGCATGCCCACGGCCAGGCCGTCGACATCGTGGTGAAGAATGTTCTGAAAGTACTTTTCGGCCCAATCGTTGATGATGAACATGCTCTCGCGCTCGCCCTGCTCGCGCCTCTCCTCGTCGGTCAGCTCACGTTCTTTGATCTCAATGTGGTATTTGTTGGCCAGCCATCGGAGGGCTTCGGGATAGTCCATCTGCTCATGTTCCATGATGAACCCCACGGCGTTGCCCCCCTTGCCGCAACCGAAACAATGACAGGTGCCTCTCGACGGCGACACGTAGAACGACGGGGTCTTCTCGTTATGGAACGGACACAGCCCTTTATAATTGATGCCGCTCTTGTGGAGCGTTACAAACTCAGATACTACGTCCACAATATTGGCGGCGTCCTTGATACGGTCTATCGTCTGTCTGTCGATCATAGTTGCAAAGATACACGAAAACAAACGAACCGCAAGCGAAAAAGGTGCTTTTAATACTTGGCCCGTTTGAAGATTCTATGTATTTTTGTCAAGCGAATCACATCCAATCAAGTCATGTCAGAATTTACAGTCATGGAGAATCAAAGCCATACGTGTGTCCACCATCTGTCATCTTACAGCTCGCCGCTGGGCGTCATCACACTGGCAGCCGACGGGAAAGGGCTCGTCGGACTATGGTTTGAAGGGCAGAAACATTACGGTCGTGGACTGTCCGACAACCGTCAGGCTGTCGACACGCCGCCGATTCGCCAAGCCCGGCAGTGGCTCGACCTGTATTTCAGCGGTCGATCCGTCGACTTCACGCCCCCACTCCACCTTGTGGGCACCGATTTTCAGCTGGCCGTGTGGCACGAGCTCCTGGCGATACCCGCAGGACAGACCGTCACCTACCGGCAGATTGCGGCCAGGATAGCCCGCCGGAAGGGCGTCGACAGCATGTCGGCCCAGGCGGTGGGCAATGCCGTTGGCCACAACCCCATCTCCATCATCATCCCCTGCCACCGGGTGTTGGGCACGGACGGCAGCCTGCGGGGCTACGCAGGGGGATTGGAACGCAAGGAGTGGCTGCTCCGACATGAAGGCGTCACACTGCCGTCGGAACCTCATCAATGACTGACAGACCATCGAATGCAAGTTGACACAAGGCTTTTCCGCCAGAGCGTGACGGACATCGTGCGGGCCATTCCGCCGGGACGGGTGCTCACCTATGGCCGCATTGCGGTCCTGACAGGCTTTCCCAGACACGCCCGGCTGGTGGGACGGGTGCTCCACGGCATGGAAACGGCCGACATCCCGTGCCATCGAGTGGTCGACGGAACAGGCCGGACTGCGCCCGGTTGGCACGAACAAACCGAAATGTTGCGGCACGAAGGCGTGCGGTTCAGGCCGAACGGACGCGTAGACTTGAAGGCTTCGCTGTGGCGACTCGACGAATTGATATGAGCCGAAAGGCCATGGCGAAGTGGACATGGAGGCCTACTTGAACAATGAAAAAGAAACAAAGCATTTTTACAGAGATACTTTTAAGGTGGTTCGGGGAGAACGGCCGCGATTTGCCGTGGCGCAACACGAGCGACCCCTACGCCATCTGGCTGAGCGAAATCATCCTACAGCAGACCCGCATTGCCCAAGGCACCGACTACTGGCTGCGCTTCATGGCCAAATGGCCTACGGTGGAAGACCTTGCCAAGGCGTCGGAAGACGAGGTGTTGCGCCTGTGGCAGGGGCTCGGCTACTACTCCCGGGCCCGCAACCTGTATGCGGCGGCACGGCAGATTGTGGCCTTGGGGCGGTTTCCCGATACGATTGAAGAAATCGGAAAGCTGAAAGGCGTGGGCGACTACACGGCAGCGGCCATCGGAAGTATCGCGTTCGGGTTGCCGGCCGCGTCGGTCGACGGCAACTTCCATCGTGTCCTTGCCCGCCATTTCGGTATCGACACCCCCATCAACTCCACCGAAGGCAAAAAGCTCTTTGCGGCGCTGGCCCAGGAACATCTGCCCCACGAAGCGCCGGCCATGTACAACCAAGCCATCATGGACTTCGGCGCCATCCAGTGTACGCCCGTCAATCCCAAATGCGTCATCTGCCCACTGGCCGAGACCTGTGTGGCCGTGAGGATGGGAAAGACGGCGGAGTGGCCCGTGAAACTGAAAACGGTAAAGGTGAAGGAACGCCGCCTGGCTTTCTATTATGTACGCAGCCAGGGACGAATCGCCATCCACAAGCGTGGCGGCGGCGACATCTGGCAGGGACTGTGGTGTGTGCCGGAAGCGGAACATCTGGCTGCGGAATGGAAAGGAGCAGCCCGATTGTTGCGTCGGGACGTGAGGCACATCCTGACACATCGCATATTACTGGCCGACTTCTTCCTGCTCGACACCTCAAAGAAGCCATGCCTTCCTCCAGATTTCATCTGGATAGAGGAAGCGAAAATCGACGATTATGGGATTCCCCGCCTCATTGAAATGCTCGTCGAGGCTGTGCAGGCCGCACGGTAACGGCCGATTCTTGACCTACAGGGATTCAATTGCTTATACTTTCCGCTGCAAATGGCGCATGGGATGGGAGCCCCACTCGGCGTCATTCACGTATTCGAAGCCCAGTCGGGCATACAGGCGTTCGGCCGCGGGATTGCCCTTGTCCACCAACAGCCCCGCAGGCAGCTTCATCCGGCGGGCCTTGCGGCAAGTGGCCTTGAGCAATGCGCTGGCAACACCTTGCCCACGATGGCTTGCGGCTACGGCCAGGCTGTCTATATACAGCTCGCCAGGCTGCGTCTCGTCATCCATTGTCGAATGGTCTATGCCAAAAGCCGCCTGCGCCCCGGCGATGAAAGCCTGTCGCAGCCAATGAAGTTGCGCGCCGTCGTAGCTTACGCAGCAGCCCACGACGTCATCGCCATCCAATGCCACCAATGTGTTCGTGTAGGAATATTGCGAATCCGTAAGCTCCACAAGACTTTTCATCAAGCGATGGAAGTCGGCGAGCGTGTGGCGTGGGCCCGCGAAATATTGGCAACACTCATGATTCATGGCTTCCATGATGAGCGTTGCAATCATATCCGCCTGTTCTGGAACCGCGTTTTCTATCTGTATCATATCCGTAAAATAAAAAAGGCCGCACTCGGAAAGTACGGCCTTCGATGGTTTTATATCGGTTGGAGCGATCAGGCCTCAACTTCTTCAGTGCGTTCGGCTGCCTCGAAGCTCTTCAGGTCTTCCGCCTTGAAGGCCTGGATGTACGCGGCCTTGCCGAGAACACCCTCTTCTGTCATGCGAACATATACGTTGGCGCTCTTCTCGAAGAGTTCGGGGGCCTTGCTTGCGTCGGCCAGGATGAGCAGCGACATGATGATTTCGGCTGTCATGTCATAGAGACGGCGGGCCAGGAAGTCGTGTTCGTCCTGATTGTCGTCGGCCTTCACCTTTTCGACAGCAGCCTCATACAAGGCCACGAGCTTGGCAACACGCTCCTTCAAAGGCTTCATGCAGTCGCAAACTTCTCCCTCAAGCATTTCCTTCATGATGGAAAGGTAGGTGCCGTTGGTGATGTAGCGGACGGCTGCCACCACCTGCAACTGCGTCGTTCCTTCGTAGATGGAGAAGATGCGGGCGTCGCGGAACAGGCGCTGACTCTTGTATTCCATGATGAAACCCGAACCGCCCAGGATGGAAATGGCGTCGTAGGCATTCTGGTTGGCATATTCGGAGTTCATACCCTTCGACAACGGCGTGAACGCATCGGCCAGACGGCTGTATTGCTTCATCTCCTTGCGCTCTTCGGGCGTGAGCTTGCGGTCGCGGGCGATGTCTTCCAACGCCTTGTAGATATCCACATAGCGGGCTGTCATGTAGAGAAGCGAGCGGCCGGCCTCAAGCTTTGCCTTCATGCGGGAGAGCATGTCGTAGACTGCCGGGAACGTGATGATCTTCTTGCCAAACTGCGCACGCTCCTTGGCATAGGCCAATCCTTCGTTGTAAGCCTCCTGGGCTACGCCCACACTCTGTGCGGCGATACCCAGACGGGCGCCGTTCATCAGGGCCATCACATACTTGATGAGACCGAGTTTGCGGTCGCCGCAAAGCTCGCACTTGGCATTCTTGTAGACCAACTCACAGGTGGGGCTGCCATGAATACCCAGCTTGTGCTCGATGTGGCGCACGGTGACGCCTCCATCTCTCTTGTCATAGATGAACATGGACAGGCCTCGACCGTCGCGGGTGCCCTCTTCCGAGCGGGCCAGAACCAAGTGGATGTCGGAGTCGCCGTTCGTGATGAAACGCTTGACACCGTTCAATCGCCATGTGCCATCGGCGTCCTGAGTGGCCTTGAGCATGACGCGCTGCAGGTCGGAACCGGCATCCGGCTCGGTCAAGTCCATCGACATGGTTTCACCGGCTGCGATGCGGGGAATGTATTTTCTGCGCTGTTCTTCCGTTCCGAACTCATAAAGCGTATCGATACAAGACTGCAACGACCAGATGTTCTGGAAGCCGGCGTCGGCTGCGGAGATAACTTCCGAAGCCATGGAGAATATCACGTTGGGGATGTTCAGGCCGTCATAGCGGCGCGGCATGGAGATTCCCCAAAGTCCGGCCTTGCGCGTGGCGTCAAGGTTCTCGAATGTCTTGCTGGCATAAATCATGCGGCCATTCTCCAAGTGCGGGCCTTCCTGGTCGACGGATTCGGAGTTTGGTTCGATGATATTGGCTGCAACATCGCCTGTGATGTCGAGCATGCGCTTGTAGTTCTCGATTGCGTCCTCATAGTTTACGGGAGCGTCATCGTAGTTTGCCGCATCCTCGAAACTCTTTTCCTTCAACTCTACGACACGCTTCATCAAAGGATGGTCCAGGTGGAACGCAATTTCGGGATGGTCACTATAGTAATTTGCCATAATTGTTCTGTTGTTTTTTGATTACTGTAAACAAGCAACGACGGTCTTTCGTCAACGACCGGCTTACTTGCTGTTCTGTTTGTAATACTTGATCAGTTTGGGAACCACCTCTTCCACCGTTCCGTTGATTACATAATCGGCAATCTTGTTGATCGGTGCTTCGGGGTCGTTGTTGATGGAAATGATGATACCGCTGTCCTGCATGCCCGCGATGTGCTGAATCTGGCCTGAGATTCCGCAGGCGATGTAAACCTTCGGATGAACGGTCACACCCGTCTGGCCAATCTGACGGTCATGGTCTACCCAGCCTGCGTCTACCGCCGCACGGCTCGCGCCCACCTCGCCATGAAGTTCCTTGGCGAGTTTGAAGAGCTGGTCAAAGCCTTCCTTGCTGCCCACGCCATAGCCGCCGGCCACAACGATGGGCGCACCTTTCAAGTTGTGCTTGGCGGCCTCCACGTGACGGTCAAGGACTTTCACGGCGTATGCCTCTGCCGATACGTATTTATCTACGTCAGGATAAACCACTTCGCCTTTGGCCTGACCTTCATACAGGGCCTTCTGCATGACGCCGGAGCGGACGGTGGCCATCTGCGGACGATGGTCGGGGTTCACAATCGTGGCTACGATGTTGCCGCCAAAGGCCGGACGAATCTGATAAAGCAGGTTGTCATAGTGCTTGCCGGTCTTCCTTTCATCGTAATCGCCAATCTCCAACTGCGTGCAGTCGGCCGTCAAGCCCGACGTCAGCGAAGAACTGACACGAGGACCGAGGTCGCGGCCGATTACGGTAGCACCCAACAAGCAAATCTGGGGTTTCTCTTCTTTGAACAAATTGACGAGAACATCCGTGTGGGGAGCCGATGTATAGGGGAAGAGACCTTCACCATCAAATACAAACAGCTTGTCAACACCATAAGGAAGAATCTGCTCTTCCACCTTACCCTTAATGCCGCTGCCGGCAACTATTGCGTGCAAGTCGACACCCAGCTTATTGGCAAGTTTACGACCTTTTGTCAGCAATTCCTGCGAAACTTCCTGAACGGTCGTCCCTTCTACTTCGCAATATACAAAAACGTTATTCATAATTCTTATCAGCCAATAATCTTTTCGTCCAACAATTCTTTAACCAGACTCTCGACATCGGCGTCGCTGCCGGTGAGCGTCTTACTTTCTTTCGCCTGGAACACGATGTTCTGCACGGTCTTCACCTTCGTGGGAGAGCCCGCCAAGCCACACTGCTCATAGTCGGCTTCGCAATCGGCGATGCTCCACTGGCCCAATGTCAGGTAAGGACGGGCGTCGTACAACTCTTTCCAAGGCTCATCGCCGGTACGCTCCATCGGGCAAGCGGCATACTTGTACTTCATCACGAGCTTGGCGTTGCACGGACGGGCGGGGGCAGCGGAGCCGTTGACCGTAATCATGACCGGCAGCGGAGCCTCAACGGTCTCCACACCGCCGTCGATATGGCGACGAATCGTTGCCTTGCCATCCTCTATCTTCACAACTTCCTCTGCGTATGTGACCTGATTCAAACCGAGTTTCTGCGCAACCTGCGGACCGACCTGCGCGGTATCGCCGTCAATGGCCTGACGACCGCCTATCACCAAGTCCACATTGCCTATCTTCTCAATTCCCTTGGCCAGGAAATAGGAAGTTGCCAGCGTGTCTGCACCAGCACTCTTGCGGTCGGTGAGCAACCAACCTTCGTCCGCGCCGCGATAAAGGCCCTGACGGATGATTTCGCCGGCACGTGGAGGACCCATGGTAAGAATACCTACGGTGGTACCAGGGTGCTGGTCTTTAATACGGAGAGCCTGTTCGAGCGCGTTCAAATCTTCAGGATTGAAGATGGCGGGCAAAGCCGCGCGATTCACAGTACCTTCTGCGGTCATCGCATCTTTGCCTACGTTTCTTGTGTCTGGTACTTGCTTGGCAAGCACAACAATTTTCAAACTCATAAAAAACTTATTATATATAATTGTATGATTTGCAAAAACCGCGGGCAAAATTACTTATTTTTTGCTTGTCGACCAAACAAAATGCACAAAAACAGCCCCATTGTGCACAAAACAAACGATTTGTGCAGGTTTGCAAATGCCTATTTTATACGATGCAAAATGGCCGATGACAGACGATTTATCTCACTGCCATCGGCCGTTGCAAAGGCAATCAAGACACGCGAAATGTCCGATTGCCACCTATGAGGATTTTTCAGCAACCTGTTCCGTCGATACTGCAAGCCGGCCCGTCGGGCATGGGTTCCAAACCGGCGTCGGCAGACGAAAGCGTCACCGTGCCATCTTCCAGCACATAGCAAGGAATGCCTACGTCGCCAATCTTCTTTGCCTCGTCAAAGGCGGGATGATGGTCGCGCAAATCCAGGAATTGCTTCAGGTTGCGCACATGCTTACTGATATCTATCACTTGGAACTTGCCATTTCCTACGACCTGCTTCTCTACGTATTCGCAATACGGACAGGTCTCCATTACAAACATTTTGATCATACGTTTACTGCTTATTTGTTTTCTATTTATGATTCTCGCCAACTTTCTTGATCACCCGGCAGGGATTGCCCACCGCGATGGAGTTGGCCGGAATGTCTCTTGTCACCACCGAACCGGCACCAATCGTGCAGTTGTCGCCTATCGTCACACCCGGCAACACCGTCACGTTGCCCCCTATCCACACGTTGTCGCCTATCGTGATGGGCTCGGCCCACTCCCTACGGGAGTTGCGTTCAACGGGATCGGTGGAATGGCAGGCGGTGTAAAGGCTCACGTTGGGACCGATGAAGACATCGTCGCCTATCGTGACGTAGGCCTCGTCGAGCACCGTAAAGGTGAAATTGGCAAAGAAACGGTCGCCCACCCGTATATTGACACCATAGTCGCAGAGGAAAGGTTGATTGAAAAACGGCTTCTCGCCACACTTCCCGATAATCTTGCGGATGGCCGCCTCACGCTCTTCCAGCCGCGTCGGCTGAATCTGGTTATACGCTCTGACCGCGTCTTTCGTCAGGTTGAGCACACGGATTATCTCAGGATCGTCGGCCTGATACTCCTCGCCACTCACCATTTTCTGCCATTCGGTCTTCATTTCCTTGGTTTTATTGATAGACTACAAAGTTACGATAAACCATGAAAAAGCCACCCGATTTTTTTAATTATTAACTTGCAAGCCCCACCGGTTGCGCCTCTTACACCTTATATATAATAATGTGGCATGAGGAATGAGACGCACGGAATGTAAAAATCCCCATTCCACACCTCTTACTCCACACTTTTAATCTTGCTCAGCCACTCTCCACGGAACAGTCGGACAAGGAACATCAGGCCGCGGAACGTCAGTTCGATGGCCATGGCCGTCCACACGCCTCGCAACCCGTAGTCTTTGGCAAGCCAAGCGGCCAGCGTCAGACGCACGCCCCACATCGAAACCAGATTGATGACGGCCGGACGCAAGGTGTCGCCCGCTCCCACGCAGACGCTGTAAGCCACAATGCTGGCGGCAAAGAACGGCTCGGCAAAGGCTTCGATGCGCAGCACGGTGGTGCCCAGTTCGCGAATGGCCGGCACGGGACTCAGCACCCCGATCATCTCGGGCGCAAAGATATACATGACCGCGCCCATAAATGCCATTACAATCATGCCCAACGCCACCGACAGATAGGCGAAATTCTTACACAAACTCTTGCGACCCGCGCCGAAAGTCTGGCCCACCAGCGTGGTGGCCGCATCGCCGATACCGTAGCCGGGCATGTAGCAGAGACTCTCGGCCGTGATGGCAAAGGAGTTGCTGGCGATGGCAATGTTGCCCAAGGGGGCCACAATGCGCGTGCTGACAATCTGCGCGCCACTCATCAGCACGGACTGAACAGCCATGGGAAGGCTGATTTTCACGGCATTGCGCACATAATCCCACACCCAACGGAACGGCTCCGTATCTTGTTGCAAGGCCAAGATCTTGTTCTTGCGCACCGTAATCCACGTGGCAGGCAGCGACACCGTGACATAGGCCAAGGCCGTTCCGATGGCAGCCCCCATCACGCCCAGGCCGAGCAGATAGATGAAGAAATAGTTATAGACAACGTCGAGCACGCACAACACGACGCTCATGACGCTCGGCACGTGCATATTTCCGGCACTCTTGAGCATGTCGCACGACAGATGGAACAGCAACATGAAAGGCAAACAGAGCGAGATAACAAGGAAATAATTCGACGCCGCCGGGGCGATGTCGGCCTTGCCGCCCAGCCAAAACGGCAACGACGCGTGGACAGCGACACCCATCAGCGCGAGTGCCGACGCAAAAACGAGTCCGCAGACAAAGGCGTGGCGCAGCACCTGACGGGCTTTCACGAAGTCATTGGCACCGATGAAATGGGCCACCATCACCGAGAATCCCATGGCCGAAGCCCCCATCACGCTGCCCAGAAGCCATGTGGTGGACTCGACAAGTCCGATACTGGCCGAAGCTTCCGCACCCAGATGACCCACCATCGACGCGTCGATGAAGAACATCATCACGTTGGTGATCTGCGCCAGGATGGAGGGAATACTCAATCCGACTATCAGATTGAGCTTTTCACGCTGCGTCATGGGCAGTCCGTTGCGAATACTGGCCATCAAGGCCTCATTGCGTTTGTTGCCGAACATACGTTATTTGAATGAAGAATGCCGTTAAAACACGAATAGTGGCGGAAGACATGCGGCCCCGTCACTATCCATGGTCTGTTTGGTTGAATTGTTTCCGTTCAGCGTTCGACCCACTGACCGGCCGCCGCTTGCGCGCCACGGGTTTCGGGCACGGTCTGTCCGGCACGGTAGTAAGCCTTCAGATTCATGGTGAACACCAATGTGGAATAAGCTGGAAGGCTGCCTTTAGCCCGACTGCCGTAAGCCAACTGATAGGGAATGTACACTTCCCACACGTCGCCTATGTGCATTTGCATCAAAGCGGTGGTGAAGCCGTCGATGACACTGCCGCTCACCGCAAACTTAGCGGGCATGGCCGTGTTGTCCAGGTCGCCCGTATAGCTTTGGTCAAAGACGTAGCCCGACGGGTGGGCCGTCGTCGGAAGAAGGCGTCCGCGGTAGTTCAGCTTCACCGAATCGGTAAGGAGCGGACAGCCCGAACCTTGCCCCTCGGTCAGTACGTGTACGTAGACATACTGCGAAGCCTCGGTGGCGACAGCCTCTTCGAGCGACCACTTGCGTATTTTCTTCCAACTCTTGTCGCCGGCGGCAATGCGCTGGTCGACCGTCGTCTGAAGATTGTTGATGTAGCGGTCGTTCACTTCCTGCCAATTGGCATATTCATCGGTGTTGCCGTCGTCTTCTTTGCAGGCCGTCATGAGCACCCCTGCAAGCAGCAGGATTGACAACACGCTCGGTGTCAGCGTTCCATGCAGCTTCGAAAGGGCTGCCATGATTGGATGATGATTTGTATTCAGGTTCATTTTCTCACCTTATTATATATAGCCACCACAGCGGTGACCAGCCTATTCGTATTTCTTGATTTCGTCGCCCAGCTTCTTCAGCACCGAAGTAATGCTCACACGGTCTTCGATGATGGAACGGAGCCGACTGATGTCGACGCGCTCCTGCTCCATCGTGTCACGATGGCGCAGCGTCACCTTGCCATCCTTAGGCGTTTCGTGGTCAACGGTCACACAGAACGGCGTACCGACAGCGTCCTGACGACGGTACCGTTTGCCGATGGAGTCCTTGGGATCGCCATAGTGGGTGTTGAAGTGGAACTTCAGTTCATCCACGATTTGCTCGGCCAGCTCGGGCAATCCGTCTTTCTTGTCCAAGGGGAACACGGCACACTTCACGGGCGCCAGGGCCTCGGGCAACTTCAAGACGACACGTGTCTCGCCGTTTTCAAGCTGCTCTTCGCAATACGAATGGCAGAGCACGCTGAGGAACATGCGGTCTACGCCGATGGAGGTCTCCACGTCGTAGGGCACATAGCTCTCGTTCTTCTCGGGGTCGAAGTATTTGATACTCTTGCCGCTGAACTTCTCGTGCTGACTCAAGTCGAAGTCGGTGCGCGAGTGGATTCCTTCCACTTCCTTGAAGCCGAAAGGCATTTTGAACTCGATGTCGGTGGCGGCGTTGGCATAGTGGGCCAGCTTCTCGTGGTCGTGGAAACGATAGTTCTCCGTGCCCATGCCGAGGGCCTCGTGCCATGCCCGACGCACGTGCTTCCAATACTCGAACCACTTCATCTCCGTGCCGGGCTGGCAGAAGAACTGCATCTCCATCTGCTCAAACTCGCGCATGCGGAACACGAACTGGCGGGCCACAATCTCGTTGCGGAACGCCTTGCCTATCTGGGCGATACCGAACGGCAGCTTCATGCGGCCGGTCTTCTGCACATTCAGATAGTTGACAAAGATTCCCTGTGCCGTCTCGGGGCGCAGATAAACCTTCATGGCGCCATCGGCGCTGGCCCCCATCTCGGTGGCGAACATCAGGTTGAACTGGCGAACGTCGGTCCAATTCTTGGTGCCGCTGATGGGGTCGACGATTTCCTCGTCGACGATGATCTGCTTCAGCGCCTCCAGGTCGGGGCCTTGCATGGCCTCGGCATAGCGGGCATGCAGCGCGTCGCGCTTCTCGCGGGCCTCTTTCACACGCTCGCTGGTCTCCATGTATTTCTCTTCGTCGAAGCTGTCGCCAAACCGCTTGCGGGCCTTGGCCACTTCCTTCTGTATCTTCTCCTCGTACTTGGCAATCTGGTCTTCGATGAGCACGTCGGCACGGTAGCGTTTCTTCGAGTCGCGGTTGTCGATCAACGGGTCGTTGAACGCGTCCACATGGCCCGAGGCCTTCCAGGTGGTGGGGTGCATGAAGATGGCCGCGTCGAGTCCTACGATGTTGCTGTGGAGCAACACCATGCTCTGCCACCAATACTGCTTGATATTGTTTTTCAGCTCTACGCCGTTCTGTCCGTAATCGTAGACAGCGGCCAGGCCATCATAGATTTCACTGCTGGGGAAGACGAAGCCGTACTCTTTGCAGTGGCTCACTATCTTCTTGAAAACATCTTCTTGTGCCATAAACTAACTTGAATTTCGGAATTTGCGGCAAAGTTACGACTTTTTCCACCAACAACGACTTATATAGATGTAAAAACAACTTAAAACAAAGGAAGTAGGCAATTGGGTCTCATCACATTCATCAAACCGGAACGCGCAGTCGTCACATGGCGGCCTCCGTTCCATTTCGTCCATGCCGTTTGGCAAGTGGATTGTCATTTTATCGACAAATGACATCAAACCCAAATCGTTCATTGTGGATTTAAAACGCGAATCTTTATTCCAAATCGACCTGCTGGCAAAAACAAGCGATTCTGACAGCAATTCACTTCTCACTGGCAGGCAACAGGTTATGAATTCATGCCATTCCAAAAGAGGCTTTTTATCCTCAAAAAACATGTTAATCGCGTTTCCAAAAGGCCGCTTTTGCGCTGCAATCACAGCCCTTTCACCCACCCAAAGCATTGCTTTGAGAATGCAATCGCAGCCCTTTCACCCACCCAAAGCACTGCTTTGAGAATGCAAGAGCTGCCCTTTTGCAAAACAAAGACTTCGCTTTTGCCGTTTTGAAGCATAATCGGCCTCGCTCATTCCGGCATTTCATCGTCCATATTCGCTAAGTTGTCAAAAGAAAAGGCACGTTTTCCCAACAACAAAAATTGACAAAAAAGCTTCGGACACGCGACTCCCGCCATCCCTATCCCCCAGCGAGGCATCGCCAAGTCTGCCTTACGGCAACAAGTTTTTGAGAGATGACGGAACAAAAAAGCGGCCCGAGCTTTCACCCGGGCCGCTGAATATCGTTTTTAAACAACTCCTTTGTTGTGGAGAACACAAGATTTACTTGTTGTCCAAGTTGATCTTGTTGTTCAAATTGATGGCCTGCGCAATCATGATTGCGACAACGGCAAATGAAATCAATGCTACCATAGTTTTTAATCTTTAAATTGTTATCCTTTATTTTCATTTCACAACCTCTGCGGTTGCTTTTCTATTGTGGGTGCAAAGGTACCATCTTTCATACGTGTCAGCAAACAATCATGCTGAAAAACATGTTTCATGGCTTTTTTGTTGATTTAGGTCAAATTAAACAAACGATTGGTTGCGTTGTGCTTCAAAAGCTATATCTTTGTAATGACAATATGGAAGAATCCAAACATCGAAACATGGCCGACAACATCTTCAAAGTGTCGCTGTCGCTCTTGCTGGGCGGCGTGATACTTTATTGGATGTATCGCGACTTCGATTTCCACCAAATCAGCGACGTGCTGTTCCATAAGATGGATTGGACGTGGATGTTGCTGTCGTTCCCGTTCGGGGTGTCGGCCCAGGTGTTCAGAGGCTGGCGATGGCGCCAGACCTTGGAGCCGGTGGGCGAACGCTCGCGCTGCGGCGTGCGCATCAACAGCGTATTCCTGTCCTATGCCGTGAGCCTGGTGATACCCCGCATAGGCGAGTTCGCGCGCTGCGGCGTCTTGCGACGCTACGACGGCGTGTCCTTCCCCAAGGCCCTGGGCACGGTGGTGACCGAACGGGCCATCGACTCGCTGCTCGTGCTGTGCGTCACGGGGCTCACCATCCTGTTGCAACTGCGTGTGTTCGATACGTTCTTCGACAAGACGGGCACCAGCCTCGACGGCTTGCTGGCGCAATTCTCGCCCGCAGGCTATCTCGTGACCGCCATCTGCGGCGCGGCGGCCTTGCTGCTGCTCTTCTATCTACTGCGGCGACTGCGCATCTACAACAAGGTGAAAGCTACCTTCGGCGGAATTTGGCAGGGAGTGCTGTCGCTGCGCAGCGTCAAGAACGTGCCGCTGTTCATCCTTCTCACCTTGGGAATATGGCTGAGCTACTTCCTGCACTACTACCTCACGTTCTTCTGCTTCGACGCCACGGCACACCTGGGCATGACGTGCGCCCTCGTCACGTTCATCGTGGGCAGCATAGCCGTGGTCGTGCCCACGCCCAACGGGGCCGGCCCGTGGCATTTTGCCGTGAAGACTATGCTCATTCTCTACGGCGTGGCCGACACGGACGCCTTGTATTTCGTGCTCATCGTACACACCGTGCAGACCATGCTGGTCATCCTGCTGGGCGTCTATGGGTGGATAGCCCTGTCGTTCACGAAAAGGAAACATTTGTTCAACACCTAAATACTTAATTTATGGGAGAAATCAGAAATCTAAAACCAGAGTGCATCTGGCGTAACTTCGATGCACTGACACAAGTTCCACGTCCATCCGGACATTTGGAAAAAGTACAGAAATTCCTACTCGACTTTGCCGCAAGCGTTGGCGTAGAGGCCTTCCAAGACCCCGCGGGCAACATCGTGATGCGCAAGCCGGCCACACCGGGCATGGAAAACCGCAAGGTTGTGACCATGCAGGCACACATGGACATGGTGCCCCAGAAAGCGCCGGAGAGCACACATAACTTCGAGACCGACCCCATCGAGACCTATATCGACGGAAAGTGGGTGAAAGCCAAAGGCACGACGCTGGGTTCCGACGACGGAATGGGCGTGGCCGCCATCATGGCCGTCATGGAAGCAAAGGACTTGAAACACGGCCCGGTGGAGGCGCTGATCACTGCCGACGAGGAGACGGGCATGTACGGTGCCAACGACCTGCCCGAAGGCGAGCTGCAAGGGGACATTCTCATGAATCTCGACTCAGAGACCTGGGGCAAGTTTGTCATCGGCTCGGCCGGCGGCATTGACGTCACCGCGACGCTCGACTATAAGGAAGTGGCCACCGACACCGAAGACGCAGCCGTAAAAGTGACCCTCAAGGGACTCCGCGGCGGTCACTCCGGTCTCGAAATCAACGAAGGCCGCGGCAATGCCAACAAGCTGATGGTGCGCTTCGTGCGCGAGGCCATTGAGGAGACAGAAGCCCGTCTGGCCAGCTGGCATGGCGGCAACATGCGCAACGCCATCCCGTTCAAGGCCGAAGTGGTGCTCACGCTGCCGAAGGAGAACGTCGAGCCACTCAAGGAGATGGTGGCTGAATGGAAAGCCGACTTTGAAGACGAGTTCAAGACCATCGAAAGCGGCATAGAATTCTTTGCCGAAGAGGTTGAAACTCCGAAGATGGAAGTACCCGTAGAGATTCAGGACAATCTGGTAGACGCCATCTATGCCTGCCACGACGGCGTGATCCGCTTCATCCCCGTCTACCCCGACGTGGTCGAGACATCGAGCAACCTGGCCATTATCGACATTGAAGACGGCAAGGCTGCCATCAAGATTTTGGCCCGCTCTTCACGCGAGGACATGAAAGACTACGTGGCAACAATGCTGGAAAGCTGCTTCAACATGGCCGGCATGAAGGTAGAGATGAGCGGCAGCTATGGAGGATGGGATCCCAACCCTGACAGCGAAGTCCTCAATTTGCTGAAAAAAGTTTACAAAGAGCAGAACGGTGAAGAGGGAATCGTGCAGGTGGACCATGCCGGTTTGGAGTGTTCCGTCATCCTGGGCAAGTATCCCCACATGGATGTCGTGAGCTTCGGTCCGACCCTGCGTTCACCGCACACCACGACGGAGCGTTGCCTCATCGCCACGATAGAGCCGTTCTGGAATCTGCTGAAGGGCGCGCTCGAGCAAATACCCGCCAAATAAGACTAAATGAAACGAAAGAGTGAAGATTTTTGCCGCAAACGTTCAAATGTGTTAAGGAACATATATTTTTGTTTGGAAGTTTAAGCAGAAATCTTTACTTTTGCATTCGTTATCCTGAATACAATCTTTTTACCTTAAAGAAAACTAATACCTATTGAAGATTTGGAGCGGTCGACTGTGAAGTTAATCGCTTTTTTTGTGCCCTTTTGTTTTAGAAACACTCTTCAAAGACCGGACTTCCTCCCATCAATTACCATTAAAGTATTGACAGGACTATATCGATTAAATGGAAATTTATACTGGGATATATAACAAAAGCGGAAGCCTTACGTGAAGACTTCCGCTTTGGGTGCCCGGTGGGATTCGAACCCACGACATTCAGAACCACAATCTGACGCTCTAACCGACTGAACTACGGGCACCATGTTGGTTGCTTATCAAAAGCGAGTGCAAAGATATAACTTTATTTTTTATCTACAAAATAAAATGTCGTATTTCTACACAACAACCACCTCTTTTAGCTTTCTGCAACCTGACTTATTTTGCAGGGGCAGGCTTTGCAGCCGGAGTCGAAGACTGACCGGGAGTTGCATTCTGCTGCTGACCAGCCGCAGGAGTCTGACTTGCCCCAAAACCTGGAGCATTGTTTGGATTGGTGGTTGCATTTTCTACCGCGTTGTTTTCCATAACGCTTTGGTCTGTAACGGCCATAGGTGCTACGTGAGCGCAAACTACACTCAGAAAAACCATTGACACGGCAAGTATCCATGTTGCTTTTTCCACGACATCATGGGTCTTGCGAACACCCATAATGGAATTGGAAGAAGAAAAATTTGAAGCCAAGCCGCCACCCTTTGACTCTTGGATAAGAACAATTCCAATCATCAGGATTGAAGCGAGGACAATCAGAATTACGAATAATGTGTAAATCATTTTGCTGTTATTTTATATTATTTATTGCTTAACGTAACGATGGAAAGTAAAATAAAAATACTGGGCAGTTAATGCCGCTTACCATACGATTCGTTGAGTATCAATTTCTCCAAGAACCGTATTTGGTCTGCAAAGTAACCATTTTTTTTTGGATAATTCAAATTTAATCGCTGAATTATTTCCAGTGCTTTGGAATAACGCCCCTGTTTGATATAGATTTTGGCCAATGTTTCGGTGAAGTAACCTTCATCACCGGTTTTATCTGCTTCGTCTACGAGTTCTTCCTCCAAAAGCGGAACATATTCAGGCGTTTCCTGCAAGGTGAAATTTCCGCCCTCATTATTAATAAAATTATCAATGAGATTCTGGCCTTTCATCTGCGGCATCACTTCTTCTACCGGGACATTCGACTCTTTAGCCTCCACTTCCATGAGATAGGACACATAGTCTACCGCCGCATCTGCCGGTGTGGGTTTCCTTTTGTTTCTTTTCTCTGAATCGTCGACAGGAATAGTTTCCAAAAAATCATCAATCAATGAAATCGTCCTATTGCCCACCCCGTCCCTTTTCTTGTCGGACTTTTGGCCGGACAGCTGCTTGAGCCGATAGTGAGCCGCCTCTATCATATTAAAGATAACGCGCCTGTCTGTAATATAGATTGCGGTTTTACGCAACTCTTCATCAAAAGAAGGATCGTGGAGGATATAGAGGTTTTGCAATAACAAAAGCCTTGCCGTCTGAAAATAGGGATGCAAAGCCAGAAGGCTTCGCAGATCATATAATGTCTCACGATTCATCCGTTCAGGGTGCTGTATCAGTTCGGTCAGGTTCATACTTGTTGCAGATTATTTACCAATTGGCAACCGTTGCATTAAAAATCTGGTCACACAAATCCCTACACATCTCCGTAACCAATTCTTCTTGGACAGAGTTCAAGCTCCTTGTCGTTTCATAAGTTTGTGAGGCGGTAAACTGGCGTTCAAAGTCCTCGGCATGGTTTGCTTTATTCGTGAAACGAACATTCACGGTGATAGAAAGTTCCGTTTGGGCGGAATAACCTTCGCTCGAAACACTTTTGTTTCGCTGACTATACTGCGTAATTTCACCTTCCAGTTTCAAATCTCCGTTCCGTCGCACCTGAATCAGTTTTGTGTGATTGGCATACTGGTCCTTCAACGCATTGTTGAACAAAGGCCCCATGGGTCCCCACACATAGCTGGAACGAATTGGGAAATCTGAAATCTGAATGGTTTTCGTCTTTGAATAGTCTATACTGGCACCATCCATTCTTACCTTGATTGAACACGATGAGAACAATAAAGAAAAGAAAAGAACGCCCACAAGTCCCCAGACAAGGTGAAGTTTCCTCTTCTCCCGATGTTGAATTATATGTTCAATCTTGTCAATCATTCCTTTTTCCATCGTTATTTCCTGCATCCAAAACCTTGAAAAACAAGACTCCTCTATATATATAATAATGTGTAAGCATCAGTCCAGGCCAAATTGCTTGATACGCCGATAAAGCGTCCTGTCCGATATGCCGAGTTCCTGGGCTGCTTTCTTTCGATTTCCCCCATTCCGTTCCAAAGCCTTCTCAACCATCTGTCTCCCAAGATCGCTCAGATTCAGGCTTTCCGGCTCGTTGATTTCCTCAGCCACCGCATCCTGAATCGTTGCATGCCGCATTTCCTGGGAAGGCCGAACAGCAGGAAAACTCCCCGCACTATCCAGTTGATGAGACTTGAACGCAGTGCTTTCCAGTGAACGTGCCTCATCAAGTTGCTTGCGCAAACCATTCATTTCACGTCGCAAGTCACTTACATTCCCACGGAGTTCATAAAGAATCTTGTAAAGAATCTCCCGTTCATTCTCATAGGAATGCCCTCCCGCGGGTGTAATAGTGGCCAGCTCTCGACTCTCCATGTCTTGAGGAATGAACTGCAAGATGGTCTCAGCATCTATCTCACGCTGCTTGCTAAGGACAGACATCTGCTCCGTAATGTTCTTCAACTGGCGGACATTGCCGGGCCACTTGTATTTCAACAGCAATTGCTTGGCCTCATCCGTCAACGTAATTTTAGGCAGACGATACTTCTCTGCCATCTGCATGGCAAAAAGCCGAAACAGCAACACGATGTCTTCACCACGGTCACGCAAAGGCGGGATGGAGATGGGAATCGTATTCAAGCGATAGAACAAGTCTTCTCGGAAACGGCCTTCAGTGATGGCCTTGCGCATATTCACATTGGTGGCCGCAACGATGCGCACATCCGTCTTCATGACCTTCTGTCCTCCCACGCGGATATACTCACCCGTTTCCAACACTCTCAACAAGCGGGCCTGCGTAGCCAGGGGCAACTCTCCCACTTCGTCTAAAAAGATTGTTCCTTTATTGGCTACGCCAAAATACCCCTCGCTTTCGCCAACGGCACCGGTAAACGAACCTTTCTCGTGGCCAAAGAGCTCGCTGTCGATGGTTCCTTCAGGAATCGAGCCACAGTTTATAGCAAAGTATTTTTCACGCCTCCTTGGTGAATTGTCATGGATTACCCGTGGGAAAATTTCCTTGCCCACACCACTTTCACCCACGATGAGAACGCTAAGGTCGGTAGGCGCCACCTGCAAAGCGACGTCAAGCGCATGATTCAAAGCATCGCAATTTCCTACGATACTATATCTCTGCTTTATATTCTGTAGTTCCGATGTATTCATTGAGTGACAAAATTACATCATTAATTCCAACAATCTGCAATTTTGGCAGTTTTTTAATATATCTTGAGAAAATCCAGCACGCTACCGGTGCGAGTTCTCCGTTTTGCGCGTCTTATCCAATTTAATCAACAACAAGCCCAATCCTGTCCAAACCAGTTCGCGAATACGAACTATCAACGCGACGAAAACGCCCGCACTATAGGTTATTCCCAAATTGGTTGTCGACAAGACGAAACCGCCTTCCCGGCCGCCCAACTGGAGTGGCATGAAAAACAGCAGGTTGGCAAACAACGTCGTAAATGCCAGTATCAAGATGCACTGCGCATAACCGACATCCGGCATCATGACAAGAAGGATAAAATAAATCTCCAAAGCCGAACAGATGCGGCACGCCAATTCCAAAGCCACGGCACCGATGAAAGACATTGGAGTCTGGTTGTGCAACGCCGCTATCTGCCTGTCGATCGTGTCCAGCTGTTCCCGGTGGCTCTCCACGAAAGGCGCCGCCCACTTCTTGACAAACGGAACATGGCGAATCAAATTCATCACGCGCACGGCCAACCCCTTGCGATAACCAGAGATGAAGAACCACAAGCCCAAGATACAGAACGCCCCCGCCGCAGTCAGCAAAATCCCCATCATCACGTTGAGGGGCTGGGTGAACAGATACAGGAATATGGACAAAGTCCAAAACCAGAAATGGCTGAAGATATGCGTCATCGCATATAGGATGACCGATGACGACGCCCGCTCAGGTCCTATCTTGGGCGCCAGCTCCATGACTCGGTAAGGTTCTCCCCCCATCAGCCCTCCCGGCGTCGCATAGTTCAAGGCAAAACCCGAAATCGTTATCTTATACAACCAGCCGAACGATATGTTCGACGCAGCCTTTCCCTTGTCTTCCTGACTTTTTATGATCGTATACCAGGCTGCCGTATTGAACATATATAGGAACAACCACAACAGCAGCACGGCCAAAAACCAATAGCCAGCATGCTTCAGCCCCGCCCATACCTGTGAAAAGTCCAACTGGGAAACCATAATGACCAGCACTATGATTCCAAAGGCAAAGAAGCTGTTCTGATATTTTTTTTTCATTCCTTGGTCTCAGCTACGCCATGGTCGCCCTGTGGTCTCGGCGACCGCTTCGCTTGCGAAGCATCCTTGGCCGTCTCCCGCTTTTTCTGAACGGCGAAACGCGTCTTCTCACTCTCGTCTCGCTTCTCATGATAGAGTTTCTGCAGCGGATTTGCCAACGGCTCTTCATAGCGTTTCCTGTTTCGGAACGCGTCGATAGCCAGATAAATCGCCTGACGGAAAGCATCCGCTTCACACAGGTTCTTCCCCGCAGTTTCAAAACAATCATCAACCTGGATGGTCGTACATACCAAAGGCAAGCCAGCCAACAGCTTCACAGACGGCGTTTCCGAAAGAATCCCCATGGGAACCGCTATCTGGTCATGATACATACCTATCACACCGTCAAACTCCTTGTAGTATCCTTTCTTAAAGAAGACATCCGCAGGATATGGGCCGAACACGTTTACGCGCTTGTTATCAAACAACTGCTGAATCGCAGGCTGCAGAATTTCTTTATCCTCACGCTCCCAGGTGCCGTTTTTGCCCATCGGATTCAATGCCAGCACGGCCAACCTCGGGTTGGAAATATTGAAGTCGCTCTTCAATATTTTGGAAAACAGAACAGCCTTCTCTTCCAGCCGCTCTGCCGTAATCGCTTTCGACACATCTTGAAGCGCCACCTGCTGTGTCAACTGTATGGTACGGATTTGGTCGTTCACATAAACGAGCAACCCTTTCTTGCCATTTTCCAAGCTCGTTTCTATATATTCACGGTGACCGGGGAATTTAAATCCATCGCCTTGAATGTTGCCATTGCACAGGGGAGCCGACACCAAGACTTCGAACGCGCCAGCCCTGAAATCTGTCATGGCACTGTCCATGGCCTTCAAGGCTGCGCGCCCGCTTTCCTCCGTCGGCATTCCAAACTCCACCTTCACTTCCTCATCAAAGCAAGGCAACAGGTTCAATTTGCCGTCACAAGCTTCTTCCGCGCTGTTGATTATCGTGAAGTTACCCTGTATGTCCAAGGCCTTGCGATGATAAGCGGCTATCTTGGGGGAGCCATAGACGATCGGAGTACACAACTCCAACATCTCCGGTTCTCCGAATGTCTTGAAGATAAGTTCATATCCTATTCCATTTGTGTCGCCATGCGTAATGGCTACGCGAATTTTTCTATTTTCCATCGTGGTTATATTTTATTGATAAGAGGCGTGCCTTAATTCCCGTGGCGTATCTCGTCTATGATCTTCGAAGTCGAGAGCAACCCACACGCTGCAAAAATGTCCTGTCCCCTGCTGGCACGTATGGTCGTGAAAATGCCATGACTTGTCAGATAGTCGCGGAAGTTTTCCATTGTATGTTCATCCGCCCCATGAAGCGACACGCCTGGAATCTGGTGAAAGCGTATCAGGTTGACGCGGCATTCCAATCCATGCAGCAACTTGACGAGTTCACGGGCATGGGTCATGCTGTCGTTCACGCCGCCGAAGACGATGTATTCAAAGGAGAGTCTGCGCTGATGGCTGAAATCATAATTCTTCAGCAACGCAACGACCTCCTCTATCCCCATGCCACGCTCCGCCGGCATGAGTTGCGCACGCTGCTCGGCAATGGGCGAATGCAAGCTGATAGCCACATGGCAGTCGCTCTCGTCCAGGAAACGCTGCAATTTGCCTTTCACGCCCACACTGCTCACGGTTATCCGCTTGGGACTCCATGCCCATCCGTAGTCGGCCGTCAGTATTTGGGTTGCCCGCAACACTTCCTCCAGGTTGTCCATAGGCTCTCCCTGCCCCATGAAGACGATGTTCGTCAAGCTGTCGACCTCTGGCAAGGAATAAATCTGGTTCAGGATATCCTGCGCCGAGAGGCTTCCTTCAAACCCCTGCTTGCCGGTCTGGCAAAACAGACAGTTCATCTTGCACCCCACCTGGCACGACACGCAAAGTGTCGCCCTGTCTTTATCAGGGATGTACACCGTTTCTACAAATTTGCCTTGGGTCGTCGGAAATAGATATTTAATCGTACCATCCTTGGAACGCTGCGCGTCAATGGGACCGGCGCATCCAATCGTATAGTGCTCTTCCAGTTTCTGTCGGTTGGCTTTGGAGACATTCGTCATTTCATCGATGTGCCTGACGTGACGCGTGTAAATCCATTCTGCCAGTTGACTGCCTGCAAAAGTCGGCATTCCCAGCTCTTTTGCAACGGCTTTCAACTCCGACAATGTAAGTCCCAGAAGCGATTTCCTATTTACTTCCATTATACATATATTTGGTGCAAAGTTAGTAAAAAACACGATAAAAGCGACAAGTTATGCCCAATTTGTATTATATTTGCACGTGAAACCAGCTAATTCTCATCACTATGCAAAAGACCATGAATGCCGACAATACCCAACGGTCGTTTCCCACTTCTGCTTTCTTCACCGACGAGCCCACCGTTTCAGTGGGCATCATGTCAGGACAATCCATCCGTTTTTCTCTCAACCATGTTTTTTCCATCGATGGATTGCAGGCTGTCGGCAGCCACGAGGCCTCGTTTTCCGAAGGAAATATCCTGTGGAACGGGCAAACCTATCACGAACTTGTCTTTCAACCACAGACTCCCGACTCTTCCTTCTCGCTCTATGGCGTAACCATCGGCGTCAACTTCCACTGGCAGCGCCAGGAGACACAGACTTTCAAGGGCTGCCTTCGCCTCATCGTCGGCCAGGGAAAAATCATCGCCGTCAACGAACTTCCAGTCGAAGACTACCTGGAGAGCGTCATTTCCAGCGAAATGAGCGCCACCTCCAGCCTTGAACTGCTCAAGGCCCACGCGGTGATCTCCCGCAGTTGGCTGCTGGCCCAAATGGTCAAGCGGTCGTCCGCAAGCGGCGGCGAGACGCTTCCACCGTCCTTCACGCAGACAGCCGACAGCCTGATTCGTTGGTACGACCGCGAAGACCACACTCTTTTCGACGTCTGCGCCGACGACCACTGCCAACGATACCAGGGCACGACCAAAGAGACTTCGCCGCAAGTGGCACAGGCCATCGCCGCAACGAGGGGCCAGATCCTGACCTTTGGCAGCGAAATCTGCGACGCCCGCTTCTCCAAGAGCTGCGGGGGCATGGTGGAAGAATTTCAATACTGCTGGGAAAACATTCGAAAGCCTTACCTGACAAAACTGCGCGACAACATTCCAGACGGGCAACCGCTCCCCGACCTGACCGTCGAAGCCAATGCCGAACAATGGATCCGCACTTCGCCCGAAGCTTTCTGCAACACGACCGACCGAAAGATATTGAGTCAGGTGCTCAACGACTACGACCAGGAAACGAGCGATTTCTATCGTTGGACGGTCGACTACAGCCAACAGGAAATCACACAGCTGCTTCGTTCCAGGCTGGGCATTGACTTCGGCCAGGTTGTCGACCTCATTCCCGTCGAACGCGGAACAAGCGGCAGGCTCTGCCGGCTGAAGGTCGTCGGAACCAAGAAAACGCTCGTCATCGGAAAGGAACTGGAAATCAGGCGTGCCCTGAGCCAAACACACCTGTACAGCAGCGCCTTCGTCATCGACAAGTCGGGCGTCATCGACGGCATTCCGCAACATTTCCGGCTGACCGGAGCGGGCTGGGGACACGGTGTGGGGCTCTGCCAAATCGGCGCCGCCGTGATGGGTGAAAAAGGATATCACTACGACGAAATCCTGCTGCACTATTATCCAGGCGCCACCATCAACAAGACCTATGCCTAAGGGCACCTGTCACAAACCATCAAACGCTCTTTCTTTCCAGCACATGCTCGCCAAGCTCCGACACAAGTATTGGATTCCTTCTCTTTATTTTGCAGAAGGACTGCCCTACATGGCCATCACCCTCGTCGCGCTGGTCTTCTACAAGCAGATGGGGCTTGGCAATGCCGCAATCACGTTCTACACGGCATGGCTTTATCTGCCATGGATCCTCAGGCCGCTGTGGGCCCCTTTCCTGCAACTGGCTTATTCCAAACGCTGGTGGGTGTCGGCCATGCAACTGCTCATGGGGGCCGGACTGGGCGGGGTGGCCTTCACGATTCCTTCTCCCCTCTGGCTGCAAGGCTCGCTTTTCTTCTTCTGGGCCACGGCCTTTGCCGCCGCCACTCATGAGAATATGACCGACGGCCTCTATTCCGACGCCATTCCTTGCCGTCGAACAGACTTGTTTCTGGGCTGTCGGGCCATACTCCGCCAGCTGGCAAGCATGCTCGGCCAAGGACTGCTCATCATGCTGGCGGGCAATCTGCAGGTCATCTACCGCAACAGTATCAGCTATTCATGGAGCATCACTTTCTACAGTCTGGCTGGTGTCATGCTGGCGTTGTGGCTATGGAACCACTTCATCCTTCCCAACAGCCGACAAGGCGAATCGCGGTTCCATGCGACGGCACCCGCCATCCTGTGGAACCAAACGCTCGCCACCGTGAAATCGTTTCTTCGCGGCCCGTCGGGCTACCTCCTCGGCCTGCTCGTTCTCTATCGCATGGCCGACGGTTTTCTATCAAAAGTGGGGATGTTGTTTCTCATTGACGCCGCCCACAACGGCGGCTTGGGTCTTTCGCCACAGGAATATGGCTTTGCGCAAGGCACGTTGGGCGTCCTTGCATTGGCGACCGGCGGCATGGTTTGTTGCATTTATCTCAAGCGTCATCAAAACTCACCAGGGCTGTGGGAACTCAATGCGACGACGATCGTCCCGTCGGCAACCTACATTTTCCTCAGCTACACACTGCCCGACAGTCTGATTGTCACCAGCCTGTGCATCGCCTTTGCGCAATTCTGCCTGGGATTCGGCACTTTTTATTTCATCATCCAACTGATACACACTTGGGACGGCGAGCTGTATTTCACGAAAGAACACAACGAGTCCTGTCCTTCACGCTACACCATCAGCCGTTCCATACTGCCACTTGCGCTGATGATTCCAAGCCTTTTCACCGGTTTTCTGGAAGAACTTGTAGGCTATCGCGCGTTTTTCATCATCGCGTTTCTGGTCAGCACGCTCATCTTTCTCATCACCTCTTTCCTACAGATAGGCCGCAAGGCCTGACACGGGCGTCCCATAGGATTCGCGACGGGCGCGGACGGGAAGGCCTATTTGCCTACAGCAACCTTCCTGCCCTTTTCTATAATGGTGTCAAAGCCTCGGTAGAAGTCCTCGGGCGTCATGTCGACCTTATAGTCGGGCGCGATTCCAAATTCAGTGGACTGCTTGTCTTTGTCATACATGGGGCAGGCGGAGAAACGGACGCCCCACCCGTTGGGCAGTTCACTGGAGAAAGGCATGCCTGCGCCGCCGCCCGTATGGTCGCCCACGATGGTGGCTCCGCAGCACTTCATGTATTTTACAAATTCATTGGCAGCACTGTAGACCTGCCGGTTGGTCAACACGACAACCTTCTTCTGCCACCGCAGCCCCTTGGCGGGCTTCAACCATTGGGCCTTCATGGGCGAGAAGTCATGATGTCCCTTGCCCGTCTTATGCTGCATATACCCCACCAGCTTCTTCTCGTTGGTGAAGTGCGCCGCCAGTTCTTCCGCACTGGTCAGCATGCCGCCGCTGTTGTCGCGGATGTCGACAATCAGCGCGTTGCAAGCCAGAAACTCGTTCAGGATGTTCGTGATGCTGCTGTTGCCGAACTCGCGCTGAAACGTAGTACAACGCAGGTAGCCCACATTGTCGTCCAACACCCGATACTTCATGCCCCCTGCTATCTTGTAGTCCGTTCCCAGGTATTTTCTTATCAAAGTGTCGGAAATGTTGCTCGGATAGTTCTCGTGGAAACTCCAGTTGCGGGCTATGTCGAAACTTGAATATAGGTTTACATGACCGTCGCGCAATTCCTTCAGCATGTTGCCCAGCACTTCAAACAGCTGGGCCTGCGTCATGTCATCGCTGATTTGCGGGCTGTAGCGTTTGTAGACATCATCCCAGTCGAGTCCATATTGCTCCGCCTTGTAGTCGAAAAAGCTGTAACGCTCGTCGATGATGCGCCACAAGGCCTCGAAGTTGCCTCTCGGATTGTCGGCATACTGCTCCACGTCCACACAACTGCCGAGCAACGGCAGCAACATGCAGAGGGCAATGCCAAGCGTCTTCCTAATTCTTCTCATGGAAACTCCTTTTTTTAAAGCACCACTCCCAGCACGATGGCCCTGGAATAGACGTGCTGTTTCAGATGGTTGACCCGCGCCTGCTGAAAATCGCCCAAGTAACCGACGCGGAAAAGATGGCTTCCAAGGCTGAAATCGATGGTCAACAAGTGGCTCAAAGAGGGCATATTGCCGGGCCAAATGCCCACGATATTGTGGTCATAGTCGCCCTTTGAGAAAATTTCATAATACGACTGGCCATAGTTGGGTGAGAACATCAGTCCGACGAGCGGCACATTCAGCTCATACCTTAACAGATAGCGGCGGCTGCCAAGGCGCAGCTTGTATTGAACCGAGGCATTGGGCGACAGATGTATGGCCGCCCTGGCCTGTGCCGGATTGTTGCTGTTGCGGGTGTTGTAGATGAATCCCAATGTCATTTCGGCCATCAGACCGGCCTTGACGTTGACGTCACCGCGCTGCAAGTCCCAGTTGTAGTGACGCCCATAGCCGAAGTTGTAGGCCCCGGCCATCTCCCGGCCATCCCCCGAGCGGTTGTCGGCATAGGTGAGGCTGCCGCGATTGACGACCTGTGTCGACCAGTGCCGGCCTTCCTTTCGATAAGTGGTGTGTGACAGATAGCTTATTTCGGGCCCGGTATATATCTCGGGCGAGAGATAAGTGTCCAGGATATTGCTGCGTCCGAAGCCCAACATGCGGGCCGTGACGGACTGCTTGGGGTTCGGCTCCACGATGTAGATGGTGTCGTGGACGACGGTTTGTCCCCAGGCTTCCACCGCGCAGGCTGCCAACAACAGGACACCGATGATGTTTCGGATACACATGGCTTGAAAAGTGTTATTTAAGATCTTCTTCGGAGAACAGGTTCAGCTGCCCCGTCATTTCGTCAATCACCTGCTGTTCGCTCTTGCCCTTGTCGGGGTCGAGGTTCTCCGGCTCGCTCTCTTCAGGCTGAGTGTCGTCGTCCTGTTCCGGTTCGGGGAAGCGCAGCGGCTCCAATTCCTCCACCTTGGCCAGTTCCCAATTCGTCAACCGCTTGCCTTTGGCCTTGAAACTCTTTTGCCCGATGAACTGCTCGGCGTCGATTTCCTCCGCAGGTCTCACCGCGTCGACTCCTCCATAGATTACCCTGATGCGTGGATAGGGTGTGTCGGTCAGCAGCAACAGTACCGAATTGGGGTTCTCGCCGATGAAGTTTTGGTGGCGCTTCGTAGCGTCCAGCGTGAATCGTTTGATGTAGGGCAGTCCGTTGTTGTCGGCGTCGTAGAGGACGGCCGTCCACACCTTGTGCTCATCCCACTTCTCTATGCGCATCATGTTGTCCTCATAATGATTGTTCGCATCGAAGTTGGTCACGTAGAAATCGCCACCCGGCAGAATGACGAGAATCTGGTCTTCGTCGTAGAACTCGCCGAGGAAACGGCCGTGTTCGTCGTAATTGATGCGGTTCACGTCGGGGTCGAACCACACCTTGCGGCCTCCCAGCGTGCTGTGTCCATGGCTCTTCAGACCGATGCGGTGGATGGGACGCTTCGTCAGAATCACGCCTTGGGCGCTGCGTCCCTTGATATTGACGGTGCTGAAGTCGCGATCCATGAAGATACTTTGCCGTTTCTTCTGCGGATCGTTCTCCAAAGTCACCTTGATGACTTCGGCTTCGCCGTTCGGATTGGCCGTGAAGTAGACAACCTTGGAGCCAGGCGTTCCCTTCGTCAAGTCGTATTCGCGGTCGCGGGTGATGGCCGACACGTTGAAACGCTTGATGTAGTAGAAGCCCTGCTTGCCGTCGCGATACACCACATTGTAAATCGTCCGGCGGTCGTTGCGCTTGAACACCTGCAGATGGATGATGTTCTTGCCCACGAATATCTTGTCGGCCACCTTGATGACCTTGAAAACACCAT
Source organism: Segatella baroniae DSM 16972 = JCM 13447 (assembly GCF_000426585.1). Classification (GTDB taxonomy): domain Bacteria; phylum Bacteroidota; class Bacteroidia; order Bacteroidales; family Bacteroidaceae; genus Prevotella; species Prevotella baroniae. The sequence goes on from NZ_AUFQ01000009.1 coordinate 64,552, forward strand.
TGCGGTAGAAGATGATCACGTCGTCGATGTCGGAGCAGTTGCAGACAAACTCGTCCTTTTTCAATCCCGTGCCGATGAATCCTTCCTGGCGGTTGATGTAGAGTTTCTCGTTGGCCTCCACCACCTTGGTGGCCTCAATCGTGTCGAACGACCTGATTTCCGTCCGACGCGGATGGTCCTTGCCATACTTGTTCTGAATGAATTCAAACCAGTGGATGGTGACATCCGTCATGTGCGCCAGGTCGTTGTCTATCTCCTTGATTTCCGCATTCATGCGGGCTATCAGCTCGTCGGCCTTGTCCTTGCTGAATTTCAGGATGCGTTGCATCTTGATTTCCATGAGCCGCAGAATGTCGTCGCGCGTCACCTCCCGGATGAAGTCGGGCTTGTAAGGTTCCAGCCTACTGTCGATATGCTTCACGACGGTGTCCATGTCCTTGGCCTCCTCGAATTTCTTATCCTTATAAATGCGTTCTTCGATGAAGATACGTTCGAGCGAAGCGAAGAAAAGTTGCTCCAGCAGTTCGTCTTTTCTTATCTGCAATTCCTTGCGTAGCAGGCCCATCGTGCAATCCACGCTGTGACGCAACACGTCGCCCACCGCCAGGAAGCAGGGTTTGTTGTCCTCTATGACGCAGCAGTTGGGCGAAATGTTGATTTCGCAGTCGCTGAACGCGTAGAGCGCGTCTATCGTCTTGTCCGACGAAACGCCCGGAGCCAGGTGTACCAGAATCTCCACTTCGGCCGCGGTGTTGTCTTCTATCTTCTTGGCTTTGATTTTTCCTTTCTCCACCGCCTTGGTAATCGAGTCGATCAGCGTGGCCGTGGTCTTGCTGAATGGTATCTCCTTGATGACGAGCGTCTTGTTGTCGAGTTTCTCTATCTTGGCCCTCACCTTCAACACGCCGCCCCGCTGTCCGTCGTTATACTTGCTGGCGTCGATACTTCCGCCCGTGGGGAAGTCGGGGTAGAGTTGGAAGTCCTCGCCCCGCAGGTAATGGATGGCGGCTTCACAAATCTCGTTGAGGTTGTTGGGCAATATCTTGCTGCTCAGTCCCACGGCGATACCTTCCGCTCCTTGGGCCAAAAGCAGTGGGAATTTGGCCGGCAACGTGATGGGTTCCTTGTTGCGCCCGTCGTAGGACAGCTGCCAGTCGGTGGTCTTGGGATTGAAAACCACGTCGAGCGCGAACTTCGACAGCCGGGCCTCGATGTAGCGGGGAGCGGCTGCCCGGTCGCCCGTGAGGATGTTGCCCCAGTTGCCTTGGCAGTCGATGAGCAGGTCTTTCTGTCCCATCTGCACGAGCGCGTCGCCGATGGAGGCGTCGCCGTGGGGATGAAACTGCATCGTGTGCCCCACGATGTTGGCCACCTTATTGTATCGGCCGTCGTCCATGCGCTTCATCGAGTGAAGAATGCGCCGCTGCACGGGTTTCAGTCCATCCTCGATATGGGGCACGGCGCGTTCCAATATCACGTAGGAGGCATAGTCCAGAAACCAGTTCTGGTACATGCCGCTCAGGTGGTGTACGGCCGAAGCGTCAAACCTGTTGGCTGGTTTGTAGTCGCTGTGGGTTTCGGCAGCGGTTTCTTCCTCTTTGCTTTCCAGCTCGTTGTCAATTATCTCGTCGTCCATAAGAAAAAGAATCGTAGTAATTATGCAATTTCTGCAAAGATACGCTTTTTTATTTACAAAGGCATTGCTTTAATGTTTGTTAAATAAAAGTTGCGACCAAGGTCTTTTCGCGCATTTCCTACTTTTGGGTAACTATCAAAGCTTTGCGTGCCTTCTTGTGGCGGCAGTTCTTATACGCTACCTTTGCATTGTCAAACAGAAACAGCAACAACTGATAAAAAACGAATAACAATGGAAAAGAAAACATTTCAATCAGAAAATGAGAACGTGAAAGATTGCCGAGCACTAGGATGTTACGGCATTACCGACCTCTATTCGTCCTCATTCCACCCTTTCCCTACCGAAGAAGAGCGGTGGGCATATTGGGCAAGGCACAAAACTATACCATAAATTGCGACAACTTGTGGCGGAAAAAGACCACTTCGTGTTAACCACCAATGTCGACGCGCAGTTCGAGAAATCGGGCTTTGCCCCGACCCACGTCTTTGCCACGCAGGGCGATTACGCCTATCTGCAAGCTCGGAGCGGCAACCCACAAACGCTTGTCTACAACGAGCAGTGGGTGGAAGAGAGCGTGTAAAGTAAACTGTGTCAGGTCGGTTCATAGGGCATAGCCTCGGCGCAGTGCGCACTACCGCCAAGGCGGTAGCGTGATTCCTCACGCCACTACGGCTCACGCCATTCGCAGAGACGGAAAATCGTGGCTCGGGAAACGCCAAAACAAAACATTTGTAAAATTCCGAGGTTCGGAAAACGTCAAAACATAACGTGTGTTAAATTCCAAGGTTCGGAAAACGTCAAAACAAAACTTTTGTAACCCCCCCGAAGCTCGGAAAACGTCAAAACAAAACTTTTGTAAAATTCCGAAGCTCGGAAAACACCAAAACAAAACTTTTGTAAAATTCCGAGGCTGGGAAAACGTCAAAACAAAATATTTGTAAAATTCCGCGGCCCGGGAAACGTCAAAACAAACGGCGGCGGACTTTCCGCGGCCCGGGAAACGTCAAAACAAATGGCGGCGGACTTTCCGCGGCCCGGGAAACGTCAAAACAAACGGCGGCGGACTTTCCGCGGCCCGGGAAACGCCAAAACAAACGGCGGCGGACTTTCCGAGGCTCGGGAAACGCCAAAACAAACGGCGGCAGACTTTCCGAGGCTCGGGAAACGCCAAAACAAACGGCGGGACGGCAAAAAAACGAAGGCAGCCTGGCCTCTAAAAAGGCCAACCGCCAAGGCGGTAGTGTGCAGTGCACCAAGGCTATCGAGATGGCCACGAAGCCCGAGCTTACAAAGTAATCACAAAGGCGCCGCCGACCACGAGGCTCGAAATGCTCTTTCTTTGTTTATAGATGTTGGTCTGGATATACTTGTCGGGATGCGCCACAGGCTCGCCCTCGAAGGTGAGTTTGCGTGCCGCCTCGCGGATGAAAGCGGCCGGCGTATGCCTGACCGTGTAGCTTCGGCGCGTGAAATCGTAGTCCACAAACATCTTCCAGGCCATCATCGACCGATGGGCGAAGGTCAGCGACAGGCCCGTGCCGAAGCAGAAGGTGCGATTTCCCTCCACGCTCAGAAAGTTCCAGGTGGCCGAATAGGGCTTCCCGTTGGCCGAAACGTCGCCCAGCACCTCGTAAGCCAGGATGCGCCGGTGGCCATCTGCCTCGACCGAAACGTCGATGTCGCGCTGTCGTCCCTTCACTTCCGCATTGATGTCAAGGCCCCGCAGGTAGTTTCTTCCTATCAACAACTTGGTTCCGAGAGCCATGCTCGCGCTGAAGGGATAGCTGAAATAGGCTCCGCCGCTGACGCTGAACTCCGACAATTGGTCGGACATCACGTGCAAGGTGTAGCTGTCCATGAAGCCTTTCAGCTGCGGAGCGAAGAGCGCCAAGTCGGTAAAGGGACTTTGGGTGAAGTCATTCCAGTTCCTCACCTTTCGACAGGCGCCGCGCATCCGGCCGCCGATTCCAACATAAGGGTTGAAGAACCAAGCTCCTTCCACGCCCACGACCGTAGCCTTGGAAAGCCGCAGTTTCCTCACGTTCACATCTTCGTAATACTCCTGAAGGTCGGGATTGTCCTTGGTCAAGTCAAGCGACTGGCTCCCCACCCCCAGGCCCATCTGCACGTTGAAGAACGACGGGTGGCGTATCAAATCTGTGGAATTGAGTCGATAAGGCAGCTGAAGCCCTCGGTTCTTGAACAACAGGTCGGCCATCGTATAGCCCAGTTCCGTGGACAAAATGCCCAGTCCCGCCCCGGCAAAGGTGTCGCTCACCCAATGCCGATTGTTGAGAACGCGCATGCAACCCGTAGCCGTGGCCAGCGTATAGCCTATCAGACTGTACCACGGACTGCGTGTGAGTCCGTATTCCTTGTGCAGGATGGTGGCCGCCGCAAAGGCTGTCGCCGTGTGGCCGGACGGAAAGGAGTTGCGCGTCGTGCCGTCGGGGCGCAGTTCCCTGGCTGAATATTTCATGCTGTTGACCAGCGTCGCCATCACGGCAAACGACAGTGCCGAACTGACGGCATAGCGTCCCATCCCGCTGCGTCCCTTGACGCCGGCCAACTTGAGTGCCGTGGTCAGGCCGAAGGGCGCGTATTGTGAATAATTGTCCGTGGTATTGTGGAAGTTGTACTGGAATTTGTTGCGCAGGCTACGCACGCTTTTCCGGTCTCTCTGGATGGCCAAGCCCGCCGCCACCCACGGAATGCCGGCCCAGGAGGCCTCCTGCCGGAGCGCGATGTCGATCGGCGACAGCCGCTTTGCGGTCTCGTCATGCCCGTCCGCCCACGCCGTGTCGTTCTGAAGGCCGAGGGTGTCGTGTGCGGCATGTCGAGTCCGCATGGAATCAACGTCATAAGAAACGGAATCAACCTTATGTAAAGACACGGAATCCTGACACCGACATCGGTCGGCACCCACCATGAAAAGCAAAACGCACAGCAGTCGCAATCTCATCGTTCCTTGCAGGATGGTTAGACTATTCAGAAACAAATCTCTCTATCACATTCCTATTTATTTATTCTTTCTTTTTCTTATTCTTCAATGCTTTCCTTTGTTCGCTTGCCAATCTGCGTTCCACCACCTTGACATCCTCAGCTGGGGGAAGGTTCTCAGGCACTATACCCCGTTCCATAAGCATTTGACGGACAGCCGCATTATTATCAACATGCTCTTTTGCGATGCTTGTTTCTCCATGCAAATCTTTGGTCTGAACATTCACACTTGTCATTTCAGCTGCAAAATCCTTTGCTTTTATACTGATAGTAGGAAGAAAGTCTGCCAAAGGACGCTTTTCTGGTATTCCCATACGCCGCTTCAACATAGCGGTATTCAATCGGAATAGCGCTTGGTCGCCCTTAGAACGTATCACAGCAAAGCTTCTATCGTTGATTCCACGCTCATATAATACTCCTGAAAGTTTACGTTCCGTTTCTTGTAGCTTTGCACGTGCCTTCACTCGCTCCATGTCAATAAGTCGTTGCTCTATAAGTTCTGCGCGACGTGTTTGTACTGCAAAATAGGTCTGGGCAAATGCTATCTGCGGCTTACGTGGGTCGCCATTCTGGGCAACAAGATAGCAAGCATAACGTGTAAGCATGATATCATCTATTTGACGTTCGGCACCAGAACCTATAACAACCATTTTATTGACGTCGATAAAATGGTCTTCTATGTTCTGCCCTACATTGGAACATGCTTCTTTGGCCTTTGTCACTACTTTAATGAAGTTTTGCCAAAGTTTATACCCCAACAACGAGCACAAATCTCTCGCACTCCAACATTCCACATCATTAAGTACACATGAGGCTTGTTCAAACTGTAAAAACAATGACTGTATCTCTTCTCTTTTCATTTCTTCTTTAAATTCTTCAAACCGTAACAAGGCTTTTCGTCAACATCTAAGTTTTTACTCGTCAGACATCACTTAGACTTGTTGTCCTCCATGTCGTTTATGTTGTCAAATAGTTTGGAAGCACAAAGTCAACAACTTTTCATCGGGATAACGAACAGTGATAATTGTATATTGTGTCAATTCATGTTTTCCGTGTTTAAAAGATGACAATGTGACTGACAACGAATCATGTCGGCAAGATATTGGCAGTTTCATGAACGCAAAAATCCAAACAATTGGTACGCCAATTCGTTTGGATTTTGCATGCGTGCGCCTGACAGGACTCGAACCTGCACAGCGTGAACCACCAGATCCTAAGTCTGGCGCGTCTACCAATTCCGCCACAGGCGCATGACGGGTGCAAAATTAATGCTTTTCCGGGGAACCGCAAAATAAAACAAGTGTTTATTTGTTCAGCCTGTCGAGCGCCTCCTCCACGATGTTGGTCAGCTCCACGAACTGGGCCACCGTGAGCTGTTCGGGCCGCTTCGTCATGACCTCCAGGGCGAAGAAGTCGGCTCCGGGCTTGTCGGCCGCGAACATTTGCTTGACCGACACGCGCAGCATTTTGCGCCTTTGGTTGAACACGGTCTTGACCAATCGCTTGAAAAGCCGCTCGTTGCACCCCAAATCCGTCACGCCATTGCGGGTCATCCGGATGACGGCGCTCTTCACCTTGGGCGGCGGATTGAACACGTTTTCGTCCACCGTGAAGAGATATTCCACGTCATACCACGCCTGGATGAGCACCGACAGAATGCCGTAGGCCTTGTTGCCCGGCACGCCGGCTATGCGCTGGGCCACCTCACGCTGAATCATACCCGTGCAACAAGGTATCAAATCCTTGTAATCGAGCATTTTGAAGAATATCTGACTGGAGATGTCATACGGGTAATTGCCCGTCAGGACAAAGGGTTGGCCGTCGAATATCCGATTCAAATCCATGCGGAGAAAGTCTTCTCCGATGATATTCTCACGCAACTTGGGGAACGCTTCGTGCAGATAAGCCACGCTTTCGGCGTCTATCTCCACAGCTTTCACGGGGCGGCCTTTCGTCACCAGATACTGCGTGAGCACCCCCATGCCGGGTCCGATTTCCAAGACGGGGATGTCGGGACAGGCATCCACCGTGTCGGCGATGCGACGGGCGATGTCCAAGTCGGTCAGGAAATGCTGACCCAAATGCTTCTTTGGCTTGACTGCTTTCATTCGACAACGGGTTGATAATCCGCTGCAAAAGTACGAATTTCTTTTCGATTCCATGGTGAAGGGAGGCCAAACTTCCGTCATCTCTTTGCGAATCGCTTCATAAACCTTGTGAAGCTGCCGCCCAAATCGCTTTTCTTTCCGACCGAACTCTATAAGATTTATCCACATTCTGTATAAAAACTTTACTAAAAAAGCGTTCGGGAAAACGGTCGAAACAGCGCGTTTTCCCCCTTCTTTCGCATCATTCCAACGACGCAAGCAGCCCCATGCGGGCGTGAATCTCATGCTTTGGCTGCTCGTCGCTGCGCCTTCACCTTGCCATTGCCACGTTTTCAGCCCGTCATCGCCGTTCTTTGAGTTGCCAAAAGGGCTGCAATGAGCGCGTAAAAGCTGTGCTTTGACGAGACGAAAGGGGGCAAGAAGCGGAACGTCCGCATGTAATCATCTGATTATAAAACAAATAGGGAAACCGTCGTAGAATCGTTTTTTCACGGCCGAAGCGTAATTGTTTTGAAACAACGCCTGCATTTTGAGCCTTTTGTAAAGTTATTTCAGAACTTGCAAAAGACGTGGATTCTGCGGACCCCCATGGGCAACGCCAACCCATGGAGCGGAGATATCGTGGCGTTTCACGTACAGACAGGCCGACAAAACCATCTCGTCTGCCAACTCTTTCAATCCTTGAAGAGTTTTACGGCCAAATCATTCCGTATTGGAATAAATTTAGTAGCTTTGCAATATCAATGGTCTTAAACTCAAAATCTTTCCTTATGAACCGCAACGAATTTGAAATCGAGGTCTGCGCCAACAGTGTCGAGAGCTGCGTCGAGGCTCAACTGGGCGGCGCCGACCGCGTGGAGCTGTGTGCCGGCATACCCGAAGGCGGCACGACGCCCTCCTACGGCGAAATCAAGATGGCGCGACGGCTGCTCAAAGCCACCCGCCTGCACGTCATCATCCGCAACCGGGGGGGCGACTTCCTGTATTCGCCGCTCGAACTGGAGCGCATGGCCATGGACATCGACCTGTGCCGGGAGCTTGGCGTGGACGGAGTGGTCTTCGGCTGCCTGACGCCGGACGGACTCATCGACCGCGAAGCCAACGCCATGCTGATGCAACATGTCGGCCGGATGCACGCCACGTTCCACCGGGCGTTCGACCGTTGCCGCCAACCGCTGGAGGCCTTGGAAGAAATCGCGGCCCTGGGCTTCGACCGCATCCTCACTTCGGGACAGCAACCCACGGCCGACCAAGGTGTCGCGTTGCTGCGCCAACTGAACGAAAGGGCCGGCCAACGCCTGAAAATCATGGCCGGTTGCGGCGTCAACGAGCGGAACATCGCCATCATCCGCCGCGAGACGGGCGTCAGCAACTTCCATTTCTCGGCCCGCGAACCGCAACCCAGCCTCATGAAATACTTCAATCCATCCGTTTACATGGGCACGAAGGGGGCCGAAGAGGCCAACGTCATGCTCACCACCCGCCAACGCGTAAAAAACACTATTAACCAATTGTTATGAAAAAAACATTTCTTTCTCTGCTGCTTTTCGCTGTGACAATCGCGTCACAGGCGCAGCATTTCATCACCGACGCGGCCTACCGACAGAAAACCGAGACCGCTTTCCAACAAAAGATGAAGCTCATCGGCTCGCAGTTCTACAACGTCAACGGGCTCAAGGCCACCCCCGAGGAGCAGGAGGCACTGCGCTTTCTCTATGCCTACATGCCCGTGGCCGACGCCACCGACTATCCTACGGCCTATCACCTCAACAATGTGCGCACCGCCTTGCAGACCCGACGCGAGATGGCATGGGGAACGACCGTGCCCGAACTGCTCTTCCGCCACTTCGTCGTGCCCATGCGGGTCAACAACGAACCGCTCGACGACTCGCGTGCCTTGTTTTTCAAGGAACTGAAGCAGCGCGTGAAGGGACTGTCGATGAAAGACGCCATTCTTGAAGTGAACCACTGGTGCCACGAACGCGTCACCTACGAGCCGTCAGACGCCCGCACGTCGTCGCCGCTGCAAAGCATTCGCACGGGCCGGGGCCGCTGCGGCGAAGAGAGCACGTTCACCGTGGCCGCCCTCCGCTCCATCGGCATTCCCGCCCGACAGGTCTATACGCCACGATGGGCCCACACCGACGACAACCACGCATGGGTGGAAGCGTGGGCCGACGGCAAGTGGTACTTCCTGGGAGCCTGCGAACCCGAGCCTGTGCTGAACCTTGGCTGGTTCAACGCGCCTGCTTCGAGGGCCATGCTGATGCACACCCGCGCCTTCGGCGACTATCGCGGGCCGGAGGAGGTCATGCTCCGGACGGGCAACTTCACCGAAATCAACCTGATCGACAACTACGGCAGTTCGGCACGGACCGACTTCAAGGTGGTGGACCGCAACGGCAAGCCCGTGAACGACGCGCGCGTGGACTTCAAAATCTACAATTACGCCGAGTTCTACACGGCCGCTTCCAAATACACCGACGCCAAGGGAGAGACCTTTCTCACGGCGGGCGAGGGCGACATGCTCGTCTGGGCGTCGAAGAACGGCCGCTTCGGCTATGCCAAGGCTTCGTTCGGCAAGGACAAACGCATCATCATCAAACTCGATTACGACCAGTCCACACGCCTGACAGGCCAGGAAATCGACATCGTCCCGCCGTCTGAAAAGGCCAACCTGCCCACGGTCACGCCGGCACAACGCCAGGAAAACGACCGCCGCTTCGCCTTCGAAGACTCCATCCGCAACGCCTACATCGCCACCTTCCCCAGCGAGGAGAGCATGAAAGGTTATGCCCATCCCGACGCTACACCTTATATTATAAAGGCACGGGGCAACTGGCGGGTCATCAAAGACTTCGTAGAGCAGAACACCAATCGGCAGGAAAGGGCGTTGAAACTTCTCTCCACGCTGAGCAACAAGGACCTGCGCGACATGCAACGCGACATTCTCGACGACAACATGAATGCCAAGAGCAACCAACTCGGCCCGCGCGTGGAGAACGAACTCATCATCACACCCTTCAAGCAAGCGCTCTACGACGCCTTCAGCGCGGCCGAACGGCAGCGTTTCCAACAAGACCCGGCGTTGCTGGTGGACTGGATTCGCACGCATGTCAAGCTGAATCCCGACACGCGCGCCATGCGCATTCCGCAGACACCGATGGGCGTCTGGAAATCACGGCTGACCGACGCGCGCTCGCGCGACATCTTCTTTGTCGACATGGCCCGCAGTCTCGACATCGAAGCGCAGAAGGATGTGGTCACCCAAAAGGTGCAGTACCGCCACAACGGACAATGGATGGACGTCAACTTCAACCAGACCACACCGTCGGTAGCCCGCACCGGCACGCTCGTGCTCGACTATCAGCCCACGCCGCTGCTGGACAACCCCAAGTATTACAGTTATTTCACCATCAGCAAGATTGTCGACGGCCGCACGCAACTGCTCAACTTCGACGAAGGACAGGTCGACATGGGCGGCGGCACCTCATGGGCCGGCGTCTTCAAGGACGGCACCCAGTTGGACGAAGGCACCTACCTGCTCGTCACGGGACAGCGGCTGGCCGACGGCAGCGCGCTGACACGCAACTCCATCTTCCATATTGAAGCGGGAAAGACCACCCACGTCGACCTGAAGATACGCGAAACGACCGACGGGGTCAAGGTAATCGGCAACTTCGACAGCGAGTCCAAGCTGATGAAAGACGGCAAGGAAGTGAGCATTCTCTCGCAGACGGGCCGCGGCTACTTCGTCGTCGGCGTGCTCGGTGTGGGCCAGGAACCCACCAACCACGCCCTGCACGACATCGCCAAGCTGCGCGACAAGCTCGACCAATGGGGCCGGCCTTTCGTGCTTCTCTTTGAGAATGAGGCGGCGGCGCGGAAGTTCAACAAGGCCGAATTTGGCCAGTTGCCCAAGAACACCATCTTCGGTATCGACCAAGACGGCAAGATCAAGCACCAGATCGCTACGCAGATGAAACTGAAAAACGAAACGCAACTGCCGATGTTCGTCATCGCCGACACGTTCAACCGCGTGGTCTTTGTGAGCCAAGGCTACACCATCGGCCTCGGCGAGCAAATCCTGAAGGTGGCGCAGAAGCTCTAACCTCGCGCCAATCCCAACAAAAAAAGCTTTTGAAAAGAGGCTCGATGTCCTCTTTTCAAAAGCTTTTCTCATTCATACAAGGGCCTGCGGCACCGCCACAGGCCCATGCTTACAATTCTATCCGACGGTAATGCTGCGCTGAATCTTCTTCTCCTCCTTCGCCAACTTCGGCATGTTGATGGTCAGCACGCCATTGTCGACCTTGGCCGAGATGTGCTCCTTGTCCACATCCTCGGGCAGCGTGTAGATTTGTTGATAGTTGGAGTAGGAGAACTCGCGGCGCAGATAGTGCTCTTTCTTCTCGCCCTTGCTTTCCTCTTTGTGCTCCATCTTGTTCTCAATGGCCAACTCCAAGTCGCCGTCATCGTTGATCGCAACCCTGCAAAACTCCTTTTTGATACCCGGAACGGCTATCTCCATCGTGTAGTGCTGGGCGTCTTCCTTCACATTGACGGCCGGAGCCGTAGCATTCATCCTATTCAATGCCCTGTTGTCAATGAACTCATTGAAAGCATTGTCAAACCAATCATTCGATCTCAATACTGGAAACAACATAATAAATACCTCCGATTATATTTTAAATTAAACTCTCCAACGAGCTGATTTTCAAGCTTCTTGCGGCTCTCATCAGCTTCACTGGACATCATGCAACAAGCATGCCGCGCCACCCGACGCGCCATGCCGTGCCAAGGCTGTCAGTATAGTTTAAAATAATTCACTTATGCTGACAGAAGTGGCACGTTTTTTTAAACGTCGTTCAGCATTGGCGCCACCTGAATGCAAGTTTGCAACCGGGTTGCACGAAAGACAATGTATCTTTGCGACGGCGCAAGGGGAAGACAAACCTTCGCCGCCCGTTCGCAAACCCACATTCAGACAATATGAATAAGAAACTTTTGAGAATCATTCTGACGGCCGTGCTGCTGGGCGCAGCTTATCTGGCCGAGCGTAATTTGCATCTACAGATGTGGCAACTGCTGCTCGTCTATCTCGTGCCCTACGTGCTGATCGGCTACGACGTGCTGGCCGAAGCCTGGGAAGGAATCACCGAGGGCGACCCGTTCGACGAGGATTTCCTCATGAGTATCGCCACCGTCGGCGCGTTGCTCATCGGCTTTCTGCCCGGTGCCGAGCACCAAATGCCCGAAGCTGTCTTCGTCATGCTCTTCTTCCAGCTGGGCGAACTCTTCGAAGACTATGCCGAAGACCGCAGCCGCGAATCCATCGCGAAGATGATGGACCTGCGTCCCGACACGGCCAACGTGGAGCGTGAAGGCCACGTGGTGACGGTGAGTCCCGACGAAGTGCGGGTGGGTGAGGTCATCATCGTCAAGCCCGGAGAGAAGATTCCGCTGGACGGAACGGTCATGGAGGGCAGCTCGGCCCTCAACACCGTGGCCCTGACGGGCGAGAGCATGCCGCGCGACGTGGGCCGGGGGGATGAAGTCATCTCGGGATGTGTCAACATTTCGGGCCTCATCAAGGTGAAGACGGAGAAGACTTTCGGCGAGTCGACAGCCATGAAAATCATCAACCTGGTGGAAAACGCAGGCGAAAACAAGTCGCGCAGCGAGACGTTCATCCGTCGGTTCGCCCATGTCTACACGCCCGCCGTGGTGCTGCTGGCCGTCGTCCTGGCCCTCGTGCCGCCGCTCTTCGCCGACCATTACGCCACCGCCTTCCCCATCTGGCTATATCGTGCGCTCACGTTCCTCGTGGTGTCGTGCCCCTGCGCGCTGGTCATCTCCATCCCGCTGACCTTCTTTGCGGGCATTGGCGGAGCCTCGCGCCATGGCATTCTCATCAAGGGAGGCAACTTCATGGACGCGCTGGCCAAGACCCGCACCGTCGTTTTCGACAAGACGGGAACGCTGACGCGGGGCGAGTTTGCCGTAGACGCGGTGCATCCCGACCACCTCGACCCCACGGAGCTGCTCCATCTGGCCGCCCACGTGGAACGCTACTCCACCCACCCCATCGCCGCCAGCCTGCGAACGGCCTATCCCCAGGAGCACGACGGCTGCTCGGTGGACGACGTCGAGGAGATTGCCGGCCAGGGAATCCGGGCACAGGTGAACGGGAAGACCGTCTGCGTGGGCAACGAGAAGCTGATGGAGACCATCGGCGCAAAGCTGCACGCGTGTCCTAAATGTCAACAAAACATCGGTACGGTGGTGCATGTGGCCGTCGACGGCGAATACGCGGGCCACGTCGTCATCGCCGACAGGGTGAAACCCGACGCCAAGGAAGCCGTCAGTCGGCTGAAAGCCTTGGGCGTGGCGCGCACCGTCATGCTGACGGGTGACCGCCGGGAGGTGGCCGAACACGTGGCCGCGCAGCTCCATCTGGACGAATACCACGCCCAACTGCTGCCTGCCGACAAGGTGAAGGCCGTGGAAAAGCTGCTCGACGAGACCACCGCAGAAGGCCGGTTGGCCTTCGTTGGCGACGGTATCAACGACGCGCCGGTGCTCGCTCGCGCCGACATCGGCATTGCCATGGGCAGCCTGGGCTCCGACGCGGCCATCGAAGCGGCCGACGTGGTGCTGATGGACGACAAGCCGTCGAAGGTGGCCAAGGCCATCCGCATCGCCCGGCGCACCATCGCCATCGCCCGACAGAACGCCTGGTTCGCCATCGGCGTCAAGGTAGCCGTGCTCGTTCTGGCCACGGGCGGCCTCGCCTCGATGGGCCTCGCCGTCTTCGCCGACGTAGGCGTGATGGTGCTGGCGGTATTAAACGCAATGCGTGCGCTCAGGCAGTGAGCGCACGCATCAAGGAAATCCAATTGCATTTCCTTTCAAAACAACAGCTGCCGGCGGCTACCGGACGGCTATCTTGTCGAATCCGAGCTTCTCGCCGGTCACGACCATGCGGGTGGCGCGCAGCGTGACGAAGCGGGCGTCGGCCGGCGTGAAGTAAACCGACTGCATGACGGGGTTGTTGCGGATGTTGGAGAACTCGCCGGAAGCCACCACCTGCATCGCGTCCAGGGACTGCCCGATCAGGATTTCGTAGTTCGACACGAGGCCCCGGGCGTCCTTGTCACGGCCGGGAACATAGAAGAACGACTTCACCTGCTGCGTCTTGCCCAAGTCCAGGGTGACGCTGTTGTCGGTGCGGGCCACCTCCCGGCAGTCCAACCCCTTCAATTCCTCCTCCTTCTCCACGAAGGAATCCTTGGCGCCGGGGGCGTAGTAGGCACCCAGTTCGTTGATGCAGAGCGGGCCGCGGGCGTCGGTGACGCGGATGCGGATGGCCTTTGTCAGGACGGTCTTGAAGCGGAGCAGCCGCTTGTAGCCGACGGTGGTGGTCTCCTCGCCCGCGTCCACGGGCAGCCAGCCGGCTTTCGTCAGGTATTCCACCTGGAACTTGCGCACGCGCTGGCCCAGCGGGATGTACTCCTGGAGCCGCAGGCGGTTCACCTTTTCGGCCTTTCCGAACCGTATCGTGATGTCGGCCGTCGTGCATCCGTCCTCCGTCGCCCAGTAGGTGTCGTAGTTTCCGTCCACCATATTGCCCACGGCAAAGCCGTCGCGCGTGTTCGTGGCCGACAGCATGTTGGCTTTCCGGATGAGGTTGGTGCGCAACTCGGCGGCTATCTGCTTGTGAAATTCGACGAGACGGGTGGAGTCTGTGGGATGGACGAGGCCGCGGCGGTCGACCGGAAGATTGACGAGGAGCGTGCTGTTGTGCCCCACACTGCGATAGTAGAGGTCCACCAGATGGTCCACACTCTTCACCTTGTCGTCCTCGGAAGCGCGGTAGAACCAACCCGGACGGATGGAGACGTCGCACTCCGCGGCCACCCATTTGTCGCCGTCGGCATGCCCGTGCTGCAATTCCCAGTGCTTGGTGTAGCCGGCATGGACGTCGTTGCTGCGTATGAACGACCAGTTGGTGGCGAAGGCATAGCCCCGCTCGTTGCCCACCCAGCGGCAACCTGGCCCTCCGTTGCCGAAGATGACGGCCTCGGGTTGCAGCTTGTCGACCATCTTCCACGCCCTCGGGAAGTCGTAATAGGTGCGCTTGTCTATCGTCCTCGTCTCCCTGGCGCCGCCATACCAGCCGTCGCCGCCGTTGGCTCCGTCGAACCACACCTCGAAGAGGGGCCCATACTGGGTGAGCAGTTCGGTGAGCTGCGCGTAGAAATACTCACGATAGAGGTCGGTGCCGTAGAACGCCTGATGGCGATCCCAGGGCGAAAGATAGAGTCCGAGCTTCAATCCGTGCTTCCTGCAGGCCGCCGCCAACTCGCCCACCACGTCGCCCTTGCCGTCTTTGTAAGGTGAATTGCGCAGGCTGTAGTCGGTGTATTTCGTGGGCCACAGGCAGAAACCGTCGTGGTGTTTGGCCGTCAGGATGATTCCCTTCATCCCCGCGGCCTTGACCGTGCGGGCCCACTGCTCGCAGTCGAGCGACGTGGGATTGAACAGTTGCGGGTCGGCGTCGCCGTAACCCCACTCCCGGTCGTTGAACGTGTTGGGCCCGAAATGCACGAAGGCGTAGGTTTCCAACTGCTGCCAGGCCACCTGGCGCGCCTCGGGCACGGGCAGGATGGGGGCCGGAGCGGCTTTCTGGGCATTCGCGACAACGGCCGCCGCCATGCACAAGCCAAAGAGAACTTCTTTCTTAGTCATATAGGTTTGTATATAAAATAGGTGATTTCGGTTTCGGAACACGCCCCCGGTCATTCGGCGCTGGGCAACCATGTCACCCGCAGGGGCCTCACGGGCTTGCCGTTCACCACGGGTCGGATGGTGACATGGCGTCGGTGGCGGTAGGTTCGACAGGCGGTGTAGCTCACGCGGACCGTCGTCCGCTCGCGGGACTTGAGCGTCAGCCGCCGGGGGAGCTTCAACACGGTGTTGTCGGGCTGTCTGGTCAAGTCTATCTTCATCGGTCTGTCGGTGTCGTTGGCCAACCGCAGATGGAACGCGTGGGGCCGACCTACCGGCAAGTTGGGGAAAGGCAGCACGGCAAAGTTCATGTAGAGCCCCTCGCCGTAGGCATACGGGTGGTCTTCGGCGACGGGATGGAGATATCCCCGCACGTCACCTTTCACCCAAACGCGGGTATATTCGCGCCCGTCGTTCAACATGACGACCACTTCTTTGCTGAATTTGCCGGGGCGGTTGTAGGGATTGTAGGTCACCGTCACCCTACCCTGACCGCCCGGCATGACCGCCTGTCTGGTGAAATCGGCCGACGTGCAGCCGCACCAGGCCTGTACATCGGTGATGGCCACGGGCTTCCGCCCCTTGTTGGTGAAAGTGAACGTGTGGCTCACCCTGCCCGCCTTCTCCTCGATTGTGCCGAAGTCGTGGACACGACTGTCGTAGACGAAACGGCTGTTATAGGCCGGTTGCTGCGCCTTCAGGGCCGTTGCGACCGTCAAGACACAGGCGAGCAGTGACAAGAGCTTCTTCATGAGCATGTTTTAGGTGGTGGCAAAATTAGTAAAAAAGGGGGATTGGACAAGACTTTGCGCCGTTTTTTATCCGCACAAGCGGCGCTTTTCTTTTCCAACCGCCGAACGGCCGCTTTTCAAAAGGGCTGCTTTCATGAGCTGAAAGCAGCCTTTTTGCATGGTCAAAGCACTGCTTTTGCAAAGCCAAAGTGGCGTGGTGGGATTCCCATCGGCAAGGCATGCCCTGCCGGCGTGGCCTGCCGAAGTCCGCCTGCTGCCCCATCGCCTACAACAGCTGCATGGCGATGCGCGCGCAGGCCTCGGCGTCGGCCAAGGCATGGTGATGATGCGTCATGTCGTAGCCGCAGGCCCGCGCCACGGTGTCGAGTTGGTGGTTGGCAAGGTGGGGAAGCTTGTGGCGCGCGGCCCGGAGCGTGTCGAAGAAAAGGTAGTCGGGATAGTCCATCCGGTAGCAGTGGAACACCGCTTTCAGGCAGCTTTCGTCGAAAGCCTTGTTGTGTGCCACCAGTGGAAGCCCCTCGATGAGCGGCGCTATCCGGCCCCACACGTCGGGAAAGACGGGCGCGCGGTCGGTGTCTGCGCCCGTCAGTCCGTGTACGCGGGTGCACCAGTACGTGTAATAGTTGGGCTCCGGCTGGATGAGCGAGTAGAAAGTGTCCGCTATCTCGCCGTCTCTTACGACGACGACGCCCACGCTGCATACGCTGGTACGCTCGCTGTTGGCGGTTTCAAAGTCGATGGCTGCAAAGTTGTCCATGGTGCAAAGTTACGATTTCCGCGTGTATTCCCCGACCGTAGGATGGTTAAATCATTCGAATTAGGGATTTCCCCATCGTTCCGTAGGCGATTGCCCTTTGCCCCAATCCTTGCTTTTCATAACTTTGCCCATGGTTAAATTCAAAAACAGAGCATTATGAAGAATCGAGTAATCTTGGCAATCATCGCATGCACGCTGTCCGTTCTGCCGGCCGCGGCGCAGTTTTATCCCAACGGACGCCCCATCCCTCCGGGCAAGCGGACAGGCCACCACCGATACGGCCACCAGGCCTACCGCCACGACGGCAACACCTACGGCGGCTTCAGGGTGGGCTTCGGCGTCTCCACCGTCAACTCCGACGCGCCCCTGTTCGACTCCAACAAGTCATCGACGGGGCTCGCCGTCGGGCTCGCCGTCGGCACGCAGGTCTCCAACCGTGCGCCGCTCTTCCTGGAGTCGGGGCTATACTACACGGAGAAAGGCGGCAAGAGCGTGTACAACAACGAGAAGTTCACCTATTCGCTCAACTATCTTGAACTGCCGCTGGTGCTGAAATACAAGTACCGCGCCGACCGCGACATCACGATTGAGCCGTTTGCGGGCGGCTATGTGGCCTGCGGCGTGGGCGGCAAGATCAAGGACTACAACCATCGGGCGGCCTACAACAGTTTCGACAGCGACTACGACGACACCTTCAACCGCTTCGACGGAGGCTTGAAACTGGGCGTGGGCGCCTCGTTCCAGCTGTTGTATTTGGAAGCCAGCTACGACATTGGACTGGCAAACGTGGGCAAGGACAACTTCGACGAGACCCGCAACGGCTGCTTCAACCTGACCATGGGTATCAACTTCTGACCGAACCCACGTCAAAAGAACCGTCAGGTGAAAAGAATCGCGTTCCTTTTATTTTTATGCCACAGGCAAGCAGGCTCGCCCTACAGGCCGGACAATCTAATGAAAGACTGGATTGACGGCATTGTCTTTGTTGGTCCAGTTTCCAATTTCTCTGGACAGACGTTGCATAACATCTATGACGACGCATTTCTAAAAATAGTGGAAAAGCGGTCGAAAGGCAAGTTCAAAAGAGCCGACGATGTCTTTGAATATCTCCGGAAGATACATCCGATACTGCAATAGTTTGAATAAAACAGTCGCCCCTGCCCGCTTGGAATAGCAGACAGGGGCGACCGGAATGATGTTTCATTATCAAGAGGCAGCGGAGCGACCCAGCGTTTTTAGAATCATGGCCTTTAGTTCGGGATACTTAGGCGCAGGGGCAGCGAACGATACCATACGGCCTTCGCTGTCGACAATCATAAACCGCGGTACGCCCGTGACATGATAATCAATCGCAAAACCTTTCGTCCAACTATCAATAAAGATGAGATTGCCCGTAAGTTCATGCTTTTGGATGAGTTGTTTCCAGCGGTCGTTCTCTACCCACGTGCCTACACAGACGCTGAGAAAGGTGACTTCGGGAGTGTCGAGTTCCTTTTCGAGTTGCTTGAAATAGGGAATCATCCGGATGCACGGCGCACACCAAGTGGCCCATACGTCAACTACAACCACCTTGCCACGCAGCTGGCTCAACTTGAGCGGAGTGCCATCGGGGCGCTTTCCTTCAAAATCGATCGCCATACTGCCCGGTTTCGACCATGCCAACTGCGCTTCGATGGGGCGGAACGCCTGCACGAGAGCATCGGACAACGGGCTTTTCTCCACCGAACGGCGCAGCGCTTCGTACTTCTCATAGTATTGCAGCCGACTTGCGACCTGATAAAGATAAGTCTCGCGGAGGGGCTGAGAGGCCAGCAAAGACTGGCGGGCAGCATAATCGGTGGGCGCAATGTTCTGCTGTTCTGCCAGATAATCGACATACGCCACGAGCATATCGGCGGCGTAAGGCAGACGCAACAGGTCGGCACGGCTAAACAATCGCTTGTAGGCGTCGAGGTCGGCAGCGGTGATAAAGCCCTTTTCTATGTCAGCAATATGATTTTTGCGATAGGATAAAGCATAGAACGCCAAATCGGTATCTATCTTCTGCCGCAGCAAAGTGACGGCCGCAGAGTTGCCTTTGAGCTGCTGCTTCATGGCGACGGCAGCCTGTTTCAACGCCCTAAATTCACGAACGAACACAGCAGGGGCCACCGTTTGGCCACCGGGAATGTAGTTGAACAGATACGCATGCAGCTGAACGGCCGTGCTCTTATTAGCCCAAGCGGCGAAGCGTTGGCCTTCGGGACTTAATCCACTGAGTACGTTCAGCCGCTCATGCGAGTACTTCACGACTACCTGTTCGCCGTCTTTCAGATAGATAGGATGCGTCACGTTATCCTTTCCGGAAAGCATATAAAGCCCGTTGTGCGGCAAAGCGGCCTTCAAGACAAACCTACCTGCGGCGTCGGCCTGCACGGTTGCGCACAGGCTGTCGGCAAACGGCGTGGCGGCATAAAGGCTTATCCGCTCTCCATTCTCGGGATTGATGGTGCCACGAATCACGACTTCGGCCGTAGCCGATAGGCAAAGACACGCGCCAAGGATAGCTAAGAATATTCTTTTCATCGTTCTTGGCTTTTAGAATAAGGTAGAAGTATAAGTGCCGCTCGATGTCTGACTCATAAAGCTGGCGCGTTTCACCTCACCCTTTCCTTCCATCACCTTGACGGCAGGGCTCACCGCACCCGCGCTGACGGGGTAAAGATAGAGCTTATAGCTGCCGTTTCGAGTGGTGCCTACGGCCAGATAATCGAACCACGAACTGTCTTGTCCGTAGGGCGAATACTTCAGATACTCCATGTAAGTTACTCTCTCGTCTGCCGGCCAGCTGACATTTTGTTCGGCCTCGGCCATATTCTCGAGGTTGCAGGTGCAGAGTTTGTTGTCTTTTACATAATAGAGAATCTTATTGTTTTGGTTCAGCGTGCGGTATTTTGCTTTGAGAACGTTGAGCGAAGCGTCGATTTCCTCCATCTTGCTGATGGGGTTCAAATCCATGGTACTGGGTTGTCCGTTCAGCGTCAGCAGGTAATACTTTTCCTCGTCTGTCTTCTTCATGAGCGCCATCGCTACGCCACCGGGCGTATAGGCGGATGTGGTGAGGCCGCCCATGAATAATAAATCCATTCCCATATTCTTAGAAGAAGGCACACCATCGGCGAAGTAATCCAGACGCGGAGACTGACGGCTGACGCTGCAGAACGAACGGCTCTTCTCGTTGAAGAGCAGGGGCAGCGAATTGCCTGCGTGCCGAACAGGCGATAGTTTATAGTCACCCAGCGACTTCAGAATAAACTGCTTGTAAATGTCGTAACGTGAAAAGAACAGCGTGTAGACCGTGTTGTCTACATAGACATGTACGTCGGAGGGACCCGCAAACATAGCGTGTATCTCGCGTTTAGCGGGCTTGTCTATGAACAGTCCGTCGTAATCAAGGATGGTTTTGCCCGTAAAATAATCTACGGCCATCAGGTCCTTGCTACTCGCTACAAACACGGCATTGCCTCGTTTGTCCCTCTTGTTCACTTCGTCAAAGCGCCAATAGGAGAAGTTGAAGTACAGATCTACGGCCGTTCCCTGCAAGTGGCGGCCATTGGCAGCCTGTATCACGTCGAGTTTTGTTTTCTTTTCGGCAAAGAAATCGACGTCGGCGCTGTCGCCTTCGCTCTTCAACACCCACCAGCCCGTTGCCATATCGGTGGTTACATAGAGGTTGTATTCCTCGTAAGCGAATACTCCTGTCTCTTGATCTTTTGCGCAAAAGCGCATCTTGTAGCTACCTACGTTCATGTTGACAGCATAATCCAGATTGCGATTACGTGAGATCGTGTCGGGCTTATCGCCCCAAGATGCCGATGCGGGAACCACTGTCCAGAAGCAATCATATTGTCGGTTATCGGGATAAATCTTCGGGTTGATTTGTAATCTGTCACCCGTAGGACTCACCGTATAGGCTTCGTCCACCCCTTCTACACGGATGTCGACGGGCTGCAGATAATCATAATTGCTTTTATCCGAGAAGCAACTGCTCAGTAAAAGTGCAGCAAGTCCGCCGAGAAAAATATTTATACGTTTCATAGATTTCTTGTTTATAGATTGGCGATGGGCAGTGCCCATCATTCAAGATGATTGTAGAAAAGAAATTATATACCTGTGGGGAAGGTCACCAGCGGACTGTTCTTGTCTGTCGGATCTTCGCGCAATGGTGCCGCTCCCGAAGCCTGATTGGCCGCATCGTTATTAAATGCCTCCAACGCTTCGATGAATTTACCGCGCCAGTAAATGGCAACCGACTTCTCCCCGTTGATCTTCTTGACCCACGCGTCGTCCACTTTGTCTCCTACGACCTGTACCATGAGCTTGTGCTTGGATATGCTATAATTGCCCAAGTAGTATTTTGTGGTGTAGTTCCAAGTGGACGGTTGCTCTATCTTATCCGAGATAATAACGGTGCGTTCCAGCAGACGACGCTCTCCGAAACCGAAGTCGGCATTCTCCTTCAGGCGCAGACGCAACCTCACTTTGTCGGCTTTCAACGAGGCGTCACGCAGCACTACAATGCCGATATTGTCTCTGATACGTCCGGCCTTGACCACCATCAGCGGCTGGATGTCGGCATCGGTGAAAGCTACATAATGCACGCCGGCAACCGCTTTGTTAGGTAGTTCGGTCACGGTAGAGTCTTGCACCTTGCCCAACTTGTCGTAGGTGTAGGTGATTTTATACTCGGTCACCTGTTCAAACATCACCTGCCGATCCTTATTGGCCGTTCCGCCAATGACTCTCACGGGAATAAACACGGTGTCACGCACCCGTGTATCACTTCCCCACACGAACGAGTAAGAGTAGTCGGCCGGCGCATTCTTGTCCTCACTGACCAATTCCACCCGCGCCTTATCATTGAAAATCAGGCGTTCATCTTCCTTACAGCTTGTCAGCGCAAGGGCGAACAACAATGCCATATAGATTGTTTTCTTCATAATCTCCACTTTTTAGTTTACATAAACAGCCTCTTTCTTCGGAAGAGGAACTACATAAGTCTCAACCGAACCGGGCACGGACGTCCACAGATTATCGGTTATCGCCATTCGTTTGCAGGCATAGAAAGTCTGGCCTTCGCCGTAAAATTCCTTGTGATATTCCTGCGTCAGCAGTTTAACACGCTCGCTTTCGCCGGTCATTGCAGCCGGAGTCACGTCACGTGCGGCACACAATGCCTTATAGTAAGTTTCGGCTTCGGCCAACGGACTGCATTCCATGGCGATGAGATACATCTCGGAAAGACGGATGAGTGGTATTACATTCTTCGCCAACGAAGGCATTTTATCGGTCTGAACGTACTTCAAGAAGTAGAACGGACGATTGTAATAGCTGATATTAACCTCCTCCCACATGTTGACAAAGCGGATATCTGACGTTCCGTTTTCGTAGAGTTGGGCGTTGAGTTCTTTCTTCGGCTTCTGATAAGTGCGGCCTGAACCGATGGATTCAGAAAGGTTATTGGCCTTCAGATTGAAGATGTGCTCACTTGAGAATGTGCGATCTCCACGGGCACAATCGTCTCGTGTGCCCAGCCGGAACATGACTTTTCCATCCGTCGACTTCGCTTCCATCACCATTTTGGCGTATTTCAAGGCCTGTTCCTTGTTACCCATCCACAGATAAACACGGGCCTTCAGGGCGCAAACCGCATAGTAATTCATGCGCATTTGGCGTGCTCCCCAGAAGTCGTCCTCGCTGCTCGAAGCTTGGTTCAAGGCCTCGATTGATTGCTCACGGATGGGATCTACCTTGGCCAAAGCAGCCTCAGCGTCGTTCAAGTCCTGCATCAACTGAGCCGTATAGTCCGCGTAGTTGACAAATGCGTTGGGCTTGTTCTTCACCTCTTTCACGTAAGGTAGAATCTTCGTTGCGGGCACATTGCCTGGCATTGGACCGAAAAGGCGTAGCACATCGAAGTGACAGAAGGCTCGCAGACCTAACGCTTCGCCGCGCAACAGGTTGTAGTTGCGGTCGTCGAGGATGCTGCGGTGTGCCTCTATACCGGCCAGCAAACCGTCTACATCGGCCACAACCTTATAGAGATTGTTGTAATTATTCTCCATCACAGTTTCCACTACGTCGGCCTTATAGTCGTATTTTTGCAGATATTCGCCTATCGAACCCGACGTATAAGTCCAGTGTTGTGCCAGATTTTCAATGCTTCCGCATGTGAGTTCCTGCCCATAAAGGCTGTTTTGTTTCATGCGGATGTAACTTCCTATCAATACACTCCTGCAACCTTCGACGGTACTAAACATCTCATTGCTTTCCTTTTCGGTAGATGGAAGCACGTTTAGAAAGTCGTTGCAGGACGCTGTCATGCCCATAAGGAGCAGGCCAGCGATGATATTCTTGCCGTATTTCATTGTTTCGGAGTTTAATCGTTAGAAATTAACTGATAAAGTGAACGAGAACCGACGTGAATAAGGATAAGAAAGTCCGCGTTCCTGTTTCACACTGGAAAGATAGAAAAGGTCGCTCAGGTCGCCGCTCAACGTGAGGGCCTGAACACCAAAATACCGCCTGAGCCATGGATTGTTACTGAACAGGTAACTAAGATGAATGTTCTGGCAGCTCAGCGTACGCTCGTTCTGCACAAAGCGCGAGGTGGCGTAGGTGGGCGTCTGGTTGGTCAATCCTTTGAAGAAAGTGTGATCGTCAGGCTTCTGCCAGCGATCCTTAAACACCCTTTCGTCCACATTGTAATGCTTATCGGCATTCTCAATGCGCGAAACCAGCGTCGAATTATAGATCTGTCCACCGAAGCGATAGCCGAAGGAGACGTTGGCTGTAAAGTCCTTCCAACGCACCATACTGCTCAATACGCCACGATATTTAGGCTGGTTCACGCCGCAGGCAACGCGATCGGCCGCGTCCCAGGCATAAGTTATCTCGCCGTTTTTCTTCCGATAAAGCTCGTAACCGGTACTCGGATCGATTCCCAATGAGGGAACGGCATAGATGGTATACTGCGATTCGCCCTCACGTATCACGCTGTTGGGGGCAATGCCGCCCGTGAGCAATCGCTTGGCATACTCGTCTTTCATAGCCTGCGACAGTTTCACAACCTTGTCTTCGTTATGAGCGATAGAACCGGTAAGCGACCAAGAGAGGCGCTTTTGCTCATCGCGCAGCAAGAAAGCGGTAGCTTTGATTTCAAAACCTTTATTCTCTACCTTACCGATATTCTCAATATACGACGTGAATCCGTTAGACAAAGGCAGATTGAGAGATGACAACAGGTTGGAAGTTCGGTCGAGATAAACATCCGCAACGAAGTTCAGACGATTGCCGAAGAGGTTCAATTCCATGCCCGCATTCCACTTATTGGTCTTCTGCCATTCGAGTTCGGGGTTCTCCAAAGCCTTCTGATAGGCGCCCGTCCATCGGTTATAGCGGTCGTTGAGATAATAGTTATAGGTGGCCACAGCCTGATAGGCACTAAACTTCTGCGAACCGGTCTGACCGTAAGAGGCCCGTAGTTTCAGACGATTGATGAAATGCACATCCTTCATAAACGTCTCATTATGCACGTTCCAACCGATACCCGCCGAATAGAATGGCGCAAAGCGGCGGTTCTTACCGAACTGCGAAGAGCCATCGACACGATAGGCCACGTCCGTATAGTAGCGGTTGTCGTAAGAGTAGTTGGCGTTCATCACCAATCCCACGGCTCTGGTGCGCGCTTCACCGCCCGAAGGCTTACCACCTTTCTGATATTGCAGGGCGTTTGATGGGAAATCGAGCTTCTCATCGGTAAATCCTTCCACGACGAAATTATAGTTACGCGAGAAGTTCGACGTAACATTCCAGTTGGCAGCGGCATACACCAGATGCTTCTCCGCTAAGAGTTTGGAGTAGCTCGCGGTAAGCGCGATCTCGTAATTGGTAACCTTTCCCGTGCCATACTGGTAGCGACCTTTGCGCAAACTGCCCTCATCGGTCTGGTATTCGTCGGCTTCAAACATCGTATGTTTGGCCGGTCTGAAATAATCGCTCTCACGATTTGTCCATGTAAAGCCCACTCGTCCACGGGTAATAAAGCCATCAAACGGTCGCCACTCAATAGAGAAGTTGTCCGTGATGTCGGTATATTGCTGACTATCCTTCTGATTAAGCAGCGCGTTGTAGAGCGGATTAGACGGGAGATTGCTCGAACTGCCGTAGAAGTCTACGTTTGTATCGAACATCTTTATCAGGTTTCCGTTATCATCGTATGGCTTCCAATAGGGATTGAGCTTGGTGTAATCAGAGAACGAACCGTATGGCGAATTGTCCGAATGCGTGTGTCCGATATTGAGGTCGTTGGTAAAAAGCAACCCCGAATGACGATAAGACAGAGTGATGCCGCCATTGAAACTATTGCGTCCCGAGCCTTTCATGACACCCGCCACCTTATTATATTGTAGAGAAGCCGCATAGCGGAAACTCTCATCGCCACCTTCTAATCGAATATTATGGCGCTGTCCCACGCCCGTGCGCAATGGTTTCGACAGCCAGTCGGTATCAACGCCACGTGCCACCTCACGCAACAGTTTGGAATATCTACGCTTCAATCTGAAGTCGCGCGTAGGATCGGTACTATCGTAATAGCCCGAACGACGTTCCAGTTCCAACTTATCGGCCGCGTTGAGCAGATGATAGTCGGTCAGATCGGGAGCTTCGATGTTAAGACTTCCGGTGTATGTAAACCGCAGATGACCAGCCTTGGGACTCTTGCGCTGAATGACTATCACGCCATTGGCTCCGCGCGAACCGTAGATAGCGGTGGCCGAACCGTCTTTCAGCAACGTAATCGATTCAACCTCATCCTCGTTCAGGTCCATCATACGGGTAAGACTAATCTCAAAGCCGTCCATAATGATCAGCGGCGTATTGAGGTCGGTGCGCGTATTGTCCTGCAAGTTGGTGATAGTGGGCAGGTTGGCGGTGCCTCGGATCTGCACGTCGGGCAGGTGGTTAGGATCAGAACCGAACTGATTGTTCACCAACATATTGAACGAAGGGTCGATGTTGGCAATAGAAGTGAGCAGGTTTTTGTTACCAAACTCCTTCAGCTCCTTATTGGTGATGGTAGAAACCGCCCCCGTAAAGGCATTCTTGTTTTTCCGGAAGATACCTGTTACGACCACGTCCTTAATCGTTGTGTTCGACCGCATCGACAAATTGCGTGTCACGTCGGCCGTTCCCGATTCGACCGTTACATCGGCCGTTTCCATACCGACATAAGAAAAGCGGATCGTGACACGCGTGTTGGGAATGCTTATCTCATACATTCCGTCCAAGTTAGTCACTCCGCTTGCCTTGCCGCTTCCGTCATAGACCGTCACACCAATCAAAGGCTCACCTTGTTCGTTTTTCACTTGTCCCCTCACCGTTCGCCGGTCGCTCTTCATCTTTTGTTGGCCGGTTCCCGATACGGTTACTGCATTCTGAGCATGTCCTGTCGGTAAGACACTCGCGGCCCATAACATGGGCGCCAGCATCACCGCAGTTTGCCAAAACCGTTTGTTTGCACTCATAAGAAAAGGTTGTCATTAAGTTAATTACGTTTGCCTTCCGTACCTGAACGGGCAATGAAGACAACGGTCTTTCGTCATTTTTCGTTGTTCGTTGGCATTAGGCAAGGTTGCCTCCGCGTCAAGAAGTCGAAGTCGCTCGTCATCTTTGACGGGCTGCCATCCATACTTTTACAAAAGTAAAAGATTCCTTGGAATTGACCAAATATGTCTTGAAAAAAATGCAAAGATTGTTTTCAGTGCTTGCGGAAGCCCATGGCGCAGGGGCGTCGCATGGGCGAAACGAAACGACGGCGCGGTTTCGACGGGGTAGCGTTCGGCGGATGTTTTTCAAAAGCACTGCTTCCGCATTGCAAAAGCTGCCTTTTCAGCGTGTGAAAGGACTGCTTTCGGCCGATGAAAGGGCAGCTTTTGCAACGTGAAAGCACAGCGATGAAAAACGGGTGTCGCCCTTTCGCCGTCACCCTGCGCGCCCGTTGCGGCATGCCCGAAGCCCGACGAAGGAGCGAAAAGCGGCCGTTCGAGGCGAGAAAAGGCCTCTTTCAGACGATAAAATGTGTAAAAATACCTAAAAATGGTTATTGCGTGGCCACGCCAAAACCACGACCTTTGCAGGCGAATTTTATGGAACGACTTATTCGCTTTATGATAAACGCTTTTGGTTTATGACAATCGAGACGACCGAAAAGCCCCGATGATGAAAGAAGCGACATAAGTTTGAAACTTAATTTATATGCATTATAATCTAAAAATGATGCCTCTGCTTCTGTCACTGACACCATTAGGGACGTATGCCCAGACGCAGCCAGGCACGCAAAGCAAAACAACAAGCGCCATGACCGACTCGGTTCACAGGATAACGGAGGTCGTCGTGCGCTCCAACCAAATGCTGGGCAGCAAGTTCGAGGCCCGCAACCGTACAGGATCGGCTTACTACATCTCGCCCGAAGAGATAGGGAAGTTCGGCTACACCGACATCAACCGCATGCTCAAGAGCGTCCCGGGCGTGAACGTCTACGAAGAGGATGGCTTCGGACTGCGGCCCAACATCAGCTTGCGCGGCACCAAAGCCGAGCGCAGCGAACGCATATCGCTGATGGAGGACGGCGTGCCGGCTGCCCCGGCGCCCTATGCCGCCCCGGCAGCCTACTACTTCCCGAACGCCGCGCGCATGTATGCCATCGAGGTGTTGAAGGGCAGTAGCCAGGTGCAATACGGCCCGTTCACCACCGGAGGTGCCATCAACATGGTGTCGACGCCCATCCCTTCGAAGTTCAGTGCTAAGCTGAACACCTCCTACGGCAGCTACAACACCTTCAAGTCGTATGCCAGCGTGGGCAACAGCTTCAAACACCTGGGCTTCCTCGTGGAGTATCTGCGCTATCAGTCGGATGGTTTTCGCAAGGACGAGCCTAACGAGCGCACGGGATTCAAACGCAACGACCTGATTGCCAAGCTATCAGCACAGACCAACCGAGAAGAGGGGATGAACCACGTCTTCGAGTTGAAGTTCGGATATGCCGACGAGAAGTCCGACGAAACCTATCTGGGACTGTCGGAAAGCGACTTCGCCGCACGCCCCTACTTCCGCTACGCGGGCGCGCAGAAGGACAATCTCACGACCCGCCACACCCAATGGGTGGGCACCTATCTGCTCAAGACCGACAGACTGAAGGTGACCACGAACCTCTACTACAACTATTTCTTCCGCAACTGGTACAAGTTGAACGAGGTGAGGGCCGGTTTCACCAAGGCCGAACGCCGCTCCATCGAAGCCGTGCTGGCCGACCCGGAGACCAACCAGGCCTATTTCGACATCGTGACGGGCAAGCGTGACTACGTGGGCGAGGCCCTCATGCTGCGCGCCAACCACCGCGTCTACCGCTCGCGGGGCGTGCAGTCGAAGGCCGAATACCGTGCCATGGTGGGCGGCGGCTACCTGACGGCCGAACTGGGGCTGCGCTACCACGCCGACAGCGAGGACCGCTTTCAGCAGGACGACGGCTATTCGATGCAGGACGGACGCATGCACCTGTTTCTCGCGGGGCTGCCCGGAAGCAACGCCAACCGCGTCACGACGGCCCACGCGTGGTCGGGTTACTGGCTCGGAAAGTGGTCGAAGGGAATCCTGACGCTCACGGCGGGCATGCGCTATGAAGACGTTGACCTGCTGAAGCGCGACTACACCAAGGCCGACCCGCGCCGGACGGGCATGGTTCGCATCGAAACGCCCAACCACGCACGGGCGTTGCTGCCCGGAGTGGGCTTCAACGTGAAGGTGCTGCCCGTGCTCTCGGCCTTCGGCGGACTGCACAAGGGCTTCGCACCGCCCAGCGCCTCGCTCAACCAGAAGGCCGAAAGCAGCGTCAACGTGGAGGCCGGACTGCGTCTGACGACACAGACGCTGAAATGCGAAGCCATCGTTTTCAACAACGACTACGCCAATATGCTGGGAAGCGATTTGGCCGCACAGGGAGGACAAGGCACACTTGAGCAGTTCAATGTGGGCAAGGCTGCCGTCAACGGTATGGAACTGATGCTCCACTGGCTGCCCCTTCCCAAAAGGCTGGGCGTGCAACTGCCCGTTCAACTCTCGTACACCTACACCCATACGAAGATGAAGAACGACTTTGAAAGCGCGGCCTGGGGCCACGTTTTCTACGGCGACGAGATTCCATACATCTACAAGCACGCCTTCAACGCGCAGCTCGGCATAGAGCACAAGTGGGTGGAAGCCAACTTCGGAGCACGCTACAACGGCGACATGCGCACGCTGCCGGGACAAGGAAAGATAGCCGAGCGCGAGAAGATACCGGCCCATCTCATTCTGGACGCTTCGCTGAAGGCGCACGTCAACAGGCATATCACGCTGACGGTGAACGCCATCAACCTGGCCAACAAAAAGTATTTGGTGTCTCGTCATCCCGCAGGACTGAGGGCCGGTCACCCCTTCGGCATTTACGGAGGTGTGCAGCTGCACCTCTAAAGATGGCAACACGCACTTGAAAAATAAGTAAAATCCTCATTATAGATAAAGAATGTACAGACAGATAAATATCAAGAAGACGCTATCCGCCCTCCTGTTGCTGTTCATGACGCTCACGGTGGCGGCACAAACTGCCGGAACCGTAACTGGAACGATACGCAACGAACAGGGCGAAGCGCTCATCGGCGCATACGTGCAGGTGGTGGAAACCAAGGTGAAAGCCGTGACCGACGTGGACGGACATTTCACCATCAAGGCCACGGCAGGCCAAACCTTGCAGGCAAGTTACATCGGCATGCTCACCCAGCGGGTGAAAATAGGCAACCGCCCTTTGAACATCGTACTGAAAGACGACAGCCGACAAGTAGACGAAGTCGTGGTGACAGGTTATCAGAACATCCGCAACAGGGTGTATACTGGTGCGGCTACGTCGGTCAAGATGGACGACATCAAGCTCGAAGGTATTGCCGACGTATCGCGAATGCTCGAAGGACGCGTACCGGGACTGTCGATTCAGAACGTATCAGGCACGTTCGGCTCGGCTCCCCGCATCAATATCCGAGGCGGAGCTTCTATCATCGGCAACGTACAACCGCTGTGGGTAATTGACGGAGCCGTATATGAAGACCTCGTACACCTCAGTCTTGACCAACTGGCATCGGGCGACGCGGTAACCCTTATCAGTTCGGCCGTGTCGGGCCTCAACCCTGCCGACATTCAGGACATACAGGTGTTGAAAGACGCTTCGGCCACTTCTGTATACGGCGCGCGGGCCTTGAACGGCGTCATTGTTATCACCACGAAGTCAGGCCGACGCGAATCTCCTCTGCGCGTAACCTACTCTACCGAGAACACCGTGCGTCTGAAACCGCGCTACGGCGACTTTGACTTGCTCAATTCTCAGGAAACCATGTCGCTCTATCAGGAGATGAACGACAAAGGTTACTTCGGTATCGGCAACTCACTGTATGGAAGACGCAGCGGAATCTATTACCAATTATATAAAGGTGTAAGCACAATCAATCCCGCCACGGGCACCTACTACCTGCCCAATACGCCGGAGGCAAGAGCCGATTTCTTACGCAAGCGCGAATACGCCAACACCAATTGGTTCAATCTTCTTTTCACGATGAAGCCCATCACCAACCACATGATCACGCTATCGGGTGGTGGCAAGCATACGGCCACTTACGCTTCAATCGGCTTTTATCACGACGGCGGTTGGACCATTGCCGATAAAGTAAGCCGACTCACGGCCAATGTAAAGAACACCTTTTATATAAATGACAAGTTCACCACAACACTTTCGGCACAAGGGAACATCCGTTCGCAGAAAGCACCGGGCACCATGCCGCAGCGCAAAAACAACACCTTAGGCGTATTCGAACGTGATTTCGACATCAATCCTTTCTCCTACGCGCTCGGTACAAGCCGTACCCTGCGCCCCTATAACGAAGACGGAAGCCTTGAATACTACCGTAACAACTGGGCGCCATTCAATATCTTCAACGAATATGCCAACAACAAGATGAACATCGATGTGCTGGATTTCAAGATACAAGGTGAAGCTACGTACAGACTGAATGAAGACATCGCGCTCAAAGCCTTACTCTCCACACGTCAGGCCTACACGAGTACGACCCACGAAGTGAGAGAAGGCTCCAATGTCGTGCAGGCTTTCCGCGCCAACGAGAATCCTTTTGTCGCCCAACAGAATATCTATCTTGTACACGACAAGGATAATCCGCTGCTTCAACCCAAAGTGGGACTGACGCATGGAGGCCTCTTGAACAAGACCGAAGCATCATTGAAAAGTCTCTTGGCTCGCATCGCTTTCGATTTCGACAAGCGCATGGGACAACACGATTTGAAGGCTTTCGCTTTCACGGAAGTACGTTCGGCCGAGCGCACGGTCAATCCTTTCCAAGGCTATGGCATTCAATATGATCGGGGAAATCAGGTATATACCAATCCCCTGATATTCGAAAAGCTCGCGAACGAAGGCACCAATTACTTCAATTACCATAAGCGCAACGACCGAGGCGTCACCTTCTCGGTGAACGGAACCTATGGCTATGCGGGCAGATACGTATTCAACGCGGTATTCAACTGCGAAGGCTCCAACACTTCGGGCAAAGGAGCACGCGCGTTGTGGCTGCCTACATGGAACGTGGGAGCTAAGTGGAATATCGACCGAGAGGCCTTCATGAAGAACTATCCAACCGTCTCCCGACTGGCCCTGCGTGCCAGTTACGGCCTCACGGCCAAGATGAATGAAGAGGCCATCAATGCCAACTCTATTTATAAAAGTGGCATTGTGAACCGTCATTACTTCAACGACCGTGAGAACAAACTCGATATCCTGCACTTGGAAAACAGAGACCTGACGTGGGAAAAGATGTATGAGCTGAACATCGGTTTGGAACTGGGATTGTTCAACAATCGCATCAGTACGACGCTTGACGTATACCAACGTAACACGTTCGACTTGATAGACCTCGTGCGCACCTCGGGTGTGGGCGGTCAATACTATAAATATGCCAACTTCGGCGACATGCGGACACGCGGCATCGAGCTGGGTGTGCACACTAAAAACATCGTAACGGATCGTTTTAACTGGACGACAAGTCTCACGCTGAGTGCCATGGATCAGGAGATTACACGTCTGCTGAACACGCCCAACGCCTTTGACATGGTGGCGGGAAGAGGACGTGGCAATATCGTAGGCTATCCGCGAGGCTCGCTCTTCTCATTCAATTTCCAAGGATTAAATAACAACGGCCTGCCCACGTTTAACTTCGGACGCTATCCGGGCAGCCAAGGTGAACTGTCAAACATAGCCGGCGCCGACTTCCTCGATACACAATATGCCAAATCATATCTGCTGTATCATGGCCCCATCGAACCGCGCGTCATCGGTGGTTTGTCGAATACTCTGAAATACAAGGGCTGGGAACTCTCGTTCTTCCTGACCATGCAGGCGGGCAATAAGATACGATTGAACCCCACGTTCGATCCGGAGTTCGGCGACCTGAACGTCTTCTCCAAATCCTATTACAACCGTTGGCTCAATCCGGGCGATGAATACAAGACCGACGTACCGGTGCTTCCTTCGCAGGAACTGATAGAAAAAGTAGGCAAAGAGAACATCGAACGTGCCTACAACACCTACAACTACTCGCAACAGATGGTAGCGGACGGAAGTTTTGTACGCATGAAGAACATCTCGTTAGGCTACGACGTGCCCGACAACTTCCTGAAGAAAGTAAGAATACACTCCATGAATCTGCGTCTGAACGTCACCAATCCTTTCCTGATTTATTCGGACAAGAAGCTCAAAGGGCAAGATCCGGAGTATTATAAGTCAGGAGGAGTGTCGCTGCCTACCCCAAAACAGTATACAGTAACGTTGAACATTGGTTTCTAACAAGAATAAATATGAAAGTAAATATATCCTTATTATTGTTTGCGGTCGCCGCTTTTCTATTCGTCGGCTGTAACGATTACCTTGACAAGAGCCCTGATTCGGAACTGGATGTCGATATCGATTCCGAGGAAAAGATAGCCGAACTGCTTACAGGAGCCTATCCCGAGGCAAGCTATATCCCGTTTCTGGAACCTCGCACTGACAACGTTGAGGAACGTGTCAACGGCATACACTCACGGCTAAACGAAGCCATGTTCTTTTGGGAAGACTACGATCAGGAAGATCTTGACACGCCGTTGAACTACTGGAACGCCTGTTACAAAGGCATCGCGCAGGCCAACAAGGCGTTGGAACTGCTAAGTCGTTATCCCAAGAACGAACGGGTGAAAGCCTTGTACGGAGAGGCGTTCCTGCTAAGGGCCTACCTGCATTTCATGTTGGTCAATATTTGGTCGGAACCTTACGGCGGAAAAGCGACCGATCCGGGTATCCCCTACATCACAAAACCTGAGAAACATGCCTTGGTTGACTACCAGCGGGGCACGGTACAGGAAGTCTACGATAAGATTGAAAAGGACTTGAAGTTAGGTATTTCCTTAGTTTCGGACACGTATTACAAACATCCCAAGTTCCATTTCAACAAGAAAGCGGCCTATGCTTTCGCCTCTCGCTTCTATCTGATGAAAGGCGATTGGAAATCGGTCATAGCCTATGCGGACTACGTTTTAGGCGGTGATCCGAAGACACAGCTCCGTTCGTGGAAACGATACGCTGACGAGTTGGAGTTTAATCATAAGAGTCTTTATCGCCGATATGCCACCGCGACCGAACCCGCCAACCTGCTTCTGACGACCACAGAGTCGCGTCTGGCTCGCACAACGCCCATCGAAAAGTACGGTTCCACATTCGGAACGGTAGACAAAATCTTTGCTCAAAAAGGCATAGAGGGCGGACGCAACTATGAAAAAATGAACTTCATCGGCACCTATATCTTCACATCTTCAGCCGCTCCCGTCACTACAGGCCGCTATCTGGCCAAGTTCGACGAGCTTTCCAACGCGGAGAGTACGGGCTCCAAACCCCGCGGTCTCTACGTGACAAACGTACTTTTCACGGTAGACGAGGTGCTCCTGAACCGAATGGAAGCACATGCCATGTTGAGAAACTACAACCGAGCTATCGATGATTTCCTACAATACATGCAAGGAAAGTTCGGTTTCATCCCCTCGGTGGAAAGATTTGTGTACACCTCTACAAACAGCGCGAACTACAATATCTACACACCTTTTTACGGACTGACGCTGAAACAACTGGCCTTAGTGAAGCTATTCCTTGATTTCCGACAGAAAGAATTCTATCAGGAAGGTCTCCGATGGTTCGACATCCGACGTTTCCATCTGGGTGTTAAGCGCTCGTCGAAGAGCTCCTATTACTTCCCGCTGGAGAAAGAAGATCCCCGCAAGGTGCTCCAGATACCGGCCGAGGCCATACAGAGAGGCCTTGCTGCCAACCCACGGGAGCGAAACGAGCCCATCAGATAAATTCTCATGAATCCTCAAACAGACAAAATGAAGTAATCAAATGAAACTGAAAAAGATATACCTTGCCTTCCTCATGCCCCTCATCCTCATGGGATGCAGCGAAGAAAAGCTAAGCGACAGGAGCGTGATCGACGATGGCAAAAAGCAGATAGAGACCACTGAGCTGGATAAGTGGATACTCGACAACATCACAAAACCCTACGGTATCGAAGTAATCTATCGCTGGGAAAAGAACGCCGGTTCGACAGGCACGTTCATCTATCCGCCCAAATTAGAGAACGTACGTGCCGTACTCGAAGCCGTTAAAGAGCTGGGACTGGAAACCTATCGGCTGAAAGAAGTCGGAGGCAATGACTTTCTGCTCGGTCGCCTGCCCATTAAACTCTATCTCTATGGTGGCGGCAACCCCGATGAAAACGGCGTAGAGCGTCTCTACAATCCCCGACTGACGGCGGCAGAAATGTGTCTCTACAATGTGAACGACTTCAAACCGAGCGACGCCGACAAACTGTTCGTGCTCATGCGCAGCGTCCATCACCAGCTGGCCAAGCGTCTTATGGAACTCATTCCCTACGACCGCGACAAGTTTCTCACCATCAGCGGCCACCGCTACACGGGTTCCACCGAGCAGATTGCCGCACCGTTGGGCTACGCCCGCACAGGAAAAGAGAAGTTCGGACTGGATGCCTACGCCAACAAACGAGGCTTTTACACGATGCTCTCGTTCCTTTCGGCCGAAGACGACTTTGCCGAAATCATCAGCGCAACGCTTACTGCCACGCCCAAAGAGCTGTACGATGCCTCTGTTACGGCCCAAACACCCGACACGGACATCGACCCCGAGGTAAATCAACGTTATGCCAAGGAAGCAGAACAAGCCTATAAGGAGTTTACGGAAAAGCAAACTTTCGTCGACGAATATGTACAGAAAAGCTGGCACATCAACCTCAAACAGATGCAGGTGGTCAGTGTTCGCAGAATCTATTCTTACGTAAAACAGCATTGAAAATGAACTATAGAAATCTATTCCGATACGGCTTCGTGCTCGCCGTCGCACTATTGACGGCCTGCTCGTCCGACGACGACGCGTTCGACAAGTCTCCTTCACAGCGCAGCAGCGAAAGTATTGCTGCCCTGAAAAACGAACTCGTAAGTGCTTCTCACGGCTGGCGCGTCCTCTATTTCCCCCAAACCGACTCACTGTTGTTCTCCAATCCGTCGGAACTCATATCCCAAAACGGATTCAGAGGACGCTACGGCTACGGCGGCGACTGCTTCACCATGAAGTTCAATGCCGATAATACCGTGGAGATGCGGGCCGACTTTACCGACCAAACGACGACGGAAGCGCAGAAAAGCGAGTACCTTGTCAGCCGCAACAGCTACACACAGTTGAGTTTTATCACCTATAATTATCTGCACAGGCTCGTAAACGACCGCTTTGCCGGTGCTTCAGACTTCCTCTATATGGGCAAAAATGAAGACGGAGATCTGGTGTTTCGCACCGCCGCCTATCTGCAACCGGCCCGCGAATACATCGTGTTCACTAAACTGAAAAGTGCCGAAGAAACT
This sequence comes from Segatella baroniae DSM 16972 = JCM 13447, assembly GCF_000426585.1. GTDB lineage: Bacteria > Bacteroidota > Bacteroidia > Bacteroidales > Bacteroidaceae > Prevotella > Prevotella baroniae. The sequence goes on from NZ_AUFQ01000009.1 coordinate 100,681, forward strand.
ACCGCTACCGTACGGAAAGCCTACGAAAACCGGGATTTCTTTGAACAGATGATCAATCCGCAACTGCTCATTCACCGTGGAGGACGCACCTATTTCCGCAGCGACATCTACGTCAAACGCAATGTGGAAACCAATCAGGCCTTACTAAAAGAAATCAAGGAGAAGCGATATTATCTCTTCCTTTTTACGCAAAAAAAGAATCCTATACCCGATTACCCCGCGAAGGAAATGACCGGTTTGGGTTCGGGTTACAGCGGAACGGAACACGGAATCACCTTTAGAGCCGGCCTGCGCTACGACAGCAACATGATATTCTTCGACTTCCTGCGTGAAGGCAATCGCTTTGTGGCCGAACTGGTGTCGGTCTACGACCCGCTGCTGCGCCACACCCGCCTCGTCAGCAAACACCTGCATCCCAAAGGCGAGCCCACGGGACTGAAGGCAGAGATTTACGACGCGCCCGTGGAATGACACCACACAGGACACAACGAATCGTTTAGAATAAAGAAATAAAAGACAATGAATATGAAACTAAGCAAATATGCCGTTCTCTTCGTGGCCCTGCTGGCCGTGGGTTGCTCCCGCAGCAGCGAGGACTATATCGACGAAGACTACGAAAAACTATTCCCGTTTCCCGGTATCGAGAAGCCGAAAATCTCGTATGAAGACCAAGTCGTGCAGCTGGGAGACCCCGACGCGCCCGTTTCAGACTATGTTTATCCGGGCGTAGAGATTACCGAGAACGTGAGAACTTATAAGGTAACACTCACCTGTTCGTTCAAGGAAGTGAACATCGAGGGCAGCCTCGTGCCGGCAAAGGATATAGAGTCGCGCTACGTCATCCGCTATATCGACACTGAAAAGCAGCTGCGCACGATTACCAGCAACAAGAACGACGAAACGGCTCACGCCTTTCTCAACAACGCAAAGGATTATACGCTCACCTTCACGGCCAAGTCGGGCTACCCCATGTACCTTTGTGTCAATGGTGTAGGACCGCAGAACTCATCGGTAAAGGCCACCATCTCGGCCGTTTCCGAAGACGGATTCACCATCGTGAAGCCCCTGAGCGCGAATGAATTTCAGAACGAGGAAGGGCTTGACAAGATCAAAGCACCCTTCTGCGCTTATATTATTCTCCCTTAACAGATATAAAATGAGAACGAAAACTTTAATTTATATAGCACTGATCTTGCTTCCCACGGGCCTCACTTCATGCAGCCAGTGGGAAGGAGAGACCGTGGAGTCTGCCTACATAGAGCCGCAGATTCCCGATCCCAGCTATCGGTTCAAGCGCAACGGCAGCAACAGCGTAGACTATTTGGAATGCAGTCTGCTGCGCGATCCGCTCGACTATATCTACAATAGCTATCTCAAAATCGCTTCGATCATGTATCCGGCCAACATGACCAAGGTGCAGGATTATTTCAACAACGGCGAGTTCGGCCTGAAACCACGGGAAGAACTGGCCGCCTCATCCTTGCACAAGGCCGACAGGACACGCGTTCTGAAGGATGTAGAGGATATCTTCACGACGACGGGCGTGTTGAGCGGATTGTCGAAACCGAGTCCCGGAACCCACCGCAACCATAGGGCTAAGCCCGGAGAAGGCGGCTATGTGGGCCTGAATATCGGTGATGTCAACATTGCCTTCGCCGATGAGAAAGGACTGGTGGTGGCCGAACTGTTCAACGGCATCGTGTGGGGAGGTATCTATTTAGACAAGATTCTCAACGTACACCTCAACGACAGCCTCTACAACGACAGCCGATTGCGCCGCGAACACGAGCGTACGGCACTGCTACCCGGCCGCAATTACACCGAACTTGAGCACCATTGGGATCTGGCTTACGGCTATTACCAGTATTGGCTTCCGTTCGTTCAGGCCGGCGGCTTGTCTGTTTTGCGCAAAAGTCGTATCGACATCTACAACGCTTTCGCACGAGGACGGCTGGCCCTTACGGAGTTTCGTTATGAAGAGGTTGTAACACAACTGCAACTGATTAGAGCCGAACTGTCGAAAGTGGCGGCCGCAAGAGCCATGAACCTGCTGGTGAGCGACATCACGTTGAGCAATCTCGATGAAGAACAACAAAACGCGCTGGTGTTTCTGTCGCAAGGATGCGGCGCGCTCTATGGTTTGCAATTCACCTTGCAGGCTTCGGGCAAGCCACACCTGTCCTACGACGAAGTAAAGTCGTACATCGACCAGCTGACCACAGGCAACGGACTTTGGGATAAGCAACGGTTACTCGCTCCGGAGTCGGCCACAGGCTCTCTCAGAAACGTGGCGGCAGCTATCGGCAAACGCTATGGGCTGACGCTCGACGACATTAAACGTTCCAATCAATAAACATCACACAGTATGACACATAGAATCTATTTCACGATATTATTGTTGCTGCTGCCCTTCCTGGGCAAAGCGCAACTGAATCAAGAGCTGTTGCCTAACGGTGGATTTGAGGAATACGCCAAACCCGCCGCTCCTCCGTCGAACGACGATGAAGAAGAGGGCGAGGAGGAGGAAGAAAATCCCGAAGCCTTTGACCCCTATCAGAAACCGCTTTATTGGTATATCAACTCGTCATTAGGCTTTTCGAGAGTGAAAGATGCCCACGGCGGTGTATTCGCCCTGAAGCTATACCCCAACGGCGGCTCATTCTATTCGCGCGACAATGACTTCAACACGAATCATATCCTGATCAACGCGGACGGAGAATACCGGCTCACCTATTGGTATAAGGGGCAAGCCAAGAACCCTAACATCGTTGTAACGGTAGACTGGTATAAAGGTTACAAGACGATAAGGAAAGAAACACGCGATAACGACAAGGCTTCGGGGTTCTCCAACACATGGCAACAGAAGACCATCACGTTTAAAGCGCCCTCCGGAGTTGACAGAGCGGGCATTGGTTTCTACCTCGAATATGATTACAAGTCGGCGGAATCAGACGGCTACATCCTCATCGACGACATCTCGTTCGTACAAACCAAAGAGGGAAAACCGACGGTAACGCTCGAAGCGCCATCCAATGTCGTGGTCAGACCGCAGCAACGCGAAATGGAATTATCGTGGAATGCCATCACCGAAAAGGATGCCGGCTACCGAATCATTATGAACGGTAAAGAGCTGGCTGTCACAAAAGCGACTTCATACGTTGCGGAACATCTTCAGCCGGGCACGTCCTACACGTTCAGCGTGCAGTCTGTCAAGGGTGCCGACGCATCGAAACCTTCCAAACCGATTACCCAACAGACGCAACGGATGAACATGGGCGTCGATGAAGAAGGGCGCATTCCCTACCTCTACACCATCCGCGAGGTTGGAACTTGCCCAAGAACGCTGCGCCTGTATTATCACGACTTGGCCGACCCCAACGCCAAAATCACTTACCGGATAGACGGTAAGCCCGTCACACCCACCGACGGCAACATCGTTTTCCCGGACAAAGGAATGCACTTTTTGCAAATAGAAATCGAGGAAACGCCCGACCGTAAATGGGAGATAGAATATAAATTGAATGTAGACTAACGATGAAAAGAATACTTTTTTACCTATTGCTGCTCTGTTGCGGCACCGCGTTTGTGGCCTGTAGCGACGACAATTCCGAAGCCAAAGATATCCAAGTGGGTGCCGACGACTTGAAGGAAGTGGCTCTGAACAAACTTTCCACCCGCACGATCATCCTGCGGGGAGGCACAGGAAAATATACCGCCAACGTGGCCGACTCGAAAATTGCCGGCGTAGCCATCAGTAAAGACACGCTGCGTATCAGCGGAATACTGGAGGGACAAACCTATGCCACCATCATTTCGGGAGACTTCAAGCGCCGCGTCGACATCAACGTCGTTGTGCCCGAACTGAGTATCAGCCAGTCCGAGATACGTCTTTTCCCGCGCGACGAAAGCAAGTTCGTCAGTCTGAATGGTGGCGGAGACTTCGCAGAGCTGCAAATAGAAGACCCGGATAAAATCATGAATGCCAAGTGGAACGCCAAAACAGGCATTCTCGAAATACAGGCTCACTACGAGGGAGAGGCAAAAATACGCGTCATCGCGCAGGACAAGAAGGAGAAGACTCTGAAGGTTGTCGTCCGCTGCGAAGGAACGGCCGACCGCGTAGGCGTCTACAGCACCACTTCGCGCAGTATCTATACCCACATGAACACCATCATGGCCGTGCGAAGACCCGGCATAGGCGTATGGTTCTGCAGCGGCGCACGCCCCTACACCGCCAAAAGAGTGCTGAAGATTACTCCCGCCATCGTCAATCCCGTAGTCGGAAGCCATGTAAACGTGACGCTCTCCATGACCTATCCCGATGAGTTTTCTAACAGCGGACTGAAAGAAGGTCAATACAAACTATTCGTGGAAGAGGTTCGGGAACATGACGCCGTACTGCGCGGACAAGGCTTCAAACTTGTCATTCCCTACGAAAAGAAGTAACATGAAACGCTTCGGACACGGCTCCTTTCGAGCCGGCAAGTCCGAAGCGTTTCCCTTTCATTTTTCAACGACTGCCCTTCGGGTTTTCAAAAGCTATCCTTTGAGCGCGCAAAAGCTGTGCTTTGACCATGCAAAAAGGCTGCTTTCAGCCGCTGATAGGGCTGCTTTTGGAAAGTCAAAGCAGCCTTTTCAACGGACAACGGCGGTACATTCAGCAGACAACGACAGTACTTTCAGCGTGCAACAACAGTGCTTTAAGCAGGCAACGGCGGTGCTTTAAGCAGGCAAAAGAATAGCGGTGGTTGCGGGCGGCTGCCCCTTGATAGCGGGAGCGCAGGCTCACATGACGGTACCCAAGGCTTTCCTGTGGGTGTTGAAGCCGGCGGCTTCACCTCTCCGTAACCCCCGGTCATGCCGAAGGATGACCGGGGGAGGTGTGTCCGCCACCCGTCTGTCGACCCTGGAGGGGTCGACCACCATCATCACGGCTGTCTTTGGGCGACCCTTCCAGGGTCGATTTCCGCCTGATTTTTTATCCCCTGGTCACTCCGCTTTGCAGAGATGACCAGGGGTTACTGAGCGATGAAGCCTCCGGCTTCACTTCCTACACGGCCTGCGACAGGAATTTCTTGATACCCAATTGGTTCATAGGGACACAATCATGGTGCATTGTGCCTGCTACCGCCTGTTCTGCGCCTGCAACCGCATGGCGGTTGGTCTTATTTATATGGTAGGCTTCATCACCCTTGACGCATAATGTAAGATGGCTGTGGGCACAACACCAACTACCGCCTTGGCGGTTGGTCTTTTTAGAGGGCAGTGTTGCGAACGAAGCGAGCTACCCTGCCTGACACGTGCCGACAAGAAGCTAGGCCGAAGGCCTTGGTCTTTTATCCCAAAAGCAATCAATGGACAATGGTCATTGAACGATTTGGGATAAAGGTTCGGATTTTAAATCCCAATGGGCAATTTGGGTTCAATGTTGCAGACGCCTTTTTCGGCCGAACCTCACGCACGAAGACAAAAAGACGAGGCCGTTTTCCGTGAGCGAATCTTGACAAGTGCTCTTTCGGAACAGCCTCGTGCGTCTGTTTTTCGTCTGCAACCGAACATCCGCAAGTACATAAATCGAGGGAAAGGCGGCGCAACTTGCGGAACGCCAAGCCGCGGGGTCAGCCGATTGCCTCGAAAGCCGCCAATATCCGTGCGGCCAGCTCCTGCTGTTCTTCGCTGCCGACCTCCACGTGGCGCCTGAAATCGACATCGGCCTCGCTGTTCATCGGCAGCAGATGGATGTGGGCGTGGGGCACTTCAAGGCCCAACACCACCTGAGCCACCTTCGTACAGGGCACCACTTGCCGCAACGCACGCGCCACTCGCTTGGCAAACACCTCGAATTCGGCCAGGTCGGCGTCGTCCATGTCGAAGATGTAGTCCACCTCCTTGCGGGGAATCACCAGCGTGTGGCCCTTCGTCACGGGGTTGATGTCCAGAAAAGCGTAGAACTTCTCACTCTCGGCACACTTGTAGCTGGGTATTTCACCGGCAGCTATCTTACTGAAAATCGTACTCATATTGGCTTTCCTCCATTAAAGATGTTCACTTGGAACGATCATTCTATCGTAATCTTGTCGATGCGCAGCTTGATGGAGCCGCTCGGTATCTTGATTTCAGCCACGTCGCCCACCTTCTTGTTCAGCAATCCCTGGGCGATCGGCGTGGTGATGGCTATCTTTCCTTCCTTCAGGTTGGCCTCGCTCTCGCTCACGATGGTGTAGGTCATCCTGGCTTTGTTGCCCATGTTGGTCATCTGCACGGTCGACATGATCTGCACGGCGTCGGTCGAGAGGCGCGACATGTCCACAATCTTGGCCTCGGCGATGGCCACCTTGAGCTTGTTGATTTTGTCTTCAAGATGAGCCTGCGCCTCCTTTGCCGCGTCATATTCAGAGTTTTCACTTAAGTCTCCCTTGTCCCGAGCCTCAGCAATCGCGGCTGATGCCTTTGGGCGCTCCACAGATTCGAGCTGTCTGAGTTGAGCCACGAGCTTCTCGTAGCCCTCTTGTGACATGTAAGCCATAATTTCTTTTGCTTTAAATTAATGAATGTTTTCCTTTGGGACAATAAAATAAAGAATTCCGACAGCCCTGAGTTGTCGGAATTCCGTATCCTATCATCTTTCTTTTAATGCTTTTGCAAAGGTAGAGATTATATCCGAACAAAACAAGTTTTTAATGATTATTTAGTTTTCGACGCCCTTTCACGGTGCGAAAACGGTGCTTCCGCTGCGCAAAGAATCCTCTGCAATCCGCACATGTTTCACTTATTTTGACTACATTTGCAATCCACAAGCCCATCAAAATCCCTGTTTTATGGAAAACGACATCTATGCCGGCGGTGCCGAAGCGCAACTGCTCCTCCATCAGAGATACATGCACCGCTGTCTGCAGCTGGCCCGCAACGGGCAGCGCAACGCCAAACCCAACCCCATGGTGGGGGCCGTCATCGTGTCGCGGGACGGCCGCATCATCGGCGAAGGCTATCACGTGCGCTGCGGCGAGGGCCATGCCGAGGTCAACGCCTTTGCCGATGTCAGGCCCGAAGACGAGTGTCTGCTCCGCGAAGCCACCATCTACGTGAGCCTGGAACCCTGTTCGCACTACGGGAAGACGCCCCCTTGCGCCGACTTGATTGTCCACAAGGGCGTTCGCCGCTGTGTCTGCGGCTGCGTCGACCCATTCGCCCAAGTACAAGGGCGCGGCATTCAGCGGCTGCGCGACGCCGGTATCGAAGTCGTCGTGGGCATACTCGAAGCGGAATGCCTCGCCCTCAACCGCCGCTTCATCACCTTCAACACCCGACAACGCCCCTACATCATGCTGAAATGGGCGCAGACGGCCGACGGCTTCATCGCCCGCCACGGACAACCGCTGCCCATATCCACGCCTTTCACCAAGATGTTGGTTCACAAACTGCGCACCGAATACGATGCCATCCTCATCGGCAGGAACACACTCGACACCGACCATCCGCAGTTGAACGTCAGGGAATGGGCCGGACCGGCACCCGAGCGCATCGTCCTGAGCCATCGTCAGGACGGCATTCCCGATGGTTTCATCCGCCAATCGAGCATTGACGACGTGCTTCGTTCGCTCTACGAGACCCGCAGGCAAAGCCTCTTCGTGGAAGGAGGTTCCATCGTTCTGCGGCAGTTCATCGAACGTGGGCTGTGGGACGAGATTCAAGTCGAGACGTCGCCCGCCTGCATCGGCGACGGCGTCAAGGCCCCCCGGCTGCCCGACACGGCCCGGCTCGTGGCGCAACAAGCCGTCGACGGCAACGTCATCCTCCACTATGAACGCTGAAGGGGCGGCGTGCACTGGGCGGACACGGCCTGCCTCCACCCTACAGATGATACGTATTTCGTAGTTCCTCCATGTCCTCCACTTGCCACTTCCTGCCCTTGTCCAGAAACATCAGCCTGTCCGACAACGAGGCGACGGCCCGATAGTTGTAATCGGAAATGACGATTCCGTGTCTGCCGCAGGCCTTCCCAATCATCTCGGCCATGCGCTCGACCCTGACGGCGCGACGAATCCGTCACCATCCCTTCCCGTCGCCACCGTTGTCTGGCAAACTTTCCGCTGCCATCATCGCTTCGTCTTCCGGCAACTCGTATCTCTGTATGCTGTGGTCTTGGAGGAAGATGCTGTTGAGCGTGAACGCCAACGACTCCAAGGTGTGTTCTTTTCGTGAAGATTTCAACTCACATTCCCAAATGGTAATGCTGTGCCAGCCCATCGAGGCGAGTTTGCGGCACACTTCATGGTCTCTTTCCTTGTTCCGGCTTATCTTTTTTGTCCAAAACTCCGTATGGGTCTTCGGTATGGTGTAGTATTTGCATCCTTCATGACCGTGCCAGAAACATCCGTTCACAAAGATGCAAGTCCTGTATTTCCTCATCACAATGTCCGGTTTTCCCGGGAGTCGCGGATGATTGAGCCGATAGCGATAGCCATGTCTCCACAACCACTTGCGCACGACACGCTCCGGCTTCGTGTCCTTGCCGTGGATGGCCGCCATAGTTGCGTGACGTTGTCGCGGGGTCTGGGTGTCGTTCATCGGTTGTTGACAATCAGTTGATGGCACCTGCAAAGATAAATATAATTTGCCAAATGTATTATGTTTTGCGATGATAGTTTCAACGGCGCGCCACAAGGCGTCTTCGAGGACGGCGAAGGGCCGCGCCTCGCCGAGAAATGTAAACGCCGGAACCCAACACGAGCTCCGGCGTTTAGCCTATGTTTAACTAAAAATCCTTTTTCTTAAACGAATGATAACCTCACGGTCCTCATTGTTCCTGTTAAACAATCTATCAAATTACCTTAAAACCTAATAACTAAAAACCTAAATCTATTAAATCTATTACTACTAACCTAAACAATCTATTAACCTTTTGATGTTGCAAAGGTAGTACATCTCAACTGTGTCCGCAAACAATTGGTGCTTTTATCTTTAAAAAACGCCGCATTCTTGACTTAAGTCAACCTTTTGTGTGCGCACACAGCGGCCTTTTTGTCGTTTCATGGCTTATCGGAAAGCGGTCGAAAGATGAGCGACGGGCCATAAAAGGGCAACGACATGCCCCTAAAAGGACTGCTTTATGCCATTGGAAGGGCTGCTTTCGTAAGATGAAAGAACAACGGCATACCATTAAAAAGGCAGCTATATGGTAGAAGAAGTAGGCTAAATGGATTTTTTTTCTTAACTTTGCAGCCGACAAAAGGAGAGTGCATGAAAAACAGGATAACGTTTGATGTCCGTCTGCGCACGGAAAGCACTCCTTATTTATTAATGAAACAAAAGTATATCGACACATGAGAAAAGTATTGTTAGCCGTCGCTTTGTGTGCCATCCTATCGGCATGCGGCAAGGACGATTCAGGAAATAACGAGAACAAGCCCACCACCCCCCCAAAAAAAGAGGAACCCACGCCGCCACAAGCGCAATCCAAGGAGGTGAAGGATGAGGAAATCATCACCTATTTTGGTCTGGACAAGAGCCTGACCGTCCAACAGGCGTTGGAAAAGGCAAAGTCCACAAGCGGCGCGAAGACCATCGGCGGCCGGGAAATCAACGTCACCGGCGTCAATGAAGTGAGCCGTGACGAGAAGGCAGGGGCGTTTGTCGTGAAGGTAGCGGGCAGCGCAGCCGGCGACGCGTTCGAGAAGACCGTCGCATTCACGGGTTTTGCCCAGCAACCCACCGACGAGTGGATAGCCAGATATGTGAAAGCGGCGTGGAAAAGCGGCGTGGACTATCAGAAGGAATTTGACTTCGACGAACTTTACCGCCTGAAAAACACGGCGAAGTTCACGGCAAAATACCTGTCGCAGTTTGTTGACTTCACGGCTTCCGACGCCAGCGAAGCGCGTATCTATACGTTTACGCAGGATGATTTGAACAAGATTGAGGTGAAGAAAATCGAGTACAAGCCCTCAAGCAGCGGAGAGGGAACCATTTCATTCTCCATCTCTTACAACAATATTCTGGGCAATACGAGCGGTGGCAGCGACAGGTCATTGTCATTGTCGTTCAACAAAGACTCCTATTATCAGCGTCAAGTGACGGTCAACACCGCAGCGGCAAAGTCGCTCTACATGCACGGCGTGTATGAAAACCTCCCCGTTTTCTATGCTTCTTTGCTGCAATACGACGAGAAGAAGTTCATTCCCCAGGTGGAGCACAAGGCGAAAAATGACAGCGACAACTCCATTGATGTTACGCTGAAGTTGATGGATAGCAATAAAAAGGAGACGGAAGTTGCGCGATTCAGTCTAACTTTGAAAGGCTTCAAGCCCCTCACCGACCTCAAGAACGACCTGGTGTTGGCCAATAGTTCGGACTTGGGCACTTACTTTGGTCAGAAGTTTAGAGATTCAAATGACGGCGACAAGCTTTCACAAGTACGTCAATACGACGTAAAATCTTGGATAGACAAAGCCCAAAAGAGCATTCGCCGCGGCGGAAACCTCATAGAATTGTCGTCACAAGAGGTGAAACAGGGCAACGGAAGTTCCATCGTCAGGGTATGGAAGCCCTCTTCCGGGCATGGAACCAACCTCGACATCTATCTCTCAAATCCACGCTTTAAAGTGACCGAAGCCAGCAAGAAAGGTCATTTCCTCCATCTGAAACTGAATCTGGAGGCCGTGAACGAGGTGTCTTTGGACAATGTCATGTTGTCCTTGGATGTCCATCTGCTACAATAAGAATCCCCTTCTTTCGTGTGGAAACGGCTTCGCCATCCACATATTTGAAGATTCAACAGGGACGTGGGTGCTTGCCGCCCGCGTCCCTGTTTGCTTTCGGGCAATCTTCCGTTCGTCACTTTATTTTATGCCGTCGACCGATAATTTCCCGAAAAATGGCTATATTTGCAACATTTAATCCCTGTTCGGCCGACCAGGGTTCGAGGCGTGCGGCGCAGCATGCCCACGTGAAGCCCGACGCCACGGCTTCCGAATCCTTCGGCCACCTGTCCATGATCTAAATTCGACCCACAAGATGAGAGTTCTGATAGTCAACACAAGTGAGAAAACGGGCGGGGCCGCCGTGGCGGCGAACCGCTTGAAGGACGCACTCAACAACAACGGAGTGAAAGCAAAGATGTTGGTGCGCGACAAGGAGACCGACGACATCACAGTCGTGGGGCTGCCCCGGTCGCTCCGCCTGCGTTTCAATTTTCTGTGGGAACGCCTCTGCATCTATCTCAGACTGCACTTCTCAAAGCAACATCTCTTTGAAATCGACATCGCCAACGCCGGCGCCGACATCACGACGCTGCCCGAATTCAAGGAGGCCGACGTGATACATCTCTCCTGGATCAACCAGGGCATGCTCTCGCTGCGGGGCATTCGGAAGATACTGGCCAGTGGAAAGCCCGTCGTATGGACCATGCACGACATCTGGCCGGCCACGGCCATCTGCCACTACTCCCATCAGTGCAACTATTTCCAGTCATCGTGCAAGCATTGCTACCTGCTTCCAGGCGGAGGAGGAGACGGCGACCTGGCGGCAAGCGTATGGCGAAAGAAACGCAACATGCTCAAGGGCGGCAACATCTTCTTTGTCTCCTGCAGCCGTTGGCTGGAATCGCAGGCCAAGCAGAGTGCGCTGCTGACGGGCCAGCACGTCACTTCGATCCCCAATCCGATCGACACCCATGTCTTCTGCCGCCGCGACCAGGCCGAAGCCCGCCACCGTGTGGGGCTGCCGGAGGGCAAGAAAATCATCCTCTTCGTGTCGCAACGCGTGACCGACAAACGCAAGGGAATGGACTATTTCATCGACGCCGTGAAGCTGTGGGCCGACCGGCAGCCCGAGCGGAAGCAAGACACGGCCATCGCCATCCTCGGCGGACACTCTGAGGAAGTGGCCCGGCTGCTGCCCCTGCCGGCCTTTCCGCTGGGCTACGTGAGCGACGAGAAGACCATCGTCGACGTCTACAACGCGGTGGACACCTTCGTGTTGCCGTCGTTGTCGGACAACCTTCCCAACACCATCATGGAGGCCATGGCGTGCGGAGTGCCCTGCGTGGGCTTCAAGGTGGGGGGCATTCCCGAGGAAATCGACCATCTGAAGAACGGCTATGTGGCGCGGTTCCGCGACGTGGACGACCTGGCCTGCGGCATGAACTGGGTGCTTTTCGAGTCCGACTACGAAGACATCAGCCACCGCGCGCTGGCCAAGGTGGCCCGCAACTACTCGCAGCAGAGCGTGGCCATGCGCTACATCGAAGTCTACAACCAGGCTTTGGCCTTCAAACGCTTCCATCTATGATTTCGTTTACAGTCATCACATGCACCTATCAGGCCGCCGCGCTCGTCGGCCGGACGCTGGAGAGCGTGCGCAGACAGTCGTGGCCCCAGGTGGAACACCTGCTGATGGACGGCGCGTCGACCGACGGCACCGTCGACTTGATACGCTCCTATCAACAGGAGGTGGCCGCCGAGGCCGACTGTCGCCACGAGGTGGTCTTCGTTTCCGAACCCGACGGCGGCCTCTACGACGCCATGAACAAGGCCATGGCCCGCGCCGGCGGCGACTATCTGGTGTTCCTGAATGCCGGCGACACGTTCCCGTCGGCCGACACCTTGGAAACCATCGCCAACAGCGTGGGCGAAGGCGAGACGTTGCCGGGCGTCCTGTATGGCGACACGGATGTGGTGGACGACGCGGGACGCTTCCTGCGCCACCGACGGCTGGCCCCGCCCGCCCTACTGACATGGCGTTCGTTCCGTCGGGGCATGCTGGTCTGCCACCAGGCGTTCTATGCCCGCACGGACTTGGCCAAGCTGACGCCCTACAATCTGCGCTACCGCTTGTCGGCGGATGTCGACTGGTGCATCCGCATCATGAAGGAGGCGGAGGCCCGCCGGCTGCCTCTGCGCAACGTGAACGCCGTCGTGGCCCACTATCTGGCCGGCGGCATGAGCGTGAAAAACCATCGGGCGTCGCTCGTGGAGCGGTTCCGCATCATGTGCCGGCACTACGGCGTGCTGCCCACGCTGGCCTTCCACCTTTGGTTCGCCGTCCGTGGAGTGCTGAAACGGTGAAAAGGAAAAGTAAAAAGGTAAAAAAGGAGGACGAAAGGTAAAAAGGTAAAAAAGTAAAAAGGTAAAAAGGAAGGATAAAAGGTTCCCTTTCTACTTATAGAAGGGCTGCTTTCAGCTTGTAAAAGGGCTGCTTTCAGCGCGCGAAAAGACTGCTTTCGCACGGTGAAAGCGGCTCTTTTGGAAAGTCAAAGGTCGAGCTTGAATTTGCGCCCGACGTTCCACCTCACCGTCAGAGGCCTGCCGGGCTTGCCGTTGACGATGGGAACGATGTCGACGTGGCGGCTCTCCGTGTGGCGTCGGAAGTAGCGGTAGCTCACTCGTATCGCCGTGCGCTCGCGGGGCTTGAGCGTCACCCGCGCGGGCATTTTCAGCACAGTGTTGTTCGGTCGACGCTCGAAGACGACGGTCATGGGGCGGTCTGTGTCGTTGGCCAGCTTCAAGTCGTAGGCGTGGCGCTGGCCCGGCGCGAGGTCGGGGAACGGCAACAGCTGCTGACTCATGTAGAGTCCGTGGCCGTAGGCGTAGGGATGGTCTTCCCGCACGGGGTGGAGCATGCCCACCACGTTGGCCTTGACCCACAGCCGGACGTACTGCCGCCCGTCGTTGAGCAGCAGAACGACCTGCTTCACGAAGTTGCCCGACTTGTGGTCGGGGTCGAACGTCACCTTCACCGTGGCCTCCCCGCCGGGCCTGACGGGCTTTTTCGTGTACTCGGCCACCATGCAGCCGCACCAGGTATTCACGTTGGAGATGACGGCGACGGCCTTGCCCATGTTCCGCAGCTTGAAGACGTGCTCCACTTTTCCGTCCTTCTCGTAGACGGTGCCGAAGTCGTGGACGCGCTCCAGGGGCTTGAACGTCGGCAGAAAGGCAGGTTCGCCGGTCTGCGCGGGGGCCGCCATGAAGCAGAAAAAGCAGAAAAGGAAGAAAAGGGCGCGTTTCATTGTCAATCGTTTGCTTGAAAATAAAAGTGGGAGGGCCCATCAAATGACGGATGGGCACTCCTCAATATAAAATCCACTGTCAGTCGTCGTAGGCAAGATTGAACCTGCTTATCGAACTGTAATCATAGTCCCAACCCCAGAAAGACTCGTCCAGATCCATCGTCACGCGCAGGTAACGTGCGGGAATCGCGCCATAGAGCACATACCATTGACCCACGCTCTTGTGCTCCTTGGTGGCGCCGAGCGTCATCCAAGCACTGTTGTCGGTGCTCGACTCGACGACCGTATTCGTGATGACTTGGCCCGCAATCGTGAAAGCGGTGAGCTTGTGGACGGCCCCAAGGTCGACGACGAACGACGACCGGGCTTCTTTCCGGCCGAAATTCCAGCGCGCGTTCCAGCCATTTCCGAAGAGACCGGCGAACCCTTCGGGCGAAAGTCCGGCCCCGGAAGCCGACAGACACTTCCAATTGGCCTTGGCGTCGGCCTTCGAAACCTGCTTTCCGGACACGCTGCCGGCATTGTCGTTGATGACCGTCTCCACGCTGGCGATGTGCAGATAGCGCACGGAGAGGTTCAGACTGGGCCGATAGCCTTCCGCGTCGCACGACCGGATGACCACCGGAACAAGGTAGCCACGACGGTCTTTCAGCTGCGCGGCCTTGTCGTCGGCCACGGTCAGCTTCAGCGTATCGGCCGAACAAACCGTGTCGGAGGGTATCGTCAGCCCGTCGGAACTCATGCCGATGGTGCCTTCGGGGGCCGCCAGATAGTTTGTGCCGTTGGCCTTGTTGTAGGCGTCGACAAGGCTGTTGTCGATGTCCAAGGCCACGCGCATGGCCTTGGCGGCCGCCTTGGTGGCCCTCACATTGAACAAACCTTTGACCGAAACGATGGAGCCGACGGGCGTGGTCACGACCATTCCCTCTTCCAAAACGCCTGCGTTGGCGAAATAAACACGCTCGTGGGCGATGCCGTCGATGTCATACGCCGTGTCGTCGCTGCCACAGCTCGTGAGCGCCGCCGCTCCGAAGAACAGCACCCCACAAGCGATGAATATGTTTTTGAACTTCATTTGAATCGAAATTTTAGTCGTTAGTCTTGCTGTTTAATAAGGACACTTGTGGTTGGAGACCCACGAGGGCGTGCCACTCTTGGCCACGGCGTTGTAGCCATGCCCCGTCCAGTCGCGGATGGAGCCGTCTTCCAGCACGTCGCCGGGGCCTTGGAATCGCCTGTAGGCAATCAGTCCGGGCGTCTTCGGGTCGACATAGCAGATGTGGTTGAGCAGGTCTGAGGGCGTGCGGGCCACGTTCCACACGCGGAACTCGCTGATGCGGCCGTTCAGATGGCGGCCTCCGGCCGAATAGCCGATGGCGAAGGGGCCGTTGTTGTCGCCGTAGGACGTGCCGTAGTCGTAGCTCCACACGAGCGAGATGTCGCCGGTGGCCTTCACGGGGTCGCCCATCGGCTCGCCGTCCAGGTACATCGTGATCTGCTTGCCGTCGTAGACGCAGGCGAAGTGGCACCATTTGCCCGTCGGGAAGTGCGTGGGGAAGGTCGTCGCGTGGGGCGTTCCCTTGTCAGGTTGGTCCCAAGAGGGCGCGCCGGTCTTGCCTCCTGCCAGCTGCAACTGGTCGGGATCGCAGCTCACGTCGCCGAAACGGAGCAGGAAATTCTCCTCGCAACCCATCAAAGTCGATATGTACGGGCTGCTGCGCTGGAACTCTTTGACGAACACCTTGCACTCCATGGTCAGCTGGGAGAGGTGTCCCAGGGCCTCGTTGTTGCGGAAACCGGGCACCAGGAAGGCCTTTCCGGCGATGTCGGCCACGTCGACCGTGATGATGGGAACGAACACGATGTAGGCCACGGAGCCAGATTCGAGCAGGTTGCCGTCAGTCTTCAGCCTGACGGGAAGGCAGTAGTTCTTGCCTTCTTCAAACTTGGTTGGGTCGGCAATCTCAAGCATGCAGGACGTAGACTTGAACTGTCCGGGGGCGATGGTGACGCCGGCGTCCTTCAACCGATAGGCGTCTGTCGGCGGAACGATGTAGTTGGAGCCGTTCTCGGCGTTGTAGGCGTCGAGCAACTCGGGAGCTGCGACAAACGTTCCCTTGACAGTTTCCTCCACCTTTGCCGTGCAGGTCATCGACAAGTCCACGCTGTCATTGCCCTCGAAGCCCTTGCGGATGGTGTTCTTCTGCTGCGTGCCGGAGATGTAGACCACGTCGCGGTAGTCGGCGTTGCTCTCCTTGCAGGCCACGAGAGCCACGAGCGCCAGGGCGAAAACGAAGAATGATTTTATCTTGGTCATGTTTCTTATTCCTTTAAAGTGTGATTCTGTTAGCGGATGGCCGGATTCTGAAGCTGGATGCCACGGCGCATGTTGGCGTAGTTGGTGCAGCCGAAGCCGGCATTGATGTAGTCGCGGTGCATGAAGAAGGCGCCGAAGCCGCCCTTGCGGCCTGTCGCGGGCCGGTAGCGGGCATAAGTGAGGAGCTTGCCGCACTCGGGCGACTTCCAGTTGTCGCCCACATTCTCGGTATAGACCACCTTTTCGGTGGGGCAACTGCCGAACGGCTTGCCGCCGGGGCTGCCCCCGTAGGTCTGGTTCACGTACCAGTTGGTGAACGAATCGGTAGAGGCGTCGGGACGCTCATTGAAATAATCGATGCAAAGCAGCTTGCCCGGATCGCCCATAAGCTCGTAGTCTTCGTAGTAAGTCTCCTTCTGCATGACGGCGACACCCTTGTCGTTCTTCTTGTTCACCCAGCGAACGCGGGCCAACTTGGCCTTAGCCTTGTTGTCGGGGCTGGCCTTCGGGCCGAGAAACTTGCCGATGTATGCCACGAACTTGGCGAAGTTGTCGCCGCTCAGCGGGTCGCCTTCGGGCTCGTAGTCGAGGTCTATGCCGTCAAGGTTGTTGACCTGGATCTGGGCGATGAGGTATTTGGCGAACTCCTGCATGGCCGAATCGGGATTTTCCTTGGCCACCCAGATGGAATCGTAGAACATCGGGAAGTTGCGGATGCGCACGATGGTCGGCACAACGAGCTTCGTGCCTTTCGTATGCTGCACGAATCGCATCTCCTTCTCCACCTCCGGCAGGTAGTGGGCGTCGGCCAACGTGGAGTCTTGGGTAGGTATTCCGCCCCAAAGGGAGCAGATGTCCAGCGAGTCGGGCAAGCCCAGGAAGCTCGTTGCCAAAGAGTTCTTCTGCGTATAGTCGGCAAACCAGCCCCACGCAATGCTGTGGTCGCTCGCCTTGTAGTCGCGCAGATTCTGATAATAGAGCGGGCTGTAGGTGTATGGTTGCACCACGTCCACGTCCACGTTCTCGATGTCCCTGTCGCACGCGGCGAACAAGGCTCCGACGAACAGCGTCGGTATGATATGTTTGAATAAATTCATAGCTGTATGGATTAATGTGTACGGAGATTAACGGGCTTTCTTGTCCCACCAGAGTTTCGTTCCACCGTTGTCGGCGCCGCCCAGCAGCCCTACGGCGGCCTGAACGTTGTCGGCATTGTTGGAATACTCCGACGTCGGGAAGCGGAGGCGGCGAATCTGCAGGCTGGTATTGACGCTTCCGTTGCTTCCGTTGTAGTCGACGGTGAACAGACGTGGGTAACCTGTGCGGCGATACTCGCTCCACGCCTCCTGATTGTCGGGGAAGATGGCCAGATACTTCTGCGTGATGATACGCTCCAACTTGGTCTCGAAGTCGGCGTCCTCATCCCATGCCACGGTGATGGCGCTGACGGCTGCGGCGTCGCGGCCATTGTCGCTGTTGTCGGTGAAGTCCGCCGGCGTCGCCTCAGCGTTCGCGATGTAAGCCTCCGCGCCGCCCGCATTCTCTTCGGAGAACGACTTGCGAATGCCGTCTTCATACAGGCTCCGGGCGGAAGCTGTGCCCATGTCCCAGCGCAACTTGGCTTCGGCACGCAGGAAGAAGCTTTCCGCGCCCGACATCCACCGCATCGGACTGTTGGATTCCACGTTCATGGCCGAGGTGGCGTCGGTGTAGCCGCTCTGGTTGCTGATTCGCAAACCGGGATAGACGCCGTGAATGCCGCCTCCGGCCTTCGCTTCCTTGAAGTAGCGGGAGGCACGCGGGTCGCCGTAACCTTTCAGATAGCTCTCAATCGAGGCCCCCATGCGCATGTCACCCCAGCTGATGTTCACCTCCCAGAATGGGTTCAGGTAAGAGTATCTGGCATTGTTGGCATGGATGGCGGCCGTCTCCAGGAAGCCGATGGGATGGTTGAACGACTTCTGGGCCTCGGCTTTCGCGAGCGACTCGTCGGCATAGCAGACGCGCAAGGCCAGCCGAAGGCGCAACGTATTGGCCAACTTGAGCCAGCTGGCGACGTCACCACCAAACACATAGTCGAAGTTTGCGAGAATCCTGGACGACGGGTTGGCGTCATGATAGCGTGCAAGCACGTCGATGGCGTCGTCGAGTTCCTGGAAGAAAGCCTTGTAGACATCTTCCTGCGAGTCGTAGCCGACATTGAGGGCCGTGCCGAACTTGGTGTAAGGGATGGGCCCGTACATGTCCGTGATGCGGCTCATGCCCAATACCTTGACGACATTTGCCAAAGCCGTCACGGCCCCGGTGCCTGCCGCGTCGGCGTTCTTCTTCAGCTGCAACCACGGCTGCATCAGGTTGGTATAGGTGTCGTTGAACGGCTGGTTCACCCATTTGTCGGGCAATACGTAGTGCGCGTTGTGGAGCGAACCTACGTCGTAGGATTCCTTGATGTTGGAGAAATAGCCCGAATAGAGGCCGCCGGTCAGCATGTCCTCTATCTGGAAGGCGCCGCCCTTGTCCAGTCCGACGATGAACACGTTGTGTTCCATCTGCGAGAAGAAAGCGCCGGTGTTCATATTGTCGTGCGTCATGGCTTCCTCGGAGGCCGAGTTGGCGTCAGTGTTCCACTTGTCGAACTCGCCCGTGCACGACGAAGCAAGGGTCAGCGCAGCCACCATGATGGCCAGACTGCCCGTGATTTTCATATAATGGTTTCGTTTCATAATCATTCAAGCTTTAGAAGTCAACTTTAACGGAGAAGCCCAGATTGCGCAGACTCGGCATCATGAAGTTGTCGATACCCGTGAAATAGGTGCCGGTGCTGGCCGTCAGTTCGGGATCGAACGGTGCCTTGCAGTAGAACATGAGCAGATTGCGGCCCGTGAAAGCCACGTGCATGTTCTGAATCCACGGCACCCACCGGCTAATGGGCAGGTCGTAACCGAGCGAGAGCTCGCCCAAACGGAAGTTGGTCGCGCTGTAGATATAGTAGGAACCTATGCTCGGGCCGACCTTGGTGTAGAAGTCCTGGGCCGGAATGCGCACGCCGTTGACCAGCGCGCCGCCTGCATCGCGGGCGTCGGCTGTGGCCTTCGAGGCTCCGAAGTAGTCCATATAGCCCTGCGTAATGCTCGATACGCGGCCGCCCACGCGGGCGCTGAGCAGGAACGACAAAGCTATGCCCTTCCAGGAGAAGCTGTTGCGCCAGCCCATCCGGTATCTGGGATTCACGTTGCCGGCCTTGACATACTTGCCTTCGTCAAGCCCCGAGATGTTGCGGGAGGTGTAATCCACGATGACATAGCCATGCTCGTCCATCTTCGGCACCGTGACATACAGGTCGCCCATCGAGCCGCCTTCGGTCAGACGCACCTTCACGGGGCCCATGTTCATCACGTCCATGGCCGTCTGCGCAACGGTGACGGTGTTGCCGTTGGCCAGCGTCAGTTGCGTCGGGGCCAGCAACTGCTTGATTTTGTTCTTGTTGAGCGTGTAGGTGAAGGTCGACGACCACTTCACCGGCCCCAACGGCTGGTTCAAGGTGAGGCTTGCCTCGACACCCTTGTTGTCCACTCGCCCGCCATTGATGGGCAAAGCGGAATAGCCGGAGGCAGCCGACAGCTCGGGCAAGAAGAACTGGTCGAACGTGCGGGTGGAGTACAGGCTGACGTTCAGGTTCACTTTGTCCTGCCACAAGTTGGCTTGCAAGCCCAGTTCCCAGGCTTTCGTGCGCTCGGGTTTCAGGTCGGTGTTGGGATAATAGGATGTCGTCGAGGGCGACGCGTTGCTGTAGGTATAGCGCAGAAGGGCATAGAACTTCTCAGGCGTATTGCCCACTTCGCTGTAGCTGCCGCGAATCTTCAGGAACGAAAGCACGTTGCTCTTCAGTCCGGGGATGGCTTCGGTCAGGATGACGCTCATGCCCACCGAAGGATAGAAGAAGCCCTTGTTCTTGTATTGGGTGTTGCCCAGGAACGAATCCCAGTCGTTGCGTGCCGTCAAATCAAGGTAAATCTTGCTTTGGAAACCGATGGAAGCCGTGCCGAAGACGCTCTGCACCTGATGATGGTAGTTCAACGACGGATCCTGGTCCATGTGGGCGGTGCTGCGGTTGACGTTGTTCAGCGTGAAATTGTTGGCCACCGTGTTGAGGAAACCACCGTTATAGGTGTTGCTTGTCTCCACGTCCTTGATACTCGTACCGAGGTTTGCCGTCACAGACCAGTCGCCGAAGTACTTGTCAAGATTGAGAATCATGTCGCCATAAATCTGCCGCGTGTCGTCGTTGGTGCGGTAGTAGGCGCCATACTCGCCGGCAAACAGCGCGTCGGTGGAGGCCGCATACTTCTTCTCGTAAAGCCCCGACGTCCTGTCGAGCTTGGCCCGACCGGCAAGACTGACGCCTTGGGCAATGTTATAGGTCAGTCCTGCGCTCAACACGTAGCGGTCTTTGTGGTTGATGGCATTGTCGCGGTTGATTTCCCAATAAGGGTTCATCATCGAGAGGCCCTGGTTTCCAAACGGCCAGAACTGCGTCTTGAAGTTGCGTTCCTGGTCGTACTGCTCGTAAGGCATGTACTTTCGGATGTCGGCGCCGGCCGGAAACATGTAAATCGGTACGAGGGGATTGAAATAAAGGCCCTGTGAAATCATGTTCTTCTCGGTTATCTTCATGTACATCGCGTTCAGGTCGAGGTGCAACTTGTTGTTGAGGAAGTCCGACGTGTTGCGTACAGAGAAGTTGTAGCGGGCCAACGTGTTGTTCTGCACAATGCCTTCGGCATGGGTGGAGGCCACGGAGGCAAACGTCTGGCTATGTTCCGAACCGGTGGAGAAGGTTACGGAGTTGCCGACGTTGTAACCTGTCTGGAAGAAATCCAGCGGATCGTAGGACGATGGAGCAGCCAACTTGGCACCCCAACTGGAGAACGCGCCCGCAGCCGTCTGCCCGTAGGTGTTCTGGAAGTCGGGCGTGACGAAGGGAGAGAAGAACGACGTGTTGTTGGAATAGGACAGATGAACCTTGCCTGCCTGCCCTTTCTTCGTCGTAATCATGATGACGCCGTTGGCCGCGTCGCTGCCATAGAGGGCCGAAGCGGCCGCGCCGCTGAGCACGGATATGCTTTCGATGTCGTCGGGGTTGACCATCGAGGCGGCGTCGCCCGACTGCGCGTCGCCGTGATAGGCGTCGGAAGGCTGGTTGACCGACAGCGACGGCATGGGAATACCATCGATTACGTAGAGCGCGTTGTTGTTTCCACTGATGGACTTGCTGCCTCGCATGACCACCTTCACGCCACCGCCGATACCCGCGGCACTCGTGTTGATCTCCACACCGGCCACCTTTCCCGACAGCGCATTCATGAAATTGGCGTCCTTCACGCCCGTGATGTCGTCGTTGGAAAGCTGCTGCACGTTGTAGGTAAGGGCCTTGGCTTCCTTCTTGATACCCAAGGCCGTCACCACAACTTCGTTCAACAGCTCGGAATTTTGGCTCATGCTGACTTTCAGGTTGCGGCTGTCGGCGCTCACTTCCTGGTTCTTGTAGCCCAGATAGGATACGACCAGCGTGCTCCCCTCGGGCGCGTCGATGGTGAAATTGCCGTCCAGGTCGGTCACGGCATTGAGCTTCGAGCCTTTCACGGTGACCGTGGCGCCGATGATGGGCTCGCCGTTCTCGTCGAGCACGCTGCCCTTCACGCTGCGGCGACGCCCCGTCTGCTGCGGCGTGCGCTCTGCTTGCGGCGCAGTACGCTTGTGGATGGTGATCATCTTGTTGTCGATCTCGTAGCGCAGGCCGTTGCCCAGCACCGTTTCGAGCACTTCCCTCACGGGAGTCGACTTGAAGGAAGCCGTAACTTTCTTGTTCGCGTTCACTTCGTCCACCTGGTAGATGACGGACATGCCCGTCTGTCGTTCCACTTCTTTCAGCACGTTGGCCAGAGACTCATTGCGGAAAGTCTTCGTAACCGACTGGGCGCTGACGCCCAACGAACCGAAACACAGGGCAACGACTACGAAGGATTTCAGCAATTTGCTTTGCTTTACTCTCATAGTGTTTACATTTTATTTAAGTTAGTTATCAATTATCGTCCGCATCGGCACATCGTCATGCGCCGATTACATCATGTCGATTCTTTCAAGTTAGGTTTCAAGCGTGTATTTTCAAGGGTATTGCAAGACGTCAGGTCGACCGTCGCTAATCGGACAGATAGATGTCCTTGCCTCGCCGCTGCACGGTCATCTGCGAAATGCGCTGCAATGCGTCGATTACAGCGCCTATCGTCTCCTTGTTGCGCAGCGAGATGGAGAAGCGGGTCATGCCGAGTTTCGACGAACCTACATGGATGTTGACGTTGTACTGGCGCGAGAGCACCTTGGCCAACTCGCCCAACGTGATGGCATCGAAGTCGGTGTTGTTGTCTATCCAGGCCCGCGAGTCGTTGACAAAGGTGGTCTTCTTCAGCTCGCCCGTGAGCCTGTCGACGGTCACGCGCTCGCCCGGACGCATCGCCACGGTCTCGTTTTTCCCGCTGAACTCCACCCTTCCCTGCATGAGCGACACCGTCGCCACGCGGTCTTCCCTGTAGGCCGACACGTCGAATCGGGTGCCCTTGACCGTCACTTCGCCCACGTCGGTCTTCACGACGAACTCGTGTCGTGCGTCCTTGGACACCTGGAAATAGCCTTCTCCCTGTAGTTCCACCCGGCGATTGTGCTCGTTGAAGCGGTTGGAATAGCGCAAAGAAGAACCTGCGTTGAGCCAGACGACCGAACTGTCGGGCAGCGCCACGCGGGCCTTCGACCCATAAGGAGCCGAGAAGGAGTAGAATTTTTCGGGGCGCGCGGCGGCCGCCAGCCACGTGGCATAGGCCGAACCGACCATCAATGCCACGACAGCGGCCGCGGCGGCGACCGTTCGCCAGAGTTTGGTTTTTGTGTTTTTCGCTTCCGATTGGAGCAGTAGTCGCGCTTCGAATTTGCCGAATGCAGCTTTCGACAGCCCATCGCCGAGATGATGAGCGGCCCATTCCTCCTCCCACTGGCGGAACAATTCCTTGTTCGTTTGGCTTTCGCCAATGAAAGAGAGCAATCGACGCTCGTCATCCTGCGTGACGGAACCGTTGAGATAATGAATAGTTAGTTGTCGTATGTCTTCGAGATTTCCCATTGTCTGCTGTTCAGGTTCGACGCTGTTTGCGTCCGGTTTTCTATAGAGAAGACACCCGACACCCCGTTTTACCCACCCCCTGACCTGCTCTTTTTTCAAAAAAAGTCGTGCATTCGTTGCGCTTCTGGATTTTTATTGTATTTTTGCAAGCGTCGCACGGCTTTGCGGCTTTGTTTTATGATGCACGTTTATTCCGACAACAACCTGCTTATCGCTGACATCAGAAACGGAAAGCATGAGGCATACGAATATCTTTTCGCTACTTACTATCCGCGTCTGCACAACTATGCCCTGCGCTTTCTGGCCAATGGCGACGCAGTCGGCGACATCATACAGGACTGCTTCATGAAGCTGTGGGAGAAGCGTGGAGAACTGATTTTGCAATCCGTCGGCGCGCTGCTGTTTCGCATGGTGCGCAACCAATGGCCTCAACTACCTGCGCCACAAGGCCTTGGAGGACAGCGAATGGCTGCAAAGCCTCAACCTCGAAGACCATTCCGAACGGCTCTACAGCACCGATTTTCTGGACGACCCCGACCAGGAACTGCTCTTCCAGGAGCTGAAACGACAGGTGGAACAGACGCTCGACGCCCTGCCGGAGCGGTCGCGCCAGATATTCACGATGAGCCGATTCGACGGTATGAAGAACCGAGAGATAGCCGAAGAGCTGGGCATTTCCGTCAAAGTGGTGGAGCGGCACATCGGCAGGGCGTTGAAAATGTTCCGCCGACAGCTGCGCAACGTGCAGCCGCTCGACGTGCGACTCATCCTCATGGCCTGGCTCATGCAGTCGGGGTCGTGGTAAAATAGCTACACCTTATTACATATAATACATTCAACCCAACAACAAAGTAAAATGAAAAAAGCCATCAACACCGAAAAGGCGCCGGCCGCCATCGGCCCTTACAGCCAAGCCATCGAAGTGAACGGATTTGTCTATGCCTCGGGCCAGCTGCCCATCGACCCCGCAACGGGCCAGTTTCCGGAAGGCGGAATCAAGGCGCAGACCCGCCAATCCATCCTCAACGCGCAGAGCATTCTGCAGGCGGCAGGCCTCGACTTGTCGCATGTCGTGAAGACAACGGTCTATCTCGACAGCATGGATGACTTCGCCGCCATGAACGAAGTGTATGCCCAGTTCTTCAACAGTCCGTTCCCAGCCCGCTCCGCCGTGGCTGTGGAGAAGTTGCCCAAGGGCGCGCTCGTCGAAGTGGAGGTGCTGGCAGCGAAATGAGAAGTGTGGAATGAGGAATGTGAAGTGTGAAATGAGGAGTGTGAAATGTGAAGTGTGGAATTGAAAAGTCCCGACGAGCAATTGAAAACTGCTTCGTCGGGACTTTTATTTATGCGGTGCGGACTTCGTCATTCCACACTCCTCATTTCACACTTCACACTTCTCTATCAAATATTCGGCTATCTGAACGGCGTTGAGGGCGGCCCCTTTCCTAATCTGGTCGCCCGTCAGCCACAGGGTGTTTCCATTGTCGTCGGCCAGGTCTTTGCGCACGCGGCCCACGTAGATGTCGTCCTTTCCAGCACTCTCCAGCGGCATGGGATAGACGTAGTGCTGCGGATCGTCGACCAAGGTGACGCCCGGAGCAGCCTCCAAAGCCTTGCGGATGGCGTCCACTTCCAGTGGTTTCTCGGTCTCGAACCATACACTTTCAGAGTGACTTCGCAGCGAACTGACACGCACGCAGGTGGCACTTGTGCGCACATCGCTGTGCATGATCTTGCGCGTTTCGCTGAACATCTTCATCTCTTCCTTCGTATAATCGTTGTCCATCATCTTGTCTATCTGCGGAATCACGTTGTAAGCTAGCTGATGGGGGAACTTGTCGACGGTCTTCACGCAGCCTTCCTCCACGAGTTCCTTGTACTGTTGCTGCAGTTCGGCCATGGCGGCGGCTCCCGCTCCGCTGGCACTCTGATAGCTCGAAACATGGATTTTGCGGATGTGGCTCAGGTCTTCGATGGGCTTCATCACCACCACCATCATGATGGTGGTGCAATTGGGGTTGGCGATAATGCTGCGGGGACGCGTCAGGGCGTCGGCCGCATTCACCTCGGGCACCACCAAGGGCACGTCGTCGCACATGCGGAAGGCGCTGGAATTGTCAATCATCACGGCTCCATGCTTCGTGATGGTCTCGGCAAACTCCTGCGACGTGCCGCCACCGGCCGACGTGAAAGCGATGTCCACGTCCTTGAAATCATCGTTATGCTGCAATAGTTTCACTTCATACTCCTTGCCCTTGAAGCTGTATTTGCGGCCGGCACTCCGCTCCGAACCGAACAACACCAGCTCATCCATGGGGAAGTTTCGCTCTGCGAGAATGCGCAGAAACTCCTGTCCAACGGCGCCACTCGCGCCAACAATTGCTACTTTCATAATCGATAATTTTAAATTTAATGTGCAACTATGCCGCAAAATTACGACAATAAGCTGGATTAGCGTTATAAAATGAAATGAAAAATGCGCCTGTCGGCCCACTTTCGCGAACGGGCGGCACAGCTGTCCCTCCGTCCTCGACGCCCACCGGCTCGCCATCGCGCGCCCATCAGTTTCTCAAAGCAGCCCTTTCAGCTTGTAAAAGGGCAGCTTTGAGCATGCAAAAGGGCAGCTTTGGCAAGCCAACTAATCAAAGAAAATGAAGTAAAATCGAAGTTGGTGTAAACTGACTGATAATAAGCAGGAAACGGAACAATTTGCATAAAACTGCCTCTTTCAAAAAGGGCAGCAATATGCAGATTTAGGCAGAAGTTCAGTTACCAGAACGTTACCCGATTCTAGCATAGGTAACGATGGAGTAATATTCGGTAACTGAATTATTTTCGCTCGTGTGGCTGTTGCTTCGGTCGGCAGTTTTCTGCGTAAGTGAGGAACGCTTTAATTCGGGTAACTTTGCCCACAGAAATTAAAGCGTATGAAACAAGGAAAAATGAAGGTGTTGCTCTACCTCAAAAAGAGCGGTCTTGACAAGTCGGGCAAAGCCCCGATTATGGGGCGGATAACCATCGACCGTTCCATTGCCCAGTTCAGTTGCAAACTCTCCTGCAATCCCGATTTGTGGAATCCCCGTGAGAGCCGAATGGACGGAAAGAGCCGTGAGGCGGTGGAAGTGAACAGCAGGTTGGAAAACCTGTTGCTGTCCGTTCAGTCTGCTTATCAGTCCCTGCTCTCCAAAGGATGCCCGTTTGACGCAACCGATGTGAAGGAGCAGTTTCAGGGCAGCGTGCAGACACGGTGCATGCTCATCGAAAGGCTGGACATACTCATCAAGGAAAAAGAAAACCATGTAGGTATAGACATCAAGGAAGGAGCCATACACGGCTACCACTCCACCCGGATACATTTACAGAAGTTTATTCAACGGAAGTACAAGGTTTCGGACTTGGCATTCTCGCAACTTACAGAGGATTTTATCCATGAGTTCCAGCAGTATTTCTTAGGTGAGTGTGGTTTTCAGGAAAGCACGTTCTATAATGTAGCCACGCATTTGAAGACGGTATGCAGATTGGCATACCGTGAGGGATTGGCAGACACGCTCCTTTTTGACAAGGTTAAGATATCAAAGGGCAACAAGAAACTCCCCAAGGCACTCGACAAGGAAGCGTTGGAAAAGCTGAAGGCTCTCTGCTTTGAGGATTTGGAGGAAGAAATGGAAACGGCAAGGGACATATTCCTCTTTGCCTGCTATGTTGGTGCAGCCTATTGCGACCTGATGGAACTGAGCAAGTCCCACCTTGTCCGTGATGATGAAGGCAAAATGTGGCTGAAATTCAACCGCCACAAGACAGGCGTACCCTGCCGTATCAAGTTATTGCCCGAAGCCATTAGGCTGATAGAGAGGTTTCACTGCGATGAAAGGGAAACACTGCTTCCCTATATCAAGTACAAGAGCTATCAGACCTGTCTGAAAGCCCTGCGGCTTCGTGCAGGCATATCGTTTCCATTTACCACTCATACCGCAAGGCACACCTTTGCAACACTCATCACGCTTGAACAGGGTGTGCCTATTGAAACGGTAAGCAAGATGCTGGGACATTCCAACATAAGCATGACGGAACGCTATGCCAAAGTAACTCCACTGAAACTTTTTGAGGAGTTCGACCTTTTCCTCTCTTTTACAGGTGATATGCAGCTGACTATCTAACGATAAAGTCTCATCATCTTATTTTTTTTCATCCAATCAATCAAAACATTAAAGCATCAAGACAATGAGAAGTACATTCAAGATAATGTTCTATATCAACAGACAGAAAATTAAGGCAGATGGCAATACCGCCATTCTATGCCGTATCACCATAGACGGAAAAAGCACAACCATTACCACGGGCGAAGAATGCAATCCCTCCGAGTGGAACACCAAGCAGGGCTTGACGACAGACAGGAAAACCAATCAAAGACTCCATGAGTTCAGGGAAATTGTGGAAAAGACCTATCAGGATATACTGACAAGGGACGGAGTGGTAAGTGCTGAACTTATCAAGAACCACCTGCAAGGCATAACAGAGAATCCGTCAACCCTCCTTGCCATGAGCAGGGCGGAGCTGCAAGCACTCAAGGAAAGCGTTGGAAAGTCAAGGGCGGAGGGAACTTATCTGAATCTGTCCCATTCTGACAAGAACCTCCGTGAGTTTGTGGAAGATAAAGGATTGCAGGACATATCCATTTCCACCATTACGGAGGACTTGTTTGAGGAATATCGCTTCTTTCTCAAAAAGCGCGGATTAAAGGGAACGACCATCAACAACTATCTCTGCTGGCTGAGCAGGCTGATGTTCCGTGCGGTCAGCAAGAGGATTATTCGCTGCAATCCTTTTGAGCATGCCAAGTATGAGAAAGAAGAAAAGAAGATACGCTTCCTGCAAAAGAGTGAAGTTGCTAAACTTGCGACAATGAAAATGAATGACAGCGAGGCGGAATTGGCAAGGCTGATGTTCGTCTTTTCCTGTCTTACGGGACTGGCAATCGCTGATATGGAAACTCTGCAATATGGGCATATCCAAACGGCAGCGGGCGGGAGGAAGTATATCCGAAAGGAACGTCAAAAGACAAAGGTGGAGTTCGTTGTGCCGCTGCATCCAATAGCGGAGGCCATTATCCGCCATTGTTGGGAAGAACAGGAGGGAAACGAAGAACTGCAGACGGTGAAAGAAAAAGGCGACAGCCTTGTCTTCCCCCGTAGTTGCAGCCGTAGCGTAATGGGCAAGAACCTGTGCATTGTGGGCAAGGCTTGCGGTATCAGAGAACGGTTGTCCTATCATATGGCAAGGCACACTTTCGGTACAATGAGTTTAAGTGCAGGAATACCCATTGAGAGCATTGCCAAGATGATGGGGCACGCCTCCATATCAAGCACGCAGATTTACGCGCAGGTGACGGACAGGAAGATTTCGGAGGATATGGACAGGCTCATTGCCAAGCAATCTGCAAAAGAGAAAGAAATTGCGGAGAGAGAGGCTTGTGAACCTTCGGATTTTGCAACCTGTAAAATGGAGGAAACGGCATGAAAGCAAGCAATAATTCAAAGAGCAAAAATAGCACGTACAATCATCGCAGTTACTTTGATTGGGGGAGTAATATGCAGGTTGTCCACAAGGGTAAAGGCGAGATTGCCATGACGGAGGGAGAACTTGCGAGGTTCTTCGGTGTGACGTGGAGAAAACTCAATCATAGGCTTCAAGCGATAATAAAATCTTCCAACTTGCATCCCGATGAAAGGGGTGCAGGCCAAGAAGAAGTTATCAATGGTAGAGAGTGTGTTGGTTATGCATCACTTTATCCGCTCTCAACAATCATTGCCCTGTCCTTTCTATTGGACAGCATGGAAGCGCATTTATTCAGAAAGTACATCAGTAGAAGATTGCAGACAGAGTCTGCCATTGTAACGCCAATCTTCCTGTTAGGCAATACCAAGAACTAATGAATATATTTCCTTTTTCTTTCACCGATTATATCTTACTACATTACTACAATAAGAGTTAAAGCGGTGAAAGAGAAAGGATTAACGTGTAGTTGGCTGCTCAAAATAATTGTACTACGCAGTAACTACATTTGCCTTTCTTCTTTCACTGCTTCATTACGGTTAAAAAGGGAATTATATGCTATTTGTTATTTGCTTGACTATCCTCTGGAGCACGCTTTCATTGCTTATAAGTATAGATGCCGTGCCCACCATTCCGCTGATAATTTTATACCTGCAATCCGTTATCCTTACCTGTGCCGTGAATACGCTGCCTTCTGCCGTTTGTCGGGGTGTATGCGATGTGGCTGTTATTACACCATTTGCAACTCCGTATGTTTCTGCATCGTAACCCTCAACTTCGATGTTCGCTGTCATTCCTCTTGCTATCGTATTCACGTATTTATAGGGAACGGTTATTGTGCCTTGATGGGCATTTGTCATCTGCACCTTTGCACTGATGGTTTCGGGATAAGGTATAAAATATGCGCCCACCAATAGTCCCAATATCACAATGGTGATTATCGTGATACCATAACGGACAATCCTTGACGGTATCTCGCCAATGATATGCCTTACTTTCTCGCTGCGGAGTTCTATCTCGTTGTCTGCCATAATATTCCTTTCTGCTGTTAGTTGCCTAATTCTAACTGATTTTTTACGAGGTTATAGTATGCACCCCGCTTTGCTGTGAGTGCTTCGTGGTTGCCAATTTCTACCACCTTGCCTTTATCCAATACCACTATCTGATCAGCATTCTTCACCGTACTTAGGCGGTGTGCCACGATAACCACCGTCTTGCCTTTGTAGAACTCATCAAGATGTTCTACTATCATACGCTCATTGTTGGCATCGAGCGAGTTGGTGGCTTCGTCAAGAAAGATATAGTCGGGATTCTTATACACTGCCCTTGCTATCAGGATACGCTGTTTCTGTCCTTGACTCAAACCAACGCCATCGCGACCGATCTTAGTGTTGTATTTTAAGGGCAGTCCCATTGCATAGTCATGAATACAAGCTATTTCAGCAGCTTTCTGCAATCGCTCCTTGTCAATCTCGCCGTCATCTACGGCAATGTTCCTTGCTATACTCTCGGAGAATATCACACCGTCTTGCATCACCACGCCACATTGCCTGCGCCACCATTTCTTATTAAGTGCGTTTACATCTGTTCCGCCAATAGTTATTTGACCTCCCAATACGGGGTAATAGCCTAACATGAGTTTGATGAGCGTTGTTTTACCGCTGCCCGATGCGCCCACAATGGCTGTTACCTTACCTTTGGGGATAGTGAGACTAACATCATCTATAATAGTTTTCAGTGCGTGAGGGTCGTATTTGAAGTTTACGTTTTCAAGGTCTATGCCTTCGTTTTCTTCTTTCACTGCTGTTTCCAATCCTTGCTTTCCGTTCTCATCATCCATACGGTGGATTTCATTGATACGTTCAAGGCTTATCTTTACATCCTGCACCGAATAGAAGAAACTCATCAACTGCTCGACAGGTGAGTTGAGTTGCCCAATGATATACTGCACGGCAAGCATCATACCCAGCGTGAGTTGTCCATGAATGACGGCTGTTGCTGCGACCACCGTGATGACGATGTTTTTCAGTTCATTGATGAAGATGCTGCCTGCCTCTTGTGTCTGTTGGAGTTTCAACGATTTCATCTGCACTCCAAAGAGGTCTGCCTGCACGTCCTCCCATTCCCAGCGTCTGCGCTGCTCGCAGTCTTGGAGCTTTATCTCCTGCATGGAGGTGATAAACTCGTAGGTCTTGTTGTTGTTGATGGCTTGCTGCTCAAAGAGTTCGTAGTCAAGTACCTTTCTGCGCCTGAGGAAGAGTGCAAGCCAACCGCCATAAAGCAGACTGCCGAGCATGAAGATGGCAAAGACGAGCCAATTATAGGATAGCAGTACGATGCTGAACACCACAAAGGTGAAGAGTGAGAACACGATACTGAGCGTCTGTTGCGTCAGAAACGTGTTCACCCTACTGTGGTCGCCCATACGCTGCATGAGGTCGCCCATCAGTTTGGTATCGAAGAATGACATCGGCAGCTTTAAGAGCTTGATGAAGAAGTCGCTTACCAATGAGATGTTGATGCGCAGCGAGATGTGCAGCAACAGCCAACGGCGAATAAAGTCGATGGCAGTACGGCTCACGGTAAGCATCAGTTGTCCTAAGAGTATCAGCCATATAAAACCGATATTCTGGTTTTTGATGCCCACATCCACGATAGACTGGGTGAGGAAAGGCAGAATAAGCTGTAACAAACTGCCCACGAGCAAACCTAAGACAATCTGCCCGAAGTACTTGCGATATTGCTTGATGTAGCCAAAGAGGAATCTGAACGAGCGTTCCTCTGTTGGCTGTTCCTCCATCTGCTTTTCATAAAATGCTGGTGTGGGTTCCAAGAACATGACTATTCCTTTCTCCTCACCGTCCGATTGAGTGCTGACCCAATGCTTCTTAAATACTTCGAGGTCGTATTTTACATGCCCTTTTGCAGGGTCTGCAATGTAGAATCCGTTCTTTTTAACTTTGTATAGTACAACAAAATGATTTTGGTTCCAATGGAGTAAGCAAGGATAATTTATGTCTTTTATTTGATACAAGCTTGCTTTTCCACATAGCACATCAAAACCTAAGGCTTCTGCCAATTGTTTTAAAGCCTGCATTGAAACACCCTCATTGGTTATAGTACAGGTATTTGATAGAGTTTCAAATGAACACTTTCTACCATAATACTTACAGACCATAGCCATGCAGGCAATCCCACACTGCATGGCGTCATGTTGCCTATAAAAATAAAAGGACATTTATTTTGCTGTGTTGTATTTGGTAAGACCGGAGTCGTTGTCTCTATTATTAATGTTTTTACCCAGATGCCTTCGTGAATTGCCTTTTGACAAAGAATAGACGAAAGTCAGTGCCACAAGATTTTTGAAATTACCCCATCGGGTCTTTTCTACGAAATGGAATGAAGGAGTGTCCGCATAAATCCTGGAAGGATCGGGATTGTAAATGAACATGGCACCCACGGTGATTGCACCTAATTTATAGGTAAGGGATGCGTTCGCATTATACCCAATCTTCTCAAAGACATCACCTTCAACAGTGGTCATCGGTAGATTGTGGTTGGTAATGAACTGCCACTTGCCTGCCACCACCTGACAAGAGATTCCGACATTGTTCAGATTGTGGTTGACACGCTGATTAGGCGTATTGTATTTGGAAGACAGATAGTTATAGTAAGGCTGCAAAGTTAGCCAGGAGAAAGGTCTGCAACTCAGAACAAGCGATGCGCCATACTCGTTGACATGGCGGATGCCCACAATCTGGTTCACGAAGTCCGAACCGTCAGCGGAAACAACTGTCATATTCTTGCTGGGATAGTAGGCATGGCTGACGGAAGGTTTGACAAACCAGATATTATTGGCCGACGCATACTGGAAGCTAAGTTCGGTGCGGTAGAAATGGTAGGGCTTCAGACTGCTGTTGCCTTGTAGATAGAATCGTTCATCCACGACGGTACGACTATCTGTGAGCTGACCGACGTTAGGAACCGCAGATGCTATGGACGACGTCAGGCGTAGCGAACTGTGTTTGTGCAGCTGGTAATTAAGAGAAACAGAAGGCCGCATAAGGATGTAGTTGGCTATTGCCTTCGTCGCAGTTCTATATCGGTTGTTCTCCACACCGATTCCCAGGTTGTAGGACAATGCCCCCCATTGATTGGTGTAGTCGGCGTATAGGTATTCCTTTTGCGTATTCACTGTCGACAAATTGGATGCCCCGTCTGTCTGACGCAGGTTTTTGTATTGATAGTAGGCTCCTATCTGTATATTTCCCTGCCACAGTTTGTCAGTATAAAGTGCTTCTGCTATTAGCGAGTAAGACTTGTTGTCGACGACGTTGGTAAACGTTCCCGTTCCCGAGGTGTTTGTTAGATTATTGTTCGAATTGGATTTGAAATAAGTGTTCACCACATTGACCGACAGACTGTTGCCTTTACGGAAGGTGTGTCCGAAGTAGATGTTGGCCGATATGGATGAAAAGTCACTTTGAAGCCTTCTGTGGTTGGCATCTTCCAATGTACCCGTCCGCAAGAGCTGTTGACTGTATTGCTGGGTAGCCGGAAACTTACGATATTCTAAAGTGATATTGAAAAGGTTGCTGTTTTGGAAACGCTGATAGAATAATTGTCCTATGTGGTAGGTACCAGTGTATTTACCCGACAGACCCTTGTAATCGTTCGTCACATCCGGATAGACATAACGGTTTTCCATGGTGTTCCGGTCAAGATGTCTGTAGTCCAGAAAATATGCCGCAGACACCTTGTTGAGCGAATCGCTATAACTGGTGGAAATCAAGTTGGTACCATATCCTGTGGTGATACTGTTTTTGGTGTCGAGATATAGTGAATAGTGCCTTTTGTTGGTGCGCTTAGTCGCTACATCTAATACAGCACCTATCTTCTCATGCGCAAACCTTGCAGGCGGATTGGAATAGTAGTGCAGGGTCTTTATTTCGTCGGCTTTGAGCAGCATCAGTTCACGTACCGACCTCCTGATTCCATCAATCAGCACCAAGACAATTTTACCATCTGCCGTCAGCAGTTCACCGCTGTTTGTTGAAAGTCTGAATTGCGGCAGGCTACTGATGGCCTCCAAAGCGTTGTTTCCCATCTGTCTGGCACGCCTGTCTAACAGGATGATGTCTGCGTTGCCGAAGCTTCTTAGCCCTTGAGCCGACACAGTGACCTCTGAAAGGTTCTGTATGCTTTCTGTCAGCTTGACCACTCCGACATCGCCACGCTTGCACGTTAGCTGTTGTGGCCGATACCCTAAACAAGAGAATTTCAACAGGAACTGTCCGTCTTCGTCTACATTCAAACTGAAGGTTCCTTTTGAATCCGTCAACGTGTGAGCAATGGCTGCCGTGTCAGATAAGCTGGCCAATACGCAGTCAACGCCGGCTAATGGACAGCCAGACGGATCGGTCACCGTACCGTATATCCTGTTCTGTGCGTTGCTGCTTATCAACGAGACTACAAAGGCAAACCATAACGTTGTGAAAATTCTTGCCACCATAATATAAATTATTTACACATTGAATCAATGTAATTTACCATCGAATCTTCCAAATTGATATCCATTCCATCGAATTTACACGCATTTACATATTCATTATCCCTTGGACACACCCCCATACAAATTGGAAGTTGTTTGCATTGTAAGCACCGTTTATTCTCAAAGGATTTCACCTCATATTTTCTGATAAAATCCATGTTCCAAGAAATAGAACCATCGTTTTGAATAATGCCATGAGTTTTGTTCTCATACAAATCATTGCATGCCGTACATTTTATAACATCACCATTAAAATTAATGGCATTATAATACTTACGACTAGCGTAACATGGAACGAAGTTTGTGATAACGTCCAGACGTATTGTGTTATAACCAGATTGTTCAAATAAATTAAGAAGTTCTCCGATGTCTTTATATCTATCTTTCCTTACCTTTTCTTGCCATACTTTTTTGGGGGTAATCGTTATTCTTCCCCGATTAGCCATTGTAATGTGATGGTTGATTTGATCTACTATTTCATAATTTAGATTCTCGTCAGTATAGTTAATTCTCAATAGAATATTAACAGCCTTTGTATTGCTGAGCAATTGGTTGATGTTGTTTAGAACATGATCGAATGCAGAATCACAACCTTTCTGATATTTTACTTTATCATGGTTCTGTTTGGGTCCATCTAATGTAATATGAAACCGCGTCATGCCAAGTTTTTGAATTAATGGAATGTTTTTGGGGAAAATGAAGTAACCATTTGATGTAGCTGTTGTTGAATATTTTACACCTTTTTTCTCACATTCTTTTTGTGCGAATTCACATATTGGCTTTATAATTTGTTTTAAGTACATTAACGGTTCACCACCAAACCATTCGATTTGAAGTGATTCTATATTCTGTACATCAATCATATATTTGATGTGTGTCATCACATTCTCCATTGTACTCTTCGACATTCTTGAAGGTATATGATTTTGTATGCAATACCAACATTTAAAGTTGCAATCCAAGGTTGGTAGAATGATTAACAGATAGTTCTTCTTGTTTACTGAATCACAATATCTTTTCCTAATTATTGAAAGCTCATCAGTATTATCCGGCACAATGAAACCACTTGCTGATAGCTTGTCTTTTAGAACTTTAGGGATGAACTCAATTCTTTCTTTGTCTGTGAGTAGCCTCTCTATTTTTAACCCTAAATCCTTGGGAAGCTTAAAATAAGTGTGTTCAAGCCCATTGTACCAATAAGATTGGTTATTTTGGTATATTATATAGTTATAATTACTTGCTTTCATATATTACAATACTTAATTAACATCCCGTAAAAAAATAAAAGAGCCATATCAAGTATGGTAATGAACGATATGGCTCTTAAAGTGTTGAAGTTTCATTATCATCTACCACGAAATACCTTCAGGTACACGTTGAAATGATGTAGAACTGTTCATTAAGCATGTTGTACCCCCGGTTGAGATTGATCTGTCACAATAATAACATCACATCCGCATCCGGCAACATTGTTAGAACATCCTGTCTGAGAGGCTGCCATTTCAGAAGCTCCACCCTTGACTTCAAGCGACTCCATTAAGGATAATTCCTCAACTGAAAAAAGTTTTTGGTTTTTCATTTAATGTAACATTTAATCGCCTTCTTACTGCTTCAGGCATTGCATTCTTTTGTCGTCAAAATTAGAAAAATATATAGTTGAGTTCAAATAATTTCGATGTTTTCTTGCAGGTTTCCTTGCAAAATCATACTTTTGTATGATAATATATAATCTTTCATGTAACATTATATAGTCAAAAAACGTGAACACGTAAAAAACTCCATAGAATGACGATTTTCGATATTTTAAAAGGGTTAAAAGAGGCAGACGACAACACACAGAGTATCCGGAGTCAAGCCACCAGTGATTATTCTCCTTATATAAAAAGTGCCCAAGCTACTGATAGGCTTGGATATGGAAAAATAGTTCTGATTGATTTCTGTCAATATACTTTTCTATATATATCACCATCTATTTTTTCAACTCTACAACAAAAAAGATTTAGAGATAACGGAGGAAGAATTGATAATATACTTGATGAAAGGCAGTTAAGCTATTTGAGCAATATTCTTAAATCGTATTTCGCGTTACAAAAAAACTATGCCCGTATAGAGTCCTCTGTCTTGCATTTTGACTTTTCAATAAATACCTCTTTATGTAAGCAAATGATACATGCCTCGTTGACCCCTTGTTTAGTAATGATAAAAAAATAACTTGGTATTTTTTTCTCTCTCTCCATGAAACCATATAGTTCCATTTCTGGAGTTTTTCATCAATTGAATACACTGCTCAAGACCGATGCCTCGGCTCCGAAAATGTACCAAG
This sequence comes from Segatella baroniae DSM 16972 = JCM 13447, assembly GCF_000426585.1. Taxonomy (GTDB): domain Bacteria; phylum Bacteroidota; class Bacteroidia; order Bacteroidales; family Bacteroidaceae; genus Prevotella; species Prevotella baroniae. The sequence continues at coordinate 137,604 of NZ_AUFQ01000009.1, forward strand.
TTATTTTTTAATCATTACTAAAAACAAGCTGTGGCGCTTATTTTTTTGAGAAATCCTTGCATATCTCGAAGAATTTCCATATATTTGCCACACATTATATATGTGTATTTTGTAAATCCTTAATTCCGCAACACTATTATAAATTAAACTTTTTAAGTACCTGAGCAACAAAAAGTTGCTCAGGATTTTGCCATGTCAGAATTTTCAC
>NZ_KE384544.1:0-34525 GCF_000426585.1 Segatella baroniae DSM 16972 = JCM 13447
TAACCCCTGGTCATCTCTGCGAAGCGGAGTGACCAGGGGATAGAAGACCAGGCGGAAATCGACCCTGGAAGGGTCGCCCAAAGACAGCCGTGATGATGGTGGACGACCCCTCCAGGGTCGACGGATGGCTGGCGGCGCACCTCCCTCGGTCATCCTTCGGCATGACCGGGGGTTACGGAGAGGTGAAGCCGCCGGCTTCAACACCCGCAGGAAAGCCTCGGGTGCCGCCATGCTAGTCTGATTTTCCACCATCCAGGGGCAGCCGGCGGCAACCATACCCTTCATATTCGCCCTTGTCGCTCATACCTTTGTATGCTTCAAAAGCCATTGACAATTCCGACGGCTCACCCTTTACACCCAGCAACATCCACCATAAACTTAAAAAGACCAAGACCTTCGGCCTAGCTTTCTCTGTCACTGGCCAGGCAGGGTAGCTCGCTTCGCTCGCACCCCTGCCCTTTAAAAGGACCAACCGCCAAGGCGGTTGCAGACGGAGTACAGACGGTAGTGTACACAGTACATGCGGTTGCAGGCGGAGTGCAAGCGGTTGCATGCGCAATACACCATGATTATGTCCCCTTGAACCGATTGGATATCAAGAAATCCCTGTCGCAGGCTGCGCAGAAGGTGAAGCCGGAGGCTTCATCGCTCAGTAACCCCTGGTCATCTCTGCGAAGCGGAATGACCAGGGGATAGAAGACCAAGTGGAAATCGACCCTGGAAGGGTCGCCCAAAGACAGACGTGATGACCGTGGACGACCCCTCCAGGGTCGACGATGGACAGCGGGCACCCCTCCTTTTTACCCTTTTACCTTTTTACTTTTTTACCTTGGTCTTTTACTTTTTTACCCTTTTACTTTTTACCTTTTTACTTTTCCTCCTTCGTCGTTCAACTTTCATTTTCATCTTTTTTAGCCATTTCCACTCAAAAATACAACAATTTTCACGTAATTATTTGGAAAATTGACAAACACACATTAATTTTGCCGCTTGTAAGCAAATGTTTGTCCGCTTGCAAGAAAGGGAAACGGATAACGAAAAAAGCCTGCATACTGGAATCGAAATGACTACAGCGCGTTTTACGATGAGGAAACGCGCCGCCTTTTGGCCCCTTCAACAAAAGAAAGAGAGAGAAATTATCATTTATATATCATTTTTTAACAACAAGAGAGATTTTCTATGCAAAAAAGACTGTCTATGTTTTTGGCATGTCTCTTCCTAAGTTTAGGAATGGCCATGGCCCAAGTACAAGTCTCGGGTACGGTTGTCTCATCCGAAGACAACGAACCCATTATCGGAGCATCTGTCAAAGTGAAGGGAACCGCTTTAGGAACCATCACCAATATGGACGGAGAGTTCCACCTGTCAGTTTCCTCCAACGCCCACCTTGTCGTGTCCTACATCGGCATGAAGACGCAGGAGGTGGCCGTCAAGACGGGCAAGATGCGCATCGTGCTGCACCCCGACAACCAGACGCTCAATGAAGTCGTCGTCACGGGTATGCAGAAGATGGACAAGCGGCTCTTCTCCGGCGCAGCCTCCAAGTTGGACGCAGCCAAGTCGAAGCTCGACGGCGTGCCCGACGTGAGCCGTGCCCTCGAAGGCCGCGTGGCCGGCGTGTCGGTGCAGAACGTCAGCGGCACCTTCGGTACTGCACCCAAGATCCGCGTGCGTGGCGCCACGTCCATCTACGGTTCGTCGAAACCGCTGTGGGTGGTCGACGGCGTCATCATGGAAGACGTGACGGAGGTCAGTGCCGACGCCCTTTCTTCCGGCGACGCGGCAACCCTGATTTCATCGGCGATAGCCGGTCTGAACTCGGACGACATCGAGAGCTTCCAGATTCTCAAGGACGGCTCGGCCACTTCCATCTATGGAGCACGCGCCATGGGCGGCGTGATCGTCGTAACGACGAAGAAAGGCAAGGCCGGAACGTCGCGCATCAACTACACCGGCGAGTTCACCATGCGCCTCAAACCCAGCTACAGCCAGTTCAACATCATGAACTCGCAGGAGCAGATGGGCATTTACAAGGAGATGTACAACGCCGGACTCATCAGCTTCAGCCGCACGCTCCGCGCCTCCAACAGCGGAGTCTACGGCCGCATGTACCAACTCATCAACACCTACGACGCCACCAACGGCAAGTTCGGCATAGCCAACACCCAGAACGCCATGAACGAATATCTCCAGGCTGCCGAGATGAGGAACACCGACTGGTTTGACGAGCTCTTCAACAACTCCATCTCCATGAACCACTCCATCAGCATGCAGAGCGGTACGGACAAGGCACAGTACTACACGTCGTTCTCCTACATGAACGACCCCGGATGGACGGAGCAGAGCAAGGTGCAGCGTTACACCTACTCCATCAACGCCAACTACAACTTGAGCAAGAAGGTGACACTGAACCTCATCGGCAACACCTCCTACCGCAAGCAGCGTGCGCCGGGCACGACAACGCAGAAGGGCGACGCCGTTTCGGGCGCCGTCAGCCGCGACTTCGACATCAACCCCTACTCCTACGCCATCAACACGTCGCGCGCCCTCGACCCCAACGTGTTCTACACAAGCAGCTACGCGCCGTTCAACATCCATCACGAACTGGCCAACAACTTCATGGACTTCGACGTGCTCGACATGAAAGTGCAGGCCGAACTCAAGTACAAGCCCATCACCAAGGTCGAACTGGCCGTACTGGGAGCCTACAAGTTCTCCAACACCGTACAGAACCATCAGGTGCGCGACAACTCCAACTTCGCCATGGCCTACCGCGCCATGGACGACGCCACCATCCGCGACGCCAACCCGTGGCTCTATCAAGACCCCGACCAGACCAACTCGAAGAAGTTCTCCGTCCTGGAGAAGGGCGGATTCCAGCGCGAAACCAAATATAAGATGAACAGCTGGGACTTCCGTGCCACGGCCAGCTACAACGACGTGTACAACGACGACCACATCGTCAACTTCTACGGGGGTATGGAAGTGAACAACACCGACCGCTTCCGCACGCACTTCGACGCCGTGGGTGTGCAGTATCAGCTCGGCATGCTCGGCTCCTACGACTACCACTACTTCAAGCAACTGTCCGAGGAAGGCGGCCATTACTTCACTTTGAACAACACCTACGGCCGCGACGTGTCGTTCTTCGGCACGGCCAACTACTCCTGGAAGGGCCGCTATTCGGCCAACCTGACTACGCGCTACGAGGGCAGCAACCGCCTGGGCAAGGCTCGCAGCGCACGATGGCTGCCCACATGGAACGTCTCCGGCGCGTGGAACGCCCACGAGGAGCCTTGGTTCCGCAAGGTCTTCAACAACACGCTGACCCACGCCACCATCCGTGCCTCCTATTCGCTGACGGGTGACAAGCCCGCCGTTGCCAACTCCCAGGTCATCCTGAAGAGCGTGAACCCCTGGCGCCCCTTCTCCTCCGACCAGGAATCGGCACTCGAAGTCTCTGACTTCGCCAACCCCGAGCTGACCTATGAGAAGAAGCACGAGTTCAACATCGGCACCGACCTCGGCTTCCTCGACAACCGCATCAACGTGACCTTCGACTGGTATACGCGCAACAACTACGACCTGCTCGGCCCGCGCACCACCAACGGAACGAAGGGCACCATCACCGAGTTTGCCAACATTGCCTCGATGAAGTCGCATGGCGAGGAACTGGGTATCTCCACCAAGAACATCATGACCAAAGACTTCCAGTGGAACACCGACTTCATCTTCTCCCACGTGAAAACGAAGGTGACCAAGCTCGACAACCGCTCGCAAATCTTCGACATGATATCGGGCGTGGGCTTCACCCGCAAGGGCGACCCCTACCGCGCGCTCTACTCCATGGACTTCAAGGGCCTGAACGAGAACGGCATTCCCACCTTCATCAATGAGAAAGGAGTCTTGACCACCAGCGAGATTGAGTTCCAATCGCGCGTGCTCGACTACTTGGTTTACGAGGGTCCGACCGACCCCACCGTCACCGGATCGCTGGGCAACACCTTCTCCTACAAGGGATGGCACCTCAACGTGTTCGCCACCTACGCCTTCGGCAACAAGGTTCGCCTTGACCCGGCCTTCAAGTCTTCCTACTCCGACTTGAGTTCCATGCCCAAAGACTTCAAGAACCGCTGGACGGTTTCGGGCGACGAAAGGCGCACCAGCATCCCGGCCATCGCCGACCTGCGCACGCTGCAGAACGACCTGCGCCTGGCCAACGCCTACAACGCCTACAATTTCTCCACAGACCGCGTGGCCAAAGGCGACTTCATCCGCATGAAAGAGATTTCGGTCTCCTACGACTTCCCCCACGCTTGGGTGAACGCGCTGTCGCTCAACACCCTCAACCTGAAGCTGCAGGCCACCAACCTCTTCCTGATTTACTCGGAAAAGAAGCTCAACGGACAGGATCCGGAGTTCTTCAACGCCGGCGGCGTGGCCGTTCCGATGGCACGTCAGTTCACGCTGACGCTGAGATTAGGACTTTAATGTAACAAAAGAGAAAACGATTATGAAGAAATTAAATATACTGCTGTTCGCCCTGGGGGCCGTGGCACTTTCATCCTGCGACACGTATCTCGACAAATTGCCCGACGACCGCGCCGAGGTGAACACTTACGAGAAGGCCAACCTGCTGTTGGCGACCGCCTATGCCGACGTGTCGCCCAACTATCTGATGGAAATCAGCAGCGACAACATCACGGACAACGGGAAGGCTTACGGCGCCACCCAGAGCGAAGACATGGCCTACCGCTGGCAAGATGTGACGACCACCGAAAACGACGACCCTCGCAGCGTGTGGAACGAGACCTACAAGGCCGCCGCGACGGCCAACCAAGTGCTCGACGCGCTGCCGAAGATAACCGACAAGGACACCAAGGACCTGCAGGCCGAGGCCCTGCTCTGCCGCGCCTACAACATCTTCCGCCTGTCCAACACGTTCTGCATGGCCTACGACCCCACGAAGGCCAAGGAATATCTCGGACTCCCCTACCCCAAGCAGGCTGGCGTGTCGGTGGACACCCGTGGAACGCTCGAAGAACTCTATGCCAACATCGACGCCGACATAGAGGCTGCCCTCCCGAACGTTTCCGACAGTCACCTCACGGCGCCGAAATACCACTTCAACCGCCGTGCGGCCTACGCGTTCGCGGCCCGCTTCAACCTGTACTACCACAAGTACGACAAGGCCATCAAGTATGCCACCGAAGCCTTGGGGTCGGCTCCCGCGGCCATGCTGCGCAACGTGGCAGCCTACAGAAGCTTCTCCAATCCGAGCGACATCAAGGCGCAGTACATCCGTTCGGACGAGAACGCCAACCTGATGCTGCGGCCCGCCGTCTCTTCACTGGGCATATGGTTCATCTCTGACATGTATCGCTTCGGCCACAACTTTACGATATTGAACTATGAGACTTTTCGTGCCGACCAGCCCTGGGGCCGCCGCGCCCTCCAGGAGGCAAACCTTCTCTTTGGCAGCACGGAATTTGCCCGCTACCCGAAACTTGACTACCAGATAGAATGGAAGGACAAGGCGGCAGGAACGGGATGGTATCGCATTGTCGACGCCGTGTTCACGGCCGACGAGACCCTGCTCGTGAGGGCCGAGGCCCAAGCGCTCAAGGGAGAGTTTGACCAAGCCGTTGCCGACATCAACCTCTATCTCGGCGCCCACGCCGTTCCCGGCACCGCCCCGCAGACCAAGGAAAGCATCAACGCGTTCATGGACAAGCAGAAAAGCGTGCCCGCGCTGCTCAAGAACGACGACGACCGCGGTATCAAGAAGCCACTTCATCCGCAGGGATTCACCGTGGCCGAAGGCACGATGACCAACCTCATCCACGCCATCCTGCAGCTGCGCCGCATCGAGACCTACATGCAGGGCCTGCGTTTCCAGGACATCAAGCGCTACGGGCTCGAAATCTGCCACATGGTAGACGGCGAACCCACGCTCCAGTTCAAGGCCGGCGACCTGCGAGGCGCCATCCAGCTACCGCAGGACGTGACGACGAAGGGGCTGGAAAACGGGCTGGAACCCAATCCACGTAACTAATCACAGAAAGGAAACGACATCATGAAATATATCAAGTTATTTCTTTTGCTGGCTGTCGCCGTGCTGACCGGCGCCTGCTCAAGCGACGACGTAAGCTCCGAATCCATCTTCAAGCCCACGGAAACCAAGGATTCCGAGTTTGACAAATGGCTGTCCAAGACTTATACGGAGCCTTACAACATCCAATTCAATTATCTGTACAACGACAATCTGACGAACCGCACCTACAACGTCGTACCGGCCACCATCAGCAACTCCAAGGCGATGGCCATCCTCATCAAGCACGTGTGGCTCGACGCCTACAAGGAACTGATGGGAGACCGCTTCCTGAAGGACCATTGCTTCCGCGTGTTCCAGATGATAGGCTCCGGCCAGTACAATCCCGCACAGGGCAGTGTCGTCCTGGGTACGGCCGAGGGCGGCATTCAGGTGACGCTCTTCCAGGTGAACGCGCTCGACCCGGACAACATCTACCTGGAGACGAAAGACCCGTTCCGCCCCCTTTGGCAGACGCCCCTCGACCTGAACAAGCGCTACTTCCACACGATGCACCACGAGTTCACCCACATCCTCACGCAGCTCCGCGACTATTCCACGGACTTCCGCACGGTGTCGGCCGGCAAATACACCTCCACGGGATGGGTCAACGTGGACGACTCCAAGTCGGCCAAGATGGGATTCGTGACAGGCTATGCCAGCAGCGAGTACAACGAAGACTTCGCCGAGACCTTCTCCACCTATGTCACCTTTACGGACGAGATGTGGAACAAGCTTCTCGACAGTGGCGTCGCCGACAAGGACACGAGCGGCCGCGACGCCATCCTCAAGAAGCTCGAAATACTGCGCGTCTACTTCAAGGAAAGCTGGGGCGTCGACATCGACAAGTTGCGCACGATTGTGCTCAGACGCTCCCAAGAGGCTGCCAAGCTTGATTTGAAAACACTAAAATAAGAAGGAACATGAAGAAAATATATAGTTTGCTGTTTCTGTTGACAGCACTGACGACGCTCTCCTCCTGCACGAACGAGGTGGACGACGTGTTCGACAAATCCTCCGCCGAACGCATCGAAGAGACCATCAAGTCCTACAAGGACATCTTGGTAGCGGCCCCCAACGGCTGGCGCATGGCCTACAAGACCGCCGACAAATACGGCGGCTACAACGTGCTTTGCAAGTTCAACGCCGACAACACGGTGGATGTGGCCAACGAAAAGGGAGACCAAACGAACGGCACACACTACCAGGTGATGCAGAGCCAGGGCGTCCTCCTCTCGTTCGACGAGTACAACCAGGCCATCCACAGGTTCTCCGACCCGGTGGCCGAGGTGGGCAAGAATGGTCTCGGATACGAAGGCGACTTCGAGTTCCGCGTGCAGAAAGCCTCCGCCGACACCGTGGTGCTGGAAGGAAAGAAGCACGGGGGACGCATCGTCATGACGCCGATGGCCCGAGACAGGAAGTGGACCGACTACCTGAAAGGCGTCGACAACATGAAGGAAGCGATGGACGCACCACGCTACCGCCTGTCCGCCGGAGGAAAGACCTTCGATTGCCAAATCGCCTACAACGTGCTGAAGGTGAAGAAGGAAGACGGCAACATCTTGGATTTCCCTTTCGCCTACACGGACAAGGGCCTGGATTTGCTGCAGGCCGACACCCTCGCCGGGAAGACCATCAGCGGCTTCCTCTACTCCGAGGGTGAAGCCTGGGCCGACAAGAACGACAATTCCGTGCAGCTCGCCCCCGTCTATCCGCCGCTTTCCGAGGCGTTCGTCACCGGCAACTGGACGCTCAGCCTGAGCAAAAGCTCCACAGCCGTCGCCGGCCTTTGGAAGGCCATTGCAGACCTCAACGCGAGAAACGGCTACCCTGTCGTGTACGCTTATTTCGGAACCGACACGGAGTTTGGCCCGAACTTCGGCCTTTCGCTGATGTTGGACAACCTTGTCGGGCAGATCAACATCGGCTACACGCTTGTCGACGCAGAGACGATCACCTTCACGGGCAAGACGGGCGGCGTTGAGTATGGCAACGCCTTCTACTCGCAGCTGGCCTGGAAGAACGCGCTCACCACCCTCATGCCCGGCAACGAGCCCGGCACCTACAAGATAAAGGCCAACGCCACCAAGAATCCTACGGAGATGACGCTCACCAACACCACGAACGACAATATCGTGATGGTGTTCGACAAGGGCCAAATCCTCAACCCTTTCAATTGACATATATAAATAAGGTGACACGCATGGCGGGCCGGCACGAAAGTGTCGGCCCGCTTTTCGTTTGCAACGGCTGCCCTTTCAGCCGGTGAAAGCAGTGCTTCCACCTTCCCAAAGCACAGCTTTTGCCCCTTCAAAGCAGCCCTTCCGCGCCGCAACGGCAGCCCTTCCGCCCGTTTCCCGCCGCAAGAACACGAAATATTCATCGAACCATGTGCTTTCAATCGCCGCCTTCCTGCATCCCATTCGATGGCCGTTTATTCCAAAACTCCACATAAATATCCATTTTATAACCAAATTTTCATAAAACAACGGATAATCCGTGTCAAAAAGAAAGAAAATCTTTGAAATAATTGGAACTTTGCTTTACAAGTGTTATTTTTGTGAAACGAATCGGCAATGATGGGCCGCAAAGACGCTTTGCATAATCATGCAATCTAATAACGCTGCGCGAGAGATTTAATTTTACATATTTTTTAACGAGAGAGGTTTTTATGGAAAAGAGACTAAGTATGTTTTTCGCCTGCCTGTTCCTAAGTTTGGGAATGGCATTGGCACAAACCCAGATTTCCGGAACGGTTGTCTCCCAAGAAGACGGCGAGCCTATCGTAGGCGCTTCGATTCTTGTGGTAGGAACCAAGACCGGCACCGCTTCCGACATAGACGGCAAGTTCAAGTTGACCTTGCCCGAAGGGCGCAATCAGCTTCGTGTGCAATACATCGGTATGAAGGCCAAGGTTGTTGTGGCCAAGGATGGCATGAAAATCCAGTTGACGACGGATGACAAGGTGCTTGACGAAGTGGTCGTAACGGCCATGGGTATCACACGCGAGAAGAAGGCCCTCGGCTATGCCTCCCAGGTGTTGGACTCAAAGGACTTGAACACTTCCGGTACATCGTCGTTGGCAAGTGCCATCCAGGGCAAGCTGACAGGTGTGGGCATTCGCACTTCTTCCGGCGCGCCGGGCGCATCGGCACAGATTGTGATTCGTGGCGCACGTTCGTTCGACGGCAACAACACACCTTTATACGTAGTCGACGGCATGCCCATTTCTTCCACACCCGACTTCGATACGCGCAATTCGGTGACAGGCTCCGACATCTCCAGTCGCACGATTGACCTGAACCCCGACGACATCGAGAGTATCAACGTGCTGAAAGGACAGGCCGCGTCCGCCCTCTATGGCATTCGCGCCTCCAATGGCGTGATTCTGATTACGACCAAGCGGGGAAGCAAGGAGACCACCAAGCCGGTCATCAGCTTCTCCACCGACTTGAGCGCACAGACCCTGAGCCGCAAGTTTGAACGGCAGACGGTCTACGCCCAAGGTTCCAGCGGAAAATACAATCCGTCAAGTTCGCAGTCGTGGGGTCCGAAGATTTCCGACCTTGCCAACGACCCGACGTATGGTGGCAACACCAACAACAAATACACCAAAGGCGACCTCACCACGCATGCCGGCATGTACTACAATCCGAAGTACGCCGCAGCAGGCCTTGACGGCTGGGCCACGCCGCAGGTCTACGACAACGTGGGCGATTTCTTCAAGACAGGCTTCACCCAGAACGCCACCTTCAACATTTCACAGCGCAAGAACGACATCAGCTATTCGTTCAGTATCAGCGACACCTATCAAGAGGGTGTCATTCCGTCGACAGGCATGACTCGTACAGGAGCACGCGGTGCCGTGGACTGGAAGGTCAACGACCGCTGGAAGACAGGTTTTTCGGCCAATTACAGTTCCGTGAAGATTACTTCCGCGCCTGGTGCCAACAGCGGCATCGTCAATGTCGTGTATTCCGCTCCCGCAGAATACAACCTGAAAGGCACCCCCTATCACGAGCCGGGCAACCCCACCAAGCAGATTTCCTTCCGTAACCTGGGCTTCAACAACCCCTATTGGTGGGCCGACAACGACGAATATTCGCAACACACCAGCCGTGTGTTCGGCAACGCATACGTAGAGTTCAGCCCGAAGTTAAACTGGAGCGACCGCTATCGCCTCGTGTTCCGCGAGCAGGCCGGTATCGACACCTACACCAGCAACAACGCCACCATCGCGGAATTGGGTTCAGCCTACAACAACAAAGGTGAAGTGGAAAACTACGGTTCGCAGAACAGTATCTTCAACAGCCTACTCACCGCCAACTTCACCGCCAAGTGGGGTGCCGACAGGGAGTGGGACTTCGGCTTTGTTCTGGGCAACGAGTTCAACCATCAGTACAAGCGCATCTGGGACTACGACGGTTCGGGCCTGGCCTTCTACGGGCAACCGGTCATCGGCAACACGTCCTCCATGGACGAGCATTCGGAATATCATGCGCAGGAACGTACCGTAGGCTTCTTCGGCCAGGCTACACTCTCTTGGCGCGACATGCTCTTCCTGACGGCGACCGGCCGTAACGATGTCGTGTCGACCATGCCACGTGGCAACCGTTCCTTCTTCTATCCATCCATTTCCTTGGGTTGGATCTTCACCGAACTTTCTCCCATGAAGGGCAACGACGTCCTTTCTTACGGAAAGCTCCGCCTGTCACACGCCCAGGTGGGCCAGGCTGGCCAGTTCTACAGCAACTACATGTATGTGCCTTCCTACGGCGGCGGCATGTATACCTACACGCCTATCAGCTATCCCCTTGGCGGTGCCACGACTTATACGCCGTACTACGTGAAATACGACCCGAACCTGAAGCCGCAGAACACTTCCAACTGGGAAGCCGGCATTGACCTTGGACTCTTCAAGAATCGTGTCAAGCTGGAGTACACGCTGAGCTATCAGGACGTGAAAGACCAGATATTCGACGTTCCGACAGCCGGCACAACGGGTTACCAATATCTCCGCACCAATGCCGGACAGATGACGACATGGTCACACGAGCTTTCCTTGAACGCGACCATCCTTGACCATTCCGACTACGGTCTGGACTTCGGCGTGAACTTCACCAAGATCACCAACAAGGTGAAGAAACTTGCCGAAGGCGTCCAGAGCATCATGCTCGGCGGCTTCGTACAACCGCAAGTCCGCGCACAGGCAGGCTACACCTATCCCAACATCTACGGAACGGCCTTCAAGCGCACCGAAGACGGGCAGCTGCTGCTCGACGCCAAAGGCCGGCCACAGGAAACGGCAGGCAGTGTAAATGTGGGTGAATGCACACCCGACTTCAACATGGGCTTCAACCTCCACGCCCGTTACAAGAGGCTGTCACTTGCCGCCACGATGGATTGGCAGAAAGGCGGTTGCATGTACAGCGGCACAAACCTCACTCTGAACTACTTTGGCGTTTCAAAAGAATCCCTTCCCTACCATGAGGGAACGATGGTCGCCGAAGGTATCAACGAGGCCACCGGCAAGAAAAACACCGTAGAGGTGAGCAAGAGGGAATACTATCAGTATTACAACGACGTGACAGAGGCGGGAATCTACGACACGAGCTATCTGAAACTGCGCGACGTAACGCTGAGCTACCAGTTCCCGAAGTTTGCCGGCATCGACCTTTCCGTCTATGGCTTTGCACGCAACGTACTCGTATGGGCCAAAATGCCGAATCTCGATCCCGAAAGTTCGCAGGGCAACGGCAACATGAGTGGTTACTTTGAACGTTTCTCGGTGCCCAACACGTCAAGTTTTGGCGGTGGCTTGAAGATTACATTCTAAGTTATGCTAACAGTTTTATAAACGTAAAGACAAGCAATTATGAAAATGAAATATATTTTTGGTGTCGCTTTAGCGTCGTTGGTGTTCGCTTCCTGCTCTGAAGACCAAATGGATTCGATCAACAAAGACCAGCGACACCCGAGCGTGAACGTCGTGGACGCTAAGTTCCAGATCACCGACGCAGAGGTTTCCACCGTCTACTCGACATTGTGCGGCTCTTATGCCTGGTATGTCTCCTCCTATACCGAGCAGCTCTTCGGAACGGGCAACAACCAGCTGAAGAACACCGAACTTCGCCAAATGGGCGAGACGGCAAGCAGTTCCACCTTCAACAACGAGTGGAACAACACCTATCTGAATCTGAACAACCTGATTGCAATCAGCAAGAAGTGCGCCGAGGGAGGAGTCAATGCCAATCAATACGACATTCTGGGCATTGAACAAGTATTGGAGGCACTCAACTGGGGAGTGCTGACCGACCTTCACGGCGACATTCCCTACAAGGAGTGTTTCACCGGTGTCAATGCAAAAATCGACAGCCAGAAGGATATATACGACCACATCTTCAATCTGTTGGACGAGGCGCAGAAGAACCTGGACAAAGGCGGCAGTCATGCAGCCGACCAAGACCTTCTTTTCAAGGGCAAGCTGAACCTTTGGAAAGGATTCGCCCACGCCCTGAAAGCGCGTTACCTGCTCCACACCTATGGCGTGAACAAGACGAACGCCCTGTTGCAGCAGGTGGTGGACGAGGCCAATGCCGCCATCGCAACCGGCTTCACGGAGTGCAAGCTATCCATCTTCAACGGACAGACGTCCGACAACTCATGGTCAGCCTACTGGTGGAGTCGCCACTACATCGGCTCTACAACAACGATGGACAAGCTCCTTGCAGAACGCAACGACCCACGTGAGTCCATCTACAATGTGGACATGTTTGGTGCCAATATCCTTGGCGAACCTGGCAACGACGCACAGGCGCAGCTGGACAGACAGCTGAACGCGCCTGCCTGGTTGGAGAACGGTGCCGCTTATCTGCACCTTTTCAGCAAGTCTGAACTCTATTTCATCCTGGCCGAAGGCAAGGCACGACTGGGACAGGACGCCAAAAGCGATTTCGAGGAAGGTGTAAAGGCTTCCATCGCCGACTATCTCGCAACGGGCGGTCCGGCACTGGGAGATGAGTTCGCCATTACCAATGAGCAGGTGAGCAGCTATCTCACATCTATTGCCGCCCGCTTTAGCGCCAACCCACTGAAGGAAATCCTCATCCAGAAGTACATAGCCCAGGCCCGTGACGAGCAATTGGAGACTTATAACGACATCCGTCGTTGCCGCTTTGTAGACGGCAGCCATCCGGTGGAACTCACCAATTCCAAGAACGTGTCGGCTGGAGCCAACCGCTGGCCACTGCGTCTGCCCTACGGCGACAGCGACGTGGTGTCCAATCCGAATGTAGCGGCAGCTTTCGGCTCCGGCAACGATGCCGGCATGTACATCTTCACCAACCCGGTATGGTGGGCTGGCGGCAAGTGAAACACTTGCGGATTCATCAGAAACTATAGAATAAAAGATTGGCTCCATGGGGGCCAATCTTCAATTCTCTCTATTCCAGGGAAGCCAGCAGTGAAGCAGGCTTCCCTTTTTTTACACCCGACATGGGCTGTGTCATGAATCCTTCCCTGCACGTTCCCGCCCAGGAATTATGTTTTATCTTTCACTTTTACCTTTTTTACCTTTTTACCTTTCACATCCGGTGCTGTTTTCAAAAGAATGTATTACTTTTGCAACATTCTAATTCATGAAGTGTAATTTATGTTGAAGATACTTCTCGAACTATGGTGGATAGAGACCCGGCGCACCTTCAATTGGAAGAAGATGGGCATTTTTATCTATATACTCTTCATCATGGCTTGCTTTCTGATTGATTTCTACGTGGGCGGGGGCAGCACCGTGCAGGAACAGATGGCCGACTTGTCGATTGAACGCTTTGCCGTAGCGATGGGACTGGCCGTCGTGTTGTCCGACTTCATGATGAAACTCATGATGAAGCAGGACGCCGCCATCATGGACGACTACCTGAAATCGAAACCCATCACGGAGCGCACATGGAACAAATTCCTTATCCTTTCCAACCTGCTTGATTACTGGAATTACATGGTGCCGCTCGTCATGCTGCCGGTCTATCTGATATTCATGCCCGTGGGCTACGCTCTGCTGGCCACGCTGATGACCTGGACGCTGTCGGTGGCCGACGGTCTCGCCATCACCTGCCTGCGCAAGGCCGACGATTGGGCCGGCAAGTTGGCCGTCTGGGTGGGAATGCTTTTCTATCTTTTCGTCCTGACCCTTTACGCGTTCTGCTTCATGGGCCTTGGAGCCGTGGTTCACATGCTGGGCATGACGGCGTTGTCCGGCCTCGCCATCTATACGCTCTACCGCTATCTGTGCGCCATGCGCGCCTACAACGACCACAAAGACCAAGCCTCTTCTGTGCGCAGCATGGGACGGGTGTCGCTCCTGAGTCTGGAATATCTCAGCCTGCTGCGGGCCAAGCGTCTGCGCCAGAGCTTGATATACGGCCTCGTCATCTTTGTGCCGCAAATCTATTTGCAGTCCTCCACGTTCGGCGGCGACAGCGGATTCGACCATGGGTTCATGGCTTTCTACATGTATTTCTCGGTCGCTTTCCCGTCGATCATCCTGGGGATGTGGGTGTTCGGCGTGGAAGCCAACTTCTTTCACGGGCTGATGAGCAAACCCGTGTCGGTCTATCGGCTGCTGCTCAACAAGTTTTATTTCTATATGCTCATCAATCTGCTGGTCTTCCTGCTGCTCGTTCCCGGGCTGCTGATGGGCAAGTGGAGCCTGGGATTCCTGTGCAGCGCCACGCTGCTGGCCATCGGCACCAATCTGTTGCTGCTGCCCAGCTGCCTCTTTTCCACCCGTCTCGACGTCTTCTCGTCGGCGTTCTTCAATTATCAGGGAGCCAACATGTCCATCAATGTATATTCTTTCGTGTCGTTGGTGCCGATGGCCGGCTTCGCCCTGGCCTACGCGTTGCTTCCTGCCGTCGTGGCCGAATGGCTGACTTCGCTTGCGGGAATCTGCCTGATAGCCGTGCATCGCCCCGTCACCAAGCATGTGGCGGACAAGTTCATGGCCCGGCGGTATGAGCGGATGGAGAAGTTCGGAGAGTGACAAAACGTTTTTCCTATGATACAGATATCCCATCTCAAGAAAGTTTACGGCGACAAGACCGTGATAGACATTCCGGAGCTGACCATTCGTGACGGCCAGCTCATCGGCCTCGTGGGCAACAACGGAGCCGGCAAGACCACGCTGATGCGCCTCATCCTCGACCTCATCAAGGCCGACGAGGGGCAAGTGGAAAACGACGGACAGCCCGTCAACGAAAGCGACGACTGGAAGACATTCACCGGTTCGTTCATCGACGGCCGCTTCCTCATCGACTTTTTCACGTCCGAAGAGTATTTCGCGTTCATCGGCAAGGTATATGGATTGAACGAAGCGACCATCCACCAGCGCCTTGCAGGTTTCGAACAGCTGATGCACGGCGAGATTCTCGGCACGAAGAAGTACCTGCGCGACTTCTCCGAAGGCAACCGCCAGAAGGTGGGAATCATCGGCGCCATGCTCATCCAGCCGCGCGTGCTCATCCTCGACGAACCGTTCAACTACCTCGACCCGTCGTCGCAGATTCTCATCTCCAAGCTGATCGAGCGCGAATGCCGGGAACGAGGCACCACGGTCATCCTCTCCAGTCACAATCTCAACGTCGTGTCCGACATCTCCACGCGCATCCTGTTGCTGGAGAAGGGCGTCGTCGTGAAAGACCTTGCCAACGACGCCGGCAGTGCCATGACCGAACTGGAAGCCTACTTCGACACGACGCAGCCTGCCTCGGAGGACAGACAAGACCTATCCGACTAATCTGAAAACCATCTACAACTATCTTTCAATATCTACTTAAACAAAACAAATGAAGAAAACGATCATCGGGGCGTTGGCCCTTGTTGCAAGCATGACAATGAATGCACAGAACGCGCCGCAACTACGTGCGGACAACATCAGTGAAGTGATAGCCGCCATGACGCTGGAAGAGAAAGCCCAGCTGCTGACGGGCGGCGGCAACGACGGCTTTGTAGGCTCGGGAGCCATGCTGGGCCATCAGAAGAAGATTGTGGCCGGGGCCGCCGGACTCACGGTGGGCATCCCCCGGTTGGGCATTCCCGCCACGGTCGTGGCCGACGGCCCTGCCGGCGTGCATATCGACGCCCACCGCGATGGCACCACACAGACCTTCTTCGCCACGGGCTTTCCCGTCGGCACATGCCTGGCGTCGACCTGGAACACCGACCTGGTCTACCAAGTGGGCAAGGCCATCGGCAACGAGACACTGGAGTATGGGGTCGATGTAATCCTCGGCCCGGGCATGAACCTGCATCGCAGTCCGCTCTGTGGCCGCAACTTCGAGTATTACAGCGAAGACCCCGTCGTGACGGGACTCATCGGCACGGCCATGGTGCAGGGCATTCAGACCCAGGGCGTGGGCGTCAGCGCCAAGCACTTTGCCGTCAACTCGCAGGAGAGCGACCGCACCCGTGTGGACGAACGCCTGTCGAAGCGGGCCTTGCGCGAACTCTATCTGCGCGGTTTCGAGATGATGGTGCGCGAAAGCAAGCCCTGGACCGTCATGTCGGCCTACAACAAGATCAACGGTCAGTATGCCCAAGGCAGCAAAGATCTGCTCACCAGCGTGCTCCGCAACGAGTGGGGATTCGATGGAATCGTCATGACCGACTGGATCGGCAAGCGTTCCGACCTGCCCACGGAGCTTGAGGTGGCTGCCGGCAACGACCTGATGATGCCGGGCTATCCCGCCCAGGTGGACGACATCGTGCAGGCGGTGAAGCAAGGACGGCTCGACATCAAGGATGTAGACCGCAACGTGCGCAACATGTTGGAGTATATCGTGAAGACGCCGCGCTTCAAAGGCTACGCCTACAGCAACCAACCCGACGTGAAAGCCCATGCCCGAATCACCCGACAAAGCTCCACCGAAGGCATGGTGCTGCTCAAGAACGAACCGCTCACAGTCGGCGGCGAGCGCGTGTTGCCCGTGAAGAACCTGAAACAGGTGGCCTTGTTCGGCGTCAACTCCTACGACTTCTTCTCCGGCGGCCTGGGATCGGGCTGTGTCAACGTGCCCTACGTGGTGGACATGGTGCAGGGATTGAAGAATGTCGGCGTGACTACAACATCCCAGTTGACCGAGATTTACCAGCATTACGTGAAGTACGCGAAGGCGAAACTGAAGGCCGACAAGAACCCGGAGATGTGGTTCCTCAACCAGGGACAGCCCAAGCTTGACGAGATAGAGATCACCCGACGCTGCGTAGACCATGAACAGGCTGTTGCCGATGCGGCCATCATCACCATCGGACGCCAGGCCGGCGAAGGCCTCGACCGTCAAATTGAAGGCGAATTCAACCTCACCGACCACGAAAAGGCCATGATTGCCCGGGTGAGCGACGCCTTCCACGCCGCCGGCAAGCCCGTCATCGTCATCATCAACTCGGGCAGCGTGATGGAAACGGCTTCCTGGCGCGACCGCGTCGACGCCATCCTCGTGGCCTGGCAGCCCGGACAGGAGGGCGGCAACAGCGTGGCCGACGTCCTCACGGGCAAGGCCAACCCCTCCGGTCGCCTCACGATGACATGGCCCATCAGCGCGGCCGACGTGCCTTCGACCAAGAATTTCCCGCAAGACCCCGAATACTACAATCTCACCGAGAAGCTCTACGGCGGCTACATGCCCGGCGTCAACTTCACCAACCACGAGGAAGACATCTACGTGGGCTACCGCTACTTCGACACCTTCAAGCGCAAGGTGGCCTATCCCTTCGGCTTCGGCTTGAGCTACACCGACTTCGAGATGAGCAAACCGACCGCCAAAGTCGCCGGCGACAACGTGGAACTGACCATCACGGTGAAGAACGTGGGCAAGACGGCCGGCAAACAGGTGGCCCAGGTCTACGTGAAAGCGCCGAAGGGTGCCTGCGAGAAGCCAGCCAAGGAGCTGAAAGCTTTCGCCAAGACACGCGACTTGCAGCCCGGCGAGAGCCAGACGCTGCGGATGACGGTGCCCAGACGGTTGCTCACGAGCTTCGACGAGGCGGGCGACCAGTGGAAAGGCGACGCCGGAACCTACACCTTCCTCTTCGGTGAAAACGTGGAGAACATCAAGGCGCAGGCTGCCGTGAAGCTCGGCACGCTGACCGAGAAGGTGACCGACGCCTTGGCGCCGCGCCAGGCACTACAGCTGCTCCATCAGTAAAGTTTATTAAAAATAAAACCATTTTTTTGCCATCTCATTGATTCATCGTAATTTTGTGGGATATATAACAACAATTAGAGATTATTATTATGGCAAAGAAAGCACTTCTGATGATTCTCGACGGATGGGGAATCGGCAAGCACGGTAAGGGTGACGTTATTTACAACACGCCAACTCCATATTTAGATTATCTGACGGCGGTTTCCGCGCATTCACAGCTCCAGGCCAGCGGTGAAAACGTGGGCCTGCCCGACGGCCAGATGGGCAACTCCGAGGTGGGACACCTCAACATCGGCGCGGGCCGCGTGGTCTATCAGGACCTTGTCAAGATCAACCGCGCCTGTGCCGACGGCTCCATCTTGAAGAACGAGGGCGTCGTTGCGGCCTACAGCTACGCCAAACAGAGCGGCAAGAAGCTCCATCTCATGGGGCTGACGTCCACCGGCGGCGTCCACTCCTCCCTCGACCATCTGTTCAAATTCATAGAAATCGGCAAGGAATACGGCCTGAAAGACCAGGTGTTCGTCCACTGTTTCATGGACGGACGCGACACCGACCCGCGTAGCGGCAAGGGATTCATCGAGCAGGTGCAGGCCTGCTGCGACAAGAACGACGCCCACATCGCCGGCATTGTCGGCCGTTTCTACGCCATGGACCGCGACAAACGCTGGAACCGCGTGAAGGAAGCCTACGACCTTCTCGTCGAGGCGAAGGGCAAACAGGCCACCGACATGGTGCAGGCCATGCAGGAAAGCTACGACGAGGACGTGACGGATGAGTTCATCAAGCCCATCAACAACGCCAAGGTCGACGGCACCATCCAGGAAGGCGACGTGGTCATCTTCCTCAACTTCCGCAACGACCGGGCCAAGGAAATCACCTCCGTGCTCACGCAACAGGACCTTCCTGAAGAGGGCATGCACACGGTGAAGGACTTGCATTACTATTGCATGACGCCCTACGACCCGAATTTCAAGGACGTAAACGTGCTTTTCCCGAAAGAGAATGTGCAGGACACGCTCGGCGAATACTTGTCCCGACTGGGCAAGCGGCAGCTACATACGGCCGAAACAGAGAAGTATGCCCACGTCACCTTCTTCTTCAATGGCGGCCGCGAGGCTCCTTTCGAGGGCGAAGACCGCATCCTGGTGCCTTCACCGAAGGTGGCGACCTACGATCTGAAGCCTGAGATGAGCGCGTTCGAGGTGAAGGACAAGCTCGTGTCGGCCATCAAGGAAGACCTGTACGACTTCATCGTTGTGAACTTCGCCAACGGCGACATGGTGGGCCACACGGGCGTTTACCACGCCATTGCCAAAGCCGTCTGGGCGATAGACCAGTGCGTGAAGGAGGTAATCGAGGCCGCCAAGGCCACCGGCTATGAGGCCATCATCATCGCCGACCATGGCAATGCCGACAACGCCATCAACGAAGACGGCACGCCCAACACGGCCCACTCGCTCAATCCGGTGCCTTTCATCTATGTGACGGACAACAATTCGGCCAAGGTGAAGGACGGACGACTGGCCGACGTGGCCCCCTCGCTGCTCCACATCATGGGTTTGGAACAGCCTGCCGACATGACGGGCGAATGCCTGATTGAGGACAAGTAAGCGAGAACACGACAAAAACTTAAATCGGAAGCCACGCGTTCGTGGCTTCCGATTTTTTTTCAGGTGGTCTTAAAGGGCCTTGACGAGCCTAAAGTGCATTAGGTTTGCCAGACGAAGAAGCCCCTTAGGCCGACCATTCATCCCCACACTCCTACAACCCACCACCTCTACAACGATAATCGCTGTGCGGTTATCGTGCAATCGCCATGCAATCATCGTGTCATCACTGCACGGTTATGCCATAACTGCGGCCTTATAACGCATTGATCGCAGCCCGATTGACTTGTAATGGAGCCGCTTTCATCGCGCCACAACGCACTGTTTGAAGCTCGGCGGTCGGCAAACTGCCGCCCAACCGGCCCTTTCTGATGGAAGTCGCGACGTTGATGGCCAGCACTTTGGCCACCGTGCACCAGCCTGAACGGTCGTGTAATTTCAACTGAACCGAGAGTGTAATTTCAACTGTGTCAAGAGTGTAAAGTAAACGGTGTCAGGCGGTTCATAGGAGCATAGCCATGGTGCACTGCGCACTACCGCCTTGGCGGTTGGTCTTTTTGCAGAGCAGGGTTGTGAGCGCAGCGAGCTACCCTGTTTGGGACGTGGCGGCAAGAAACTAGGCCGAAGGTCTTGGTCTTTTTGTAGGGGAGGGTTGCGAGCGAAGCGAACTACCCTGCCTAAGCTTTGGTGGTGGGGAGCTACGCCGAAGGTCTTGGTCCTTTTATCCCAAATCGGTTCATTGGTATATGGTCATGGTGCAATGAACCATTGGGTATCAAGAAATGCCTGTCGCAGGGTGCGCAGGAAGTGAAGCCGGAGGCTTCATCGCTCGATAACCCCTGGTCATCTCTGCGAAGCGGAGTGACCAGGGGATAGAAGATCAAGCGGAAATCGACCCTGGAAGGGTCGTCCAAAGACAGTCGTGATGATGGTGGGCGACCCTTCCAGGGTCGACGGATGGATGGCGGGCACACCTCCCCCGGTCATCCTGCGGCATGACCGGGGTTACGGAGAGGTGAAGCCGCCGGCTTCAACACCCGCACGAAGGCCTCGGGTGCTGGCACGCAAGCCTGTGCTCCCGCCATCAAGGGGCAGTCGGCGGCGACCATGACCAGCATATCGCCCTTGCAGCTCGTGCCTCCACATGCTTCAAAAATCAATTGGCTATTCCGACGGCTCACCCCCATATTCCCAGTAATATCCACCACAAACGTAAAAAGACCAAGACCTTCGGCCTAGCTTTCTCTGTCACTGGCCAGGCAGGGTAGCTCGCTGCGCTCGCAACCCTCCCCTACAAACAGACCAACCGCCAAGGCGGTTGCAGGTGGAGTACAGACAGCTGTATGCACAGTACATGCGGTTGCAGGCGCAGTGCACCATGGCTATGCTCCTATGAACCGACCTGACACCGTTTACTTTACACTCTCGACACAAGTTTACTTTACACTTTCTGAATCGATTCGCCCCATTCCTCGCATGAAAAATTACAACATTATGTCAAAAAAAGGAAGAAAAAGCAACAAGTTACAGCTATTTTACTTACATTTGTGACCTACATTCTTTCTATACGGATGAAACACAATCGTTTTTTGGCAAGGAAAGCCCGCTTTTTCCTGGCGTTTTCCTTCTTTTTAGCAATCCATCTCACACTGCATGCCCGCTCATCGGGGGCATACGAATGGGCCGTGGTCAACGTTTCGGTGTGCAACATGCGCGTCGCGGGCGACTACGACGCGGGCATGGAGACGCAGGGGTGGCTCGGCCAACCGGTCAAAATCCTGCAAGACGGCACCTGGTTGCAGGTGCAGACGCCCGACGGCGACCAGGCTTGGGTGCTCCACAGTTCGCTCCAGAAGATGACGCGCGCGCAACTCACGCGCTGGAACCGCAGCCCACAGGTCGTCGTCACCACGCAATACGGCTTTGTCTGCGAGCGTCCCGACAGCCGGTCGCAGCTCGTGGGCGACCTCGTGCGCAACAACCGCCTGCTCCTCAAGGGCCGGAAAGGACGATATTACAAGGTGGAATATCCCGACGGACGGCAGGGCTACGTGGCCCGCGCCGACGCCATGCCGCTCGACCGCTGGCTCCGCGACGTGAAACGCGACGCCCAAAGCATCATCGCCACGGGCATGCAATACAACGGAATACCCTATATGTGGGGCGGAAACAGCACCAAGGGCTGCGACTGCAGCGGCTTCGTGAGCAACATTCTGCTGGCGCACGACATCATCCTGCCCCGCAACGCCCGCCAACAAGCGCAGGTGGGACAGCACCTGGAGATTGCTTCCGACTTCGGAAACCTCATCCCCGGCGACCTGGTGTTCTTCGGGCGCAAGGCCACAGACGACAAACCGGCCCACGTGTCGCACGTGGGCATGTACATCGGCAACCGCAAATTCATCCACTCGCTGGGCTGGGTGCACGTGAGCAGCTTCGACCCGGCCGACAAGGAGTACGACGAGTACGACCTCAACCGCCTGCTCTGGGCACAGCGCATCCTGCCCGCTGTCGACAGGGAGCCTGGAATCATGACCACAGCCAACAATGAATTTTTCAAATAAAGAGAAACCATGACCACTCGACGCGATTTTCTGAAGAAGGCCACGCTGGCCACCATTGGCTCGGCGTTGGCCGTAACGAAGGCCGACGCACTGACCAAGTTCGCCCTGCCGCTGTTCAATATCAACAAGGAAGCCAAGCCCGGGCGGCTGAAACTGCGCTTCTTTCCCTACGAACTGAAGCTGCGCCACGTCTTCACCGTGGCGTCCTACTCCCGCACTTCCACGCCCGACGTACAGGTGGAGATAAGCTACGAGGGCGTCACGGGCTACGGCGAGGCCTCCATGCCGCAGTATCTGGGGCAGACGGTGGAGAGCGTGAGCGCGTTTCTGCGCAAGGTAGATCTCAGCCGGTTCAACGATCCGTTCCAAATGGAGGACATCCTCACCTACATCGACAGCCTTTCGCCGGGCGACACGGCGGCCAAGGCGGCCGTCGACATCGCCCTGCACGACCTGGTAGGCAAGCTCCTGGGCGCGCCGTGGTACAGGATATGGGGGCTGAACAAGGCCAAGGCACCCTCCACAACCTTCACCATCGGTATCGACACGCCCGAGGTGGTCAGGCAGAAGACGCGCGAGTGCGCCGACAAGTTCAATATATTGAAGGTGAAGGTGGGGCGCGACAACGACAAGGAGATGATCGACACCATCCGCGAAGTGACCGACCTGCCGATTGCCGTCGACGCCAATCAGGGCTGGAAAGACCGCCAACAGGCGCTCGACATGATTTATTGGCTCAAGGAGAAGGGCGTCGTGATGGTGGAACAGCCCATGGCACGCGAGCGCAAGGACGACATCGCCTGGATCACGGAGCGCAGTCCGCTGCCCATCTTTGCCGACGAGGCCATCCAACGGCTCAAGGACATCAAGGACGTGGAGGGCGCCTACACGGGTATCAACATCAAACTGATGAAGTGTACGGGCATGCGCGAAGCCTGGAAAATGCTCAACTACGCCCGCGCCCGTGGCATGAAGGTGATGGTGGGCTGCATGACCGAGACGTCGTGTGCCGTGAGTGCCGCCGCCCAACTGGCCCCCGCCGTCGACTTTGCCGACCTCGACGGCAACCTGCTCATCAGCAACGACCGCTTCCGGGGCATGGAAGTGGTGAAAGGAAAGATTGCGTTGCCCGACCGGCCGGGGATTGGCGTCGTGCTCAGGTGATGGGTTTGGGGAAGCTGTCAATGGTTTACAACGCAAACAGAAGAAGATGATGAGAAAACTGACATTTCTATTCGTGGCGATGATGGCCGTGTCGGGCGCAAGGGCGCAAGCGGACGGCTGTCCGAAGGACTTGCGTCATCGGTTGCTCGTCGACTTCAACAAGAGTCGGGAGGAGGTGAAGGCGTATATCCGGCGGTATATTCCCGACGTGACCGACGCACAGTTGGACGCCTGGGAGCGGAGCCGTGCGCTGGAGTCCATGACGATTGACGGCCGGAAACGCTATTTCCACAACGCGGCGCCCAACCTCTTCCGCATCGACAAAGCCTGTCGGCGCATCAAGGAGGCCAAGGACGGACCTTACCACGACGGCTACGAAGAGGTAGACCGAGAGAATATACCGGCCATCATGCGGACTGCCGACAAGTCAACGGGATGGCTGGCACAACCCAAACGCATGCGAGTGACCTACACGCTAACCGTGAACACCGACGCCGTACCGGCCGGAAAGACGGTGCGTTGCTGGCTCCCGTTCCCGCGACGCGACGTCAACCGCCAGCGCGACGTGAAGCTCATCCATTCCACAATGCCCGCCCACATCAGCCCGCCGGCTGACTCACACTCGGCCGTCTACATGGAACAGGTGGCCCGGCAGGGACTGCCGACGGTGTTCCGGGAGACCTTTGAATACACCGTCAGCGGCGAATACCGGGGACTGAAAGCCACCGACGTGAAGCCCTACGACCACCGAAGCGACGTCTACAGGCGGTTCACGGGCGAAGACGGACGGCATGTCGTCTTCACGCCACGGCTCCGCCTGTTGGCCGACAGCCTGACACGGGGCGTGGAGAACCCCTATCTGAAGGCCCGGCACATCTTCACATACATCGCCGAAAACTATCCGTGGGCCTCGGCGCGCGAGTATTCGACAATTGAAAACATCCCCAGCTACGTGGTGGAAAACCGCCATGGCGACTGCGGCCAGGTGACGTTGCTCTTCATGACGCTGTGCCGGCTGAGCGGCATTCCCACGCATTGGCAGAGCGGTTTCATGATGCACCCCGGCCACGACAACCTCCACGACTGGTGCGAAGCCTACTTCGAGGGAGTGGGCTGGGTGCCTGTCGACCAGTCGTTCGGGCTTCCTTCCTATGCCAAAGACGACGCCGAACGCTACTTTTTCCTGGGCGGTATCGACTCATGGCGCATGATTGTGAACGACGACTACGGCCAACCGTTCTTCCCTTCGGGCAAGGACGCGGACGGAAAGGCCGTCGACGGCCGGAAGAAACATCCCCGCAGCGAGACCGTCGACTTCCAAAGGGGCGAGGTGGAATGGGACGGTGGCAACCTCTACTTCGACCAATGGTCGTGGGACATCGCCATTGACTATCTGCCATAGAACCTGAATTACACGAAATTTCATACACCAACAACCTCACATGAATACACTGACAATCATCATCACCATAGCAACCTACTTTTTGTTGCTCTTCTCCGTGTCGTATCTGGCAGGCCGCAAGGCCGACAACGCCGGCTTCTTCGTCGGCAACCGCAAGTCGAAATGGTGGGTGGTGGCCGTCGCCACCATGGGTTCGTTCATCTCGGGCGTCACGTTCGTGAGCGTTCCGGGCATGGTGGCTGAGAAGGGATTCTCCTATTTGCAGATGGTGATGGGCTTCGTCGTGGGCCAGTTCGTCATCGCCTTCATCCTGATACCGCTGTTCTACCGCATGAACCTCGTGTCGGTCTACCAGTATCTGGAAGACCGTTTCGGCCTGAAGTCGTACAAGACGGGGGCCTGGTTCTTCTTCATCTCCAAGATGTTGGGCGCGTCGGTGCGCCTGTTCCTGGTCTGCCTGACGTTGCAACTGCTCGTTTTCGACCCGCTGGGACTGCCGTTCCTGCTCAATGTCGTCCTCACGGTGTTCCTCGTGTGGCTCTATACGTTCCGGGGTGGCGTGAAGTCAATCATCTGGACCGACGTGTTGAAGTCGCTCTGCCTGGTGCTTTCGGTGGGCTTGTGCATCTATTACGTCTCCGGCCAGCTCGACCTGGGCTTCAACGGCATGCTCAAAGCCATCGACGACAGCAGCATGAGTCAGGTTTTCTTCTTCGATGACATCAACGACAAACGCTATTTCTTCAAACAATTCCTGGCCGGAATCTTCACAATGATTGCCACAACTGGTCTGGACCAAGACATGATGCAGCGCAACCTGAGTTGCCGCAACTACAAAGACTCGCAGAAAAACATGATGGTCAGCATTGTATGTCAGTTCTTCATCAACCTGCTTTTCCTCATGTTGGGCGTGTTGCTCTACCTGTTTGCCGCGAAGGTGGGTATCGAAGCCAAGGGCGACAGCCTGTTTCCGACGGTGGCCACGAGCAGCCATCTGCCCGTCGTCGTGGGCGTCTTGTTCATCGTGGGGCTGTTTTCTTCGGCCTATTCGGCGGCCGGTTCGGCCCTCACCGCGCTCACTACGTCGTTCACGCTCGACATTCTGGGCAACAGCCAAGCCCACAAGCAGCAGGATGAAAGCACGCTGGCCGCCACCCGCAAGCGTGTGCACGTCGGCATGGCGCTGCTCATGGCGGCCGTCATCTTCGTCTTCGGACTGCTCAACAACGCCAGCGTCATCGACGCGGTCTACATCCTGGCCAGCTACACCTACGGCCCCATCCTCGGTCTCTTCGCCTTCGGCATACTCTGCAAAGCCAAGGTGCGCGACCGCTTCATCCCCTTGGTGGCCGTGGCCTCGCCCATCCTGTGCTTCATTCTGGCCCAAAACTCCGAAGCATGGTTCCATGGTTACAAGTTCAGCTACGAGCTTCTCATCTTCAACGCGCTCTTCACGATGGCGGGCATGTGGCTCATCAGAAAGAAATCGTAAACTCCCATACGCATGAAACAGCTTCTTTTCTCCCTTCTTTTCCTTGCGCAGGCCGCCCTCTCCGTGGCCCAGGGCCTGCCCCGGGTGGCGCCTTCGACGGTCGGTCTCGACGCCAATCACCTGAAATATGCCGACAAAGCCATCGAAAAAGCCATTGCCCACAAGGATATTCCGGGTGCGGTGCTGGCCGTGGTACGCCATGGCAAATTGGCTTATCTCAAGGCCTACGGCAATAAACGCGTCGTTCCCTACACGGAAGCGATGACCACCGGCACGGTGTTCGACATGGCCTCGTGCAGCAAGTCGATGTCGACGGCCGTGTCGGCCATGATTCTCATCGACCAGGGAAGGTTGCGGCTGACCGACGCCGTGGCCACTTACATCCCCAATTTCGAGAACTGGAAGGACTCGTTGGGCCACAAGGAGACCATCCGGGTGGTCGACCTGATGACCCACACGTCGGGACTTCCGCCCTACGCCGACGTCAACATGCTGAAAAAGAAATACGGAACGCCCAACCGTGACAGCCTCATCGACTATATCTCGCACTGCCGCCGCGACTTCAAACCGAAGACCGACTTCCAATACAGTTGCCTGAACTACGTCACGCTGCAGCGCATCATCGAGACCATCTCGGGCCAGAACCTGCGCGACTTCGCCAAGACGCACATCTTCGACGTGCTCGGCATGAGGCACACCGACTATTGTCCGGACGCCGATTTGGCCAAAATCTGCGCCCCGACGGAGCGGCAGCCCGACGGCAAATGCCTGCAAGGGGTGGTGCACGACCCCATCGCGCGCGTCATCAACGGCGGTATCTCGGGCAACGCGGGCCTCTTCTCGTCGGCCGAAGACGTGGCCATCCTCTGCGCCTGCCTGCAAAACGGCGGCGAATGGAACGGTCGGCGCATCCTCAGCCCGCTGGCCGTGAAGTGCATGCGCACCGTACCGCGACAGGTGGCGACGCTCGGTCGCACGCCCGGTTGGGACATCTTCACCGACTATGCCACCAACAGCGGCGACCTATTGAGCCCTTCCACCTACGGCCACACGGGCTACACGGGCACCAGTGTCGTCATCGATCCGGAGAACGACATCAGCATTATTTTCCTCACCAACCGTGCGCATCCCAGCGACGGCGGCGCTTGCGTGGCCCTGCGGTCCTATGTGGCCAATGCCGTGGCGGGCAGTATCAGGAGGTGAAGCGTGAAAAACGAAGCGTGAAGAATGAAATGCAGAAACGCGATATGAAAGCAATCACCTTATATATCATCATGGCCTGCTGGGCCTTATGCGCACAGACAGGTCGTGCGGGCGATGTCGTCGTGGGCGCCGCCATGCCCGAATGCTACATGAAACACCTGAAAGGACGACGCGTGGCCTTGTTTTCCAACCAGACGGGCATGGTCAGCGACAGGCACACGCTCGACATCCTGCTGGGTAACGGGGTCGATGTGGTGACGATATTCTCGCCCGAACACGGCTTCAGAGGCCAGGCCGACGCCGGCGAAAAGGTCGGCAGCAGCGTCGACGGGAAGACGGGCGTGCCCATCTATTCGCTCTATGGGGCCAAGGGAGGCGTGCCCGACGAGGCCACGATGCGGAAGATAGACCTCGTCGTGACCGACATCCAGGACGTGGGTCTGCGCTACTACACCTATTATATTACGATGGTGAAACTCATGGACCAGTGCGCCCGCCACGACAAACGCATGGTCATACTCGACCGCCCCAACCCGAACGGCTTCTATGTGGACGGCCCCATCCTCGACATGAAATACAAATCGGGCGTGGGCGCGCTCCCGATACCCGTCGTCCACGGCATGACGCTCGGTGAACTGGCCCGCATGGCCAACGGCGAAGGGTGGCTGGAGGGCGGCAAACGCTGCCGACTGACCGTCATCCCCTGCCGGAACTACACCCACCGGACGCTCTATCGGCTGCCCATCGCGCCGTCACCCAACCTGCCCAATATGCTTTCCGTCTATCTCTATCCGTCGCTCTGCTACTTCGAGGGCTCCGACGTGAGCCTGGGGCGCGGCACCGACAAGCCGTTTCAGCAGTTCGGCCACCCCGCCATGAAGGACTATGCCTACAGCTTCACGCCCGAGAGCCGACCGGGGGCCAAGAACCCGCCGCAACTGGGCAAGCGTTGCTACGGCCGCGACCTGTCGTCGCTCGACGAAGCGGCCGTCCGCCGACAAGGACTCGACCTGAGTTATCTCGTCGAAGCCTACCGCAACCTAAACATCGGCGACCGCTTCTTCACCCCGTTCTTCGAGAAACTCATCGGTGTGGACTATGTCCGCCAGATGATCGAGGCCGGAAATGACGCCAAGGACATCAAGGCCAAGTGGCAACGTGACGTTGAGAACTTCAAGAAGCAACGCCACAAATACCTGCTTTACAAGGAATAAAAAATGAATAGAATTACTATTTATTAAAATTATTTAGCGTTTTACTTGCATTTATCTTATTTTTTATCCATATTTGCAACCGAAACATTGAATAGAAACCCAATATCTTTTGATTGGAAGATATTTTTTACACACCTATCATATCATTAAAAACCTCATCACTATGGATGGAAACCACAAAGAAAACCATGTAGCGGCAAAGACAATCTTTACCGGTACATTTCTGGCTGCCCTCTTTTTGAGCAGTGGCATGCCTTCGGTTAAGGCGGCAGGGCCCGACAACAGCCCCCGCATGGTCACGACGCAACAACAGAAAAACGTTGTGAAAGGCAAAGTACTCGACGCCAACGGCGAGCCGGTCATCGGCGCCAGCGTGCTGGTGAGAGGCTCCCAGAAAGGCGCCATCACCGACACCAATGGTGAATTCTCCATCGAAGCCCCCATAGGCAGTATGCTTGAAGTCTCGTATATCGGTATGGAAACGCGCGCCATCAAGGTCATCAACGGCAAAACGCTCACCATCAACCTGAAAGAAGATTCACGAACGGTCGACGAAGTGGTCGTTACGGCCATGGGTATCAAGAAAGAACGCAAGGCCCTCGGCTATGCCGTAACCGACCTGAAGGCCACCGAACTGATGAAAAACAAGAACACCAACGTCATCAACTCGCTGGCGGGAAAGGTTCCGGGGCTAAATATCACCCAGAGCAGCGGTGCCGCCGGAGCGGGCGCAAGCATTGTCATGCGTGGCGCCAACTCAACGGCGGAAGGGAGAAGCAACCAGCCTTTGTTTGTCGTGGATGGCATTATCTATGACAACTCCACCTCCGTGATCGGCAACTCGGGCACAGACGGCATGACCCGCAACGCAACGACATTCTCCAATCGTGTGATGGACATCAACCCCGAGGACATTGCCGACATCTCCGTGCTGAAAGGTGCGGCCGCAGCGGCCCTCTATGGCTCACGGGCAGCCGACGGTGCCATCATCATCACGACGAAGAAAGGAGCAGAGGGGACTGTCAAAGTCGACTATTCGGGCAAAATCAGCGGTTCATGGGCCACCAAGCTGCCCGAAACACAAAAGCAATTCGGACGTGGTGTCTACACGACCAATGGCGTTTTCAGTGACCAGACCTACGAATCATGGGGCAAAGCCTATGACGGAACAGAGACCTTGTACGACAATATCGGTGATTTCTTCCGCAACGGAACGATACTTGACAACAACATCAGCGTATCAGGAGGTTCCAAGAATCAGAGTTTCTACCTGTCATTGTCAAACTACGACCAGCAGGGTATCGTCCGCAAGACCGGTTACGACAAGACTACGGTACGCTTCAACGGTGAGCAGAAATACGGAAGACTTACCCTTGGCGCCAACGTCACCTATTCCATTGCCCGCACCAACAAGACACTGACCTCCGGAGGGCTTTGGGGCAGCGGCGGCACCGGCACCATGAATGCTCTCTACAGCTGGCCTCTCCAAGAGCAAATGAGCCATTATGTGAAAGAGGATGGTACCAAATACCGCCTGTTCGATGGTGTTTGGGACTTGGCCAACGACATGGAAAATCCTTATTGGATCATCAACAAGGACAAGATGACCGACAAAACCAATCGTTTCACGGGCGCCATCAACGCTTCTTTCAAGATTACGGACTGGTGGGATGTCTCCGCCCGTGTGGGTTATGACAACTACACGACAGACGCCTACACCTATATTGCTCCGGGATCTGTCGTGCACGAAATATACCAAAACGGTCGACTGGCCAAAACAGACCATCGCTACGAATACTATTCGACCAACTTCATGACGAACTTCCATAAGAACGTGGGCGACTTCAGCCTAAGTCTGATGATGGGAACGACCGCAGAAAGCACCAAGCGTGTGAACCAAACCCACTGGGGATATAATTTCATCAGCGAGGGAGCCATCGGTTTCAACAACATAGCCAGCAGCAACCAATTTTTCAAGGACAACACGATACGCAAGCGACTGGTCGGCATTTTCAGCGAGTTCAGGGCCGACTACAAGAACATTGCCTACGTAACCGTTACCGGCCGCAACGACTGGTCGTCGACGCTTCCTATCGACAATCGCTCTTATTTCTATCCTTCGGTCAGCGGTGCCTTTGTTTTCACCGAGCTGATTCCGAAAAACGACATCCTCTCTTTTGGTAAAATCAGGGCCAGCTGGGCACAGGTGGGCAAGGACGCCGATCCGTACGCAACGCTCACCTATCTGACGACACCGATGATCTATGGTTCCTATATCGGTGTGGGAAACAGCTATATCGCAGGCAACGCCATCCTGAAACCGGAGATTCAGACCGCATGGGAAATCGGCGCGGAGCTTCGTTTCCTCAACGGACGACTGGGATTGGACTGGACTTACTACCATAGTTCCACCAAAAACCAGATTGCCCAACCTCGTCTTTCCAATGCCAACGGCTACATCATGAGTTCCATCAACTCGGGATCTGTCATCAACAAGGGTATGGAAATCTCCATCACGGGCAAGCCTGTCGTCAAGCGAGACCTACAGTGGGAGACAACGTTGAACCTTTCCTACAACCGAGGCACGCTCGGAACCTTCCTTGAGGGCGTCGGCATGTTCTATCCCACCGACGCGCAGTTCGGCACCGTCAAGTCTGCTTCCGTCCCCAATGGTGGCAACTTCATGGCTCTTGTGGGTAAACGGTTTGAATATCAGCATGTAGACAACGACAAAACAAAAGCCGAAATAGAAGGTGGCAAGTTCTTGGTAGACCCAACGACCGGTTTATACAAAGTACACGCAAGTGACAATGACGTCGTCGGCAACCGTGAACCCAAGTTGATTGGCGGTTTAAACAACACCTTAAGCTACAAGGACTTTACGCTTTCGTTCCTGCTCGACTTCCGCATCGGCGGAGATGTCTTCAATGGTACGGAGCAATACATGGTCAACAATGGTTTGAGCAAGCTCACCACACAGAACGACCGCCAGTCCGTCACCGTTTCAGGCATCAATTCCGAGACGGGTGAAGAGTACACCCAAACCTATGAAGCCGACAAGCAGTACACCTTCGGAAAGACCACCTACTCGGGCAAAGCCATGATTCAGAGATATTGGAGCAACTACGCCCAGAACTCCTACAACTTCATTCAGGAAGTCAACTGGTTGAAACTCCGTTCCATCTCGCTTACTTACGACCTTTCCCGCCTCATCGGCAAACAGAATATCATCAAACGTCTTTCAGTCAATCTGACCGGTCAGAACCTCTTCACCATCACCAACTACAAGGGCATGGATCCCGAAGTGAGCACGGCCGGCGGCACAGGCGGTTCAGGCGCGACGGGTATCGACTATTGCAGCGTTCCTTCAGTACGCAGTGTCACCTTTGGTGTCAACCTAACATTCTAACCTTTCCTTAAAACGAACTCATCATGAAACAGTTTAAATATCTATTGATTCTGGGCTGCGCGCTCACATTGGGTTTCACCTCATGTGACGACTATCTGAACGTGAACAACGCAACCGACACGCCGAGCAACGCCAGTTCAGCCGTCAAGAACCGCCTGCCTTGGATTCAGAAGTTCTATACTTACAGTGCCGGCGTAACCAACTTCCGTACCGCTTCGACGGCCGGTGTGTACTACTCCTCGAACGGCAATGTCAACACCTGCTCCACGACATGGAACTTTGCGGCAGGTCTGACAACGACACCTTACCAGACTTTCTTCATCGAAACGGGCCCCAACCTCAGCGAGATGTACGAAACGGCCAAGAAAGAAGGGGCCTACCATTACATGGCCTTGGCCAATATCTACCACGCTTTAGGCTTCATGGAAATGTTAGACCTCTATGGCGAAATTCCATACACCAACGCCCTCAACCCGGCAGCGGTCAATCCATCCTACGACGGCGGCGAAACGATTTTCAACGGAATCATCGCCAAGCTTGACGAGGCCATCGAACTGCTGGGGAAAACACAGAACACGACCGCCACGCCGCTGAAAGACGGCGACATGATCAATGGAGGAAACGCGGCCAAATGGACGAAATTCTGTTATGGACTCAAGGCCCGCTACCTGCTGAAGCTGTCGAAGAAAGCCGACATGTTCAAGCCCGACGAGATTCTCGCCTGCCTGGCGAAAGGGCCGCAAAGCGTTGACGACAACACCGTCATGCCTTGCTACAACAAGACCAACGACGTGACGGACTATCTCTTCCAAGACCCCGTGATGACCAACGGCAACTGGGACTATGTCGCCTATGGAACGACACAGCGCATTTCCAAGTTTTATTATGACATGTTGACCAACATGCGTGGCGCAGCTATGGAAGACCCACGCTTCACGAAGATTGTGCCTGCTTCGATGTCAAACATCCAGCTTGACAAAAACGGTAACGTCACCGACTATACATGGCTGCGGTCACAGCCCGTCGACAGCCACGGAGAATGCGCCAGACTGCAAGCCGGGGGTGCCAGGTCCATCACGGCCCCCACATGGGCCGCTTCCGACGTCACGCTGACCTATGACATCGCCGACGCAGAGAAGCAAACGGCATTTGTCACAGCCATGCAGAAAATCCACAAGGTGAGCGTTGACGGCAGAAAAGTGACCGTCACCTACAACAAGGGGGCTGTCTACGTGAACAACACCAACTATATCCTGGCCGGCGACACAGCCTATGTGACGCTGCGAAGCAACAGCAAACTGACCGGCAACCAGTCCCGCGACGAGACCGACTTGTACTGGTACTTCTCCAACGCCTCCATGGCGCAGAATGTCGTAGGCTCCACCGGCTCGTTCCAGACCCGTCCCGTGTCCGACTTTGAACTGTTCACCTATCATGAGGCCTGCTTCATCCAGGCCGAAGTGCTCTTCCGAAAAGGTGACAAGGCTGGTGCGCTTGCAGCCTACAAGGCCGGTATCAAGGCACACATAGACTACATGCAGAAGAAACTGACGGCATGGCAGGGAGAAGGCTACAAGAATCCGGACATGCTCCCGATGGATGACGCGAAGATCGCAGCCTACATGGCCAGCGATGCCGTATGCCAGAACGCGGCGGAACTCACCATGCGGGACATCATGTTGCAGAAATACGTGGCCATGGGATGCAGCATCGAGAACTGGAACGACATGCGACGCTTCAACTACAGTGCCGGAAACATCGGCAACTTCGGTGTAGTCTATCCCGGTTTCGACCGCAGTGTCATGTTCACAGGCAACGACAAGCTCAAAGGAACCTCCAAGACAGACCCGAAATACTGGCCTCGTCGTTGGAGACTTCCCGCAACCTTGGAGCTTACTTACAACGAGAAGAACGCGACCATCGCCAACAAGCATGCTGTCGACACCGACATCTGGAGCTATCCCGTTTGGTGGGATTGCGCCACAAATGCCGAATATGAAGGTTATCTGAAGTAACGATTCCCACCCCACTCGGTGACCAAAGGTCATGTTCAATTACCTCATGGGATTGGCAAAGGGCATGTTCAACTCCTCATGGGATTGACAAAGGTCATGTTCAACCGCCTCATGGGATTGGCAAAGGTCATGTTCAACTCCTCATGAGATTGACAAAGGTC